>NZ_MUZR01000014.1:5253-93720 GCF_001995255.1 Thioalkalivibrio halophilus | reverse complement strand
TCATCGACGGCATCGAGCAGACCGAACCGACCAACGACGAGGAATCCTCCATCACCGACCGGAGCGCCGCCTGAACCAGCGATCACTCATACACCAGACTTGACCATAACTCCGGCCTTGCGTCAACACGCGTCGCGAAAGCCAGGGAACGGTTGTGAGAATCGTGGGAGGAAGAGGGGATATTCAGCACGAAACGATCCTTGTCATCAGTCTGGAGCATGGTCGTTCCTTGTCCACACGGTGTAAGTAGGAGCCTAAAGCATCGAAGAAAGGTTGCCCACCCTGACTGGCGAACCGGTCTCAAAGAGCCCTCGGGCTTCTGCCCCCAATCCGGAAACTCAAGGACTGGCAGACCGAGAACCCCGAGCTGTCCCGGAAGAAGGTCTACGATCGGTCAGGTCTCGAAGGACACCCTGACCCAACGGGAGGACGTTACCCGAGTGAACGTGGTGGGTCGGTTGATTGACCAGGCTTGGAACGAGTCAGGGGACGAGGGATAGACGGCCAGCCACGCAGCGGGCATGATGCGTTGATCGTAAGGGCAGACGTTGCGCCCAGCATCCGCCAGCCCCTACCTTGCGGGGGCAACATTGGGGGCAACCTTACCCAGACAGCCTAAGAAAGTTAACGGTTAACAGGGGTTTATGGCGGCTTTTTCGTTGACGCCGCCTCCACCAGTTAAGCAGTAAAATCAGGCACCTGCGGGTGCCTTTTTCTTGTGCTTCAGCGCCTGCCCAATCACGATGAGACAGGGAAACGCCGATCAAGCCACACGTGCGACCTCGAGCCGCTTTCGCGTGTGAGCGGGGATGTCTTCAGTCTGCCGCCTGGTGTTCGCTGATCACGGAGCGGATGTGCCCAAAGAGCTCTTCCAGCTCGCGAGGCTTTTTCCCGATTACCTCACTGACGCGGCCGTGGAGGCGTTCAAGCTCGGCATTCGACAACTCCTTGGCTGTCACCACGATAACCGGGATGTCCTTCCAGTCGGGGTTTCGACGAATCTCTTCCAGGAAATCGAAACCATCCATACGGGGCATCATCAGGTCCAGGAGGATTGCAGCTGGCGGCTCGGACCGAAGGCGCTCCAGGCCTTCGACTCCATCGCTGGCCAGAGAAACCATCCACCCGTCCCGTTGCAGAGTACGCTGCAGAACATCCCGTGTCCCGGCGTCGTCTTCCACCACTAGAATCCGGTTACGCGGCTCGGACGTCGTCAATTTCGAGAGCACGGTGGCAAGTCGCTTTCGATCCACTGGCTTGGTGACATAGTCCGTCGCCCCCAGCGCAAATCCTGTGGTCTTCTGATCCATGATCGTGACCATCACCACAGGTATATCGGTCAGAACACGATCGCGCTTGATCCGGCTCAGCACCGCCCAGCCGTCCATCTGCGGCATCATTACATCCAGCGTGATCGCCACCGGACGGATTTCCCTGGCCTTCTGCAGCGCCTGTTCGCCGTCCGTCGCGACCTCGACACAGTACCCCTCGCTGCGCAACTGCCGGGCCAGAAGATCGCGTACGGAGGGGTCGTCATCCACCACAAGTATGGTCGTCCCGTGCGTGGCATTGCCGGTCGCCGACTCACCGCCCCGAACCTCCGGAGGGGTCTCGCCGGACGGCGTTGTCACCGGCAACTCCATCGTGAACGTAGAACCTTCCCCGTATTCACTGACCACACGGATTTCGCCACCAAGCATCTGACAGAAATGCCGCGTGATGGCCAGTCCCAGCCCTGTACCGCCGAATTTGCGGGTAGTGGAGGCATCTGCCTGGGAGAACGCCTGGAAGAGCCGCTTCATCTGATCCGGGGTCATGCCGATCCCCGTATCGTTCACCGAGAACCGCAACTGTCCCCCGGAGGAATCCGGCTCATGGAAAACCGAGAGTGTGACCACCCCTTGTTCCGTGAATTTGCAGGCATTGGAGAGAAGATTGAAAACACCCTGGCGCCACTTGGTCAGATCCGAATGCATGGTCATCGCTTCAATGCCCGGATCCACGTCCAGCACCAGCCGGTTACCGTTTTTCTCCGCCAGCGGCTCCACCGTGGCCATCACCTCACGCAATTGTTCGCCAACCACAAAGCTTTCGAGATGAATATCCATCTTTCCGGCTTCGATCTTGGACAGATCAAGGATGTCATTGATGAGGCTGAGCAAATGTTTGCCTGCCGAGAGAATCCGGTGCAAATCCGTAAGGAGCTCGTTCGCCCCGTCATCCCCCGCCTCCTCCAGCAGGATCTCGCTGTAACCGATAATGGCATTCAGCGGAGTACGCAGCTCATGGCTCATGTTGGCCAGAAAGAGACTCTTGGCCTGATTCGCTTCCACCGCCTCGTCACGGGCCGCCTGAAGTTCGGCCGTCCGATTGGCGACCTCGTTCTCCAGGTTTTCATTCAGCCTGCGCAGTTCACGATTGGATTCGAAAATCTCTCGTGTCTTCTCTTCGGCTATACGTTCGGCCTGCTTGCGCGCCGCCCGTTCACGATCCAGCCTGCGTTGCAGGGTGCTCCCGTCATCCATTGTCGACTAGCCGCAGCGTGAACCGCGTGTGGGTATCTTCCCCATGGGAAAGATCCTCAAAGTCGACTTCGGCCGTCTCACCAAAAGACTCCAGACATCCGTGAATGAGTCCATTGGCCAGATGGGCAAAAGGCCGCGCCGAGGAGTACTCCATGACCAGCCTTTCGCTATCAAGACGTCTGGTGTCAAATGTGGGCAATTCCGCATCGGGATACAACTTCCGCACTTCCACGTGGATGTAGTCCTCTACGTGTTCCAGAAAGCCAAAGGCACTGTCTACCCCGGTGAAAAAGTCGGGGTAGAGTGCCCTGAATCGCCCAAAGAGGTATTTCCCGAATACTTCCAGAAGGTCGTCCACTTCCGTTCCGGTCTCGCGCGAAAGAGCGGTCACCAGCCGCACCATCTCGGAGTGGTCGTAGGTCCCGACGGCAGTGTAGACCCCGCCGCTGGGGAGATTCGCGTGTTCGATAATGGCGTCGGCCACGTCGGGCGAAAAGACGTCCTCCACCATTTCCAGGAATTCCGTGAAAACGATACCCTTCATTATTCCCCCTCCCGGGTGCTTCCAGGAACCGGCCCGGCAGCCCCTTGCATATACCGGTAACATGCTTTCTTGTTGAAGCTTTCACATTTCTCGAGCGCGGACAAGCCCGGGAGGCGCGGAAACGCGGATGCACTGGCTCGGACATGATCTGCCTCAATCCCTCCGTTCGGGAAACGAGGCATGGGGCCGTGAAGCGGCAGCTGGCCACCCCATACGGGTTCAGGGGTTGCGCTTATTCCGTGAATTCACGGGGGCTTCAGCTGTTCCACTGCTCCAGCCATCCGGCGAACTCGCCGGTGGGCATTGGTCGGGCGATGTGGAAGCCCTGCCCGAGGGCCACGCCGGCATCCCGCAGGTAAGCGAGCTGGTCCTCGTTCTCGATGCCTTCGGCAACGGTCTTGAGGCCGAAGTCATGCGCGAGGTGAATGATTGCGCGTATCACCGTATCGCTGCCCGCTTCGCCGGGTACGCCGTCGACAAACTGCTTGTCGATCTTGAGGGTGTCCACCGGCAACTGCTGCAGGTAGCCGAGCGAGGAATAACCGGTGCCGAAGTCGTCGATGGCAACCCGGAACCCGGCCTCGCGCAGCGTCTGCAGGCGCCCGATGGTATCGGTGCCGGTCTCGCACAGCATGGTCTCGGTGAGTTCGATCTCGATCGCTTCGGGTGGCAGTCCGTGCTCGGCGCACAGGGCTCGCATCTGATTGACGAAATCCGTATCGGCGAGATCCGCCGGCGTGATGTTCACCGCCAGCACGAACCTGCCTTCCCGGCCGTCGCGCAGCTCCGCGGCGATGCGAAAGGCAGTGGCGAGGACCCAGGGCGTGATCCGGCGGATGAAACCGCTGGATTCGGCGACCGGGATGAACCGCCCTGGCGGCACCAGCTCGCCGGAAGGCAGACGCCAACGGATCAGGGCCTCGGCACCGGCAATCCGGTTGTCCGTGAGCGATAGCTTGGGCTGCAGCCACAGCTCGAACTGGTCTTCGGCCAGTGCATCATGCAGCGCCGCCTCGGTGCGCAGATGATGCAGCATGGCCTCGCGCCGGTTCTCCGAATAGAACGCCGGCTCGCCCTCGCCCGCCTGTGCCGCGGCCATCATCGCCGCGTTGATCACACTTTCGGCGTCGCTGCCGTCTTCGGGGTAACTGGCAATGCCAATGCGGGCCCTGAGGTGGACCGACTCGCCGGCGATCCGGATCGGCCGACGCTCCATCTGCCCGAGGTGGCTGCACAGCGGCATCACCCGGTCCATGGGCAACGTATCGTCGACAACCAGAACACCCCAGTCCTCGGTATCCAGCCGGGCGAGCTCCATCCCTTCCTCCAACAGATGCCCGAATCGTTCGGTACAGGCGACCGCGGCACGGTCAAGGCCGCGATGACCGAAAGTCTCGAGCACACTGGTGAACGGCGTGTGGATCACCACCACGTGAACCGATACGCCCTCTCCCCTTGCCCTTTCCAGCTCGCTGCGCACCCTTTCATGGAATAGCAGGCGGTTGGGCAGGCCCGTCACGCGGTCATAGTTCACGATGCGCACGAGCTCCTCGTGCCGGGTCTGAGCCTGATGGCGGGCACTCAGCAGGAGTTCCACGCGTTCGAGGAATTCGGAGCGGTCGACAGGGCTGATGACAAACTCGTCGACGATGGAACGCAGGCGGCCTGCCCGGCTGCGCAGGTCGGCACGCGGGAGCATCAGCATCACGGGCAGGAACACCGGCTGCTGGGCGCTCTTCGCCTCGTACAGCGCATCATGCCAGCGCACCAGCCCCGGGCCGTCGCCGATGGCCAGGTCAAAGCCGTCTGACGGCAGTTCAATATTGTCTGGATGGACCACCTGGTAACGCGCCGACAACAGATTCTCCACCTGCTGGCGATTGCCGCGTCCGTCCATCAGCGAGAGGATGCGGGGGGGCTTCCCGACGTCAGTGGCCGAGGCCTGCGAGGCCACCGGCCGCCAGGCGGCGGGGGGCGGGACATTCGTCCCCGAATCACCCGGATCAGGCCTGTCCGTCATCCGCGTCCTCCCTGGTGGATCCCGTCCCCGGCTGCAGGCTCCGGAGCAGATTCAGCAATGCCTCCTTGGCGACCGGCTTGTACAACACACTGGCCGCCCCGTACTGCAGCGAACGGTTCCCGGCATCACGATGGCGATTGGTGGAAAGGACGACGAACGGGATGCCATGGTCCTGCAGTCGCTGACACATCGGCCAGACCGTCTCGCCGAAGCCCGATGGATCGACCAGCGCAACCCAGTGGCCTTCCCGTTGATTCAGCAGTGCCTGCAGTTCGTCCGCCGTGGATGCCCGGGCTGCCGCCATGCCCGCTTCCTCGGCGGCCCGGGCCAGCACGCGTGCATTGCCCGGCTGATACACGATCAGGATCACGCCGAGCGGGGTTTCCGCGGTCATGTCTTGTCCTTCCGGCCGCCATCGCCCTGAAGTACCGCACTGGCCGGCTGCCCGACCCGGAAACCACCCGGAGCGATCTCGAAGCGGCGCTGAACCCGTTCAAAATTGGACATCCGTTTCTTCAGGATCCCGATCAGCTTTTCCAGGGTATCGCCCCCATGGACATAACGGAAAAAGATCACGTTGTCCGCCAGATGGCTGATGTCGCGCGACGAAATCTGGAAATCTTCGCCGAAGGCATGGTTCTCGTTGACCAGGAGCACCGTAATGCCGCGCCTCGACAGCGACTTGGCGAGCGTGTGCAGCGGGCGGTGGACGGCCTCGTCCGGGTTCAGGGCCATGTCGAAGCCGGTAACACTGTCGATCACCACGAGATCGATGTTTTCCTCCTCAATCCGCTGCAGCAGGTCTGCCATGAACTCCTCGGCGAGATATCGCAGCGGTTCGATCTGTTCCACCCGCAGGTTCTCCGATTCCAGCGGACCGTCCACATCGATTTCCAGGTTCCGCAGCCGCCGTAGATAGCCATCCAGCTCCTCCTCGAACTGGAACACGCTGGCGCGATGACCGTCCCGGGCCGCCACGGCCGCGATCATGGCCGCCACGGTCGACTTTCCGACACCACTGGGGCCGGTGATCAGTGTGATGGTGCCACTCTCGAGGCCGCCATGGAGCATCTCGTCCACATCGCCATTCCCGCTGCGGAACTGCACGCTGCCCGCGCCGTTCGTCAGCCGTCGCATTGGCGGCAGGATGCGCGGAAACACCTCCACGCCATTCTCGTCCACCCGGTACTGGTGCGGCCCCCGACGGGTCTGCGAGCCGCGCAGCTTCGACACCTCGACCGTGGGGCTGGAGATGCCCGGGTCCAGGGTGATGACACCGTCCGCCAGAAACTGGAGGTCGTCATCGGGGCTCTCCGCCGAAAACTCCGAGGTAAACATCGCGGTGGCGCCCCGATCGACGAGAAACCGCAGCAATGAAACCACCTGCTGGCGGAACTGGTAGCGGTCGGCGGACATGAGCCGCAGGTGGGTCAGCGAGTCGATGAAAACCCGTTGCGGCTGGATGCGTTCGACCGCCTCGACCACCGTATCGATCATCGGGGCCTGCTCGACATCGGAGGCAGCGAAGACATCGTAGGTCTCGGCGCCGGTAAAAAATTCCTCGGATGGGGCCAGGCTCAGGAACTCGATGCGGCGGGTATCGAGACCGACCCTGGCCGCATTCGCCTGAAGCTCCGCCTCCGGCTCCTGAAAACCGATGAAAAGTGTTCGCTCTTCCTCCTCCGCCGCGAGGAGAAAACTCAGACCAATGGTGGTCTTGCCCAGCCCGGGACCACCACGCAGAAGGTAGCCGCGGCGGGCGATCAGCCCTCCGTCAAGAACCTGGTCCAGGCCGGGAACGCCGGAGGAGACCCGTTCCAGCTCCCCGGCGACCGTGGATGGGTCGGCGTCACGTGTCACTGAGTCCATGTCATGCTTCCTTGTCAGTTGCTGGATTAAACCCTGTTCCCATTGACCAATAATGGTTTCTGCCGGTTCCCTCGGCATCCCCTTGCCGATCATGCCCGGCTTCCGGTCTTCCACGGAAGGGAGCACCCGAGCGTTGCGCCGTCCCGGTAGGATCATGGTCCCGCATGCGGTATAAACACCCCACCCCCGCCCAGGTAACCCTTGCAAGGAGATCGGGATGCCCGTGTACCAGCAGCCACTCACCTTCCACACCCGCGGGCGCCAGAGCCTGGACATCACCCGCGAGGTTGCCCGAATCATCGGCGATTCCGGCATCACCACCGGCACCTGCCACGTCTTCCAGCACCACACCAGTGCGTCGCTGCTGATCACCGAGAACGCCGACCCGGACGTCCGGCGCGATCTGGAGACGATACTGGCCCGGCTGGCGCCCGACGGCGACCCCGCCTACCGCCACGACATGGAAGGCGACGACGACATGGCCGCCCATGCCCGCGCCATGCTCACCCACAATGACCTCACTCTCCCGGTGACCCGCGGCCGCCCCGCTCTGGGTACCTGGCAGGGGATCTTCCTCTGGGAGCACCGTTACGCCGGACACGACCGGCGGCTCACGGTGACCGTCCAGGGCGAATAGCCCGGTCTCCATCAGTCGGCCGCGCCGCGCGCCGGACGGGCATGCACGGTGATTTCCTCGCGATCGTGATACAGCTGGCGCGCCCGCAGCCGAACGGTTTGCGCGCCCAGGCGCTGTTCCAGCCGGTCCAGGCAGTCCCGCACCGTCTCGAAGCGTTTCTTCATCGGGAGCTTGAGGTTGAAGATGGCTTCCCGGGCCCACCCCGCCTCCAGCCAGTCGCCGATACGGTCGGCGACGCGCCCGGGCCGGTCCACGATGTCGCACACCAGCCAGTGCACCGGACGCGGGGGCATCCAGGTGAACGCATCCTCGCGGATATGCTCCACCTGTCCCCCGGCCATCAGGTCGGCATCCATCGGACCGTTGTCCACGGCCTGGACATGCAGGCCGTGCCGCACCAGCTGCCAGGTCCAGCCCCCCGGCGCCGCCCCCAGATCCACCGCCGTCATGCCCTCCGCCAGTCGCTGTTCGCGCTCCTCGGGTGTCAGGAACTGGTGCCAGGCTTCCTCGAGTTTCAACGCGGAACGGCTGGGCGCCGCGCGCGGGGCCTTCAGCCGCAGGATGCCCCCCGGACGGTCGCTGCTGCTCTCCGGCGCGGCCAGACCCAGCTGCACACGGTCCCCGGCCGTCCAGAAACAATGCAGCCGACAACCCTGCGCCTCACCCTGCCCGCGCAGTGCGCCGGCCTTGCGCAACGCCGAGGCCAGCGGGCGCTCCAGTGCCTTTCCGAGGCGGTGCAGCTCCTTGCCCTTGTTGGTATCCGGCGTCTCGTGCCAGATGGCCTCAAACGCCCAGCCGCTCGCGCGGATCCGTTCCACGACCGGGCTCACCCGATCTTCGCGTGACAGGCCCTCCAGCGGATGCAGCGCGGGGAGGCGCTGGCGCGCGAAGATCCGCTCTTCCAGGGAAAACGCGTCGCGCAGCGGTGCCGGATCGCCATCGGCCGATAACAAGCGGACGAAGGCCGTCCCTTCAACGAACCGTGGATAGACGGCCAGGCCTTCGCGCGCGGCTTCCGCGGCCAGCTCGCCGGCCAGGTCCTTTTCGAATCCTGCCCGGCAATAAAAAAGCAGTTCTTCCATGATCCTCCCCAAGTAATTCCGCGCGCCTGCGGCGCCCTGTGGAGCGGCCCCGGCCGCGAATCGCGGCGCCAATCAACACCCCGCGTTGTTCGCGTGCAAGCACGCTCCCATCAAGGGTACCCCGAGAAACCACCCCGGGAGCCTTTCCGGGATCCCTCCTTCACTCGGGGCCTCTCGGGGGCAACAAAAAGGGCCGCCCCTCGCGGGACGGCCCTTCACGATCCGGCTCCGGATCACAAGGATCCGGAGCAACTGGCGGCCTTAGCGAGCCAGGCCGGGATCGCCCTCCACGTTCTTCAGCTTCGGCAGGTAGGGCTCGCCCACGTTGACCGTATCCTGGTTGCGCAGCCAGTTACCCACCACTTCCCAGACCGGGGGCGTGTCATGCCGCTGATGCACGTCGGCCCAGCCCGCCACTACATAGCGCCGTTCCGGATCCATGGGTTCGCCGTTGATCTCCATGTCGGTGATGCGCTCGCCCATCGGCTTGTGCGGGTCGATGGTGTAGCGGATACCACCGGTGCGCACCATGTCGCCGCCGCGATGACGATACGGATCTTCGTTGAAGATCGAGTTGGCCACGTCTTCCATCGCGTGCTTGAGATCCGCACCGGTCATCTCGTTGCGCGTGGTCTCGGAGTACGTCGTCGCGGTCTGGGTCATCAGCTCTTCGAAAGTGATCGGCTGGCCCGGCAGCACGCTCACGCCCCAGCGGAAACCCGGCGACAGCGCGACTTCGGCGTCCATCTCCTCCATCATCGCCTGCACGATGACCTCGTCGAAGGTACCGTTGAAGTTGCCGCGGCGGTAGAGGACATCGTCGGTCACCGCCAGTTCTTCCCGCAGCTGGTCCTCGAACGGCTTGCGCACCTCTTCGATGTGCGCCTCCATCTCCGGATCCGCGTCCAGGATGTTGGCGAACACCGGCAGCATCTTGAAGCGGTAGTCCTTGATGCCGCTGTCGTTCACATCCAGATCCAGCACGCCCAGGAACTTGCCGTTGGAACCGGCGTTGGTCACCAGCGTGCGCTCGCCCGCGGCGTTCTCGATCTCCAGCGCACCCGGGATCGCGTCGTGGGTGTGGCCGCCCATGATCACGTCGACGTCGCGCAGCCGGCGGGCCATTTCGATGTCCGTCACCATGCCGTTGTGCGACAGGATCGCCACGACCTTCGCGCCCTTCTGACGCACCTCGTCGATCATCTGCTGCATCTTGTCGTCACGGATGCCGAACGACCATTCCGGGAACATGTAATCCGGATTGGCCACCGAGGTGTACGGGAAGGCCTGTCCGATCACGGCCACCGGGACGCCGTTCATCTCGCGGATGGTGTAGGGCTCGAAGATCCGGTCACCCCAGTCGCGGTCCTCGACGTTCTGCGCGACGAAGTCGATGCCGTTGGGCTTGAAGTCGTTCTCGATGACTTCCTTGACGCGCTCGTCACCGAAGGTGAACTCCCAGTGACCGGTCATCACGTCCACGCCCAGGAGCTTCTGCGCGTCGACCATGTCCTGCCCGCCGGTCCACAGCGAGGTCGCCGAACCCTGCCAGGTGTCGCCACCGTCCAGCAGGAGGGAGTTCGGCCGGTCCGCACGCAGGCGCTTCACCAGGGTCGACAGATGCGAGAAGCCGCCGACCCGACCGTACTTCTCGGCCGCCTCGGCGAAATCGAGGAAGGTCAGCGCATGGGCCTCGGGCGTGCCCTTTTCGACCCCGAAGTGGTCGAGCAGCGCCTCGCCGGCCAGCACCGGCGGCTTGCCCTGCATGTCCCCCACGCCAATGTTCACGTCCGGCTCACGGAAATAGACCGGGCGCAGCTGCGCATGGCAGTCGGTGTAATGCAGCAGAGACACGTTCCCGAACGGAGAAATGTCGTAGAAATCCGACGGCGCGCGCTGCCAGTCGATGCTCTCGCCCGCCCAGGCATTGGTGGCGAGACCGGCCGCGCTGGCGGCCACCATGACTTCGAGGAATTCCCTCCGCGTGAGGTTCATATACCACTCCTGAATGTTAGGACCTGAATGAAGAAAGCCGTCTGCCGGATCGCGCCGACAGACGCCCTGGTGAACGAAAAGACGTCGGCCCGACATCGGTTATTCCGTCCCGACAGAGGCCATTGCTACAGCGTGACGCGGAACGGCGGCTGCGTCGCAAAACGCCCACACGCTAAGGGGATAACAAAAAAGGCCCCTTCGTCCTGAAGGGGCCAACACGCGACATACACCACTTGACGGTGCCCGGCTCGGGGCAGAGAGCCTGCCGGCGACCACCACCGCAGAAAGCGGACAGTTCAAGTGTAGCGTCAGGAGAAAGCGAGTTCGTGATGCAGATCAACGAGTAATGCCGGCATCCCCCGAGGCCCGCCACTCGGGAACGCGCGATCTCGTCCATTGCACACGGCGCCGATGTCGTTTAACCTTTCGCAGCTTACGGAGAGGTGGCCGAGCGGTCGAAGGCGCACGCCTGGAAAGTGTGTATACGGTAACCCCGTATCGAGGGTTCGAATCCCTCCCTCTCCGCCAGATTTCAGAATCAGGGGGCAACCGGGCCCCTGATTCCATGTAAATCCCGGTCGGATGAGGGATTCGAACCCGAGGAATCGGACAAGCCGGGTTCGACGGGTGCCGCACCGCGGCACCCGAACATCGTCGCAGGCGATGGCCCGGAGGGCGAGCCACAGCGTGGCGAGTAATCCCTCCCTCTCCGCCAGATTTCAGGGGGTATTCCGGCGCCCGCAGCGGGCAACGCCGGAACTCGGCAAGAAAGGGCCCTCGCGGCCCTTTTTTTACATCGGCTCCGCGTATGGCGCGCACTCCGCGCCGGGACCAGGGAAGAATGGGCAACCCCAAGGATCAAACGGGCGACCACCGCACCCGCTGGCTGGGCTCCCTCATCAACCTGCCGCGCCGAACCAAGCGCTGGCTGATGGTCGCGGCCGATGTGGCCATGCTTCCGCTCGCCCTGTGGACGGCCTTCGCCCTCCGGCTGGCCGAACCCCTGCCCGAAGCCCTGATCAATGCCTGGTGGCTGTTTCCCCTGCTGCCGGTGGTCGGTGTGTTCATCTTCGCCCGGCTGGGCCTCTACCGTGCCGTGGTTCGTTTCATGGGAATCCGCGCGGTATGGTCCGTGGCCACCGGGGTCGTCCTGCTCGCCGGATTCCTGTGGGCGGCCGCGGCGATTGGCCGGCTGGACGACTTCCCTCGCCTCGTCCCGGTGGCCTTCGCCCTCCTGGCCTTCATCTACGTGGGCGGCAGCCGTTTTCTCGTGCGCAGCTGGTACCAGAACGTGAACGAACTGCGCCGCCACGCGGAACCCGTACTGGTCTATGGCGCCGGTGCCGCCGGGATGCAGCTCGCGGCCGGCCTCGGCACCACCGGGCAGTTCCGCATCGTCGCCTTCATCGACGACAACCCGGCCCTGCAGGGGCAGGCGATCAACGGCATTCGGGTCCACCCCCCGCAGATGATCGGGACGCTGATGCACCAGTACGGCATCCGGCGCATCCTGCTGGCCGTTCCTTCGGCCTCGCGCTCGGCGCGCAAGGCCATCCTGGAGCGCCTCGAGCCCTATCCCCTGCATGTGCAGTCGGTACCCTCCATGGAGGCCGTCGTCTCCGGCCAGGCGCGCCTGGACCAGCTCGAAGATATCGACGTGGCGGATCTCCTGGGACGCGACCCGGTGCCGCCTCAGCCGGACCTGCTGCAATGCAGCATTGTGGATCGCCGCGTAATGGTCACCGGTGCCGGCGGCTCCATCGGCTCGGAGCTGTGCCGGCGCATCCTCCGCCAGGGACCGGCCGAACTCGTCCTGTTCGAACGCAACGAATTCGCGCTCTACCGTATCGAACACGAAATGCAGGCACTGCGTGCCGAGCTCGGCCTGGACTGCCCGATCCATGCCGTTCTGGGGTCGGTCACCCTGCCCCGGCGGGTGGAATCCGTCCTCGCCCGCCACCGGATCCAGACCCTTTACCATGCGGCCGCCTACAAGCACGTACCCATCGTCGAGGAGAATGCCGTCGAGGGAGTGCGCAACAATGTCCTCGGAACGCGGGTGCTGGCCGACGCCGCGATCGCGGCCGGCGTGGAACGATTCATCCTCATCAGTACCGACAAGGCCGTGCGCCCCACCAACGTCATGGGCGCGAGCAAGCGGCTGGCGGAAATGATCCTGCAGGACCGGGCAGCCGGCACCCCGGCTACCGTGTTTTCCATGGTGCGCTTTGGCAACGTCCTCGGATCATCCGGTTCCGTCGTGCCCCTGTTTCATCGCCAGATCCGGGAAGGCGGCCCCGTCACGGTGACCCACCCCGAGATCACGCGCTACTTCATGTCCATCCCGGAGGCCGCCGAGCTGGTGATCCAGGCCGGCACCATGGCCGGCGGCGGTGAGGTCTTTGTCCTCGACATGGGCGAGCCCGTACGAATCCAGGATCTCGCCCGACGCATGATCCGCCTGCACGGCCGCCAGGTCCGGGACGACAACGGCGACCCGCCCGACGGCGTGGCGATCCAGTTCACCGGGCTGCGCCCGGGCGAAAAGCTCTACGAAGAACTGCTCATTGGCGACAACGTGGAGAGCACGCGCCACCCCCGCATCATGCAGGCCCGCGAAGACCGGGCACCGGCGGATGCCCTCAGCGAGGCGCTGGCGGCTCTGGAACGCGCCGACCAGGCGATGGATGCCGCGGCGACCCGCGCACGTCTGCGGGAAATCGTTCCCGAATACCGTCCCGCCGGGTGAACCGGGAGTTCCGCTACTTGTACGAGTAGTGGTAGTAGCCGTAACCGTAACTGGCACTGGCGGTGGCTTCCATGGAATTCAGGATCGCACCCCGCGTCTCCACGCCCGCACTCTCCAGACGACGCCGCGCCGCCTCGATCTCGCGCGGCGGGTTGAGCTGGAAGCGCACCACCATCAGGGTGGTCGAGCAGTGGCGCGCGACCACGGAGGCGTCCGTCACCGCCAGGATCGGCGGCGTATCGATCAGCACCAGGTCGTACTGCTCGCTCGCCTGATCGAGGAACCGGGTAAAACGCTCGTTCATCAGCAGCTCGGCGGGATTCGGGGGCGCCGAGCCCCGGGCCATGTAATCGAGGCCCTCGATATCGGTATGGCGGATGGCCTCCCCGGGCGTCAGCTTCTCCGACAGCAGATCGGAGAGACCGCCCGCACTGGCCTCGCCGAACGCATGATGAACGTGCCCCTTGCGCATGTCGGCGTCGACCACCAGGACCTTCTGGCCCGCCTGGGCACACACCGCCGCCAGGTTCACCGAGATGAAACTCTTGCCGACACCCGGGCTGGGACCGGTGATCACCAGCCGATTGTCCGCCGCCTCGAGCATCGCGAAATGCAGGCTGCTGCGCAGACCACGCAGCGCCTCGATGGCCCCGTCCGTCGGGGAATACGAGGCCAGCACCCCCGTCACGACCCCTTCTTCCCCGGTGGCCCCGCGTCGACGCCCGCTTTTCAGATCACGCCGCCGCCGCAGCCGCTTGACGAGTTTCTGCTGCACGTCCGACAGCGGTACGGTCGCATAGACCGGTAGATCCAGTTCCTCGATCTGCTCCTGTGATTCAACGCCCCGGTTGAGCATCCCGCGCAGCAGCACCAGCGCCACCGAAAGCATGCCGCCGAGGACCGTTGCCAGCGCCACGATCAGCCCGCGCTGTGGCTCCACCGGTGACGGCAGAACTGCGGCATCGTCCAGGATGCGGACATTCCCCACCGTGCTGGCTCGCGTGATGTCCATCTCCTGCATGCGGTTGAGCAGCTGGACATAGACTTCCTGGTTCACTTCGACATCACGCTGCAGCCGGAGTACCTGTTGCTGGGTCTCCGGCAGACCCCCGATCTCCTGCTGCAGCTCCCGGCGCTCGTTCTCCAGTTGCTCGCGTTTTTCCAGCAGGGTGACGTAGGTCGGATGGTTCTGCGTGTACCGACGGGAGATCTCCGCCTCCTCGAATTCCAGCTCGGTGATCTGGCGCTCCAGGTCAACCAGCCGGTCGAGGACCGCCTGCGTCTCCATCGACATGTCGACGCTTTCCTGCTCCACCTGATACTCGTTCAGGGCGTCTTCCGCTTCCCGCAGCCGTGCCCGTACCTGGGGCACCTGCTCTTCCAGGAACTCCAGGCTCTGTTCCGCCTCCGCGGCCTGACGTTCGACGTTCTGGCGGCGATAGATGTCACTGATCGCGTTCAGGGCGCGCCGAGCCTGTTCCGAATCGGTGTGGGTGAACGTCAGGCTGAAGACACCGCTCTCATTGCCCTGTTCCGTGGCCTGGAAACGGTTGCGCAGATCGCGTATCGCGGCCAGCCGAGCGCGGCGCTGGAGTTCGAAGCGGGCCCCGGCCCCGGCCGAGATGTCCTCCACAAACAGGATGACCTGCCCGTCGAGGAAGCTCGCATCCTCCCCGGTCCGGCCTTCTCCCAGGACCCGATCGTCGTGGGCCAGGCGGAACTGATCCTCGCCGGTGACCTGCAGTGTCAGGGTTTCCCCTTCCATCGCGGGCGTGACCCGCAGATCGCCCACCGTCAGCGATTCTCCGGACCACGCATAGCGCTCGGCGACGCCGCCCAACACGGCGGCCCGGCTCCGGTCCCAGTCCCGGCGGACCAGAAAATCTCCGATGACCGGCAGGCGCACCGGACGCACGATCAGGTCCAGGCGCTCGCGATCCACCGCCTGACCCAGCACCATGCGCGAACGCAGAATCTCCAGTTCCGCCGATGCACGCGGCTCGCGCCCCAGCATCTCGCGCATGTCGTTCAGTGGTGCACTGACACCGCCGGTATCCTCCACCTGGACCAGCGCATCCGCCTGGTAGACCGGCGTCGAGAGGGTCGCATACGCCCCTCCGCCCAGCATGAACAGGAAGGTGATGCCGACGATCCACCACTTGTGATCGAGCAGCAGTCCGAGCAGCCGGCCAAGGTCGATCTCGTCATCCGCCGGCGGCGGGGAAGCGGGGGTCTGCGTCATGGGTTACCTGTTCCTGTCGTGGCGCGGCCGGGAGATCAGCCCAGTCGCTCCGCCCAGCTCTGTGCGGCTTCGGTCAGCAGCGCGTGCACTTGCCGAAATGCCTCGTCGCTCTTGCCATAGGGATCGGGAATATCGCGCCCGCGACCGTCATCCAGCCAGTGGCCGAAACGCATGGTCTTGCCCAGGGCACGGGGGTGGTTGCGGCCGATCGCCTGGCGCTGCCCGTCGCTCATCACCAGCACCAGATCCGATTGCTCGAGCATGCCGGTGGTCACTTGCCGGGCCTCGTGACCGGACACGTCCAGGCCATCGGCCTCCGCCAGTGCCCGCGCCTGCGGCGCGACACCCTCGCCGACCAGCGCGCCCAGACCGGCCGAGCCAATGCTGCGCTCCGGGGCATGCCGGCGCAGCATCGCCTCGGCCACCGGACTGCGACAGATGTTGCCCGTACATACCACGAGGATCCGTTCAAACATCCGTTCCACCCTGCCCGCTCAGAAGTCGTCGCGCAGCTCGCGCACGTCGCGCGTGGCCTGGGAGGCACGATAAACAGCGTTAACAGTCGGCAGCAACTGATTGATCACACGGTTCCAGCGCCCCAGGGGAGTCGTCGTCACATAGACGATATCCATGGGTTCGAGCTCGAACTCGGTCCCCAGCACCAGCGCCGTGGCATCCCGGGCGTCCAGCTGGTAAACCGTCGCCAGCAGGTCACTGTCCGGCGGCGCCTGACGGACCACAAAGATGCCGCTGGCATCCGCCGTCGCCTCGTTGAAGCCACCGGAATCGGTAAGTGCGTCGGTCAGCGAGATCCGTCCGCGTCCCATCGGGATACTGCGCGGTTCGCCCACCTCGCCCAGCACATACGCCTTCTGGTCGGTCGTGTCCGGCACGTGCAGCACGTCGCCATCCCGGAGCACGCGGTTCTCGGACAGATCGCCCTCGCTCAGCATCGCGTACATCGACAGCGGCACTTCTTCACCATCGCGTGTCAGACGTACGTTGTGCCAGTTCGCCTCCTCGGTCAGCCCACCGGCATCATTGATCGCGTCCAGCACCGTCAACGGAACGTTGGTCACCGGCTGGCGCCCCGGTTCGCGCACCTCGCCGGTCACGTGCACCTGCTGCGAGCGGTAATCCGCCACCAGCACTTCTACCTGCGGATCATTGATGACCGCGGCGAGCTCTTCCGCAAGGATGTCCCGCACTTCGGCGACCGTTCGGCCCTCGACCTCCACCCGTCCGACGAACGGATAGAAGATGGTCCCGTCGGAATGCACCGTATTGCCGGATTCGGCCGCCGAGCGTTCCGAACCGGCCGGGATCGTCAGTTCGGGATGGTCATAAACGATGATGCTGAGCACGTCGCCGCGACCGATCCGGTAGTCGTACCGCGTGTCATCCGCCTCGAGCTCCTCGCGTGCCTGTTCCAGATCCGGCTGGACGGGATCCTCGGCCTCCTGACGAACCAGACCCCGGGTGATCGGCTTCACTTCCACCTTGTCGTGCAGTGGTTCGCTCTCGGCGCGCTCCTGAATGAAACCACCCGGCGCGAACCCGCAGCCCGACAGGGCGACGGCGACCACGAGAGGCACCGCGGTTTTCCAGCTTCCTGCTGCGATCATTGGCAACTGCACCCGGTTTGGCGATCTCTGAAGGCCGCAAGGATACAGCTCGGTGCGGGCATATTCCACAGTTCCGGCCCCATCCTTTCCGAGTATCGCCGCGGTCCGTCGGCCGGGCCGCGAACGTGTACATTGGTCCACGTTTCCTTACCATGCGCGGATTCCGAAACCCGATTTTCAAACCGTCATCGCGGAGTTCCGATGTCCGAAGCAGCCACGCTGATCCTGAGCGCCTCCTGGGTGCTGCCCGTGGTTCCACGGGGGGCCGTCCTGGAAGACCATGCGGTAGTCGTTCGCGACGGTGCGATCCTGGCCGTCAAGCCACGCGAGCAGGCCCTCGCCGAGCATCCCGAGGCCCGCCACGAACATCGCGAGGGGCACGCCCTGATGCCGGGGCTGGTGAACGCCCACACCCATGCCGGCATGACCCTGTTGCGCGGCATCGGCAGCGACCAGCCGCTGATGGAGTGGCTGAAGCGCTACGTATGGCCGGTGGAGGGCCGGCTGCTGTCGCCGGAGTTCGTCAACGACGGCACCCGGCTGGCTGCCGCGGAGATGCTGCGTGGCGGCACCACCTGCTTCTCCGACATGTATCTGTTCGTGGGGGACGCCGCCGCCGCGGTCGATGCCAGCGGCATCCGCGGGGTGATGGGCCTGACGGTGTTCGACTTTCCCACCCCCTGGGCGCAGACCCCGGACGAATACTTCCAGCGCGGCCGCGAGGTGGTGGAGACCTGGGGTGATCACCCCCGCATCCGTTTCACCGTCGCTCCTCACGCGCCTTACACCGTCGGTGACGAGAGCATGCAGCGGGTGGGCGAGCGCGCCCGCGAGCTGGGCGTGCCGGTGCACACCCACGTGCACGAGACCGCCGGCGAGGTGGAAGAGGCGGTGAGCAACGGCGGTGAACGCCCGCTGGCCCGGCTCGCCCGTCTGGGCCTGCTGGACCAGCCGTTCATGGCCGTCCACATGACCCAGGTCAGCGACGAAGACCTGGCCCTGCTGGAGAACCGGCCGGTGTCGATCACGCACTGCCCCGAATCGAACCTCAAACTGGCGTCCGGCTTCTGCCCCGTGGCCCGCCTGGACCAGGCCGGGATCAACCTCGCGCTGGGCACCGACGGGACCGCCTCCAACAACGACCTCGACATGATCGGCGAGATGCGCACGGCGGCCCTGCTGGCCAAGGGCGTGAGTGGCGATGCAGCCGCGCTGCCGGCCGAGCGCGTGCTGGAGATGGCAACCCTGGGCAGCGCGCGCGCCCTGGGGCTGGACCACGAGATCGGTTCACTGGAAGCGGGCAAGCGGGCCGATCTGATCAGCCTCGACCTGACCTCCCCGGAGCTGCAGCCCGAACACGATCCGCACGCACGCATCGTCTATGCCGCCACCCGCGAGGCCGTGCGCGACGTATGGGTGGACGGCCGGGCGTTGCTCGCCGACCGCGAACTGCTTACGCTTGACCTTGAGGCCATCCACGCCAGCGCCGTCCGGTGGCAGGGCCGCGTGGCCGAGACCCTGCAAGCCTGCGAGAGCTGAACCGCCCATGACCCAGATCCATTCCAACGTCGATCAGGCCGAGATCCACAAATTCACGGATCGCGCGCACGAATGGTGGGACCCCAACGGGGCCTTCGCCACCCTGCACGCAATCAACCCGCTGCGCCTGGAATGGATCGACGGCCACGCCGATCTCGTCGGCAAGAAGGTGCTGGACGTCGGCTGCGGCGCCGGGATCCTGTCCGAGGCAATGGCCGTGCGCGGGGCCGAGGTCACCGGACTCGATGCCGGTGCCGAACACCTGGAAGTCGCGCGCGAGCACGCCCACGACAGCGGTGTTTCCGTGCGTTATCTGCACGTAACGGCCGAGGAGCACGCGGAAAAGCACCCCGGCGAATACGACGTGGTCACCTGCCTGGAAATGCTGGAACACGTGCCGGACCCGGAGAACGTGATCGACGCCCTGTGCCGACTGGTCCGGCCCGGCGGCTGGATCTTCCTCTCCACCATCAACCGCACCCCGCGCGCGTTTGCCGAGGCCATCGTGGGCGCCGAATACGTGATGCGCCTGCTGCCGGCTGGCACCCACGAGTACGGCCGTTTCATCCGCCCCTCGGAGCTGGCCGCGCAGCTGCGCCGGCATCACGTGGAGGTGGCCGACCTGACCGGGCTCACCTGGTCGCCGCTGTCCGGGCGCTACCGCCTGACCCCGAACACCGACGTCAACTACCTGATGGCCGCACGCGCATGAGCCACGAACCGGGCGCGGTCCTGTTCGATCTGGACGGGACCCTCCTCGACACCGCACCCGACATGCATGCCGCTCTCAACCGGCTGCTGGCCGAGAACGACCGCGCGCCCCTGCCCTTCGATGCCGTGCGCAACCATGTCTCGCACGGCTCGCACGCCCTGGTCACCCTGGCCTTCCCCGACGCGCCGGACGAGCAAACCGAGGCCCTGAAAAAGCGTTACCTCGAGATCTACGCGCGCGACCTGTGCATCGCCACCGCGCTGTTCCCGGGCATGGACGCCCTGCTGAACGAGATCGAGGCGCGCGGCTGGCGCTGGGGCGTGGTCACCAACAAGCCCGCGTGGCTGACCGAACCGCTGCTGGAGGCCCTGGGCCTCGCCCCGCGCATGAGCGCGATCGTCTCCGGCGACAGCCTCAATCGGCGCAAGCCGGACCCCGACCCCATGTGGCTGGCCGCCCGCCAGACCGGGCTCGAGCCCGCACACCACTGCTACTGGGGCGATGCAGAACGCGACATCGCTGCCGGCCGTGCCGCCGGCATGAGCACGCTGATCGCCGCCTGGGGCTACATTGACGCCGGTCAGAACACCGACGGCTGGGGTGCCGACGGTGTCCTGGACCATCCCGGCGACTTCTGGGGCTGGCGCGAGACGTTCACCCGCGCCGCCGGCTGAGTGACAGGCCCCGCCCGTCCCATCGGCCGGAGGGCCGGCCTCCCACACAGGACAAAACCGGCATAATGGGTGCACCAAGACCCCCGACTGGAGCTGACATGGCCCGCCCCGACATCGCCGCTGCCTATCGGCATTGCCGCCTGCGTGCCCGGTCGCACTACGAGAACTTCCCCGTCGCCTCGCGCCTGCTGCCGCGCCCAATACGCGACCCGGTGGCCGCGATCTACTGCTACGCGCGCGACGCTGACGACCTCGCCGACGAGGACTCGCGCCCGGTCGAGGCCCGCCGGACCGAGCTGCAGGCGATGCAGGAACACGTCCGCGCGCTGGACGACCCGGCCGCGGAGAGCACCCCCGAATGGATCGCGCTCGCGGACGCGAAGAGGCGCTTCAACCTGCCCGTTGAACCCTTCGTCGACCTCGCGGACGCATTCATCCAGGACCTGGAAAAGACCCGCTATGCGGACATCGGCGAGGTCATGGAGTACTGCCGACGTTCGGCCAACCCGGTCGGCCGGCTGATCCTGCACCTGCAGGGCGAACCCGATGACGCCATGCTGGGCCAGTCGGATGCCATCTGCACCGCCCTGCAGCTGATCAACTTCTACCAGGATCTGCACCAGGACATCAGCGAGAACGACCGCATCTATCTCCCGCAGGACGAGATGGCCCGCTACGGCGTGACCGAGGTGATGCTGCGCGAGCGGCTCAACACCCTGCCCCTGCAGAACCTGATGCAGTTCCAGTACGCCCGCGCCGACCGCCTGCTGCGCGCCGGCGCGCCGCTGGGCGGAACCCTGGGCGGGCGGCTCGGTCTCGAGATCCGTGCCATCGTCAATGGCGGCGCGCGCGTGCTCTGGCGCCTGCGCCAGGAGAACGATGCCTTCGCCCGCCCCCGCCTGGGCGCGCGCGATATGGCGGTGGTCCTGTGGCACAGTCTGCGGCCGCGCCGACGGGGACGCGGTGCCTGAACGTCCACCCCGACCCGATCCCGACTCCGACTCCGACTCCGACTCCGAACGATCACCCGACTACTGACATGCAAACCAACCCGCTGCTGCCCGGCAACCACCCCCTGCGCGAGTCCATCCAGGAAGAGATCCATACCCGTTTCTACGAGCCCCTGGATCCGCCGGCACGGGTCTCCTGGCTGACCCTGCTGAGCCCGCGCGAAGCCATCGACCGGGAACGTGAATGTGTCGCCGATCTGTGCCGGCGGCACGGAATCGAGCCCCCGCTGAACGGCGAGAACTTCGTAGCCGTGGACCTGGGCGAGTTCCGCCTGCGCTGGGAACGCCACAACGAATTCTCCACCTGGGCGTTCTTCGTTGTGAACGAACCCCGGCAGGAACCGTTTACCCATCCCGCCATCCATCGGGTGCCCATCGACTGGCTGACCGGCCTGCCGGGGGAGACCATTGCCGCCATCCACCTGGAGCTGGAGCCGCGCGAGGCTCCGGTGCGCAGCATGCAGGAGCTGGGCGAACTGTTCGCCCCCTACTCGTTCGCCGGCAACGGCGTCTCCGGCGGCGACGGTCGGGTGTTCAGCGATTTTCGTGTGCGCGAGGACGGCTTTGAGCGCTTCCTGGTACGCGACGTGGACCTCTCCCGCCGTCAGGCCGGGCGCCTGGTGCAGCGCGTCCTCGAACTGGAGACCTATCGCCTGATGGCCCTGCTGGCACTGCCGCTGGCACGCGAACTGATGCCCGAGCTCAACGAACTGGAAGGCCGCCTCAACGACATCAACGACGAAATGGCCGGGATCTCCGAATATTTCCACGGCACGGACCGCGAACAGCGGCTGCTGGCCGCGCTGTCCGACCTGGCCGCCGATGTCGAGCGCATGGGCAGCCACACGGCGACCCGCTTCCACGCCGCACGCGCCTACGCCTCCATGGTGGACAAGCGCGCCGAGGAACTGCGCCCGGTGCGTATCCCGGGCCTGCAGACCCTGTGCGAATACCTCGGCCGCCGCCTTGACCCGGCCATGCGCACCTGCCGCTCGCAGGACGAAAGGCTCAACAACCTCGCGACCCGGATTCACCGCACCACCTCCATGCTGCGGACCCGCGTGGACGTCGCCGTGGAAAACCAGAACCGGGACCTGCTGCGCTCCATGAACCGGCGCGCCCATCTGCAGCTGCGCCTGCAGGAGACCGTCGAAGGGCTTTCGGTGGTGGTGATCTCCTATTATCTGACCAGCCTGCTGGCCTATTTCCTGCGCGGGATGGACGATGCCGGCACCCTGCCGATCCCGGTCAACATCGCCATCGGCGCCACGGTGCCGGTGGTGGTTGGCGGAGTATGGTTTGCCCAGCGCCGCATGCGCGCGCGCATCACCGCCAGTCACGGCGACGACGGACGCCAATGACGGCGAACAGGATTCCCGTCGCATGATGCCGTGTTCACACGTCTGTAACACGCCTGTTATGCAATGCGGTCATCACGCAACCGGAGGCCGACATGGCTGTTTCGATCCTGCTTGTGGAGGATGACCTCGCCATCCGCGAGATGCTCCGCCTGCCCCTCAATCGGGCCGGCTACGATCTGCGCGAGGCAGGCGACGTCCGCAGCGCGCGCACCGACCTGCTCCAGGAGCCGCCCGATCTGGTCCTGCTGGACTGGATGCTGCCGGACATCAGCGGGCTCGACTGGGCCCGAGAACTCAAGGCCAGCCCCGTCACCAAGGACATCCCGGTGATCATGCTGACCGCGCGCGGCGAGGAAGAAGACCGCGTCCGCGGGCTGGACGTGGGCGCCGATGACTACATCGTCAAACCGTTTTCGCCGCGCGAGCTGGTGGCGCGGATCAAGGCCGTCCTCCGGCGCACCACGCCCACCAGCTCGGAGGAGCCTGTGGAATTCCGCGGTCTGGCGCTCGATCCTGTCTCGCACCGGGTCAGCGGCAACGGGCAACCGGTCAGCCTGGGCCCCACCGAATACAACCTGCTGCACTTCTTCATGACCCACCCCGACCGGGTCTTCACCCGCGAGCAGCTGCTGGACAAGGTCTGGGGCACCAACGTCTACGTGGAGGAACGCACCGTGGACGTCCATATCCGTCGCCTGCGCAAGGCCCTGGCCGAAACCGGACACGACGTCCTGGTGCAGACGGTGCGAGGCTCCGGTTATCGTTTCTCCGACCAGCCCTGACCGGATCCGCCCCTTGCAGCCCCCCTTCAATCCCTGGCCACGGGTTATTGCCCGCAACCTGCTCGCCGGCCTGATCATTCTCGGCACCGGATGGACCCTGGGCTACCCGTGGATCACCGCGACGGCCCTGCTGACCGCCGCGCTGGGCTGGAACCTCCTGCAACTCTACCGGCTGGAAAACTGGGCCCGTCGCGGCGGCCGCAGCGAGCCGCCCGATGCCCGCGGCATATGGGGCGAGATCTTCACCAACCTGCACCAGCGCCGCCAGCGGCGACTGCGCCGGGTGGCCGGACTGCGGCGCACGCTGGAGCGCTACCGCGACTCGGCCAGCGCCCTTCCCGACGCGGTGGTGGTCCTCAACCCCGAGCACCGGATCGAATGGGCGAACCCCACCGCCGCGCGCCTGCTGGATCTGGAATGGCCGGCCGACGAGGGCCGCCGCATCACCCACCTGGTGCGCCATCCGGATTTCCTGCGCTTCATGGATCCCGCCAGCGCGCCGCAGGAGAGCCTCAACATGCCGTCGCCGCTGGATGCGAACCGGCGACTGGAGATCCGTCTGGTGCCCTACGGCGAGCACCAGTACCTGCTGCTGGCGCGCGACACCACGCACCTGCACCGTCTGGAGGTGATGCGCCGGGATTTCATCGCCAACGTGTCCCATGAACTGCGCACCCCGCTGACCGTGCTCTACGGCGTGGCCGAAACCCTCGAGGACGAACTGGTCGACCAGCCGGAACTGATGGATTCGGTACGCCTGCTGCGCGAACAGTCCGAGCGCATGAAACTGCTGGTGGACGACCTGCTGATGCTCTCGCGCCTGGAGACCGGGTCGGAACAGGGCGAGCAGACCTGGTTCAATCCGACCAAGATGCTGCGCAATCTGATCGACGAGGCCGAACTGCTGTCCGGCGACCGCGGCCACCACCTGGCACTGGACGCCGAGCCCGATCTGGAGATCCTCGGCACCGAGACCGAGTTGCGATCGGCCTTCGCCAACCTGCTGTTCAATGCCATCAAGTACACCCCGGCAGGCACCCGGGTCACTCTGAGCTGGTCCGCAACCGACGACGGCGGCGCTACCCTCGCCGTGGACGACAACGGTCCCGGCATCGCCAGCCACCATCTGGAGAGGCTGACCGAGCGTTTCTACCGCGTGGATGACGCCCGCAGCCAGGATCGCGGCGGCACCGGCCTGGGCCTGGCCATCGTCAAGCACGTGCTGCTGCGCCACCAGGGACAGCTGCAGATCGACAGCGAACTGGGCGTCGGCAGCCGCTTCAGTTGCCATTTCCCGCCGCATGCGGTGCGGCGCTGCGAAAACTGAACTCAGATCAACCAGGTCGTGCCGAGACGCAGCTCCGGGGCAGCCCCGGGGATCAGGTCCATCAACGCCCAGCCAAAGACCAGCGTGATGAACGCCCCGGAGAACAGCGTGGCCGCCCACAGGCCGATCCGGTTGCCGCGTTTCAGTCCCAGCAATTCGCGCAGAGCCACATACAGCAGCGCAAGGCTGTACAGGATCAGGGCCAGCGCGAGACCGTTGCCCCAGGGCCAGGGGAACGCCGCGACCACGTTGCCCAGCCACGCCGGGACCAGCCCCAGAGTCACGGCCATGGCGGCCCGCTCGGGACCCGTCGGCCCCTGGAACAGCTCCACCAGGTAGTGAGCCGACAGGGTCAGCCCCGCGACCCCCACCGTCATCGCCAGCACGCTGTAGACGCCGAAGCCCACCGGATCCGGAACGGACTCGGGAGGCAGCGCGGGCGGCATCAGCCCGTAAAGCCATTGACTGAGGATGACGCTGGTCAGCACCAGGGGCAGAGAGAAACGCAGGAACACGGCCTGCCACGAAGGCAGCGGACCGTGACCGGCGAGCGAGCGCAGCACCGGTCCCGGACGCACCAGGACACGGGCGGCCAGGGGCCAGACGCGAAGGGGACGATCAGCTTTCATGGGTGCACTGTATGAAGCGCCGATGACAATCCCGTTACAGCCCCCTGTCATGCTTCTGTCACGTCGCCGTCACCAAACTGCAAGCATGGCTCCCGATAATCCGGCATCAAGGACCCACCGGTCCGACGCACCGTCAAGCAAGCACGAGGGAGTGACCCATGCTGTTCAAGCGTAGTGTTCTGGCCGCCGCCGCGGCCGCCGCCCTTGCCGTCACACCGGCGATGGCCGATGTCGACCCGGATCTGCCGGCCTACCAGACCGTCAGCGGCATCTCCGGAAACCTGTCCAGCGAAGGCTCGGACACCCTGAACAACCTGATGGCGCTGTGGGCCGAGGAGTTCCAGGACTTCTACCCCAACGTCAACATCCAGATCCAGGGTGCCGGCACCTCCACCGCCCCGCCCGCCCTGACCGAGGGCACGGCCGACTTCGGCCCGATGTCGCGCCAGCCGCGCGACAGCGAGCAGGCCTCGTTCGAGCAGCGCCACGGCTACGAGATGACCCTGGTGCCGGTGGCCATCGACTCCATCGCGGTGTTCGTGAACCGCGACAATCCGATCGAGGGGATGTCGATCGAACAGGTGGACGCGGCGTTCTCGTCCACCCGCCGCTGCGGCGGTGCCGAGGACATCAACCGCTGGGGCCAGCTCGGCCTGGAAGGCTCCTGGGCCAACCGCGACATCACCATCTACGGGCGTAACGCGGTCTCCGGCACCTACGGGTACTTCCGCCAGCACGCCCTGTGCGACGGTGACTTCAAGAATGCCGTGAACGAGCAGCCGGGTTCCGCCTCGGTCGTCCAGGGTGTCGCCGAGTCCCTCAACGGCATCGGCTACTCCGGCATCGGCTACAACACCTCCGGTGTCCGCGCCATCGCCCTCGGCGAGAGCGAGGATGCCCTGTACGAGCCGACTGCCGAGAACGCCGCTTCCGGCGACTACCCCCTGTCGCGCTTCCTCTACGTCGCGGTCAACAACCACCCGGAAGACGGCCTCGCCCCGCGCCAGGCCGAGTTCCTGAAGATGGTGCTGTCGAAGGAAGGCCAGGAGGTCGTGGTGCGCGACGGCTTCGTCCCGCTGCCCGAGACGGTCGCCAAGCGCCAGCGCGAGGCCCTCGGCCTCGAATAACCGGCGCACCTCCCGCAATGGGGAGGCATCAGGGCCCGGACAATGTCCGGGCCTTTTTCGTTTATGCCCCTGAGCACGAGCCGCTGCGCGTTCAAATGCCTGTCACCGCAGTGTCATCGGACTGTCACAACGCGCCCTTAGGATCCCTGCCAACGACCGTCACGCGCCCGTCGATATTTCAGGGGAACCGAATGCCCGGCACCATCGCGAACACCACCCTCGACCGCTTCCAGCGCTGGCGCCGCGCCAAGGACACCTCGGCCCGCTACCTGATCGGATTTTTCGGGCTGGCCGTGATCGGCGCCCTGACCCTGATGTTCGTCTACCTCCTGAGCGAAACCCTGCCGATGTTCCAGGGCGCCTCGCTGGAGGAACGCGCGGCCTACGATGCACCCGGCGGGGCCGACACCGGGACCATCCACCTGGCGGTCAATCGGCATCGCGAAATGGCCGTGCGCCTGACCGAGGACCGTCGGGCGGTCTTCTTCCGCCCGTACAGCGGCGAGGTGGTACGCGAACAGCCGCTGCCGATCCCGGATGACGTACGGGTCACCAGTTTCAGCATGGCCGAACCGCGCACGCGCCTGGTCGCGGCCGGCCTGGACAACGGCCAGGTGCTGGCCATCGAATACGAATACAACGAACGCTTCACGCCGCAGGGTCGCGAATACGATCCGGGCCTGGTGTACCCCCTGGGAGACGAGGATTCGGCGCTGCTGGACGTGGATTCCGAGGGCCGGGCCATTGACGTGGTCGGCATCCAGCGAGGCTCCAGCGGCGTGCGGGTGGCCGCGGCCACCGAGGACGGTGACCTGCGACTGGTCAACTTCGAGGAACGCACCTCGATGATGACCGGCGAGACCGAGGTCACCCGTTCGGCCCACGACCTGCCCTCCCTGCCCGGGGACGCGACACCGACCCGCATCCTGGTCGACATTACCGGGCGCAACCTGATGGTGGGCGACGACCGGGGCCGGCTGCATTTCTACGACATCAGCACCCCGCGCAACGCCCGGCTCGTCGACAGCCAGCGCGTGGTGCGCGGGGACGACGCCGAGGTCACCTCGCTGGAATACATCCTGGGGACGGTCTCCATCGTGGTCGGGGGCTCGGATGGCTCGGTCGCTCAGTACATGCTGGTGCGCGACGAGGACAACGTGAACCGCATCACCCGCGTCCGCGACTTCCCGCAACATGCCGATGCGGTCACCAACACCCAGCCGGAATACATCCGCAAGGGGTTCGCCACCACCGATGCCTCGGGCGCCCTGGCGGTCCATTACCCGACCTCGCAGCGCACCCTGCTCCAGCAAACGTTCAGCGACCGTCCCCTCTACCGCGCGTACATCGACCCGCGCAATCGCATGCTGATCGCGATCGACGACGCCGAGAGCTGGTTCGTGAACGACCTGTCCAACCCGCACCCGGAAGTCTCCTTCCACGTGCTGTGGCAAAAGGTCTGGTACGAGGGCCGTTCCGGCGGCGACTACGTGTGGCAGTCGTCATCCGCCACCGACGAATTCGAACCCAAGTTCTCGCTGGTGCCGCTGACCCTCGGCACGGTCAAGGCCGCCTTCTACGCCATGCTGTTCGCCACCCCGCTGGCCATCATGGGGGCGATCTACAGCGCATATTTCATGTCGAGCCGCATGCGCGGCCTGACCAAGCCCTGCATCGAACTGATGGAGGCCCTGCCGACCGTCATCCTGGGCTTCCTCGCGGGCCTGTGGCTGGCCCCGTTCATCGAGGCGAATCTGCCCGCGGTAGCCAGCATCCTGATCCTGCTCCCGCTGGCCATGCTGGTGATGGCCTTCGTCTGGACGCGGGTCCTGCCGGAGGGCGTACGCCGTGCGATCCCCGCAGGCTGGGAAGCCGCGATCCTGATCCCGGTGATCCTCCTGGTGGGCTGGTTCGCGGTGTTCATCAGCCCGCATCTGGAAATCTGGATGTTCAACGGAGATGCCCGTCAGTGGCTGACCGACGCCGGCTACACCTACGACCAGCGCAACGCCCTGGTGATCGGCATCGCGATGGGTTTCGCGGTGATCCCGACCATCTACTCGATCTCCGAGGATGCGGTCTTCAACGTGCCCAGGCACCTCACCCAGGGCTCGCTGGCGCTGGGCGCCACCCCGTGGCAGACGGTGGTGCGCGTGGTGCTGCTGACCGCCAGCCCGGGGATCTTCTCGGCGGTGATGATCGGCTTCGGCCGCGCCGTCGGCGAGACCATGATCGTGCTGATGGCGACCGGCAACTCCCCGGTGGTCAACTTCAACATCTTCGAGGGCATGCGCACGCTCTCCGCGAACATCGCGGTGGAGATGCCCGAGACCGCGGTGGGCGGCACCCATTACCGCATCCTGTTCCTGGCCGCGCTGGTCCTGTTCGCCCTCACCTTCACGGTGAACACCATCGCCGAGATCGTGCGCCAGCGCCTGCGGAACAAATACAGCACCCTGTAAGGAACAACGATGAAACACTGGTTCCAGTCCGGCACCCCGTGGATCTGGCTGAATGCCGGGGCAATCGCCGCCTCCCTGGTGATGGTCTTCGGGCTGATCACCATGATCGCGGTGAATGGCCTGTCGTTCTTCTGGCCGTCCGAGGTCATCGAGTTCGAATACCAGCCCGCGGCTGACAGTGAGCCGCGGGGCGTGATGGGCGAGATCGCACGTTCGGAGACCATGACCGCCCAGGCCGCGCGGGAAGCCGGCTTTCAGGTGCCGGAGGGTCAGGAAATCGTCGTGCGCCACCTGATCAAGCGCGGCAACCGCGACCTGGATTCACGCGACTTCCGCTGGTATCTCGAAGACGCGATGTCCGAACGCCGCACCCCGCGCGACGCCGTGGTGCTGGAACGCCTGCAATGGGGTGACTTCTTCGGCTTCATCCGGGAATACCGCGAGGACGGCGAGACCGTGGCCGAAGGGGAAGCGGCACGCACCGCCTTCGAACAACGCATCCGGGAGACCCGCGATCTGGTGCAGCAGCTCGAACGCATCGAGCGGGTCGAGATCGGTCAGGTCAATCATCAGATGGAACGGGTGCGGCTCGACCGTCGCGGCCTCGAACGGGACACCTCGCTACCGGAGGAACAGCGCGCGCAGCGCCACCAGGAACTCGACGAGGAACAGGCGGCCCTGGACGCCGAATACGCCGAGCTGGAATCCGAACGCAACGCCCTGCGCGAGGAAGTCGCCCGTTACGCCATCGTGCTGGAGACCGCCGATGGCCAGCGCACCACCCTCGCGCTGTCGCAGATCGTGAACGCCTGGTGGCCGAACGACATGAGCACGGCCGCGAAGCTGCGCCACTACGTCGGCAGTTTCCGGGACTTCATGACCGGCTACCCGCGCGAGGCGAATACCGAGGGCGGCATCCTGCCGGCGATCTTCGGCACCGTGCTGATGGTAATCCTGATGTCGATCGTGGTGACCCCGTTCGGCGTGCTCGCCGCGATCTACCTGCGCGAATACGCGAAACAGGGCCCGCTGGTGCGCATCATCCGCATCTCGGTGAACAACCTGGCCGGGGTACCGTCGATCGTGTTCGGGGTGTTCGGCCTGGGCTTCTTCGTGTATCTGGTCGGCGGCAACATCGACCAGCTCTTCTTCCAGGATGCCCTGCCCTCGCCCACCTTCGGTTCGCCGGCGATCATCTGGGCATCGCTGACCCTCGCCCTGCTGACCCTGCCGGTGGTGATCGTCTCCACCGAGGAGGGCCTGACACGGATCGGCAGCAGCGTACGCCACGGTTCCCTGTCGCTGGGCGCCACCAAGGCCGAGACCCTGTGGCGGCTGATCGTGCCGCTGTCCGCGCCGGCCATGATGACCGGCCTGATCCTCGCGGTGGCGCGCGCCGCAGGCGAGGTCGCACCGCTGATGCTGGTGGGCGTGGTCAAGCTCGCGCCCAACCTGCCGGTGGACGGCACCTTCCCCTATCTGCACCTGGACCGTGCCTTCATGCACCTCGGCTACCACATCTACGACGTGGGCTTCAAAAGCCCGAACGTCGAGGCCGGCCGGCCGCTGGTGTACGCCACGGCCCTGATCCTGGTGCTGCTGATCGTCGTCCTGAACCTGACCGCCATTTCCATCCGCAACCATCTGCGCGAGAAATACCGCGCGGAAAGCGACTGAGACGCGATCGGCGTCGAACCCCATTCGCCACGGAGTACCCGAAATGAGTGACACCCGGACCCACGCCGTCAACCTGCCCCAGGAGCAGGCCCCGCGCGACCTGAACATCGATCGCGAAGACATCTGCCTGACCGCAGAAGACCTGAAGCTGTACTACGGCGACGACCAGGCGCTCAAGGGGATCGACATCCGCATCCCGAAGAACCGGATCACCGCCTTCATCGGACCGTCCGGCTGCGGCAAGTCCACCTTCCTGCGCTGCTTCAACCGCATGAACGACCTGATCGACGTCGCCCGCATCGAAGGCACCATCCGCCTCGACGGCGAGGACATCTACGGTGCCAACGTGGACGTACCCGAGCTGCGCCGCCGGGTCGGCATGGTGTTCCAGAAGCCCAATCCCTTCCCCAAGTCGATCTACGAGAACGTGGCCTACGGCCTGCGCCTGCAGGGCGTGAAGAATCGGCGCCGCCTCGACGACGTGGTGGAAAAGTCCCTGCGCCGCGCGGCCCTGTGGGACGAGGTCAAGGACCGCCTGCACGAGAACGCCTTCGGCCTGTCCGGCGGCCAGCAGCAGCGCCTGGTGATCGCCCGGGCGATCGCCATCGACCCCGAGGTGCTGCTGCTGGACGAGCCCTGCTCGGCGCTGGACCCGCTGGCCACGCTCAAGATCGAGGAACTGATGATCGAGCTGAAGAAGGACTACACGCTGGTCATCGTCACCCACAACATGCAGCAGGCCGCGCGCGTATCCGACTACACCGCCTTCATGTACATGGGCGAACTGATCGAATACGCCGACACCGACACCCTGTTCACCTCGCCCGCGAATAAGCAGACCGAGGACTACATCACCGGCCGCTTCGGCTGAGGAGCCCCCACGCCATGGACAAGAGTTTCTTCAAGCAGCACATCTCCCAGCAGTTCAACGAGGAGCTGGAAGACATCATCAAGCGCGTGATGGAAATGGGCGGACTGGTGGAACAGCAGCTTGCCGATGCGGTGAACGCCATGGTCGAAGGCGACACCGAACAGGCCGAGACCGTGATCACCACCGACTACCGCATCAACGCGCTGGAGGTCGAGATCGACGAGCAGTGCACCCACATCCTCGCCCGGCGCCAGCCCACCGCCTCCGACCTGCGTCTGGTGATCGCGGTGATCAAGACCATCACCGATCTCGAACGCATGGGTGACGAGGCCGAGCGCATCGGCCGCATGGGCCTGCATCTGCTCGAAGCCGACCGCCAGACCGCCCCGATGAGCGATCTCGCGGAAATGGGCGAACACGTGCGCCACATGACCCGTGGCGCGCTGGACGCCTTCGCCCGCATGGACACCGAACAGGCCGTGCGCGTTGCCCAGCAGGATATCCAGATCGACAGCCTGTACGAATCCGTCACCCACAAGCTGATGAAACAGATGACCGCCGCCCCCGACGCGGTCCCCCGCCTGATGGACATCGTCTGGGCCACCCGCTCCCTGGAACGCATCGGCGACCGCGCCCGCAACATCTGCGAATACGTCGTCTACTTCGTCAAGGGCAAGAACGTGCGTCACACCAGCTACGAACAGATGGCCGCCGAAGCCACCGGCGACCGGCGCTGACCGATTCCGGGCCGACGCTCAGTCGCGCCCGCCTCGGCCGATGAGGTTGAGGAATTCGCGCCGGGTGCGCGAGTCCTCGCGGAAGGCGCCGAGCATGACCGAGGTGGCCATGGAGGAATGCTGCTTTTCCACCCCGCGCATGGTCATGCACATGTGGCGCGCGTCCACCACCACGCCCACGCCCTTGGCCTGGGTGACCTGCTGCAGGGCCTCGGCGATCTGACGCGTCAGGTTTTCCTGGATCTGCAGGCGGGCGGCGAACATGTCGACGATGCGTGCGATCTTGGACAGGCCGATCACCTTGCCGTCCGGCAGGTAGGCCACGTGCACCTTGCCGATGATCGGCAGCACGTGGTGCTCGCACAGCGAATACAGCTCGATGTCGCGCAGCAGAACCATCTCGTCGTTGTCGGAGGTGAACAGTGCCCCGTTCACGATGGTGTCCAGGTCCTGCTCGTAGCCGCGGGTCAGGTACTGCATCGCCTTCGCGGCACGCAGCGGGGTGTCCTTCAGGCCCTCGCGTTCCGGGTCCTCGCCGAGCCCGGCCAGGATCTCGCGGTAGTGCCCGGCCAGTTCGCTGGCCGGCGTGCGGTTATCGGGTTCCTCGTCGCTGTGCGAGTCGCTGTGCGAAGCGGCATCCATCATGTTCTCCTTGGATCAGAGCGGATCGGATCAACCGACCGTGACCGCCCCCAGGCCCGCGGCCAGGGAGAGGATCGCGCCGGTGGTCAGCACCATGCGCAGGGTCAGATAGCCCGGCGGCAGTCGCCGGTCACGCAGGCTCAGCCGGTCCACCCACAACACGCCCAGGAACAGGACCGCCAGGGTCATGATCGCCTCGGGCAACGGTTGCAGGACCGCCAGCCAGGCCAGCACGGGCGGGATGACCGCCCAGGCAGGGCCCGAAAGCGGCCCCACGCGATGGGAACGGTCCGCCAGGTGGATGCCCCAGTGGATCGCCCCCAGAAACGCCAGAATGACCGCACCATATAGCGCCAGCGCGTTGAGTGCGAAAGCCTGCCATTCCGGATGGGCGATCCATGCCCCTGCCCCGAAGAACACGAACGGGATCAGTCCGCCGGCGCCCAGCACCGTCAGGACCGGGTCTCGCGCGTCGGTCCGTGACGTGTCCGGCGTGGCATCGCCCAGCCAGGCGCGCAGTTCGGGCACCCCGCCCAGGGCGCCTTCCCGCGTGACCACCAGGGGCAGGATGCGCATGCCGGTGGCCTGCTGCAACTGGTGGAACGCCGCGCGGTTCCCGGCCGACCCCATGCCCCATTCCAGGCGGGTCCACTCGCCGGGCCGCTGCTGGTCCAGCAGGGCCTCCGCTTCGCGGGTGTCGCTGAGACCGGAGGTCACCAGCACGATCGGGTATTCCTCCAGTGCGCGGCGCACCGGTTCGGGCCAGTCGGGGTTGGTCTCCGCCATGCTCGTCTCCTTCGGCGTCATTTACAGCCATTGTACAGGTATTGTATAAGATCGATATCGACCCCGGCCGCTGGAGAGCCCGGACATGCAAAGACAGCGCATCGCCGTCATCGGCGGCGGTATTGCCGGACTCGCCTCGGCCTGGATCCTGCAGCAGCGCCACGATGTTCGGCTGTTCGAACAGGCGCCGCAGCTCGGGGGCCATGCGCATACCGTGGATGTGGCCGACCCCGAGGGGCCGACCGCCATCGACACCGGGTTCGTGGTCTATAACCAACGCAACTATCCCCTGCTCACCCGCCTTTTCGCGGAGCTGGCCGTCGAGACCCGTCCCACGGACATGAGCTTTGCCTGTTCACAACAACCCGCCGGGCTGGAATATGCCGGCAACGACCTGAACACCCTGTTCGCCCAGCGCACCAATCTGTTGCGTCCGCGGTTCCTGCGCATGGTCGCCGATATCCTGCGCTTCAACCGCCTGGGGCACGAACTGAATGCACGGCAGGAGATGCCGGAGGGCACGCTGGGCGAGTTCCTGGCCCGTCATCGCCTGGGGCGCGGCTTCACCGAAGACTATCTGCTGCCGATGGGCGCGGCCATCTGGTCGTGTCCGCCGGCGCGCATCCGCGAATTCCCGGCGGCCAGCTTCCTGCGCTTCTTCCTCAATCATGGTCTGCTGGATCTGCGCGACCGCCCGCAGTGGCGCACGGTGGTCGGCGGTTCGCGCAGCTACGTCCGGCGTCTGGCGCAGCGTCTGGCCCCCGGCTCGGTGTCGCACGGCGCGGTATCCGCCGTGGAGGCCCGCGCCTCGCAGTGGCGGGTGCACGGACCCGGAGAACCCGAAGAGTTCGACCGCGTGGTGTTCGCCTGCCACGCGGGCGATGCCCGCCGGCTGCTGGACGGCGGCCCTGCGGCCACCCGCGCCCGCCTGGCCGCCTGCCAGTTTCAGGAAAACCGCGCCCTGCTGCATACCGACGCCCGGCTGATGCCGCGCTCCCGGCGGGTCTGGTCTTCGTGGAACTACCTTTCTCGCGCACGCACAACCGGCGAACGCGGCGTCTCGGTATCCTACTGGATGAACGCCCTGCACCGGCTGCAGCGTCGCGAGAACTACATCGTCAGCCTCAACCCCCTGTACGACCCGCATCCTTCGCTGACCCTGGGCGAGTTCCTGTGGGAACACCCGGTGATGGACGCACCGGCCGAACGGGCGCGTGCTGCACTGGCCGAACACCAGGGCGAGGACGGCCTGTATTTTGCCGGGGCGTGGATGGGCGACGGTTTTCACGAGGACGGCCTGCGTTCGGCACGGAGCGTGGGGCGCGCACTGGGAGTGGAAATGCCCTGGGCGGCGGGTTCCGAACCCCTGGCTGTTCCCCGGGCGGACACCGGGTGGCCTGCGGGAACCTCCGTTCCCGCCGTGACGGGACAAACCTGATGGATGCCGCCCTGCTTCCCGGCCATGTCATGCACCGTCGCCTGCACGAGCCGGACTACCGTTTTCGCTACCGGGTGGTGAGCGCGCTGTTCGACATCGACCGGATCGAAGATCTGGCGCGCAACCGCCGCTGGTTCTCGCTGGATCGCTTCAATCTGTTCAGCCTGCATACCCGGGACCACGGCCGCCGCGATGGCACGCCCTGGCGGCCGTGGGTCGAGGCCCGGCTGCGCGAGGGCGGACTGGAGCCGGATGGCGGCGCGATCCTTCTGCAGGCCACGCCCCGGGTCCTCGGCCATGCCTTCAACCCCCTGAGCATCTGGTACTGCCATCACATCGACGGGCGTCTGCAGGCCGTTTTGCTGGAAGTCCGCAACACCTTCGGCCAGCATCACCATTATCTGCTGCCGGCCGGAGACAGCGCGGGGGGCATGCTGCGCGGGGAGAAGGACAAGGTGTTTCACGTCTCGCCGTTCATCGATATGGACGCACGCTACGCGTTCGCCGTGACCGCGCCCGAACTGCGCGAAGGCAGCTCGATGCGCGTGGCGATCCGCGAATACCAGGACGACCGGCTGCTGCTGGTCGCCACCCAGAACGGGCATGTCCGTCCGATGACCGACGCCGCCCTGCTGCTCCAGTGGGCCCGCATGCCCTGGATGACCCTCCAGGTCCTGTTCCTGATCCACTGGCAGGCCCTGAAGATCTGGTGGCGCGGCGGGCGCTATCACCCGCGCCCCGACCCGCCCGAAAAGGAGATGAGCTGATGGAACTGCAACGCAGCGAACGGCTTCCTGCCATGTCCCGGTCCGCGGCCAGCCGGGCCCTGGATCTGCTGGCGCGACGTATCCATGGACTGGACCACGGTCACCTGACCCTGATCGGTCCGCATGGCGAACGCCGCGAGATCGCCGGGCAGGGCCCGGGCAGCGAAGCGGTCTGGCACCTGCGGCGGCCGTGGGCCACGCTTGTGCGACTGGCCCGCCACGGCGACATCGGCTTCGCCGAGGGTTTCATCAACGGCGAATGGACCACGCCCGATCTGCATGCCCTGCTGCGTCTGGCGATGGAGAACGAGCACCGGCTCGGCCACGTCTACCAGCGCCCCGCCTGGCAACGCGGAGTGGATGCCCTGCGCCACTGGCTGCGGCGCAACTCGCGCCGGGGCAGCCGCGCCAATATCCGTTTCCATTACGATCTCGGCAACGACTTCTACCGCCTGTGGCTGGATCGCGGCATGGGCTACTCCGCCGCGCTGTTCTGTCGCAGCGACGAATCCCTGGAGCGCGCCCAGGAGCAGAAATACGAACGGCTGCTGACGCGCCTGGCTCCGGAACCCGGCGCCCACATCCTCGAGATCGGCTGTGGCTGGGGCGGCTTTGCGGAGTTCGCTGCCCGGCGCGGCTACCGGGTAACCGGCGTCACCCTGTCCGACGAGCAGCTGGAGTACGCCCGCGAGCGGATCCGGCAGGCGGGGCTGGCGGACCGGGTCGACCTGCGTCTGCAGGACTACCGCGAACTGAACGAGACCTTCGACCACGTCGTGTCCATCGAGATGTTCGAGGCCGTCGGCGAACGCTGGTGGTCCACCTGGTTCGAGCAGGTGCACCGCTGCCTGCGGCCCGGCGGGCGCGCCGCGGTTCAGGTTATTACCATCGAGGAAGCCGCGTTCGAGTATTACCGCCACAACGCGGACTTCATCCAGCTGTACGTGTTTCCCGGCGGCATGCTCCCGACCCCGGCGCGCTTCGGCGACGCGGCGGCCGCGGCCGGCCTTCAGGTCACCGAGCGCGCGTTCTTCGGTGCCGACTACGCCCGCACCCTGATGCACTGGTACCGTGAGGTCATGCGCACCCGGGGGGCCATCGAGGCCCTCGGTTACTCGCCGGCGTTTCTACGCATGTGGCGTTACTACCTGGCGTACTGCGAAATCGGTTTCAGCTCCGCTCGGGTCGACCTGATGCAGACCGTCATGGAACGCCCGGAACGCGGACTGCCTCACGGGCAGGAAACGCGAGTCTGAACTAGACTCTTCTGTCCGGCGTGGCCTTGGGTAACCGGCCACGAGGAGGAGGTGGTTATGTCCCAGCGCATCAACTTTCGGGAGGCCAGCTGGCCTGCCGACCGGGAGGCACTGTCCCTGATCCGCCGCGAAGTCTTCGTGGAGGAACAGCAGGTGCCCGAAGACCTTGAATTCGACGGCCTCGACGCCGGAGCCCTGCACTGGCTGGCGGAGGAACCGGGAGGCGAACCCATCGGCACCCTGCGCCTGTTGCCCAGCGGCCAGATCGGACGCATGGCCGTGCGCCAGCCCTGGCGTGGCCACGGAATCGGCTCGCATCTGCTCGAGTGCGCCCTGAGTGCAGCAATCCGGCATGGCTGGCGCGAGGTCTGGCTGAATGCCCAGGCGACTCGCCTGGGATTCTATGCCCGTCACGATTTCTTTATCATCAGTGACACGTTCGAGGATGCGGGCATCCCCCACCGGCGCATGCTGCGACGCATCCGGAATTCCATGGCCCGCGCCGGATAAGACGGGCCGGATAACAAAGGTGAAGGCATGAGCACGGAAGGCGGCGAAGTCGAGGAGACCACGGAAGACCCGCGCGGGCAGGCCCGCGAAATGCTGCGCGAGATGAGCGAAAACGCGGGGCGGATCCTGTGGCTCCACGCCCCCGTTACGCTGCTGGAAGAAGTCGCGGACGACGGTCTGCCCGGCGCCCTCGCGCGCATGGCCCAGCGCCACCGCTCCACCGACATTCGCCTGCTGGTGGACGACGACCTGGCACTGAAGGACCGTCTGCCCGAACTGGTCGGCACGCTCAAGCGCCTGACCACCGCGGCCTCCGTGCGGGTGCTGGAACCCGACGAAAACGCACCGCTGGTGATGACGGTCATCGCCGATCAGTCCGGCTGGATGCAGTTCACGCGTTCGGGCAGCCAGCGCATCCTGCGGGGTGAAACCGATCATCGAGGCCGGACCCGGCGCCGCGCCGAGGAATTCGAAGCGAGCTGGGAAGCCGGCCGGGATTCGGACGAACTGCGACGTGTCCATCTCTGACCGACGCCGACGGTTCCTGCGGGCGAGCGCGGCCGCCTGCCTCCTCGCCCTGCCTCTCCGTTCCACGGCTCGCGACGCGGCCGACCGTGTCACGGTCATCGACTTGCAGAATCGCCGGGCCGAGGCCGTGGTGCACGACCTGCGCGAACTGTTCCCTGACGCCACCCTGCAGCCGGATCGCTTCCGCCTGCTGGTGCGGGCGCCGGCGCACGAGATTGAGGAGATCCGCCAGATGGTGGCGGAGCTCGACCGTGCGTCCCCCGATCTGGTCCTGCGCGTGCGCCGCCACCGCGACCACGACGACGACACCGCCGGCCGCATCCGACGCTTTACCACCCGACGTGACGAGGACCGCGAGCAGTTCCTGCGGCTGCGCGACGGAGGGCGCGCCGTTCTGATGGTCGGGGAGACGCTGCCCGCCGGTTACCGCCTGTTTGCCGGCCGTGCCGGCGTGGCCATCGAACCCATCTATCGCGACACGGCGCGCGGCTTCGCCGTGGAACCCCGCATGCAACCCGATGGCCGCGTGCGCGTGGCGATCACCCATCTCCATCAGACGCCCCTGCAGCGCGGCGCCGAGCACGAACGGGTCGCAACGGAGATCACCCTGGAGCCCGGGAGCTGGCACGATTTTGCCGGCATCCGTTCGCGGCTGGAAAGCGACGCCCGCGACGTTCACCCGCCCGTTCGCCGTCGCACTACCCGCGCCCGGGATGACGTATCGCTGGAGATCCGGGTGGACCCGGCGGAGGACGCCACGGCCCCCGGGTTACGCTGAAGTCGTGCGCGGCCCGGGCACGGTGCGCGGCCCGCAACCAGAAAGGCCCGCCGCTGCAGCGACGGGCCCCGGTATGTCTCCGTTCGGCACGGGCCGACCCGGCGGCATATACCACCGGGTGGCCCCGCCGGCCGATCAGTCAGCGCGGAAGCTGTCGTGGCAGGCCTTGCAGGACTGGCCGATCTCGCCGGCCTGACGGCGCAGCTGCATTTCATCGGCCCCTTCATCGATCAGGGCCGTCATGCGCGAAACCTCTTCTTCGAAGTCCGCGATCTTCTGTTCCCAGGTCTCCTGATCTTCCCAGACCTCCATCATGGCATCGGTTTCACCGAGATCGGAGCCCTCGGTAAAGCCCTGCCACGGCATGTCGGCCAGGCGCGCCAGCTGATCGGCACGCTCCAGGAACATCTCCTCGTTGAACGGGATCTCGCCCTGGGCCATGCCCGCCATCGGGCCGAAATTCCAGCTGAAGGCCTTGAACACGCCCTGGCGATACTCGATCGCGTCCTCGGGATCGACCGCCTGAGCGGTACCGGTCATCATCATCGCACCCAGCAGGGCCACGGGAAGACTGCGCAGAAAGAGCTTCTTCATGTTGTGATTCTCCTTTTCGGGCAGAATGAAAGCTGCACGATTAAAATTCCCCTTCATTTTACACCTGCTTGAGGTTCGGAAAAGCGACGCTCGACGCAAAACTCCGACAATAACGTTCGATGAATTCGAAAGCTCGACCCGCCTCCGTACCCGATCATTCGATCGAATGCATCACGTTCGATCTGGACGACACCCTCTGGCCGGTGATGCCGGTCATCCGTCATGCCGAAGACCGTTTCTACGCCTGGCTGCGCGAACGCGCGCCCGCAGTCTGCGCCCGCTTCGAACCCGAGGAGCTGGTGGCCGACCGCGCGGGCTTCATGCGTGCCGCCCCCGAGGGAGAGCGCCACGACCTTACCCGCCTGCGCAAACGATGGCTGCGCGGTCTTGCACAACGCTGCCAGGTCTGTCCGGACACCCTCGAGGAGGAAGGCTTCGCGGTCTTCTGGCATGCCCGCAACGAGGTGACCCCGTTCCCGGAGGCCGACGCGGTGCTCGCCCGCCTGCACGGTCGATTCACCCTCGGCGCCATCAGCAACGGCAACGCCGACGTGTTCCGCACGCCCCTGGGGCGGTATTTCGATTTCGCCGTTCCCGCGGCCGAAGCGGGCGCCGCCAAACCCCATCCGCGAATCTTCGACCACGCGCGCCGGCGTGCCGGCGTACCGGCACCGGCCATCCTCCATGTCGGCGACGACCCCGTGGCGGATATCCTCGGGGCGCTGGATGCGGGGCTCAACGCCGCCTGGTACAACCCCGACGCGCTGCCCTGGGAACACCCGGTTCCCGCGCCGCCGCGTCTGGGCCGTCTCGGCCAGCTCCCGCGCATACTCGGCTTGCACGACTGAATCCCGACCCGCGGCAATTTCAGGCCGGACGCGGGAGCCGGTGCAGCGTCGCGTAGAGCACCGGCACCACGCCGAGGATCAGCACCGTACCGGCGGCAAGGCCGCTCATCACGGCAATGGCCAGCGGCGCCCAGAACGGTCCGGACAGCGCCAGCGGGATCATGCCGAGGATGGTGGTCAGGGCGGTCAGGAGCACCGGGCGGAAACGATTGACCGCGGCCTCGATCAGGGCCTCCAGGGGGTCCAGTCCGCGGCGGCGTTCCAGCTCGGCCTGCTCCACCAGCACAATCGCATTGCGCAGGAGGATTCCGCCCAGGCTCATTGCCCCCAGCAGGGCGATGAAACCGAACGGCTGCCGGAACAGCAGCAGACCCGCGACCACGCCCACCACCGCCAGCGGGACGCTGAGTGCCACCACGAGGGTGTTGCGGAAGCTGTTGAACTGCCAGAGCAGTAACACCACCATCAGCCCCAGGACGACGGGCACCGGCGCCAGCACGCTGGCCTGGGCATCGGCGGCCGCCTCGAACTCGCCGCCCCATGCGCGCTCCACTCGCCCGGCGTTCCCGGTGCCCTGCAGCAGGGTGTCGATCACCGGGTCGGCCTCGCGCACGAAACCGCTGGCGGTGGCACCGGGGGCAAGGTCCGCCTGCAGGGTCACGGTGGGGCGCCGGTCATGGCGCCAGATCACCGCCTCGTCGAACACGGGCTCCACCTCGGCTACCTGGCCCAGTGGCACCGCCGCCCCACCGTCGCGCGGCCAGATCTCCAGGGTGTGCAGCTGTGCCAGATCCCGGCGTTCGTCCTCCGGGAAGCGCCACAGCACCGGCAGGGCCTGATCGCCATCGCGAAACACCCCGATCGGCATGCCGCTGACCCCGGCCTCCAGCGTCTCGGCCACCTCGGCGCTGGACAGCCCGGCCGCTCGTACCCGGTCCTGATCCACCTGTACGTCCAGCGTCAGTGTGCGTTCGCGCCAGTCATGCCGGGGCCGTTCCAGGTCTGGGTGACCTTCCATCCATTCCAGCACGCGGTCGGCGGTGGCGCGCAGTTCGGCCCGGTCCTGCGGCCCGGACAGCCGCAGCTCCACCGGATAGCGCACGGGCTCCCCCAGCTGCATCGGCCGCACCCGAGGTTCCGCCCCGGGGAAGCGACCGTCCATCCATTCGCGGGTCTCCGCGATGATGTCATGCAGTCGATCCACGTCTTCGACCTGCACCAGGATCTGGGCCAGCGCCGGATTGGGAAGCTCGGGCATCATCGGCAGATAGAACCGCGGGGACCCCTCGCCGATGAAGGCCGTGTAGCTTTCCACCTCGGGGTGCTGCGACAGCCAGGATTCCAGCCGCGCCACATCGGCTGCGGTGGTCTCGATGCGCGTCCCTTCTCCCCGCCAGTGATCGATCATGAACTGCGCCCGGTCGGCCGGCGGGAAGAAGATCTGCGGTACCAGCGCAAAGGACGCGACCGCGACCAGCATCAGGCCGACCACCGACGCCAGAGTCCGACGGCGATGGCGCAGCATGGCCGTGAGCGCCCGGCGATAGAGCGCGAGCAGCTGCGTGCCGATTCCGGGCGTCTCCGTGCCGGTCGGATCGCCATTCGCCGGAGCCGGCAACCAGCGCCACGCCAGCAGGGCCGTCAGGGTCACCGCCAGCAGCCACGACAGGCCCAGCGCGATCGCCACCACCCAGAACAGCGAGCGGGTGAATTCGCCCACCAGGGTCGGCGTCATGCTGATCGGCGAGAACGCCAGCGCTGCGATCAGGGTCCCGATCAGCAGCGGCCCGCCGGTCTCGCTGACCGCCTCGCGCGCCGCCTGCAGGCGCTCGGTGCCGCGCCGGATGCGGGTCATCATCAGCTCGGCGACGACGATGGCGTTGTCCACCAGCATCCCCAGCACCACGATCAGGGCCCCCAGCGAGACCCGGTGCAGCTCGATCCCCGCCACCCACATCACGAAGAACGTCGCCAGGATGGTGAGCGGGACGCCCATGCCGACGATCAGGCCGGTGCGCCACCCGAGCGCTACCAGCAGCACCCCCAGCACGATGACCACCGCGGTCGCCAGATTGCCGCCGAAATCCAGGATGGCCGCGCGCACGGTCTCCGGCTGGAAGTTGACCGTGTCGATGTCGATCCCCACCGGGCGATCCCCGCGCAACGCCTGGATGCGCTCCAGGACGTCGTCACCCAGGGCGACCACGTTCGTCCCTTCGGTCGGGCTCACCCCCAGCGCCACCGCCGGCTGACCGTTGTAGCGCAGCATGCGCTCCGGCGGCTCGGCGTCACCGCGGTGCACTTCGGCCACATCGCGCAGCTGGAAACGCTCGCCGGTCTCGGGGTTGTGGATGGCCAGGTTGCGAACGTCGTCCACCGATTCGAACACCCCGGAGACGAACAGCCGGACGCGATCCTCCTCCAGTTCGATCGCCCCGCCGGGCGCCACCACGTTCTGGCGCTCCAGGGCCTGGATAATCACCCCCGGATGCAGATCCAGTGCGGCCAGACGCGAACGCCGGGTCTCGACGAAGATCCGCTCGCCGCGATCGCCGAACAGCTCGGCCCGCGCCACCCCGGGCAGGCGCAACAGTTCACGGCGCAGTTCATCGGCGTAGTCGTGCAGCTCGCGGTGGCTGTAGCCCTCGCCGTGGATCGCCAGCAGGGTGCCGAAGACATCCCCGTAGTCGTCGTCTACCAGCGGACCGCGGATCCCCTCCGGAAGATCGGGTACCGCCGCGCGCACGGTGCGTTCCAGCTCGTCCCAGACCTGGCGCTGGGCCTGATCCCCCAGAGCCTCGTCGACGTGGACGAAGATCACCGACTCGCCATGGCGGCTGACCGATTCCAGTTCGTCCAGCTCGTCGAGCTGCTGGATATGGCGCTCCAGGACCTCGGTGACCTCCTCCTCCACCCGCGTGGCTCGAGCACCGGGATACCCGGTCTGCACCAGCGCGGTCGGCACGGTGAACTCGGGATCCTCGAGCTTGCCCATGTCGATGAAGGCCCAGGTCCCGCCGAGGACCAGCAGGGCCGTCAGGAAGACCACCAGCCGGGCCCGCTGGATGGCCCAGGTCGCGGCGTTGAACCCGGACCCGGCGTTGTCGCCGCCGGGCGGATTCACGGCCGGTTGCCCCCGGCCCCGGTGTCGCGTCCCGAAGCCGGGGCTTCGTCATTGAACCGACGGGTACGCTGGCCCTCGCGCAGCCGCCCGGCACCCGCGGAGACGACCTCATCACCCGGTTCCAGATCACCCTGCACGCGCACCCCGCGACCATCCGCGCCAAGCACTTCCACCTGGCGCGGGGCGACGCGGCCGTCCTCCGGGTCCCGCACCCACACCGCGTAGCCCTCCGCGTGTTCCACCAGAGCGGACGGCGGCAGCACTACGCCGACACCGGGTTCGGGGCGCGCCCGGAAGGCGACCTCGGCGGTCATCCCCGGCAGGACCCGGTCGGGGTCAAGCGCCGTCGCGGGCAGGGTCAGCGGGTCGGGGGTCTCCAGACGCACCTTGACCGGATAGGTCTGCCGTCCCGGCAGCACGTCCACCCCGACCGACCGGATGCTGGCGGAGAAACGCGCGTCGTCCAGCGCCGGAATGCGTACCTCCACCGCCTCCAGCCGGTCCCGCCAGGCCAGCAGCCCCTCGGGAATGCCGACCTCGATCTCGATGGATTCCAGATCCTCGAACAGGACCACCGGGTGATGGGCCTGCACCGGTTCATGCGGTTCCAGATCGCGTTCGGCGACGTAACCGGTGAACGGGGCTCTGAGTTCGCTGTCTTCCAGTGCGTCGCGCGCCTGCTCCAGCTGCGCCTCGATGCGCCGGATCCGGCCCCGGGCGGCCTCGCGCTCCTCCTCGCGGCCGCCGGCCCGCGCGATGGTCAGCGCCTCCTGCGCCGAACGCCGGTCCGCCGCGGCCTCGCGCAGAGCCCGGCGGGCGCGGTCATATTCCGACTGACTCACATGACCGTCGTCGCGCATGCGCGCCACCCGGCGGTATTCGGACTCGGCCTGTTCCTCGCGGGCCCCGGCCGCCTCCAGCCGCGCCTCCAGCTGGCGCCGTTCTTCCTCGCGTGCGCCGCGCTCCAGCATCAGCTGCTCCGCGCGGGCCTCCAACAGACCGCCCTCCAGTTCACGCACCCGGCGCTCGAAGTCGCGCGGGTCCAGACGCGCCAGGAGGTCGCCCTCGTCCACGCGTTCGCCGCGCTCCACCGCAACCGACTCGACCACCCCTCCGACGCGAAACGCCAGCCAGGCACGTTCCGCCGCCTGGGTACGCCCGGAGAAGCGGCGCTCGATGAGAGTGTCCCGCTCGCTCACGGTGACCAGCTTGACGGGCCGTTCGGGTGCGGGCGCCTCCGACGGCCCCTCGCCACATCCGGTCAACACCAGCGCCAGTATCAGGACACCCGCGGCGTAACCCGCCGTCCGGCGACGCGGCCACCCGCCCGTCATGAACCTCCCGCCTGCCCCAGCACGGCTTCCACGCGTTCTACATCGCTCGGGGTGTCGACACCGGGCGGATGCGCCTCCGCGCGCAGCCCCACCCGTATATGCGCGCCCATCGCCAGGGCTCGCAGCTGCTCCAGCTGCTCCAGCCGTTCGAGACGCGCAGGCGGGGTCGCACTCATGCGCCGCAGGAACCCGGCGCGATACGCGTACAGTCCGAGGTGACGCACGGCCGCCGACGTGTCGGGGTCGCGGCCGGCGCGCGCGGCCTCACGGTCGAAGGGAATGGGCGCGCGGGAAAAATACAGCGCCCGCCCGTGGTCGTCGGTCACCAGCTTGACCTGGTTCGGATCGTGCAGATCGGCCGCACTGCCCAGCGGCACCCCGAAGGTCGCCATCCCGGCCTCCGGCGATTCCGCCAGCAGGGCCGCCAGCTCGTCGAGGACCCCGCCGGGCGTCAGGGGTTCGTCCCCCTGCAGGTTCACCACCAGGGATTCGTCACCCCAGCCCTCCCTCGCAGCCACGGCGGCGATGCGATCGGTGCCCGACGGGAGGTCCGCGGCGGTCAACACCGCCTCCGCGCCCGCCTCGCGGGCTGCGGCCAGCACCCGTTCATCGTCGGCCGCCACGATGACGCGGGAGGCACGACTCTCCCGCGCACGCGCGACGACATGCGCGATCAGCGGACGGCCCGCGACCGGCACCAGCGGCTTCTCCGGCAGACGGCTGGAGGCCAGCCGCGCCGGAATGACGACAACGAAGGGTTCCACGGCGCCCTCAGACGTCGCGCCAGCGTTCCTTTTCCTCGTCCGACAGGCGCCGGGCCTCGTCCACCAGCATCACCGGGATCTCGTCCCGGATCGGGTACGCCAGACCGGCCTGAACCGAGATCAGCTCCTGATTCTCGCGATCGTATTTCAGCGGGCCCTTGGTCTCCGGGCAGACGAGGATGTCGAGAAGGCGGTTGTCCATGTTGTACTTACCCCAGATGGCGGAGCCGGATGCTGGTCCTGAGACGCTGCAGCAGGGCCGGCTCGAAAGTGGCTGGAAGGCTGGCCGCCACGGGCCAGTACCAGTGACGGGATTGCGCGAACGACCGGCATTTTACGGCATCCTTCTCGGTCATCAGAACCGGCAGGTCGTCATCAAACGCCAGATCACGCGCGCGAAAGCGATGATGGTCCGGAAACGGGTGCCGGATCACGTAGATGCCGCGCTGCTCCAGCATGGAAAAAAAACGTTCCGGGTCGGCGATGCCGGCGACCGCGTGGACCTCCTGCCCGCCCAGAAGCCGCGGGCGCATGGTCTCGTCACTGCCGTCCACCCGCCGCAGGCGCGAGGCCGGGACCAGGTGCATCGGGATTTCGTCGACACCTGCCTCGCCACCGGTCCGCACGACGAAATCGGCCCGCGCACGTGCCGCCTTCGGCTCGCGCAGCGGCCCGGCCGGCAGACACAGACCGTTGCCGAGGCCCCGGCGTCCGTCCACCATCAACACGGTCAGATCCCGTGGCAGTCGATGGTGTTGCATGCCGTCATCGGCGATCACCACGTCCGCGCCGCGGTCGGCCAGCGCGCGTGCGCCACGCACGCGATCGCGGTCCACCTGGACCGGCAGCCGGGTCCGTCGGGCCAGCAGCACGGGCTCGTCCCCGACCTCGGCCGGATCCGAATCCGGATGCACCGCCTGCCCCGCCTCGCCACGCCGGCCATAGCCGCGGGACACGATCCCCGGACGATAACCCGCCTCCGTCAGACGCCGCGCCAGCCAGTCGGTCATCGGGGTCTTGCCGCTGCCGCCAACCGTCAGATTCCCGACCACTATCACGGCCTTCAATGGCAGTCGGGTATTCCGGCGGATCTCTTCCAGGCGCATGCGGTTGTATTCCGCAAGACCGGCATAGACCAGCGAAAGGGGATACAACGTCGCGGCCACCGGGCCGCGCTGGCTCCAGTGCCGCCACCACCATCGACTCAGCCAGGCGGTATTCATGCGTGGCCTCCGTTCCCCGGCAACGGGCTCACCAGTCCCAGACCTCGGCCAGCAGCGTCTCGAAATGGTCATCCACCCGCCGTCGCTCGTCCCAGAACCGGCGGCGGGCGGCATCCCCCAGCTGACGGCGGACGGCGGCATCGTCGCGCAACGCGGTCCAGCGGGCCAGCACCGCCTGCGGATCGGCGTGCACCTCCACCGGCAATTCCAGGGTCCCTTCGCGCCCGAGGCTGACCGCGGTCCCGCCCGCAAGCGCCTGCCACAACACCCGCGATCCCGGGGCATCCAGATGCACCGCCTGCGTCGCGCTGGCCGCCGCGGCGAACCAGCGCGGGTCGTCCAGCTGCACGACATTCCCGGGGGCGAGCGCATTGCGATCCCATTCGCTCACCCGCAGTGAACGCCCCGGCAGCGGGTGACCGGGATCCTCTTCCAGACTGGCCAGCAGGATATCCTCCTCCCCGAAACCGGAGGCCTCCCAGGCGGCGCGCCAGTCCGGCCAGCCGGCCGCAGTGCCGTGCCACCACCACAGCCGGCGTACCTCGCCACCCACCAGCGAGCGCAGGACCACGTCCGCCTGCGCTTCGACGAAACGCGCCATCGGATCCGCCGGTTCCAGCCACCGCGCGGCACCTCCCTCGCCGGCGCGATCACTCCAGCACCGGCTCTCCTCCGGATCACGGGGCCAGGCCAGCTCCAGACCCCGCGCCGCCGGCCGCGCCGGCGGTGCCGCGTTCACCGCGATCACCGGGGCCTGCGTGGCTTCCAGCAAGTTGGGCGGGGTCACGCCGCCCGCCAGGATGATGCCCGCGGGCTGGAAGCGGTCCAGCACGCGGCGCACGACCCGTGGCCGGTCGCAGGGGCCGTACCCCACGCCCACCTTGCGAAACGGCTGCATGTGCTGTTCGAACAGCTCCGGGCAGTCGCGCTCGAAGGTCAGCACCAGGCGCACGTCCTGACGCTTGTGGCGCACGAATCCCAGCAGCTCGATCCCCAGGCGCAGGCTCTCGGGGTCGGCCCCGGCCCGAATCCAGATCAGGCGGCCACGGTCCTCCGGCGGACTGAGGAACCCCAGCCGCGCCAGCGCGCGCGCCCGGTCACCGCGGCGCCAGTCCCGCCCGACCGCGCTCCAGACTCCCGCCAGTCCGGCCCCATATCCCGGTTCGGTCGTGTACATGCCGCTCAGTCGTCCGCCGCCCGGCCGTCATCACCCAGTGTCGCGATCGACACCGCGCTGACACCGAGGCGGCCCACCACGTCCAGCGCCCGCACCACCGACTGGTGACTGGCACTGGCGTCCGCGCGGATCACCACGGGGTCATCGCCGCGGGCCTCGAGAACTTCGCCCAGCACCTGTTCCAGGGTTTCGACCCGACGGTTCACCAGTTCCCGCCCGTCCACGAAATAACGGCCGTCGGCGTCCACCACGATGTCGATCCAGGCGCGATCGTCCACCTGTTCCGCTTCCCGGTCGGCCGATGGCAGGGTGATGTCGATGTCGGCGTGCCGGTCGAATGTGGTGGAGACCATGAAGAAGATCAGCAGCAGGAACACCACATCGATCAGCGGCGTGAGATTGACGCCGGGCTCCTCGCGTTGTGTGGGCGGGCGGAACTTCACGCCCGGCCTCCGGCCTCGACGCTGCTGGCACTGCGCTCGCCGTGCATGATCTCGACCAGCTTGGTGGCTTCCTGCTCCATCTCCAGCACCAGCTCGTCGATCCGGCCGCGGAAGTAGCGATGGAAGATCAGCGCCGGAATCGCGATCCCGATGCCGGTGGCGGTGGTGATCAGCGCCTGCGAGATGCCGCCGGCCAGATCCCGCGGGCTGCCCACGCCGATCTCGGTGACCACCGTGAAGACCTCGATCATTCCGACCACGGTGCCCAGCAGCCCCAGCAGCGGCGTGATCATCGCGATGGTGCCGAGGGTGTTCATGTAACGTTCGAGTTCATGCGCCACCCGTCGGCCCGCCTCCTCGATGCTTTCCTGGGTAATCTGGCGGGTACGGTCATGGGTCGCCAGACCCGCGGCCAGCACGGCCCCCAGCGGGGAATTTTCACGCAGGCGCTCGATGTCCTCCATCGACAGGCCGTGTTCGCGCATCTGTTCCCATACGCGCGCCAGCAGGCCCTGCGGTACCACTCGCCCTCGCCGCAGCGAGATAAAACGTTCCAGGATGATCGCCACGGCCAGCACCGAACACAGCAGGATCGGCACCATCAGCCAGCCGCCACTTTTCACGATCTCGAGCATTCACTGCCTCCTTGGAGTTACCACGCGATCCGGCCGCTCCCTCAGGCCCGGGAAAAGACGGCCATGGATTCCACGTGCGCGGTGTGCGGGAACATGTCCATGATCCCGGCCCGTTCCAGCCGGTAGCCATGATGATGCACCAGACGTTCGGCGTCACGGGCCAGGGTCGCCGGGTTGCAGGACACGTACACCATGCGCTCGATCCGGCGCGGGCCAAGGGCCTCCACGGCGGCGGCCGCCCCGGTGCGCGGGGGATCGAGCAGGACCCGGTCCCAGTCCTCGTGCAGCCAGTCGGCCCGCGACAGGGCCTCGGCGTCGTCCAGATCCGCACGCGCGTACCGGGTATTGGTAATGCCCTGGGCGCGGGCACTGTCCGCCGCACGTGCCAGCATCGCGTCATCCACCTCGATACCGGTCACGCCGGCCGTCCGGGTGGCCAGCGGCAGGGTGAGGTTGCCCAGCCCGCAGAACAGATCCAGTACCCGGTGCCCCGGCTCCAGTTCCATGGCGGCCACTGCCTGGCGCACCATGGCACGGTTCACCTCGGGGTGGACCTGCACGAAATCCATGGGCGTGAAGCCCACCTCGACGCCGAAATCCGGGTGACGATAAACCAGCGGGGCATCCGGCCCCGCCAGATGGACCACAGTCTCCGGCCCGCCCGACTGCAGGAACACGCCGATGTCTTCCTCGTCGGCCCAGGTCGCCAGCCGCGCCCGATCGGTGTCGGTCAGCGGATCGAGATGACGGAACACCAGCGCCACGCGGTCGTCATCATCCACACCGACCTCGATCTGGGGGATCCGGTCTCGCGCCTGCAGGCCGTCCAGCAGGTCCCGCAGCGCACGGATCCGGTGCCCCACCGCCGGATGCAGCACCTCGCAGTGATCCATCTCCGCAAGATAGGGACTGCCCCTTTCGCGGAAGCCGACCAGGGTCCCGCCCTTCTTCGGGACATGTTTGGCGCCGAGCCGCGCGGTACGCCGATAGCCCAGCGTCGCCCCGGTCAGCGGCTCGAACCGCGCCTCGGGCGTTACATGACCGATGCGTTCCAGCGCGTCGAAAAGGGCCTGTTCCTTGATCTCGCGCTGCAGGTCGATCGAGGCGTGCTGCAGCTTGCAGCCACCGCACAGACCGAAGAACGCGCAGGGCGGATCCACCCGGCCGGCAGCGGGCTCCAGCACCTCCACCACTTCGGCCATATCAAAACGGCGCTTGCGCCCGGTCTGCACCGCGCGCACCCGCTCGCCGGCCAGTGCCCCGTGCACGAAACAGGCCTTGCCGTCACGCCGGATCACGCCCTGGCCATCCAGGGTCACGTCCTCGATCACGGCCTCGAACGGGGTGCGGTCGATCTTCTTGCCCATGCCGTCAGCCCCGCCAGGCTTCGAGAAATTCAAGGTGGTGCTCCGCCGGGCTGGCGGCCAGGTAATCCGCCAGCTGGTCCTGGCGGGACTTCAGCGCGTCGTCGGTCAGGTGGCCCCGCATGTGCTCGAAGCGCAGCCACACGAGGTAGGTATTGAGCACGTCGTGCTCCACGTAGTCGTGGATCTCGCCGGCGCGTCCGTCGCGCCATGCCGGCCAGACCATGGAGCCGTCCATGCCCAGCTTGCCGGGGAAACCCAGCAGGCTGGCCATGGTGTCCAGACCGGTCACCGCGCGGCCCTGGAAACCCGCGAGCACATCCATCAGGTCGACATGGCGCCAGTGGAAGCGCGACAGGTAATTGTTGTAGCGGAACTCGCGGTCGTCGTCGCCCTGCTCCCAGTACCGCGGCGCCTGCACACCATTGACCAGCGCGCGGTAGTGCAGCACCGGCAGGTCGAAGCCACTGCCGTTCCAGCTCACCAGCGTGGGCGTGCGCTGGTCGATCACGCCGAAGAACTGGCGCAGCAGTTCGGCCTCGTCCGGCGTGTGCCCGTCCTCGCCGTCGCGGCCGAAGGCCGACAGCTTGAGCGCTTCCCCGCCCTGGTACAGCACCCCGATGGATACGATGCGATGCAGCGGATGGCGCAGGAATTCCGAGCCGGTCTGCGCTCGGCGCATCGCGAACAGCGCATCCGCGACCTCCCGGTCGGTCAGGCCATCAAAATCGTACAGCCGGCGCGCGCCCTCGATATCGGGCACCGTTTCCAGGTCAAAAACCAGTACGGGAGCGGACATGCCAGCCTCAGTCGGGGTAGACGCCGGTGGAAATGTAGCGGTCGCCGCGATCGCAGATAATGGCCACGAAGGTCCCGCCTTCGACCTCTGCGGCGAGCCTCAGGGTGGCTGCCACCGCGCCGCCGGACGACACCCCGGCAAAGATGCCTTCCTCTGCCGCCAGCCGGCGCATGGTGGTCTCCGCTTCCTCCTGGGTCACGTCCACGGTGCGATCCACCCGCGCGGCCTCGAAGATCGTCGGCAGATAGGCCTCGGGCCAGCGCCGGATCCCCGGTATGGAAGCCCCCTCTCCCGGCTGCACGCCGACGATCTCGATCTCCGGATTGCGCTCCTTCAGGTACCGCGAGACCCCCATGATGGTCCCGGTGGTGCCCATGGAGGACACGAAATGGCTGATCGTGCCCTCGGTGTCGCGCCAGATCTCCGGCCCCGTGCCCTGATAGTGGGCATCGGGATTGTCGGGATTGCCGAACTGGTTGAGCAGGAAGCCTTCTCCCGCGTCCGCCATGCCCTGAGCGAGATCACGCGCCCCTTCCATGCTTTCCTCGCGCGTGACCAGCTTGAGCTCGGCGCCATAGGCCTTCATCGACGCCCGCCGTTCGGCCGACATGTTGTCCGGCATGATCAGGATCATGCGATAGCCCTTGATCGCGGCCGCCATCGCCAGCGCAATGCCGGTATTGCCGGAGGTGGCCTCGATCAGCGTGTCGCCGGGACGGATGTCACCGCGCTGTTCCGCCGCCCGGATCATGTTCACCGCCGGGCGGTCCTTGACCGAACCGGCGGGATTGTTGCCCTCGAGCTTGACCAGCACGGTCGACGGCAGATCCGCGGCCAGACGCTGCAGGCGCACCAGCGGCGTGTTACCGACGAAATCCTCGAGCGTCGGAAAGGAATCGGGATGCAGTCGTTTCATGGCCGCAGAGTATAACGACTCGCGCAGGCTTTGCGGGTCCGCGGGCACGACGAATGCGACGTGAACCCCGTCAACAAAAAGGCCCCGGAGCTCGGCTCCGGGGCCCGAATGGCGCGAACGCCCCGCCCGTTTACATGAACAGGCAGATGTCGGAATCACCGGCGAACTCGAAGAACGCCGCCGCCCCCGCGTATTCCACGCCATCAATGAAGTGACTGGTGTCCATTTCGAACAGATCCACCGTCATCTGGCAGGCGATCATCCGCACTTCGGCCTCCTGGCACAGATCGCGCAGATCCTCCAGATCAGAGACGCCCTTCGCCTTCATCTTCTTCTTCATCATCACGGTCATCATCTTCTGCATCCCCGGCAGGGCCTGCACAAGAACCGGCATGGGCATCGGCATCGGCATGCCCGGATTGCCCAGCGAGGTCACCTGAAGATCCAGCTTTTTCTCCAGCAGCTTCAGCCCGTAGAAAGTAAAGAAGATCTCGCACTCATAGCCCAGGGCCGCTGCAGTCGAGGCCAGGATGAACGGGGGATACCCCCAGTCCAGGCTGCCCTTGGTCGCGATGATGGCCATTTTCTTCTGTTCGTCGCTCATTGAGTTTTCCTCCTGTTGTTATACGTGGCAGAGCCGGATGGCGCCCCCTGCACCACCCGGCTCCGAATGGCGTGATTCGCGGATACTTCAGTGTCCGGCGTTGTGACGCGCTCGTCGCCAGTCCCGAACCAGGGCGCAACCCGCGCAAACGCCCAGGGCGGCAAGACTGGCCCAGACGGAAATCGGCACCAGAATCATCGCCAGCCCAAACATGACCCACGCCAGTACGGTCATTGCTCTCCTCCTTCGGTGCAGCCGGCCCTGGGCCGTCCCGCGACCGCTTTGCTTTTTTTCGACAGCAGGCAGGCACCAACCAGAGCAGCCGGAAGCCTACCGCGTTCCGTTGCTCCCTGCATCACTGACCTCGGCCGAACCTTCCTGATCCGGTCCGGATTCCGGCGCCGGCCGCCGTTCGGCCGCCTCCGCCGGACGGTGGACGTCCGCCGCGGACGCCCGGCCACTGCCGGGATCCACGGGACGTGCGTCCACGAACTGATTGTTGAGCTTCTGGATATAGGCCTCTGCCTGATCGCGGAGACCATGCAGACGCGCCAGACGCCGCCGCCCGAGTCCGCGCGGCGAGCGCGCGAATAGCGAACGCATCGGACGGGTGCTCTTGAGGAAGGCCTCCTGCCAGTTCCCCGCCGCCGATTCCTTCGGCAGTTCGCGCGCGATTCGCCGCGCCAGCCAGCGCCGGTTGAAGAAATGGATCCCGCCCAGAGCCACCACCAGCAGGATCACGCCCGCCGAGGTCCAGACCGGGTTATCCAGCAGAGTTCCCCACACCCGCCCGTCGATCCACGGACGGATGCCGTCGGTCGCCTGATACCCGATCACCGCGAGCACCGCCACGAGCACCCCCATCATGCCCGCGTCGAACTGCAGCACCCGACGACGCCAGCGGTCGAGGCTGCGCTTGATCGCCGGCAGCACATCCATCTCGATGGACTCGGCAATCGCCTGCAATGCTCCAATAATGCGATAGGACCGCGACGAACTGATCTCCCGGATTTTCTTGTGGATCTCCTCGCGGTCGTGCGCGGATTTCTCCTCGTAGCGTTCCCGCACCTGCGGGTCCCCGATCTCCACCGCACCGCTTTCGTTGTAGATGCAGTAGAAACGCCCGGTTGCATTCCCCTGGCGCACCACCGCGCGCTGCCAGGCCGCGACGACTTCCTCGAGGTTGTCCTCGCGCCAGGTCGTGTCGATCTGGTTCAGGATAAAGACCAGCTTGGTGAAGTCGTTGCGCTCGGCCACCCGGTTGACCAGGTGTTCCAGGGTGTCGCGCATGGCGCCGGGTTCGGGGTGCCGTGCATCGAAGAACACCAGCACCAGATCCGACAGATCGATGATGTGGTCGGTCAGCTGCAGGATGGTGGTGCGTTGCTCGTCGGCATCGAAGCCGGGCGAGTCGATCAGAATGCGGCCCCGCAGCTGCTCCGCGCGCGCGGTCTTCATGGCCAGGAAATGATCCACCGTGCGCCCGCCGCCATCGGTGATGCGTTCGATCTCGTCGGACACCCGATAGAACGGGAAGCGCGGATCACCGTCGAGCGCCAGGCCCGGGAGCTCCTGCACCCGTTCGCTGCCGCCATAGGAGATCACGGTGAACTTGTCGTCCACCGCCTGACTGCCGCTGCGCTGCACGGTTTCACCCACGAACTCGTTGATGAACGTGGACTTGCCCGAGGAAAAGGTCCCCAGGACCGAGATCATCGGCCACCACGAAATGGTGAAGGCGTAGGACTCTTCTTCCGGATCCAGCAGGCCCGAGGCATATCCGACCCGATCCAGTTCCCGGAACGGATTGACCACGCCCTCGAGGACCGGGTTTTCCTCCGCCAGACGGTCACTCAGGAGCTTGAGCTGCTTGCGGACGCGGCTGCCAGGTCGATTGAACATTCCGATCTCCGTATTGGTTCGGGCCCGGGGCAGACCGCGCACACGACTAGCGCGGCGCCGACGGCGGACGGTATGGGCCGCCCGACCCCGGATAGGGACCGCCCTGCCCCGAGAGTGGGTTGAACATGTTCATCATACCCATGGGACCGCCCACATTGCGATTCAGGCTCCACATGTCGCGCTGCATGCCGATCACGGACCCGGCCATCACCTCGGTATCCCGGGTCATCGACCCGATGTCCGTGCTCATGCGGCCGGTGTCCTCGCTGATGGACGCAACGCTCTGCTCCATCTCGGCCGTGGACCCCGCAATATCCACCATGCGGCCCTCCATCGCCTCCATGTGGCGCACAATCGCCGACATGTCGCGGTCCACCACCCGGGTCATCGAGGAGATCTCCTCGGTCAGCTGTGACACGTCCCGGGTCAGGCTGGTGATCAACCAGAAACCGTACACCGCCAGCACAACGAATGCGACCAGGGAAGCATAGACGATCAGTTCGAGCCGCCGGGCCCGTCGTTGCGCATCGTCCGCCTCGTCCTTGACCTCGTAATACTGACTGTCGCCGTCAGCTGGCCTGTCTTTCGCACCCATCGTTCCTCCGGTCGGTGACTACAGCACACGTGATGTGGAGGGTGCCGCAAACCTCAGCGGAACCGTTCCAGGTGGTCCACCCCTTGCGGATGATGCCGGGCATAGATCGGACGCAGTGGGGCCATCATCGCCCGGCGTTCGCCCTCCGGAAGCTTCTCCAGCGCCCGGTCCCAGCTGCCCATGGCGGCTTCAACGTCGCCGGTGGCGTGTTGCAGATTGCCCAGTTCCCCGAGGATGTCCGCCCGTTCCCGGCTTTCGTACGCCTGCGTCTCCAGCCCGTCTTCGAGAATGTTCATCGCGGCTGCGGCGCCCTCGCGCCAGTACGTCTCCCGCGCTTCGGTCAACAGCGCCTCGACCTCCACCGGCTCCTCCGCGGCTTCTTCCCTGGCGGCTTCTTCCCTGGCGGCTTCTTCCCTGGCGGCTTCTTCCCGGGCGGCTTCTTCCCGGGCGGCTTCTTCCCGAGCGGCTTCCTGCCGAGCGGCTTCCTCCCGAGCAGCCTCTTCCCTGGCGGCTTCTTCGTCCCAGGCAGGGGGCTCTTCCTCGAGCACGACGCCGGAATCCGCGGGCGGATCTTCCGGTTCGGCCGGCGCCAGCCAGTCACGGGCGGACCAGGCGATCAACCAGAGGACGATCACGATCAGCACCCAGTAGCGATTGATGAAACCGTGGCGCGGCTTGTCTTCACCTGATCCCATTTGTCACCTCGTTTCCTGGAGGGGATAGCCCCTTTTTATCCGAAAATTGCCCGGGCCAGTCGATCCAGCTCCTCCGCCGCCTTGCCGGATGGCTCCAGCTCGTTCACCGCGAGACCCTCGCTGAACGACCGACGGAAGGCCGTGCGCTGCTTCAGCCGAGGGCGCAGAAAACGGATACCCTCGATCTGCTGCAGGGCCTCCGCAGTCTCCTCGGTCTCGCGCACGAACTGGTGCGTGTCGGCGCGATTGATGAATACCTCGATGCCGGGGCCTGTGTCGCGATCGGTCCGACGCCCCTGGATCTCGCGCACGAAACGGTGAGTGGACCAGACGTCGGCCTGACTGGGCGGCACCGGGATCAGCACCCGGTCCGCGGCGGCGACCGCCTGCATCAGGGTGTCCATGGCGGAGGGCCCGACGTCCACCAGCCAGTGATCGAAATCCCCCTGCCGACCCAGCGCGACGTCGGCATCGGTCGTGGCGGGGAGCGCGGGGCTGTACCCCTCCTCCTGCCGCACTTCCAGGACATCGCCGAGAGTCCCCTGCGGATCCAGGTCCACGGCCTGCACGCGGTGCCCTTTCGCGAGCAGCCAGAGCGCGAGATTGAAAGCGACGGTGCTCTTGCCCGTTCCACCCTTCAGGTTGGCCACCACGGTCAGCATTGCGGCTCCCGGATCCATTGAATTCGAAAACGGGCTGCCCGGCGAACCGGGCAGCCGATCATGCACGGGCGAGCCCGTGCGAGCAGATCACTGCTCTTGCTGCTGCTGCGGCATGCCCTGCTGCGGCATGCCCTGCTGCGGGCCATAGCCGTACCCGGGGCCGTAACCGTAGCCCGGATGGCCATAGTAGCCGGGACCGTAGCCCTGACCACGACCATAGCCGTAGCCGTCACCACGCCCGTGACCGTAGCCGTGACCATGACCGCGACCGCGGGCGGAGAAATCGAAATCGCCCATCATGTCGCCCATCATGTCGCCCATGTTGTGGCCGCGGCCGTAACCCGGACCGCCAAAGAACGGCATGCCACCGTAGCCGGGGCCATAGCCATAACCGGGACCGTACGGAGCCCCGTAGCCCGGGCCGCCATACCCCGGGCCGCCCCACTGCGCGGAAGCCATCATCGGGGCAGCGGCCAGACCGGCCATGGATGCCGCAAGAACGGCTGCTTTCAGAAACTTGCTCATAGTGTTACCTCCTCCTCTCGGAGACATGCCCTCCCATTTCTGCCACCGATGCGCGGAGGGCGGTCACGCACCGGCCCCTGCCCGAAGGCAGGTGATTCAGGGCCCCGAAAAGGGTCCCCATGAACCCGGGCCGCCGAAGAACGGGAATCCATATCCTGACATGCCCGGTTCACTTGCCCCCGGTCCCCGGTGGCCGCCATACGGATACGGACCGGACCCGTAACCGTAGGGCGACATCCCGGGACCCGGGCGTGCTTCACCTGCGGGAACGCGCGAGCGGTCCTCGCGTCCCCGCCGCGCCGGATCGTAGTCCGGCGGAGGGAACGATCCAGCCGACCGGGGTTCGCTCCGGGTGAAGCCTCCCGGCTCTCCCGCATCGGCCGCGGATGGCGGTCCGGCATGCCACGGGTTGTGACGTTCCCGGGCCTCGGCAGCCGCAGCGGCCACCATCAGCCCGACCGTCACCAGGGCCACCAGCAGGACGCTCCGCCCCGCTGTTGCTCCCCGCTGCATGCCGTCACCTCCGAACGCCATTCGCCTCGCTCCCATGCGTCACCCGGTGCTCAGTAGTCCCCCGAGTCGCGACGCTCTTCCATCTGCTCCATGCGCATCTCGCGCTGGCGTTCCATCTCTTCCATGTAGGCCTGGCGACCCTTCTTCATGGCTTCCATTCGGGCCTCGCGCATGGCTTCCATTTCCTCGATGCGTTCCTGCCGCTCGGCCTGCATGCGCTCGATACGCTCGCGCATCTCTTCCGGCATGTCCTCCGGCAGATCTTCGGGATCAAATTCCGGCATCTGGCCGTAGCCTCCGGGACCCTGCATACCGGGACCATAACCGGGACCGTACGCGGGACCGTGCATCATGCCGGGGCCATGACCCTGCTGCGGACCATAGCCGGCACCATGGCCCGGGCCGTATCCATACCGCGGGCCATAACCATGTCCCGGGCCGTAACCCTGACCGTAGCCCTGGCCATATCCCTGACCGCGGCCCTGGCCATATCCCTGACCGCGGCCCTGGCCGTAGCCCTGCCCGTGGCTGCGCCCGGACATGCCGAAGCTGAAGTCACCGGAGGCATCGCGACGCTGCATCATCTCGCCGCCCTGATGCCCGCCCATGCCCTGTCCATACGGACCCGGCTGGCCCCAGGGACCGGGAACCGGAGCATGCTGGCCCATCGGCTGACCCTGAGCGCCCGGGTTCCCTTCTTCCGCCTGGGCCGCGCCCAGCACGGACATCGAGACCACTGCGGCGCCGGCCATGGCCAGACCGAGCATGCGTGCATTAAATCGCTTCTTCATCATTAACCTCCTTGAGGTTCTTTCAGTGATTGCTCATTTCAGCCGAATACCCCGGCGTCGGCGGCCACCCGAATGGCGTGCACCGGGGCCCGCCCCCGAGGAAGACGGTTCTTTTCCGTCTTCCCCGGGTTCCGACTTCTGTTCCGTGGTGGTGGAATCGTGATCCTGCGGAGTCTCCGTCCCGGCGCTCTCCGATCCGTCGGAACGGGTATCCCTGCCGGATTTCCGGGGCTCGGCCGTACCCCCCTCCTTCGATCCATGGCCCTCGTCCGGCGCGGATTCGGCGTTCGCACCCGCGTCCGCTCCACGGCCGGAGGGGCCGTCCGAGGCCCCCGACGCGGGGGGACCCGGCGCAGGACCGGACGACGGGGCTGGAGAAGGCCCGGAGCCCGAGCCGGAACCGCCGGATCTCGGGCCACCGCCCGGCCCCGGCCCCGGCCCCGGGCGCGCCCCGAAACGGCCGCGCAGAAGCTTCAACAAGGCGAGGAAAAGATCGCGCATGCCCTCGACGAAGGCGGCGGCCAGGCAGCGCAGATACAACCCGAGATACTGGACTGCGCGTGTGACCGGTCCGCCCTCGGCCGGGCCGAAGGGATTGTCGTCACGGCCGGTCCCGGCACTGCCACTCGTCGGGGTAGCACAGCCGGAGCCGTTGGTGCCGTCGCCGTCTTCCAGCGAGGCGGGACAGAACGCGCGCCGCCCGGAGATACAGCCCAGCGGGATAACGACCAGGGTCAGCAGCGTGGCCACGATGGTCCCGAACATCAGCGAGATCGCCATGCCCTGGAAAATGGGGTCGAACAGGATGACGCTGGAACCGGCGAGCAGCGCGAACGCGGTGATGATGATGGGCCGCGTGCGCGCCTGACAGGCGAGGATCATCGCCTCGCGGACGTCATGTCCCTGATCCACCGCCTGGCGACCGAAATCGACCAGCAATATGGAATTGCGCACGATGATCCCTGCGAGAGCGATGAACCCGATCATCGAGGTCGCGGTGAATTCGGCGTTGAACAGCCAGTGGCCCGGGATGATCCCGATCAGGGTCAGCGGGATCGGGGCCATGATGATGCCCGGCAGCACGAAGTTCCCGAACTCCCAGACCACAAGCATGTAGATGAGAATCAGGGCGATGGCGAACGCGATGCCCATGTCGCGGAAGGTCTCGTAGGTAACCGTCCATTCGCCGGCCCATTCGAACGCCGTGGAACCGTCGTTCGGCGGCGGTCCCAGCCAGTGCGGCTGCACCCGACTGCCGTCGGGAAGCTCGTAATCGGCGAGTTGTTCCTGCACCTCGAGCATCCCGTAGACCGGCGCCGCCAGACGCCCCACCACTTCGCCGGTGACATACTCCACCGGCCTCAGGTTCTTGTGATAGATGGGTTCGTCCTGCGGGCGCTCGACGAACCGACCCAGCTCGCCCAGGCTGACTGTCCCGCCATGCTGCGAGGCCACCGGCAGCTGTTCCAGACGCCCGATATCGGAGCGCGTGGGGCGTGGCAGGCGCAGCTCGATCAGGTGCGGCTCCACCAGCGAACGCGCCTTGATGTCGCCCAGGACCCGGCCACCGATCGCGGTCTCCAGCGTCTGGTTCACGGTCTCCACGGTGACACCGCGGCGCAGGGCCTTGTCGCGGTCCACGTCGAAATGCCAGACGTCGTGCGGGGCCTGCAGGAAGCTGTCGACGTCCGCCACGTGTTCGGCCCCACGGAACATTCCTTCCAGGTCGCGCGCGACCTGACGCCGGGTATCGGCATCCGGGCCATACACCTCGGCGACCACCGACTGCAGGACCGGGGGCCCCGGCGGCATCTCCACCACTTCGATGCGGGCGCCGGCTTCGCGGGCCAGCGGTGTCAGACGCTCACGGGCCTCGGTGGCGATCTCGTGGCTGGAGCGCGCACGATCGCCCTTGTCCACCAGCTGAACCTGGATATCGCCCAGCCAGGGGTCCTGGCGCAGGTAGTAATGACGCACCAGACCATTGAAATTGAACGGCGCCGCAGTGCCGACATATGCCTGCAGCCCGGTCACTTCCTCGAACTCCCGCAGCTCGGACACCATCGCTTCGCTGAGCGAGGCGGTCTCGGTCAGCGCCGTGCCCTCGGGGAAATTGATCATCACCTGGAATTCGGGCTTGTTGTCCAGCGGCAGCATCTTCACCCGGACATCCGTGGTGTAGAACAGGCTGGCCATCAGGAAGAACACCACCACGATACCGGCCAGGAAGGCGTAGCCCCGGGCGGGATTGTCCGCCAGCCCGGGGATCACCCGGCGGAAGAACGTACCCAGCCGCTCGGCCTGCCGGTGTTCCTTTTCGGTGGCCTTCTCCAGGTAGGCCATGCTCGGGCGCAGCCGCTGGGTCAGCCAGGGGGTGAACACGAAGGCCGCGACCAGCGAGAACAGCATGGCGACCGACCCCAGAACCGGGATCGGCTGCATGTAGGGACCCATCATCCCGGACACGAAGCCCATGGGCAGCAGTGCAGCGATCACGGTAAAGGTCGCGAGGATCGTCGGGTTGCCCACCTCGCGTACCGCATCCACGTTGGTTTCGGCATCCAGGCCGCGCTTCATCAGCCAGCGGCGGTAGATGTTCTCCACCACGACGATGGCATCGTCCACGAGGATCCCGATCGCGAAGATCAGCGCGAACAGACTCACCCGGTCGATGGTGTAGTCGAGCAGCCACGCGCTGAACACGGTGAACAGGATCACAACCGGAATCACGATCAGCACCACCAGTGCCGCGCGCAGCCCCAGGAACAGCGCCACCAGCAGGGTCACCGCGAAGGTCGCGACAAACAGCTTGAAGATCAGCTCGTTGACCTTTTCGTTGGCCGTCTTGCCGTAGTCGCGCGAGATCTCGACGCCCACGTTGTCGGGGATGGCGGAGCCTTTCAGGCGCTCCAGGCGTTCGAGCACGCCATTGGCGACCGTGACCCCGTTACTGCCGGGCTTCTTGGCGATCGCGAGGGTCACGGCGGACGCACCCTCCGGTGCGGCATCGGGTGCCTCGGCGGCCGGGCCGGAATAGTGACGCACGAAGCGATCCACCTCCCCCGGGCCATAGCTCACGTCGGCCACGTCGCGCAGATACACCGGGCGACCGTCTTCCACCGAGATCAGCAGGCGTTCGACATCCTCGGCACTGGTCAGGAACGAACCGGTGTGCACCGACATGTGCCGTCCACCCGCCTCGATCGCGCCCGCGCCGCGTTCGGAATTGGCCTGACGCACCGCACCCGCGATCTGATCCAGGGTGACCCCGTAACCTTCCAGCCGTTCCGGCCGCACCTCGATGCGCAGTTTTTCCTCGCGGCCACTGACCACGAAGCTCTGCGCGGTGTCGGGTACCTCGTTGAGTTGCTGCTGCGCGTCCAGGGCGATCTGGCGCAGCATCGCGTCATCGACCTCGTGCGACCAGAAGGTCAGCGTCACCACCGGCACGTCATCCGCACCCTTGGGCTTGACCATCGGTTCGCTGACCCCCGGAGGCATCAGATCGCGGTTCGACATCAGCCGGTCGTGCACCTTGACCACCGAGGATTCCATTTCCTCGCCGACGTCGAACTGGACGGTAACCATCGCCTCGCCTCGCTGCGAGACCGAGTAGACGTTATCGACACCCGAGAGCTCGCTCATCAGACGTTCCAGCGGCCGCGCGGCCAGACTGGCCACCTGCTCCGACGGTACGCCCGGATACTCCACCATGATGTCGACCATCGGGACCGAGATCTGCGGGTCTTCCTGGCGTGGCGTGACGACCAGGCCGAGGATGCCGATCGCGATGCTGGCCAGCAGCAGCAGCGGCGACAGCGGCGAATGGACGAAGGCGCGGGCCATGCGCCCGGCGATGCCGGGATCGGTCGCGTGATCGCCGGGCCGTTCCTGGTTGCGAGGTTCCTGGTCGCTCATGTCTGGCGCGAACGTCCTGTCATTGTTCGATTTCGAAGCGCATCAATGGCGGCCGCCGGGGTGCCGCAGCACCCGCGCCCCGGGCTCCAGCCCCGAGGTCACGACCACGCCGCCATCACGCGACGCCCCCAGCCGGACCATGCGGATGCGCACCTCGTCATCGGCATCCAGCACGGCCACGCGCGGCAGGGCCCCGCCCGGGATGATCGCGCTCTCCGGGATCACCACCCGGTCTTCGCGCGTCACTTCGCCCGGCAGATGCACCTCGGCGTACATGCCCGGGCCGCCGCGGACCTCCTGCGGCAGATCGAACTTCACGGTCACGGTATGGCGTTGCGGGTCGGCCAGCGGGAAGATCCGCGAGACCCGGGCGCTGACTTCTTCGGCATGCCCGTCGAGCGTCACCGGAACGATGTCGCCCACGTCCAGCTGACGCACCAGGCGAACCGGCACGGCCGCCTCCACCCGCAGATAATCCAGGTGCCCGAAGGTGACCAGAGGATGCCCGGGCTGAACGGTATCGCCCTGTTCCACGTGCTTGTGCATGATCACCCCGTCAAACGGAGCACGGGAGCGGGTGTCCTCCAGCGCGACGTCGAGCTCCTCGACGCGGGCCCGGGCCTGCTCCCAGCGCGCCCGGGCCTGATCGACGCCGATGTGGCGGGAAAAGAGATCCGTAGTGCGGTCCAGGGTCGGGTCACCGAATCCCATGAACTGCCCCATGTTGCGCGTGAACATCTGGTCGAACATCGACGGCATGCCCATGCCCGGCATCTGCCCGATGTCCTGTGAGCGCGGGGAAATGACCTCGCGGTCGTACTGCATGCGTGCTTCGCGGATCGCCGCCTCGGTGGTGCGCATCTCGGCGAGCGCCGCCTGGCGTTGGGCCTGCAGGCGATCGTCGGAGATCGCGACCAGTTCTTCTTCCGCTTCGAAGCGGTCGCCCTCGACCCCTTCGACCGCGATCACCCGGCCACCCGACTGCGCCCGCAGGGTCACTTCACTGAACGGGATCACCGTGCCGCTGACGGTATGGCGCTCCGCGGCGAGCGGCTGAGCAACATGGACCCCGGTATTGTCCGGACTCGTGGTTCCCGGGCTCTGGGCCGGCGTCCAGGCGGTCTGCGCCCCGGCCGTACCAACCAGGGCGACCATGCACAGCATCAGGCTGGCCGTTCGCATCAGCGTCATTCGCACCTCCCCCCCGACAGCGTGCCTGTTCCGTTGGTCTTGTTTCGTTGTAGAGAAAAGCACGCCCCGATACAAGCAATAGAAATGCCAATATTAGAATATTATTGAATTTCAGATATTTGTCTTCGTGAAAAAAACACCACACACTCAGGGTGTTGCAACACGCGCTACCCGGGAATTCGAATATAAGCATCTGTTACTTCGTAAATTTTTTTGTTGCAACAGCGGTGGCGGCGTTGCAACGCCGCTGCCATACTCCGGGTGAGTTTCCCGGAGAGGAAGGCGATGAAAATGAATCGTGGGGAGGGGCTGCCGGACGCGTTCCGTTCGGCCGATCCGGACTGCCATCACCAGATGGTCTTCGCCCGCCGGGCGGCGGGCAGCGACATTCGCATGCTGCTGCTGGGCGAGTCGGGAACCGGCAAGACCCGCCTGGCCCGGGGCATCCATGAATGGAGCCCGCGGGCCGCCGGACCCTTCGTCGAAGTCAACTGCGCGGCCATCCCCGACGAGCTGCTGGAATCGGAGCTGTTCGGCCATGTGCGCGGGGCCTTTTCCGGCGCGGTGAGCGATCGCGAGGGTCGTTTCGAATCGGCCCACGGCGGCACCCTGTTCCTCGACGAAATCGGTGAACTGCCGCTGCGTCTGCAGGCCAAGCTGTTGCGCGCGGTGCAGGATGGCCAGTTCGAACGCGTGGGCGAGAACACCACGCGGCAGGTGGACGTACGCATCCTTTCCGCCTCCAATCAGGACCTCCAGGCCCGCGTGGATGCGGGACAGTTCCGCGCCGACCTGTTCTACCGCCTGGCTGTCGCCACGGTGGAGCTGCCGCCCCTGCGGACCCGGCCGCGTGATCTGGCCGCTACCCTCGACCGCTTCATCGAGGAACACGCGCTGAAGCTGGCGCCGGCGTTAAGGCGCAAACTGGAAGCCCACCCCTGGCCCGGCAATTTCCGCGAGCTGGAGAACGTGTTCGCCTGCCTCCAGCTGCACGCGGTGAACGGTCACGTGGAGGATTTCCCCCTGCCCGAAGGCCGGCCTCCCGGGACCGTTTCACCACCGGCGGAGGCCGCCGCCCCGGCAACGGCTTTTCCGGAGGCGTCCCCCACGGACGCGGCCCCGCAGGTATCCCCGAGGGAGTCCGAAGAGGCGCGGCGCCTGCGTCAGGCCCTTGCCGCTCACAATGGCAACCGCTCGCGGGCCGCGCGCAGTCTCGGGATCGACCGCACGACCCTGTGGCGCAAGCTGCATCGCTATAACCTGGCCTGAGAAAAAGCATTCCCCGTGCCTGCGGCCCTCGCGCCGCCGATGTTAGGATTGGCCATATCAGGAGACACTGATACCGGTCTCCCGCGGACGGGAACTTCAACCGGTGCACCGTCTCCAAGGCCCGGGCGTCAGGCCCGCGCCCCATCCAGCCCAGGACCCGAGCGAGAACTGCATGTCCCGTGTCATGCCGCGAGTCGGCCGTGCCCTCATCCCCGTACTGATCCTCGCGCTCAGCGTGGCGGGATTCATGATCCTGCGCGCTACCGGTCCCGAGGCGCCCGCACCCGCGGGTGAGGAACGTTCCTGGCCAGTACGGGGGTTCGTCGCCGAACCGGGCACCCATCGGCCTTCCGTCATGCTCTACGGACGCAGCGCATCGGCCAGCGATGCGACCCTGCGGGCCGCCGTTCAGGGGGACGTGGGAACGGTTTCCGCCCGCATCGGACAGCATGTGGAGCAAGGCGACCTCCTGGTCCGGATCGACCCGGCCGACGCCCGCCTCGCCCTGCGCCAGGCCGAAGCGGAGGTGCGTGAACTTGAGGGGGCCCTCGAGAGCGAGGAACTCCGGGCGCGTTACGACCGCGAGGCCCTGATCCGCGAACGTGAAATGCGGGACATTGCCCGACGCGGCCTCGACCGGGCCCGCAACCTGCGTGAGCGGGACATGGGCTCCGACAGAGATGTCGACGATGCCCGCGAACGTCTCGAACAGGCCGAACTTACAGTACAGAACCGGGAAGAAGCGATCGCGGATGCCCCCATGCGCATCGCCGGCGCCGAGGCGCGGCTGGATCGCGCCCGGGCCGCGGTCGAACAGGCCGAACTGGACCTGGAACGCACCGAGATCCGCGCCCCGTTCGATGCCCGCGTGACCGCCGTCCGGACCTCCCCGGGCGAACGCGCCCGGGTGGGCGACGAACTGGTGCGCCTGTTCGACGTGGACGACGTGGAGATCCGGGCCGGACTTCCCGTGTCGCTGGAGCCGCGGCTGGAGGCGCTGCTGGCGGAGGGGAGAACGCTGGAAGCCTCGGCCCGCAACGGCGGCCGCCAGATCACCAGCGAACTGGTCCGCATCGAAGGCGAAACCCGGCCTGGCGCCAGCGCTTCGCACGGCGTGTTTGCGATCCGCGAAGGCGGGCGCTCGCTGGGTCTGAACCGCTTCCTTGAACTGGACCTGCGCCTGCCCGAGGAAGACGACAGCCTGGCCGTTCCGTTCGAGGCCCTGTACGGGCGCGACACCATGTTCCGCGTAATCGACGGCCGCCTGCAGTCCCTGAAGGTTGAACGTCTGGGCGAATACCGCAGCGAGGCCGGGGACACCCTGGCGCTGGTCCGCAATCCGGACCTGTCGGCCGGCGACGTCCTGATCGCCACCCGCCTGCCCAATGCGGTGGATGGCCTGCGCGTAGAGGTCGAGGACGACGAGGACCTCCCCACCGCGGCCGAAGCCGTGCGCGAAGGCGACCCGGACCTCCAGCCGCAGGACGCCGGCGATGAGTGAAACCAGCGCACCCATGCCGGGTGGCGCCGCGGCCGGGGGCGATGCGGAGGGCGCGGCCGGTCGCGGTCCGATCCGGCTGTTCCTGGAACACCGCCTGGCCGCCAACCTGCTGATCGCGCTGATGCTGCTGGCGGGCGCCTATGCCCTGAACCAGCTGAACTCGCAGTTCTTCCCCGATTTTGATCTCGACATCATCACGGTCCAGGTCGTGTGGTCGGGCGCTGCCGCCGAAGACGTGGAACAGTCGATCACCGACCCGCTGGAGCAGGACCTGCGCACGGTCGACGACCTGCGCGAAATGACCTCCACCTCCGCGCTGGGGGTGGCGACCATCACCCTGGAGTTCGAACCCGGCGCGGACATGTCGCACGCGCTGGAACAGGTCAACGACCGGGTCGATCAGCAGCGTAACCTGCCGGCGGATGCCGAGACCCCGATCGTCAATCAGGTGATCAACTACGAACCGGTCTCGCGCCTGCTGATCACCGGCCCCGACGACCCGGAACAGCTGCGGACCCTGGCCCGGCAATACGAACGCGAGCTGCTGGACGCCGGCATCGCGCGGGTCGAATTCACCGGCCTCACGGAAGACGAGATGGCCATCCAGGTGCCGGCCTTCAATCTCTACCGCCTGGACATGACCCTGGCCGACATCGGCGCCGCGATCGCCGGCATGAGCCGCGACATGCCCGCCGGCTCGGTCGGACGCGACGACACCGCCCGACAGCTGCGCAGCCTGGAGCAGGCACGCGACATCGTGTCCTTCGAACGCCTGGTGCTGCAGGGCGACCCCGAACGCGGTCGGGTGCTGCTGGGCGACATCGCCGACATCGACCTGCGCCCCCGGGACGGCGAGGTGCGTGTCCGCTCGCAGGGTACGCGGGCCATCGAGATGCAGCTGATGCGCAGCGAGACCGGCGACGCCCTGGAATCCGCGCGCATCCTCGAACAGTGGCTGGAGCGCACCCGGCCCGCCCTGCCCCCGGGTGTCGAGCTGCAGGAAACCGATGCGTTCTGGGAGCTGCTGTCCGAGCGCATCACCCTGCTGCTGAAAAACGGTGCCGGGGGACTCCTGCTGGTGCTCGGGATCCTGTTCCTGTTCCTGAACCGCCACATCGCCCTGCGCGTCGCCCTCGGCATCCCGATCGCCTTCACCGCCGCATTCGTGGTGTTGTGGCTGGTGGGTGGCTCGATCAACATGATGTCGCTGTTCGGCTTCATCATGTCGCTGGGGATCATCGTCGACAACGCCATCGTCGTCTCCGAGCACGCCTACAGCCTGCATCAGAGGGGCCTGTCGGCCAGTCGGGCGGCACGTCAGGGTGCTCAGCGCATGGTCGGTCCGGTCGTCGCCGCGTCACTGACCACCGTCGCGGCCTTCATGCCACTGATGCTGATCGGCGGGATCATCGGCAACATCCTGTTCGACATCCCGCTGGTGGTGATCTGCGTGATCGTGGCCACCCTGCTGATCGCGTTCCTGATCCTTCCGGCCCATCTCAAGGGCGTGATGGATCGCCTCGAGGAACCGCCGGCCGGCAGCCTGCGGGCGCGCTTCGACCGGGGGTTCGAGAACCTGCGCAACGGCCCGTTCCGCCGTGCCGTCACGCACGCCGTGGACCACTCCGGGGTCACCCTCGCCCTGGCGGTGGGGGCGGTGATCCTGGCCATCGGCCTGGCGGCATCCGGACGCATCGGCTTCACCTTCTTCCCCTCGCCCGAGGGCACGGTCGTCAACGCGGGCGTGAACTTCGTGGCCGGCACCCCGCCGGAACGGGTCGAAGAGTTCCTCATCCACGTCGAACAGGCGCTGGAGGAAACCGACGAGGAACTCGGCGGCGGCCTGGTGCGTGCCTCGGTGACCCGGCTCGGACGCGGCATCGACCCCGGCGACGGCAACGCCCCGCAGGGCGACCAGTTCGGCAACATCCAGGTCGAGCTGATCTCGCCGGAGGCCCGCGAGGTGCGCAACCGGGCGTTCATCCAGGCATGGCGGGACAACGTCCGCGAGGCCCCCGGCATCGAGACCTTTTCTATTGACGAGCGTCAGGCCGGCCCGCCCGGGCGCGATCTCGAAGTGCGTCTGACCGGCGATGACCCGCATATCCTCAAGGACGCGGCACTGGACGTGGCCGATCTGTTCGACGAGTTCCCGGGCACCTTCGCCACCCAGGACGACACCCCGTTCGGCCGCGAGCAGCTGACCTTCCGCATCCTGCCGGAAGGCCGCGCCCTCGGACTGACCACGGAGCAGATCGGCGCGCAGCTGCGCGACGCCTACGACGGCCATCTGGCGCAGATCTATCAGGATGGCCTGGAGGAGGTCGAGGTACGCGTGCGTCTGCCCGACGACGAACGCCACGCGACGGAAAGCCTGGACCGCCTGCAGATCCGCCTGCCGGACGGCGAGCTGACCCCGCTGGAGAACGTGGCGGAACTCGCATCCCGTCCCGGCTTCGAGACCCTGCGGCATGCCGATACCCGCCTCGCGATCGAGGTATCCACCGAAGTCGACCGCTCGGTGAACAATGCCGCGCGCATCCGCGCCGCGCTGGAAGACGGTCCGCTGGACGCGGTCGCCGAGCGCCACGGGGTGGACTGGTCCTTCGAGGGCCGCGCGGCGGATCAGGAGGAGACGTTTGCCGACATGCGCACGGGCCTGGTGCTGGCGCTGGGCCTGATGTACATCATCCTCGCCTGGGTCTTCGCCTCCTGGGGCTGGCCGCTGATCGTGATGGCCATCATCCCGTTCGGGATCCTCGGGGCCCTGCTGGGCCACTGGATCCTCGGGGTGGAGCTGACCGTGCTGTCGATGTTCGGCCTGTTCGGCCTGACCGGGATCGTGGTCAACAACTCCATCATCCTGGTCAGCTTCTACCAGGGATTGCGGGAGAGCGGTCTGGCCCTGCGCGAGGCGATCATCGAGGCCTCCTGCCAGCGCCTGCGCGCGGTCATCCTGACCTCGGTCACCACCATCGCGGGCCTCACCCCGCTGCTGTTCGAGCGCTCGGTGCAGGCGCAGTTCCTGATCCCGATGGCGATCTCGATCGTGTTTGGGCTGGCAGTGGCCACGGTGCTGGTACTGTTCGTGATCCCGGCGCTGCTGCGCCTGTACGAGGGGGCATTCGATCGCGGCGCCACGTCCACCCACCACGCGAGCTGACCGCAGCCCCGCGGAAGGGGGGGGCACGGGGCGGCGGGGCGCGTCGGGGTCAGGCGTCGCCGCCGCGCCGACGCAGGCGGATGGGGGCGTAGGGTTCGCTCTGCCCCCACTCCACCAGCCCCGCCTTGGCCAGCTCGAGGATGGCGAGGAACGACACCACCACGCCCTGGCGGCCCTCGGCCCGTTCCAGCAGGCCGACGAAGTCGGTGAAGGTCTCGCTGTCCAGCTCGTGCAGCAGCCGGGTCATGCGCTCGCGCACCGACAGCTGTTCGGTCGCCACGTGGTGGTGGGCGTTCAGGCTGGCACGCCGCATCACCCCGGCGAGCGCATCCATCAAGGCATCCAGCGACGGCGCCGGGGGCGGCGGGCCTTCCAGTGCGTCGGTCGCGGCGCCGGCGGCGAAGAAATCCCGCTCCATGCGCGGCAGTGCGTCCAGGCGTTCGGCCGCGGTCTTGAACTGCTCGTATTCCTGCAGCTGACGGATCAGCGCCATGCGCGGGTCGCCGGCGTCTTCCTCGCCCGACTCCGCCGGGCGTGGCAGCAGCATGCGCGACTTGATCTCGGCCAGCAGTGCCGCCATCACCAGGTATTCGCCCGCCAGCTCCAGGCGCAGGGCACGCATCACCTCGATGTAGGCCATGTACTGGCGCGTGATCTCGGCGATGGGGATCGCCAGGATGTCGAGGTTCTGCCGGCGGATCAGGTACAGCAGCAGGTCCAGCGGCCCCTCGAAGGAATCGAGGAACACTTCCAGCGCATCCGGAGGGATGTACAGGTCCTCGGGCAGCTCCGCGACCGGTTCGCCGTGAACCCGCCAGACGTGCTCGCCCTCCCCGGCGGCGGCCGGATCAACGGGGTCGACGCTGGCGTCTTCGGCGTGTTCGCTCACCGGCTCTACCGCAGGTAGTCCAGCCCCATCGCGCGCCGGACCTCCTCCAGGGTCTCGCGCGCCTCTTCGCGCGCGGCCTCCGAGCCCTCGACCATGATCGAGCGCACCAGCCCGGGATCACTGGCGTATTCGCGCGCGCGCTGCTGGATCGGCTCCAGCTCCTCCTGGATGCCCGCGATCAGGGGCTTCTTGCAGTCCAGACAGCCGATCCCGGCGGTGGTGCAACCCTCGTAGAGCTCGCCCCGCTTTTCCTCGCCGGTGTAGACCTGATGCAGCTCCCACACCGGGCATTTTTCCGGCGTCCCCGGATCGGTGCGGCGCACCCGCGCCGGATCGGTGGGCATGGTCCGGATCTGGCTTTCCACCTCCTGCGGCTCGGACCGCAGGCTGATGGTGTTGCCATAGCTCTTGGACATCTTGCGCCCGTCGAGCCCGGGCATCTTCGCGGTGGGCGTCAGCTTCGGATGCGGCTCGGGCAGGATGATCTTGCCCCCGCCCTCGAGATAGCCGAACAGCCGTTCGCGGTCCTTCAGCGAGATGTTCTGCTGGGATTCCAGCATCGCCCGGGCGACCTCCAGGGCCTCGTCCTCGCCCTGCTCCTGGAAGCGCTTGCGCAGATCGCGGTAGCGCTTGGCTGCCTTCTTGCCCATCTTGTCCACGGCCTGCTCGGCCTTTTCGGCAAACCCGGGTTCGCGCCCGTACAGATGGTTGAAGCGCCGCGCCAGCTCGCGCGTGACCTCCAGGTGCGAGACCTGATCCTCGCCCACCGGCACCATGCCGGCGCGATAGGCCAGCACGTCGGCACTCTGCAGCACCGGATAGCCAAGAAACCCGTAGGTCGCCAGATCCTTCTCGCGCAGCTGTTCCTGCTGGTCCTTCCAGGTCGGCACCCGCTCCAGCCAGCCCAGCGGGGTGATCATGGACAGCAGCAGATGCAGCTCGGCATGTTCCGGCACGCGCGACTGCACGAACAGGGTGGCCGATCCCGGACTCACCCCCGCGGCCAGCCAGTCGATCACCATCTCGGTCACGTATTGCTGCAGGTCGCCCGGGTCCTCGTAGTGCGTGGTCAGCGCATGCCAGTCGGCAACGAAGAAAAAGCACTCGTAGTTGTGCTGCAGCTCGATCCAGTTCTTCAGGACCCCGTGATAATGCCCGAGGTGCAGGCGCCCGGTGGGCCGCATCCCCGAGATGACACGCTGGTTCGTCCCCTGATTGGTGGTCACGGTCGCGATCCTTCCTGATGGTTGACTGATGAGACTGAGGTGGTCGGTGTCAGAACATGCCGCCGGCGGCGGCGAACAGCAGGCCCAGGGCGCTGGCCGTACGATCCCGGTCGTTGACGTGGATGCGGCCGTCCCGCATCGCCAGAGTCCCGCTCAGGATCTCGCCGTCCCGTTCCAGCCAGGCATCCGCCTCGGCCGCGGCCAGAACCCGATTGAACGGTTGCGGGTCGGCCAGCCCGACCAGCGACTCGGGCCATTGCAGCCCGACCGCGGCCTGCATGTCCAGCGCGATCGCTTCCACCGGGCGCATGCGGAAGCCGTCGGGCGTCCCGGAAAAGACCAGGTTGCCCTCCAGCTCCAGCCGACGCTCCGGCTCGTCGTTCATGATCGCCCCGAGCGTCACCGCCGGGCTGCGCTCCAGCGACTGGCTCACGGCATCGATCATCGCGGCATGGGTGAGATCGCGGCGTTGCTCGGCCTCCTGGCGCCGGTGCGCCGGGTCACGCAGGGTTCCGGCGAGCTGCTCCACGGCTGCGCGGTCCCAGCGCTCCAGCCCCAGCTGCAGATCCATCGGCCCGCTGTGGCGCACGACACGCTGGGTGCCCCGCGTCACGGTCATCCGGTCGATTTCCAGGCGCGCACGGGAGTCCAGCCGGTCTCCATGGGTGCTCTGGAACGCGTTGATCCGGGCACGTTCCAGAAGCAGACTGCCCTCGCATCCCGGCCCCGTCCATTCCATCCGGTCGGCCGCCACGCCGCCTTCATAATCCGGAAGCACGCCATAGACCCCGTCGGCGTCCGGTTCCAGCGCAAGGACCTGCCGCAGACCTTCGAACACCAGGGTCCCGTCCGCGTGGTCGAGTCGCAGACGCGGGATGGACAGACTCGCCATCGCCTGCTCCTCCGACCACGCGAACTGGCCCAACGCCTCCTCGAATTCCAGCCACAGGGGGCTCTCCGACTCCCGGTCTTCCGCCACGGCGGACCACTGCGCAATATCCAGCCGCGTTCCCTGCACCTGCACGCGCGTCGTCACGCCGCCTCCGAGGCCACTCCGACTTTCCGCTTCCGGTTTCAGCCGCTGCAGCACGGCAGCCAGCGCGGCATGGTCAGCCAGGGCATCGTCGAGGGCCGCGTGATCCAGCCGGGTCTCGACCCTCGCTCCGAGAACCCCGTGCCGAACTTCATGCCGCAAGGGGATCTCGTAGGTCGTCGTACCATCCCTGACGTGCAACGTTCCCTCGGACCGCGCCTCACGATAGCTCCGCTCGTAGATTCCGGGTTCGTGGCGCAGTTCCAGGCCGCCCGCCCCCAGGTCCATCTCGGCGCTGAGGGTGTCTTCCACTTGCCCCCCGACGTACCAGGGCCAGAGTGCGGCCACGGCCAGCAGCACCAGGACCAGGATGATCCATTTACGCATGACTATTCATCCAGGAAGGCCGCGTCGCCAAGCCCGTGACGTACCACTTCGACGCCTTCGCCGGTCAGGTCCAGCACCGTCGTCGCCTCCAGTGTCCCCGCCCCGCCGTCGATGATGGCATCCACGGCGTGCCCCAGCCGTTCCTCGATCTCCCAGACCTCGGTCAGCGGGGTGTCGTCCCCCGGCAGCTGCAGGGTGGCGGACATCAATGGCGTACCGAGTTCCGCCAGCAGCGCGGACACGATGGGGCTGTCCGGCACCCGCAGTCCGATCGTCCGGCGCCTGGGATGCTGCAGCCGCCGCGGGACTTCGCGGGTGGCGGGGAGAATGAAGGTGTAGGGCCCCGGAGTCCGGTTCTTCATCAGCCGAAAGGCACTGTTGTCCACCTTGGCGTACACCCCCAGTTCGGACAGGTCACGGCACAGCAGGGTGAGATGATGGGTCTCGTCCACCTCGCGGATGCGGCGGATGCGATCGGCGCCGGTCTTGTCACCGGGCAGGCACGCCAGCGCATAGCAGGCATCGGTGGGCACGGCGATCACCGCACCTTCCTGCAGCCGGTCGCAGACCTGGCGGATCAGCCGTGGCTGGGGATTCTCGGGGTGGATCGCGAACGTACTCATGGGGAACCGCAGATCGGACAAAGCGCGCAGTGTAGCGCAACTGTGACCCGACCATCACGCCGCACCCGCCCGTGACGTTACAATGTCCGCCTGTCCCCCGACACGGAATGCCGATGCTCTACATGATCCAGGGCCACGATGCCCCCGATTCGCTGGACGCCCGCCTGGCGGCGCGTCCGGAACACCTGGAACGCCTGCAGGCCCTGCGCGATACCGGACGCCTGGTGCTGGCCGGGCCGTGCCCCGCGATCGACAGCCCCGATCCGGGGCCGGCCGGCTTCAGCGCCAGCCTGATCGTCGCCGAATTCCCGTCTCTGGAAGCGGCCCGCGAATGGGCCGATGCCGATCCTTATGTCCGGGCCGGGGTGTATGCCTCGGTGGATGTCCGCCCCTTCAAGCAGGTGTTCTGAATGGCCGCATCAACGTTTCCACTGCCCGCACCCCGCGGCCTGCTCGCGGCCGCCATCCTGGTCGCCGTTACCTCACTCGCCGCCTGCGGCGACGGCCCCCGGGATGACGAACGCAATGGCCACGAAACCGGTGCCGCCACCACCACCGAAGACGCCGAAATCCTCGCACGCATCGATGGCGAACCGATCACCCGGGCCGATGTCTTCACCTATTCCGGGCTGGATGACGCCCCCGGGATGGCCGGCGATGATGGCGTGCTCGACGAGCTGATCAGCCTGCGGCTGCTGCGCCAGGAAGCCGAGCGGCGTGGCCTGCACGAGGAAGAAGAAACGCGCCGGATCCTCGAGATGGTCCGCACCAACTTCCTCGCCTCCGAGATGATGGAACGGATGACGGCCGAGCTGGAACTCACCGAGGACGACCTGCGCGCCGAATACGAACGCCAGGTGGAGCAGATGGCCGCCGAGGAGTACCGCGCCCGCCACATCCTGGTCGAGAGCGAGGAAACCGCCCGGGACCTGCTGGCCGAACTCGAGGACGGGGTGTCGTTTGCCGAGCTGGCGGAAGCGCATTCAACCGACCCCGGCTCCGCCCAACGCGGAGGTGACCTGGGCTGGTTCGAAGCCGGCCGCATGGTGCCGGCCTTCAGCGATGCCGTGCAGCGCCTGGAACCCGGCGAGACGACGACGGATCCGGTGGAAAGCCGCTTCGGCTGGCACCTGATCCGGCTGGAAGAGACGCGCCCGGTCGACCCGCCGCCCATGGAAGACGTGCGGGCCGAACTGATCGAGATCCTGGAAAGCCGCGCGATCCAGGAAGAGATCGAACGCCTGCGCGAAGCCGCCCGGATCGAGATCCCCGAACGCCCGGCGAACTGACCCTGCCCGCGGGGCCGGAATCGGTCCCGCGGCTTCAGGTGAACGGTTTCAGGCGAGGTTGTCGCGGATCGCCTGCGACACGGCGTCCAGCTCCGCGGGCACCCGCGTCGGCTGGACCACGCTCTGACTGATCGCGGTGTCCGGGTCCTTGAGCCCGTTACCGGTGAGCGTGCAGACCACGGTGGACCCCGCCGGGATTCGCCCCGAGCGAATGTCGCGCAGGGCGCCGGCCAGAGAGGCAGCGGAGGCCGGTTCGCAGAACACCCCCTCCTTCTCCGCCAGCAGTTTCTGCGCGGCCAGGATCTCGTCGTCCGCGCATTCGTCGAACCAGCCACCCGATTCCTCGCGCACCTTCCACGCCATGTCCCAGGACTGCGGATGGCCGATGCGGATCGCGGTCGCGACCGTGTCGGGATCGTCCACCATGGCCCCGCGCATGAACGGCGCCGAACCCGAGGCCTGATAGCCCACCATGTGCGGCCGGTTCCCGACCATGCCGCCGCCGGCATACTTGCAGTGCCCCTGGCAGTAGGCGCAGGCGTCGGTCACGTCCTCGCTGCTGCGGGCGGCCATCTCGCTGTAGCCGATCCAGTGCGCGGTGATGTTGCCGGCATTGCCCACCGGCAGGCAGTGATAATCCGGTGCCCGACCCAGCTCCTCGATGATCTCGAACGCCGCAGTCTTCTGGCCCTGCAGACGGTACGGATTGACCGAATTGACCAGGGTCACCGGCGTGTTCGAGGCGACTTCCTTGACCAGGCGCATGCCATCGTCGAAATTCCCGGCGATCTGGATCACCGTTGCCCCGTGCATCATCGCCTGGGCCAGCTTGCCCATCGCGATCTTGCCGTCCGGGATCACCACGAACGCGGTGATCCCCGCGCGGGCGGCATACGCCGCGGCGGCGGCCGAGGTGTTGCCGGTAGAGGCGCAGACGATCGCCCGCGAACCCTCTTCCACGGCGCGGGTGACGGCCATGGTCATGCCCCGGTCCTTGAACGAACCGGTGGGGTTCAGGCCCTCGTACTTGACGTAGATCTCCACCTCGCTGTCCAGCTCGCGCGGGATGTTGTTGAGGCGGATCAGCGGCGTGGCGCCCTCGCCGAGGGAGATCACGCGGGTGTCGTCGTGGACCGGAAGGCGATCGCGGTAACGGTCGATCAGGCCGGTGTAGCGGTGTCCGTGGGCCATGCGGATTCTCGTGTCGTGGATCGGATCAGTCGATTGTTCAGAGCGCTTCCATGCGGATGCGCGTGATCGGCGTCAGCAGGTGCGGCAGTGCCTCCACCGCGGTGATGGCCTCGTTCATCGCACCTTCCCGCACCGCGTGCGTCAGCATGATGATAGTGGCCTCGCCGCGCTGCGGATCGGGTTCGCGCTGCAGAATGGCCTCGATGCTGATGCCGTGCTCGCCGAGGATGCGGGTGATATCGGCCAGCACGCCCGGCCGGTCCTGGGTACGCAGGCGCAGGTAGAACGAGGTGTGTACGTCTTCCATCGCCAGCACCGGGTGATCCGACAGCGCATCCGGCTGGAACGCCAGATGCGGCACGCGGTTCTCGGGATCGGTGGTCAGGGCGCGCACCACGTCGACCAGATCGGCCACCACCGCCGAGGCCGTGGCCTCGGCCCCGGCGCCAGCGCCGTAGTACAGCGTCGGGCCGACCGCGTCGCCCTGCACCAGCACCGCGTTCATCACCCCGTCGACATTGGCGATCAGCCGGCGTTCCGGAATCAGGGTCGGATGCACGCGCAGCTCGTAGCCGTTGTCCATGCGCCGGGCGATGCCAAGGTGCTTGATGCGATAGCCCAGCTCGGCGGCGAAGCTCACGTCCTCGCGGGTGATCCCGCTGATGCCCTCGACCGCCACGCGATCGAACTGCAGCGGGATGCCGAAGGCGATGGAGGCCAGGATCGCCAGCTTGTGGGCCGCATCGATGCCCTCCACGTCGAAGGTCGGATCGGCCTCGGCGTAACCCAGCGACTGAGCCTCCGCCAGCACGTCCTCGAAGTCACGACCCTTGTCGCGCATCTCGGTCAGGATGAAGTTGCCGGTCCCGTTGATGATCCCGGCCAGCCACTCGATACGGTTGCCCGCCAGCCCCTCGCGGATCGCCTTGATGATCGGGATGCCACCGGCCACCGCCGCCTCGAAGGCCACCATCACGCCGCGCGCATGGGCCCGCTCGAAGATCTCGTTGCCGTACAGCGCGATCATCGCCTTGTTCGCGGTCACCACGTGCTTGCCGGCATCGATCGCCCGCAGGACCAGATCACGCGCGGTTTCGGTACCGCCCATGAGCTCGACAACCACCTCGACTTCGGGGTCGTCAACCACCACGCCAGGGTCGGTGGTCAGGCGGATTCCGGAAGTGTCGCAGTCGCGCTCGCGCTCGATGTCACGGGCTGCCGCGGCCACGACCTCGATCCCGCGTCCGGCGCGCCCGGCGATGTCGGTGCCGTTGCGGGCCAGCACGTTCACCGTGCCACAGCCCACGGTACCCAGTCCGAGAATTCCGATCTTTACCGGCGTCATATGATCCTGTTTCCCTGATCGTCCGGATGCACCGCATCCGGGTTTTGGTCTTCGAATGCCTGGTTACGCGGAGGCATCGGCGAGGACGGAATCCGCCCGGAACATCGCCTTGATCCCCCGCAGGGCCTGGCGCGTGCGCTGCTCGTTCTCGATCAGGGAGAAGCGCACGTGGTCATCCCCGTAGGAGCCGAAGCCGATCCCGGGCGAGACCGCCACCTTGGCGTCGCGCAGCAGCTTCTTGGCGAACTCCAGCGACCCCATCTCGCGATAGGGCTCGGGGATCGGCACCCAGACGAACATGGTCGCCTTCGGCTTTTCCACTGCCCAGCCCAGCTTGTTCAGGCCGTCGCAGAGCACGTCGCGGCGCACGCGATAGGTCTCGCGGATCTCCTCGACACAGTCCTGCGGGCCTTCCAGCGCGGAGATCGCCGCCACCTGAATGGGCGTGAAGGTGCCGTAGTCGAGATACGACTTGATCCGCGCCAGGGCGGCCACCAGCGTGGGGTTGCCGCACATGAAACCGACCCGCCAGCCGGGCATGTTGTAGGTCTTGGACAGGGTATAGAACTCCACCGCGATGTCCTTGGCGCCCGGCACTTCGAGGATCGAGGGGGCCCGATAGCCGTCGAACGCGATCTCGGCGTAGGCCAGGTCGTGCACGATCCAGATCCCGTGCTCGCGGCAGATCTCCACCACCCGTTCAAAGAACTCCAGATCCACGCACTGCGTGGTCGGGTTCCCCGGGAAATTCAGGATCAGCATCTTCGGCTTGGGCCAGGAATCGCGGATCGCCCGCTCCAGCTCGGCGAAGAAATCGACGTCCGGCGTCAGCGGCACGTGGCGCACGTCGGCGCCGGCGATCACGCAGCCATAGGGGTGGATGGGATACGCCGGGTTCGGCACCAGTACCGCATCCCCCGGCCCCAGGGTGGCCAGCGCAAGATGCGCCAGGCCTTCCTTGGAGCCGATGGTGACGATCGCCTCGGTTTCCGGATCGAGTTCTACATCGAAACGATCCTGATACCAGCGGGTGACGGCACGCCGCAGCCGCGGGATCCCGCGCGACACCGAATAACGGTGGGTGTCGCCGCGCTGTACCGCCTCGGTCAGTTTGTCGACGATGTGTTTCGGAGTCGGCTGGTCCGGGTTGCCCATGCCGAAGTCGATGATGTCCTCGCCGCGAGCTCGTGCCTCGGCCTTCAACTCGTTCACGATGTTGAAGACGTAGGGGGGCAGTCGCTCGATGCGGGGAAAGACGTCGGTCACGGGTCGATTCCTGATTGGGCCCGGGATCACCGGGCGTAGGCTTTGCGGCGCTGGCGACCGGCGCGATCAGGATACGCGCACCCTGATCCGGCGCGCGCCGGGAAACGGGTCAAACTATAACCCGCATCGGAACCTGTCAACGCACACCGCCGCAAGGCTTGTTTCGCCACCCGCGCTTTCGCTATGATTCGCGCCCGTTCGTGGCCGGGTGCCACGAGCGCATGTTGAGCCATACGAGGTATGACGACACCCATGGACAGTTGCAGTTGCCGATGCACGAAGGCCGCCGGCGCGGCGGATGACGTGTATCCAGCTGTCCGTCGGACCCGGACCCGCCGCCTCCTCGTCTGAACGAGGCCCCGGAACCCGGTCCGTCGTGACGTGGATACACGCCGGATACGGGTTCCCGCACATCCCGGTAGCGACCGGGTCGTGCCTGCCCCACCGCCCGCTCCCCGATCGGGGACCTCCGGACGGCCTTCGCATCGTGTGTTTTTCCGTTTCACCGAACCGATGCGAGGAGACCGAACATGACCGAACTGGCAATGGATACCGTGCAGGATTTCCACACCGGCGCCGAATTCCGCGGTGAAAGCGCCGTACCCGGGGTGCACTGGGCCGACATGCGCCCCGACCCCGCCGTAGCCGGCATCCAGGGCGCACTGGAGGCCGGCCAGCTGGCCGCCGCCCGCATGCGCTTCCTCAAGCTGACCGAACGGGCGCAGGCCGAGGTGCTGCAGGCGCTGGACCCCGCCACCCTGGCGCGGCTGGCCGACCGTCTGCCCAGCCATGGTCTGGCGCAGGCCTGCGAACACCTGGCGGAGTCCGAGCGCCGTGACGTGCTCGGTGCCCTGCCCGGCGGCAAGCGTCACGGCGTGCGCGTGATCCTCGACCACCGCGCGCGCCTGGCCTGAGGCAAAGCCCCGGGCGGACGGCCGGCCGCGGCGATCGCCCGGCCGGCCGACCCGCTCACCCGCAACCAACCATTGCCCCTCCCGCCACCTTGCGACCGTTCATCGCCCGTCATCCACTGCTCGCCGGAGCCCTGTTCCAGGGTGCACTCATCCCCGTGGCGTTCGCGCTGGCGGCGCTCGCCGGAGTGCCGCTGCTGGGCGCGATGGACTGGAGCATCGAGGCCGTGGCCCTGGGCCTGCTGGTCACCACCCCGATGTTCCTGCTGGTCGCCGTGCTGGGCTGGACCGACCACCCGGCGTTTCGCGACATTCGGGCACAGCTGCAGGAATTCCTGGATCTGCTGTTTCGCGGGGCCCCGGCCGGCTCGGTAGTGCTGATCGCGGTGCTCGCCGGGGTCGGCGAGGAGCTCCTGGTACGCGGCGTGCTACAGCAGTGGCTGGGTCTGCACCTGCCGCCCGGGGCCGCGATCCTGCTGGCCTCGGTGCTGTTCGGGCTGGCGCACTACGTCAGCCATCTGTACTTCGTCTTCGCCACCCTCATCGGCCTGTATCTCGGCTGGGTGTACCACGTGACCGAGAACCTGGTGGTGGTGATGATCGCGCACGCGGCCTACGACTGGGCGGTCATCCGCTGGTATCTGGCCCGCCCCGTCTGAGGCGCCCGCGAACGCGTCCGCGCTACTCTGCCGGATCCCGCGCGTGCGCCTGCAGCACGTCCAGCGGGATGATCGCCAGGGTCTCCTCGTGGGTCGCCCGCAGATACACCCCCGGCGCCACGCCGGCCCGATACGCCTCCACCCAGCGGCCGGCGCACAGGCACCACCGGTCTCCGGGCTTGAGCCCGGGGAAGCCGAAGGCCTCCATCGGCGTCACCAGATCGTTGCCCTGCGCCAGGGAATAATCGAGAAACGCCTGCGTCACTTCGGCACAGACCGTATGGATGCCGGTGTCGTCGTGTCCGGTGGCACAGCGCCCGTCGCGATAGAACCCGGTCACCGGGTCGCGGCCACAGGGCTCGAGTTCCTCACCGAAGACATTGCGCGAGGCAAAGGGCTGCATTGATGGCTCCCTGAGTACGGATTCAGATTCACAAGGATACCCGATCTGCGCATGGCGTTTCGCGCAACCGGACTCGCCGGGCGGATCCGGCGCGATTGCACCGGGCGGATTCCCATCGCCATAATGAGCCAATAGCGGTCGGGTACCAGGCAGGAATCAAGGATGAAAACGGATCAACAGCAATACGGGCCCGACGATACGCTGGTCATCGATTACCGCAGCCTGATCGAGGACCACCCGCACATCATCACGGTGTACCGGCCGGACACGACCATCCTGTTCGCCAACCGCATGGCGCGGGAATACTTCGGCGCCGATCTGGTCGGCCGGCGCTGGATCGAGGATCTGCCCCCCGAACACCAGGAGGCCAACCTCGCCGACCTGGCCCGGTTCACGCCGGAACAGCCGGTCCGGATCATCGAGAACCCGGTCATTCGGGCAGACGGTACACAGCGCTGGGTCGAGTGGACCTCCCGTGCCTTCTTTGACGAGCATGGGCGGATCACCCACCTGCAGACCCTGGGCATTGACTCCACCGAGCGCCACCGTGCCCGCGAAGCGCTGGAACAGCGCGAGGCCGAACTCGCCGAGGCGCAGCGCATCGCCCATCTGGGTTCCTGGATCTCGGATTTCGAAAACGACGAAATCCGCTGGTCGGACGAGGTCTACCGCATCTTCGGCATGACCCGGGAGCAGTGGGGCGCCAATCACGAGTCCTTCATAACGGTCGTGCATCCGGATGACCGGGAACACGTTCAGCAGGCGGTCAACGCGGCTCTGCGCCCCGATGGTCCGGAATATGACATCGAACACCGCATTCGCCGACCGGACGGCACCACGCGGGTGGTCTACCAGCGCGGCACCGTGAGTTTCGACGACCATGGCCGCCCACGGCGCATGGCCGGGATCGTGCACGACATCACCGAACGCCGCGAGACCGAAGACCGCCTGCAATACCTGACCTGGCACGACCCCCTGACCGGCCTGCCCAACCGCGAACTGTTCCTGCAGCGGCTGAACGAAAGCATGGAATACGCCTGCGGCCGCGGCTGGCCCCTGCTGGTTGTGCACCTGGGGCTCGACCGGTTCAAGGGGATCAACGAGGGGCTGGGGCACACCACCGGCGACGCACTGCTGCAGCGTGTCAGCCAGCGTCTGGAAGGTGCCCTCGAGGAAGGCGACACCCTGGCGCGTATCGGTGGCGATGAATTCGGCATCGTACTGGGCCACAGTGCCGAGGCCGAAACCCTGGTCCGCCAGGCGGCCGGTTTGGTGGATCATTTGAAGGAACTGTTCGCGATCGATGGCGAAGAGGTCTACGTTCCCGGGTCGGCCGGGGCGGCCCTCTACCCCGACGATGGCAGCGAACCCCACGAGCTGTTGCGCCGCGCGGGTGCCGCCATGGATCAGGCCAAGCGGGAAGGCGGTAACGGGCTGCGTTTCTGTTCCGGCGAGCGCAACACCACGGCGCGCGCACGGGTCGCCCTGGAAGGCCAGCTCCGGCGCGCCGTCTACCGCCAGGAAGGCTTCTTCCTGCACTATCAGCCGCGGGTCGAGGCCGGGAACGGGCGCATCACCGGTCTCGAAGCCCTCCTCCGCTGGCAGGATCCCAACGGACAGGTGCTGTCGCCGGGGACCTTCATCCCGGTACTGGAAGAAACCGGACTGATCCGTGAACTGGGGGAATGGATCCTGCGCGAGGCCTGCCTGCAGCATCAGCGCTGGAAGGCCAGCGGACTGCCCTCACCACGGATCTCCATCAACCTGGCCGCCCCGCAGTTCCGTGATCAGGATCTGCCGCGCCGGATCCGCCGGATCCTGGCCGAAACCGGCACGCCGGCCGATGCGCTGGAGCTCGAGGTGACCGAGAGCATGCTGATGGCCGACGTCCAGCGGGTCATCCACACCCTGGGGGCATTTCGCGACATGGGGCTGCGGGTGGCCCTGGACGACTTCGGCACCGGCTACTCGTCACTCGCCTACCTCCAGCGTTTCCCGCTGGACGTACTCAAGATCGACCGCAGCTTCGTGCGCGACCTCGACAATGGCGGCAGTGGCGAGGCCATCGTGCGCACGGTGCTCAGCCTTGCCGCAAACCTGAACCTGGAGACCGTCGCCGAAGGCGTGGAAAACCTCGAACAGCAGCGTTTCCTGGAAGCCGCCGGCTGTGACACTCTCCAGGGGTTCCTGCTCGCCCGCCCCGCTCCCGCGGCACAGTGCGCCGGGCTGCTCGCACGGGGCGTCATCGCCCCGGACAAACGCTGAGGGACTCAGGCTTCGGGGCGCATGTGCGGGAACAGCAGCACGTCGCGGATGGAGCTGGAGTCCGTCAGCAGCATCACCAGGCGGTCGATCCCGATGCCCTCCCCGGCGGTGGGCGGCAGGCCGTGCTCCAGGGCGCGGATGAAGTCGGCGTCAAAATGCATGGCCTCGTCGTCACCCGCGTCCTTCTCCGCGACCTGCTCGCGGAAACGCTCGGCCTGATCCTCGGCATCGTTGAGCTCGGAGAACCCGTTGGCGATCTCGCGCCCGCCCACGAACAGCTCGAAGCGATCGGTGACGAACGGGTTGTCGTCGTTGCGCCGGGCCAGCGGCGAGACCTCGGTGGGATAGGCGGTGATGAACGTCGGGTCGTGCAGCTGGTGCTCGGCGGTGGCCTCGAACAGCTCGGTCCACAGCTTGCCGAGACCGAACCCCGGCTTCACCTCGATGCCCTTGCGCTCGCAGTGCGCGCGCACGCGCTCGATGTCGTCGAGGTCGGCATCCGCGATATCGTCGTTGTGGGCGAGGATCGCCTCGCGCACGGTCATGCGCGCAAACGGTCTGCCGAACTCGTAGGTCACGCCCTGGTATTCCACGGTGGTGGTCCCCAGCACGTGCTCGCACAGCCCGCGCAGCAGCGCCTCGGTGCGATCCATCAGCGCATGGTGGTCCACGAAGGCCTCGTAGAACTCCAGCATGGTGAACTCGGGGTTGTGCCGCGTGGACAGCCCCTCGTTGCGGAAATTGCGGTTGATCTCGAAGACCTTCTCGAACCCGCCCACCACCAGGCGCTTGAGGAACAGCTCCGGCGCCACGCGCAGGTACAGCGGCATGTCCAGCGCGTTGTGGTGGGTGACGAACGGGCGTGCAGTGGCCCCGCCCGGGATCACCTGCATCATCGGGGTCTCCACCTCGAGAAAGCCCGCATCCTCGAAGTAGTCACGGATGAAGCGGATGATCCGCGTACGCCGCCGGAACAGCTCGCGCGATTCCGGACTGGTGATCAGGTCCACGTAGCGCTGGCGGTAGCGCGCCTCCTGATCGGTCAGGCCGTGGAACTTCTCCGGCAGCGGCCGCAGGGCCTTGGTCAACAGGCGGAATTCGGTCAGATTGACGGTCAGCTCGCCGGTCTTCGTACGGAACAGCGTGCCGCGCGCGCCGACGATGTCGCCCAAATCCCACTGCTTGAAGGCCGCATACACCCCTTCCGGCAGGGCATCGCGCTGCACGAACAGCTGGATGTCCCCGCTCATGTCCCGCAGGCGCACGAAACTGGCCTTGCCCATCACCCGTTTGCCGATCATGCGCCCGGCCACGCAGACCTCGATGCCCTCGGCCTCCAGCGCCTCGCCCTCGGTTTCATAGTGCGTGGCGTGCAGCTCGCCGGCCAGGGCATCCCGGCGGAAGTCGTTGGGGAAGGCGTTGCCGGCCGTGCGCAGCTCGTCGAGCTTGGCGCGGCGCTGCGCGATCAGCTTGTTCTCGTCGGTTGTTTCGGTCATCGAGGGTTTTCCGGGGGTTACAGCCCGCTCTTGAGGCTGGCTTCAATGAAGGGATCGAGGTTGCCGTCGAGCACGCCCTGGGTGTTGCCGACCTCCACGCCTGTGCGCAGATCCTTGATCCGCGACTGGTCCAGGACATAGGAGCGGATCTGGCTGCCCCAGCCGATGTCCGACTTGGTCTCTTCCTGCGCCTGTTTGGCCGCGTTCTGCTCCTGGATCTTCTGCTCGTACAGCTTGGCCCGCAGCTGGTTCATCGCCATCTCGCGGTTCTTGTGCTGCGAGCGTCCGGCCTGACAGGCGGCCACGATGCCGGTCGGCTCGTGGGTGATGCGCACCGCCGAGTCGGTAGTGTTGACGTGCTGCCCGCCGGCCCCGGAGGAACGGTAGGTATCCACGCGCAGGTCGGACGGATCGATCTCGATCTCGATGTTCTCGTCCACCTCGGGCGAGACGAACACCGACGCGAACGAGGTATGGCGGCGGTTGCCGGAGTCGAACGGCGACTTGCGCACCAGGCGGTGGACGCCGGTCTCGGTGCGCAGCCAGCCGAATGCATGGTCGCCCTCGACACGCACCGTCGCGCTCTTGATCCCCGCGGTCTCGCCCTCGGAGAGCTCGGTGACCTCCACCTTGAAACCCTTGCTCTCGGCCCAGCGCAGATACATCCGCAGCAGCATGTTGGCCCAGTCCTGCGCCTCGGTGCCGCCGGAACCGGCCTGGATGTCGACGTAGGCATTGGCCTCGTCCATCTCGCCGGAGAACATGCGGCGGAACTCCAGGGCCTCGACGCGCGCGGTCAGCCCCGCGACATCCGCCTCGACCGAAGACACGGTTTCCGCGTCATCGTCGGCCTCGGCCATCTCCAGCAGTTCGCGACTGTCCTTCAGTGCATCCGTGATCTCGCGGATGTTGAGGACGATGCCCTCCAGCTGGGCCCGTTCCTTGTTCAGGGCCTGGGCCTGTTCCGGTTGATTCCAGATGTCCGGGTTTTCTTCCAGCTCGCGCTGGACTTCTTCCAGCCGTTCTTCCTTGCCAGCGTAGTCAAAGATACCCCCTCAGGCCGTCGATGCGGCCTTGCAGGTCTTCGATCCGGCTGTAGAGCGGACTCAGTTCCATGGTGTGTCCCCGTGCGGAAAAAGCCCGAGAGTATACCAAGCCCGGCCGCCTGCGTGGTATCACTCATGCACGGAGTTACAGACCGGGCCAGGGCATCCGCCGGCGCCACAGCGCCCAGGTATCGCGTCCGCGCAGGATGCGACGCGGGCCCTCCGCCGGTGGCAGCAGTGGATCCTCGATCTCCAGACGCCCGGTTCGGCCGAAGCGCAGGCCGGCGGCACGCGGGGCGATGACCTCGAGCACCAGCGAGGTCAGCAGCGCGGCCATGCGTTCCGGGCTCGCCGGACCGTCCAGCGAATCCATCACGATCACGTCGCCACCCGACGCCGGATCGGGATTCCAGTCCGCCCCCGCGGTCTCCGCCAGCCAGCGGCCGTGGATGCCGCCGCCGGCGACCCGCACGGCCGGCGCAGCGGGCGGCGGCTCGCCCGGCGACCAGAACCACAGCCCCTGCACCGGGTCCAGACCGCTCTGTTCGCGCTGCTGGTTGACCGGATGCTGAAACCAGGCCATCTGGATCGCGTTGCCCAGCACCTGCAGGCAGCGGGCGGCCTCGCTGTCCAGGCCGGCGGCCGGCATCGGCCGGCCCCAGCCTGCCGACGGGCTGCGGGTGCCGTCGGCACCCGCGGCGGCCATCGACAGCAGCCACAAGCCCTGCGGCGACTGGTCCAGCCGCGCCCCGACCTTTTCCAGCTCCGGTGCGGCGGCCGCCCAAAGGGCCTCCCGATCGGTATCGGCGACCCCGTCCACCGGACGGGCGGTCAGATCCCGCATGCCGGCATTCAGTGCTACCGGACTGGCCAGCCAGGTACGCAAGGCGGACCCCGTCTCTCCTCCGTTTCCGGGTTCCGTATATCCCAGCGCCTGCGCGAGGGTCCGCTCCCAGCCGGGCGGTTCGTCCGGTCGCACCCCCGTGACGGTTTCACCGGGCGTCGCCGCGCGCGAACGCGCGAGCAGCTGCCGCAGCCAGCGTACCGCCAGCCCGCCGCCCCCGGCGGCGCGTGCCGCCACCAGGGCATCGCGCAGCCCCGGCACCAGAATCCGCACGTCGCTCATCGCAGCCACCTCCGCGGAACAGCCAACCGCGCGCTTTCGTCTCTCATGCAAGGATCCCTCGGATGAACCTGCGCATGGTAGCAGCCGAGCGCGGCGATCATGGAGAAGCCCCGCAGCCAGGGTCTATGCTTTACGAAAGAGTCGACCGCGAGACGCGGTCCAGGAGCCCGACATGGGAACCGCAACTCAACACGTTTCATCTGCCCGCAACGGCTTGCGCGCCGCAGGTACCCTGCTGATCGCGGCGCTGTGGCTGTTCGTCGGTGCCGCGTCGGCGGAAGACTACCCTGCGGATTCGCAGATCGAATGGAACAGCTTCGATCCCGAACTGTTCGACCGGGCCGAGGATCAGAACCAGCCGCTGTTCTTCTACTTCCACGGGCAATGGTGCACCTGGTGCATCGACTTCCAGAACGAGTCACTGGAAAACCCCATGGTTGTGGACATCCTGAACGAGGAGTACGTCCCGGTCCTGATCGACCTGGATCGGCGCGCCGACCTCTTCACGCGCTATGGCGGCCGCGGTCTGCCCTTCGTGGTCATCACCACCCCGGACGATGACGTGATCTCGCGCTTCACCGGGCATATCCGCGCCGACGGCCTGTACCGGATCCTGGAGCGCCAGCAGCGGGTGGTGTCGGTGACGGGGCGCGAGGAAACCCCCGCCGAGGAGCCGATCACCACGGTCGACGGCTTTCTTGAGATGCTCGACCAGGTGTACGTCGCCGACGCTGACCGCCTCAGCGGCAGCGCGCTGTTCGGTACCCTGAGCAAGCGCCCGCAACCCTGGACCTACCGCTTCCTGCTGGATCAGGAGAAATGGGCCGGGCGCATGCCGGGTCTGCTGGATCAGGTGGCCGAAGACCTGCACGACCCGGTGGATGGCGGCTTCTTTTTCTTCTATGACTTCGACCAGCGCGACCCGGACCGGGCCCTGGAGACCTCCAAACGCCTGGATCAGAATGCCGCGTTCCTGTGGCTGTTCGCCCACGCCTGGGAAGAAACCGGCGATGAACGCTACCGCGAGATCGCGGAAGACGTGATTCGCTGGCTGCGCGATGCGATGTGGGACGAGGACCAGCGGCGCTTCGGCAACTCCCAGTACGCCGACAATGCCTATTACCGACTGGATCCGGATGAACGCCGCGCCACCGATCCGCCGCGGGTCGATCGCACGACCTACGCCCATACCTCGGGGCAGGCCATCGCGGCACTGGCCGCCAGTGCGCGGATCTTCGACGATGACGAGCTGCTCGAGTGGGCCGACACCGCCCTGCGCGGTGTGGATGCCTATCTGGGCATCCCGGCGGGTTTCCTGCATGCGGTCACTGAGGAGGGCCAGCCCAAACTGGAAGGCTATCTGCCCGCGCAGATCTGGCCGGAAATCGCCCGTCTGGAACTGCGCCGGGCCGCCCGGGCGCTGGAGCGCAATCCGACGGACACCGCCGCCGGCGAACCCGACCCGCAGGCGCGCCTGGACCGGCTGCAGCCGTTCTTCGACGAGGATCTGAACGCCCATGCCGAGCGACTGGACGGGGAACTCGAACCCTGGACCGAGGTACCCACCCAGGCCGCACTGGCCTGGTGGCTGCATTACCTGCCGGCGGAGGCGGTGGCGGCCAGCCACGTGGACCCGGCGGCCGTGGAAGCCCAGCTGCAGATCCATCCCGGTGCCGACCCCGATGACATCGCGCTCGGATTCGCCGCCCTGCAGCGCGGCATGCCGGGCGAGGATTAAGAAGCGATCATTCCCCGCCCTCGGCCGACGCGGAGGGATCCTCCCGGGCCTCCAGGCGCTGGCGCAAACGCTCCGCCTCGGCCCCGGTGCGCACCTCCAGCACCTCGATGCCTTCGCCCCCGG
>NZ_MUZR01000014.1:0-5241 GCF_001995255.1 Thioalkalivibrio halophilus | reverse complement strand
CCGGGGGCGGAGCATCGGACCAGGGATCCGGGTCCAGGTGTCCGCTCTGGTAGGCCCAGCCCAGATAGCCAAGGTTGGCCAGCAGCAACGCAAAAATCGTCCAGCGAATCATTCCCCCGCCCTCCCCGTCCGTGACTCGTCCGCCAGCTCCAGCCCGGCGAGCACCGCCAACCCGTCCAGCACAGGCCGGGGATCCGTTCTGACCGGCCCCGGAAGATCCTCCATCAGCATCCGGGCATCCCCCCCCGTCAGGAGACAGACCGGCACGCGCGCCACCCCCGCAGAGCCGGTACTCCCCTCCTCGGGGTACGGGATGTCCGCGAGCGATTCACGGCCGGCCGCCACCACGGCCGCCACGCCCGCCGCCCAGGCCGTGGCCCAGCCCCGGTCCAGCGCCATGGCCGTACTCTGCCCCGGCGAGCGCTCGGGCCACGGATCAAAACCCGCGCCCGGCGCACGCGGGGCGATGCGATCGCTCAACAGCTTCTGCATCCCGGCCCAGCCGCCGTGCAGCCCCGGCAGGATGTAGCCCCCGATGTGCACACCGTCGGCGCGCAGCACGTCCACCGTGACGGCGGTTCCGGCATCCACCAGCACCACCGGCTGCCCCGGGTCACGCGCGCGCGCCGCCAGCAGGGCACAATAACGATCCACGCCCAGCTGGCCGTGGGCATACCGCGACACCAGCACGCCCGACTGCGCCGCCGCCCCGGGGCCCACGCCGGACTCCGCCTCCAGACGGGGTTCCACCTCCTCGACCGTCAGACCGGGCCAGGCCGTGGCCAGGGCCTCGCGCAGGCGCTGCGAGCGCTCCGGTGCCCCGACCCGCGCCAGCCATGCGGCCCCCGGCGGAACCGACACCGTTTGCGCCAGCTCCGCCACGCCGGCCGCGATATCGGCGTCGGCCCCGCTGGCCTGTTCCACCCCGGACTCGTCGCGCAGGGACCATTTGAGGCGGCTGCTGCCCAGATCCAGCAGTAGCGTCAGACTCGGGTTCCCGTCACTCGGCATGATTCCACCTGCGCACGCTGACCTCTCCGGAATGCAGAGCCTGTTCCCCGCCCCGTTCTCTGCTTTGTTCGTCGCGCACCCGGAGCGTGCCGGCCTGCGGATCGATCCCCAGCGCGAGGAATCGCTCGCCGGTCTCCAGGCGTTCCACGCGCTGCCCCGCCAGTACATCCACGGCACCCAGCCGCTCGCCGGCCTGACTCAGACCGTGTGCCATCAGCCATGGATGCGCCCTGAGCAGACTCGCGGCGAGGCGCCCCGCCAGTTCCAGCCAGCCCGGCGGCGGGACACCCTGCGCGGCCAGGTCCGTCACCGCACGCCCCAGCTGCAGACGCTGCGACCCGGCGCGGTTCAGTCCCACGCCCGCCACCAGCCGCCCGCAGACACCGTTCGCGACACGCGGCGCCTGTTGCTCGACGAGGATCCCCCCCAGCTTGGCTTCGCCGACCACCAGGTCATTGGGCCATTTCAGGCCGACCGCGGCGTAGCCCAGCTCGTGCAGGGTCTCGCTGAGCACCAGTCCGGCGCCCACCGGCCACGCCGGCGGCACCCGCTCGCCCGGTTCCAGCGGCCACGCCACGGACAGTGCAATGCCGTCTTCCGGGTGCCCGACCCAGTCCCGGCCACGCCGGCCCCGACCGGCGGTCTGCTCGCGCGCCAGACACACCCGTCCGGCCCGCGGCAACGCATCCGCGGACACGTCCTCCAGGAGATAGCGACTGGTGGAATCCACTCGATCCAGGACTTCCACCCGGGCCGGCCCCGCGTGCGCGGATTCATCGCGCAAAAGGCCTTCCAGCGCCGTGGTTTCCGGCGCCATAATGGCGGCAGTCGAGGAGAAGGCGGTCATGGGGATCGGCAGATCGACGGGAGAACCGGCTTGAACACGGTCCATCATCTTACGGCGTTGCGCAGGGGGTTGTCTGCCCTGACCCTTGCGGTCGGGTCACTGGCCCTGGCAGGGGGCCTCGCGGCCCCGCTACCGGCGCAGGCCGATTTCTACACCTGGATCGATGACGATGGCGCCCGCGTCATCAGTGACGAACCGCCCGAACACGGCGATTACGAGGACGTTCCCGGTCCCTCGTCCACGCGCGGCAACACGACCACCGGCGGTGACGACGGCTGGTCGCCGACCGAGATCTTCGTCTTCGAGGGACCCGACGGCGAACGTCTGGTCACCAACCTGCGCAACCAGGGGCCCGGCATGGAGCTGATCGCCCAGTACGGCCGTCCGCCGGCGCGCGCCCGCTGCGGCCGCAACGCCCAACGGGCGATGGCCAGCGGCGGCGGGGAATACGCCGACATCATCCACGACGCCGCCGGCCGCGAAGGAGTGGATCCGGATCTGGTCCTGTCGGTGATCCACGTGGAGTCGTGCTTCGATCCCGAGGCCGTGTCACGGGTGGGCGCCCACGGTCTGATGCAGCTGATGCCGGCCACCGCGGCGGAGCTGGGAGTGACCGACCGTTTCGATCCGGCCCAGAACGTCCAGGGCGGGGTGCGCTATCTGGCCGCCATGCTGCAGCGCTTCGACGGCGACCTGGACCTGGCCCTGGCGGCCTACAACGCAGGTCCCGGTGCGGTGGAACGCCATGGCGGCGTCCCGCCCTACGAAGAAACCCGCGAATACATCCGGCGCATCGGTCGGCACTATAACGGCGACCAGCCGCTGGTCCGCGCCGGCTCCGGCTGACGCTGCTTCAGCGCCGCTCGCGCCCGCAGTTCCAGCACTGGGTGAACTGCGGCTCGATCCGCTCGCCGCAGCTCGGGCAGGTCCATTCGGTCGCGTCACCCACCGGATCGCCCTCGAGGTATTCCATCACCAGTTCCCGCGCCTCGGTGGCCTGCTCCTCGTGCACCACCACGATGCGCGCCCAGCACTCGTTGGGCGGGATCTCGCCCGAGGCGCCATAGAGCCCGGCCTGATGCACGTGGGCGGGGATGCCCGCGTCGTTGAGCATGCCGCCGATGAACTCGGCCATCACCGGATCGGCGTTGTGGTAGACGGTCTTCATGGATCAGTGTTTCCCATGCCCGCCCGGCGCTACTGGACCGTGCCCTGGTTGGCGGCCTGGAAGTACTCCATGGCCTTCTGGATGGCGTACATCGGCCCGTCATCCATCGCCTCGCGGGTATGCGGCAGCTGAATGTCGGCGTGGTACTTGCGCAGCGCCAGGACATGGATCGGCAGCTCGCGCCCGAACTTGTCGTTGGCATAATTGAAATGTTGCGCCAGCCCCAGTACCAGATGCACCCGATCGTTCGCCTCCAGTGACTCGGGCGACACGGCGACCTCCGGCATCTGCCCCACCTGCCCGGTCACCTGCACCTCGATCCGTCGGTCGCCGTCGGCCGGTGCGGGGCGTTCCGTCTCGTCGGTCACCAGTTTCAGGTTCTCGGAGAGGTCCAGATAGCCCTTGTTCAGGATGTGCTGGTGCGGCTGGAACACCTTGCTGGACATGTTCACCGCCCACAGCTCGAGGATCTCCTTGAGATCCTGCGCCGGCTGGGTGTCACCCAGCGCGAACAGCTGCTGCGCGTAGAGGATGTCCCACACCCACACCTGCCCGTATTCGGGCAGCTCGTCGCCGGATTCGTCCACCGAAACCGTCTGCAGCTCGGGCTGCTCGGGATCGGGGGCATGCAGGGTGAGGGTAAAGGTGGCCAAGGAACTGCTCCAGTCAGACGTTTTCCCCATTGTAGCGATGCGACGCCGGCCGCGGGGAGATCTTTCATCCCGCCCGGGGCCTTGGCACCGACCGCAGCCAGCGCCACAGTCGCCAGCCGAGCAACAGCGCCAGCACCCCGCCGTAGATCCCGACCTCGATATAGTCCGCACCCCGGGTCAGCCACAGCACGTGCAGGATGGCCAGCCCGCCCGCCGCGTAGGCCAGGCGGTGCAGACGCGGCCACCAGCGCCGCAGCCGCCGCTGCGCCCCGCGCGTGGAGGTCAGCGCCAGCGCCAGCAGGATCACCCAGGCGGTGAATCCGACGGTGACATAGGGCCGGTGACGGATGTCATCGAGGATCAGTACCCAGTCAAAGAACAGATCCAGCCCAACCCAGACCAGCAGATGCGCGCTGACCCAGGCAAAGGCCACCAGCCCGAGCATCCGCCGCAGCGCGCTGATCCAGGCGAGACCCGTCCACTGGCGCAGCGGCGTGACCGCCAGCGCCACCAGCAGCGCGATCATCGCGTGGGTGCCGGTATCCGCCAGCAGCCGCTCGATCGGGTTGACTCCGAGACCGCCGAACCACCCGGCCGCGCGCAGGGTGATCCACGCCCCCGGCGCCAGCGAGGCCGCCAGCACCAGGGTCCACACCCCGCGCGGAGGCCGGGCCGATGCGCGCCGGCGTCCTGACACTAAGGAAACACTGACCAATGTTTCCTTAGTACTTCTCGGTCAGGTCCATGCCCGCGTACATCGAGGCAACCTCTTCGCCGTAGCCGTTGAACATCTTTGTACGCCGGCGGCGGAATTCGCCGATGCGGCGCTCGGTGGCCTGCGACCAGCGCGGGTGGTCCACGTCGGGGTTCACGTTGCTGTAGAAGCCGTACTCGTTCGGCTGCATGCGGTTCCACGAGGTCGGCGGCTCGTCCTCGACGAAGCGGATGCGCACGATCGACTTGATGCTCTTGAAGCCGTATTTCCACGGCACCACCAGCCGGATCGGCGCCCCGTTCTGGTTGGGCAGCACGTGATCGTACATCCCCACCGAGACAATCGTCAGCGGATGCCGCGCCTCGTCCATACGCAGGCCTTCCACGTACGGCCACTCGAGCACGCTGCGACGCTGCCCCGGCAGGTTGTCCGGATCATGGATGCTCTCGAAGGCGACATAGCGGGCGCTGCCGGTCGGCTCGGCACGGTCGATGATGCGGTTGAGCTCGAAACCGATCCACGGGATCACCATCGACCAGCCTTCCACGCAACGCAGGCGGTAGATCCGCTCCTCCAGCGACCAGGGGTCGATGAAATCTTCCAGCGCATACTCCCCGGGGTTGTCGCAGAGCCCCTCCACGCGGATGCTCCAGGGGTCGGTCTGCAGCCGGTCGGCCAGACGATGCGGATCTTCCTTGCCGGAGCCCAGCTCGAAGAAGTTGTTGTAGGTGGTCGCGTCCTCGAACGGGGTCAGCGATTCGTCGGTGGAGAACTCGCCCGGCTCCGCGTCCAGGGGCTTAAGCTCGTCGCGCAGGTCGGCACCCGCCGGGCCCGCAAGCCCCAGCGC
>NZ_MUZR01000013.1 GCF_001995255.1 Thioalkalivibrio halophilus | reverse complement strand
GAAAGCACCGCGCTGGCGGGTATCGGTGCGGCAGGATGGGCCAGTGGCAGCCAGAAGTGCACCCCGAGCATGCCGGCCTTGATGCCCAGTCCCAGCACCAGCAGCACCATCGCCGCGCCCTCGGGCCGTGCCGCAGCGATGGCCGCCAGCGTGGTCTCGCCGCCCGCCTGGTGGATGGCGAGCATAAGACCGGCGAACAGTGCGACCTCGCCGAACACCGACAGCACCAGATACAGCCGCGCGGCCATCCACGCCTCGGCACTGCGCTTGTGCACCACCAGACCCCAGGCCGACAGGCTCATCAGCGAGAAGAACAGGTAGAACGACGCGGCGTCCTGCGCCAGGATCAGCCCCAGGTTGCCCGCCATCGACAGCAGGAAGAACACGAAGAATCGCCGCCGGGCGGGATCGTCCGCGCGTTCGTGCAGCGCGTGCAGCCCGGCGGCCAGCCACAGGCCGGCGGTCAGGACGAGGAAGATCCGGCCGAGCGGGTCCAGCCCGAGCTCGACTCCGGTCATCAGCCATGGCAGCGAGGCCTGCTTGCCCTCCGGGCCCAGCGCGGCCAGCAGCAGGGCAGGCAGCGCCGCCCAGGGCACCAGACGCAGCGGCGCGTGTCCCGGCCGCAGTGACAGCGCCGCGGCCAGCAGCAGCGGGAGCAGCGGAACACCGAGCAGGATGAACGCGTTCATGGGGCTACCCCCGTGCCGTTCTCCATGTCACTGCCCGGCACCAGGACATATCCGCGTTCGACGATCCGTTCCACCCAGCCCAGCGGGCTCAGTTCCAGCCCGGCCAGCAGGCCCGGCAGCAGCGCCAGCACGGCCACGAACAGGGTCGGGAACAGCAACATCCAGTGGCTCTCGAAGCGCGTCTTGTGCGCTGGTGGCCGGGTCACCTCCGGTTCGGCCATCCATCCGGCGATGATGGGCGGCAGGAAATACGCCGCGTTGAGGAGGCTGCTCAGCGCCAGCACGCCCAGGATCCAGACCGCATCCCCCTCCAGCGCGCCCAGCCCCAGGTACCACTTGGAGATGAACCCGGCCAGCGGCGGCAGCCCGATCATGCCCAGCCCGCCCACGGTGAACGCCGCCATGGTCAGCGGCATGCGCCGGCCGACCCCGCGCATCTCGCGGATCTCGTGGATGCCCAGGGTTTCGGCGAAGTTGCCGGCACAGAAGAACAGAGTGATCTTGGTCAGGCCCTGGTGCACCAGATGCACCAGTCCGCCGACCACCCCGAGTGGCCCGGCCAGTGCCAGGCCCAGGGCGATGTAAGACACCTGGCTGACGGTGGAGAAGGCCAGGCGCTGCTTGATGTCGTGGGCACGCAGGGCCTGGATGGAGCCGTAGAGGATAGTCAGCGCGGCCAGCACCAGCAGCACGTCGGTCAGATGCAGGGTCGCGGCCAGCTCCAGGCCGAACACGTCGTTGAACGTGCGCACGAGACCGAAGGCCCCGGCCTTGACCACCGCCACCGCGTGCAGCAGGGCGCTGACCGGGGCCGGCGCGACCATCGCCCGCGGCAGCCAGGAATGCAGCGGGATCAGCGCGGCCTTCACCGCAAAGCCGGCAATCAGGGCCAGACCGATGACCTGCAGAAGGCCATGCGTGTCCGGCGACAGATGCCGGAGGTACCCTCCCGACTCGAATGGCTGCGAACCCGCCAGCAGGTTCAGCGCGATCACCGCGACCAGCAGCACCAGCCCGCTGGTGATGGTGTAGGCGAGATACAGCCGTCCCGCGCGCAGCGCCTCCGGTGTGCCGCGGTGGACCACCAGTGGCCAGGTGGCCAGGGTCAGGATCTCGTAGAAGATCACGAAGGTGATCAGGTTGCCCGACAGGGCGATGCCGACCGTCGCGCTCACGCACAGCGAGAAAAAACCGAAGAAGCGGCTGCGCCGCGGCGACCCCTCCAGATAGCCGATCGCATACAGAGTGGTCACGAACCACAGGATCGAGGACAGGGTCGCGAACAGCAGTGACAGGGCATCGGCGGCGAGCACGAAGTCCACGCCCGGCAGCAGCGTCAGGCCGAACTCGAAGGTCTCGCCCCGCTGCACCCCGAGGAGCAGCACCCCCACCAGTACGAGCTTGATCCCCGCCGCGCTCAGGTTCAGCAGGGTGCGCAGCCCGTGGCGTTCTTCCGGCAGGAAGAAGATCAGCAGTCCCGGTACCAGCGAGCTGGCGAGGATCGCGAGCAGGAGCAGGCCGCCGTCGGCGTTCATGACACCCCCGCCGTGTGCTCCAGCAGGTGCATCAGCGGTGCCCCGGCCAGGCCCATGGCCGCGGCGCCCGCGGCCAGTGCCAGTGGCATCCATTCCATGCCGGCGGAGACCGGGACGCCGGGATCACGCTCACCGCGGGCGAAAGCCGGTGCCACCATGCGCAGGATGTACGCAGTGGCCAGCAGGGAACCCAGCGCGACCATGACCACCCACAGCCACGTCCAGGCCTGCATGACCGGCGGGGCATCCGCCGCGCCGTGCATCCCCGCCTCCAGCAGCAGATATTTGGCCAGAAAGCCGCCGGTCAGTGGCAGTCCCATGAGCGAGATGCCGCCCAGGCCCAGGGCGAACACCGTGCGCCCGCGCGCCCGCAGCACCGGTCCCAGGGCATTCATGCGGTCGTGTCCCGCAGCCTTCTGGAGCGTGCCGGCGCCCATCAGCACCGCGGCCTTGGCCAGGCCGTGGGCGAAGGCGAAGAACACCACCACCGGCCAGGCCGCCGGCTGCAGGATCAGGATGGGGAAGGCCAGCGCGATGTAGCCCATCTGCGCCACCGTGGAGTAGGCCGCGACGATCTTGAGCCGGGGCGCGCGCAGCGCCTGGAGCGAGCCCCAGACGAGGGCCGCGCTGCCCAGCAGCCCCAGCAGCACGGCCAGCGCGGGGGTGCCCAGCGGCGCGAAGATCAGCAGCCACAGCCGCAGGATCAGGTAGAACATCGCCGCCACCACCATGCCCGACAGCATGCCGCTGACCGGCGCCGGCGCGCTGGCATGCGCGGTGGCCAGCCATACGTGCAGCGGGAATACTGCCGCCTTCATCAGCAGTCCGCCCAGCATCAGCGCGGCGGCCATGCGTTCGGTGGGGCCGTCGCCGGCCAGCTCGCCCAGCAGGGTCAGGTCCAGCACGCCGAACTCCCCGTACAGCAGCGCGGCACCCAGCAGGAACGACAGCGAGCCGAGCAGGTTGATCAGCAGATAGCGCATCGCGCCGGTGACCGCGTCGGTATCGCCGGTGAGGGCCACCAGCGCCACCGCGGACAGGCTGGCGATCTCCAGGGTGATGTACAGGTTGAAGGCATCGCCCGATAGCACCAGCAGGTTGAGCCCGCCCCACAGCCACAGCCACAGCGGCCAGAACTGTCGCTGTTCGGCGCTCCCGCGGATATAGCCGCGGGCGTACAGGCTGCCCGCCAGCGCCACCAGCGCATTGAGCAGCAGCATCGCCAGTGTCAGGCCGTCGAGATGCAGGGTGACTCCCAGCGGTGCCTCCCAGCCACCCAGCCCCACCCGCACCGCGGGTGCGTCCATCCCCGGCGCGGCATCGAGGAACAGCCCGATGGTCGCCAGCAGCCCGAGGATCGACAGCGACAGGCCCAGCAGGCCGATGCGCCGGGCCTGCCACGGCCAGGCGGAAGCCAGCAGCGGCAGCCCCAGCGACACCGCGGCCAGGGCCCCGGTCGCGAACACCAGGGACTCGGGGATGGTGGCGCTCACGGGTCTTCGGGGCGATTGCCGCGGTGGGTTCTCAGCGGCCCGGGCAGCAGCACTGCATGGCCGGTCAGGCGTGCCAGATGCACCGTCAGCGCGAGGGCGAACGCGGTGGCGCTCACCGCCACCACGATGCCGGTCAGGGTCAGGGCCTGGGCTACCGGATCCGGCGGGGCATCGCCACGCGCGGCGATGCCCAGGAACACCATGAACACCCCGGAGCCCATTATGTTCACTGCCAGGATGCGCAGGATCAGGTGACGCCGGCGGATCAGTCCGTGCAGGCCCAGCGCGAACAGCGCGGCGCCGCCGAAGGGATACAGGGTTCCGGGATCCAGGGATTCGATCATGCATCCTCCCGCGGGGAGCGTCCGCCAACGAACAGGGCGACGAGCGTGAGGGCTATGGACAGCGTCGCGCCGGTCTCGATGATCAGGATCAGGGGGTAGGCCAGATTGCGCGGCCAGGTCAGCAGCGCAGGACCGGCGAACAGCCCCCACAAGCCGAGGGCGAGGAACAGCAGCGCCCCGGCCGTCACGCCGATGCGCAGCAGCCGCGGGTCCGGGTCGGGCAGCGAGTGCGGACGCGCGAGGCTCATCAGTATCCCCGCCGCGCCCAGCACCGCGCCGGCCTGAAAGGCGCCGCCCGGGGCATGGCTCCCGGCCCACAGCAGATATACCCCCGTGACGATGGCCACCGGCAGCAGCAGGCGTACCGCCCCCGGCAGGACCGGGCCCGGCGCCGGGCGGGCGGGCAGCGCGTCATGGCGCCCCAGCGACCAGGCCCCCAGCCCGGCCAGCAGGACCATGGCCAGTTCCAGCAGGGTGTCCCAGGCGCGGAAATTCAGCAGCACCGCAGTGATGCCGTGGTCCACCCCGGAGACGTCCATGTGTGCGGCCACCGCGGGCTGCAGGCCGGGGCCGTGGTCCTGCGTGGCCAGCGTTGCCATCAGCAGCAGGGCCAGTCCGCCACTCACCGCGACCGCGCTCCAGCGTCCGCGTGCCGGGGTCGGGGCACAGCTCAGCGCGACATTGCCGGCACCCGGGTCGCGGGCGTCGCGGGCCTCCGCATCCGCGTTGCCCGTGTCGGATGCCACCGGATCCGGGGGCGGGCTCGGGCCCGCGTCCCCGCGGTGCGGGTTCATGATGTGCTTCAGGCGTTCCAGCGTGACCAGCAGCAGCGCCCCGGTGATGCCGGCCCCGATGGCCGCCTCCGCCAGGGCGATGTCCGGGGCCTCGAGCCGGACCCAGGCGATGGCCAGCAGCAGGCCGAAGGTGATGAACAGAACCACCGCGCGGAACAGGTCGGTGCTGGCCAGACAGCGCCAGGCCACCCCCAGCAGTCCGGCCAGCAGGACGACGTCGAAGGCCAGCAGCGCTGCGTTCATTCGCGCCGCTCGAACTCGCCGTGGGTCCAGGTCCGCTGGGCGACCATGTGCGCGGCCGTGGCCCCGGCGGCGAGTACCAGCACCCAGATCAGCACCAGCTTGAGGATCATTGCCGGCCCGTCGGCCTGCGGCATCAGCCCCAGCACCACCAGGCCCAGGCCGAGGTTGTCGGCCTTGGTCAGCGCATGCAGGCGGGTATAGACATCGGGAAAGCGCAGCAGCCCCAGGGTGCCGGCGGCGAAGAACACGAGCCCCGCGAGGACCAGCACGGCGGTCAGCAGATCAGCGATCATGCGTCTTCTCCGTCGGGTTATGCCCCGGGTCGTGCGGGTCTTCTTCTACCGGGTTTTCGTGCATCGGCGTGCCCGCCGGCTCCGGCAGCCCGTGCTGGCGCACGAACGCGACGGCCGCCACCACCGCCAGCAGCGCGAACACCAGCGCCACGTCCACCAGCGCCGGCTGGTCCAGGGCAAAGCCGAGCAGCAGCAGGATGCCGACCCCCGAGGTGCCGAACAGCTGGGCAGTGAGCATCCGATCACCTGAGCCCGGGCCACGCAGCACGCGGATCAGCCCGAACAGGATGGTCAGCAGCAGGAACCCGGCGGCGGTGACCAGCAGCAGGTTCATCGGGCGCTCCCCGGAGGGTCAGAGTCGAGCCCGTAGAGCCGTGCGATGCGCCGCTCGAGTTCCATCAGCGTGGCTGCATTGTCGCTGCGGCCGTCCAGCACGTGCAGGGTCATGCGGCGGCCCTCCAGGCGGACCGCCAGGGTGCCCGGCAGCAGGCTGAGCATGGACATGAACAGGGTCAGCGGCGGTCCGTGCGGCAGGCGCACATAATATGGCTCGAACGCGGGGGCCAGCGGCAGGCGCGGATGCACGGCCCGCCAGGCCACATCGATCCCGCCGAGCACGGAAGTGCGCAGGAAGAACCCGAGCAGGCCGGGCAGGGCGGTCGGGTTCAGGCGCAGGGCGCGCCCCGCGGGCAGCGCGAGCACGGCCCCCCCGGTCAGCGCGATGGCGAGCCAGGCGAACGGGTGCGCCAGCGCTGCGCCCCCGGCCAGCACCGCCCACAGCGCGGCCGCGGCAAGCATCGCCAGCAGCGCACGCAGCCACCCGGGCCGGCGGGCGCGCCGTACGGGCGGGTTCGAACTGGACTGGCGCGTGTCGTTCACGCCGTCATTGTAACGGCGCAGGGCGGCACCGCCAGAAGGTCGTCTCAGAGCCGATTACTGGCCGCAGTGAAGCCCATCAGGGAGACGTCAAAGACCAGCACCTGTTCCGACTGCAGCGGGCGGAAGCCCACGTTGAGTTCGCGGCCCCCGCGCAGTTCACCCAGCATCTCGTCGGTCAGCTCGGTGGCCGCCACGCAGCCCTGCTGGATGCAGGTGACGAAGCCGGCATTGCGTTCTTCGCCCTCGTCGACCTGCATGACGATGCCCGGACGCAGATCCACGCCCAGCGGCAGCAGCAGTTCCATCACGTGTCGGTCACCTTCGCTCCGTACCGTGGTCTGCAGATAGGGCCCCTGCTGGCCCTGGTTTTCCACCTGGAGGGTCTGCTGCATCTGGCAGAACTCGCTGCCGTCATCCAGCTCCCAGCAAAGGCTTTCCCAGTCCTGGTGGGTCGTCACCTCCGGTTCCTGCTGTACCGGCTGCGGCGCCTGGGCCGGTGCCTGGCCCGGCGCCGGGGCCGGCTGCTGGGCCTGCTGCCCCGAGGCGATGGTCGGCGCCAGTGCTACCAGCGCGCCGAGCATCACCGCAGGGCGAAGAACGGCGAAGAACGAAGGAAGCGATGGATGGTTCATGCAGTGCTCCTGGTCCGTGTCGGTCGGCAACCCCATAGCATAGCGCCCCGACGCCCCGATCGCAGGTGGTTGCGTGAGTTCACCGTCAGATGCCGGCCCCGGATGCCCCTGACCGTCGGCAAAGGAAACGCGCGAGGGTGAACCAGATGATGGCCCCCGGCAGAAGGGCGAGCAGCACCCAGACGGCGGCGATGGGTCCGAACAGGTTGGGAGCCTGCATCATCATCGACATCAGGGAATCTTCGTAATAGAAAAACCAGGGGTTGTCGGCCGGGAATATCACCTCGTGCAGCCCGTAGAACACCCGCACCGGGCCGATCAGAAGGATCACCGCGGTGCCGGTGACGAGAACGCCCCCGGTGACGGCGGCGATGCGGATTCCGGAGGGCGGTCGGGCATGTCGCCACCCCGCATGGGCTGCCAGTAGCAGGAAAGTGACGGTGCCGGCCACCCCGGCGATATTCAGGGCGTTGACCAGCCGCGCGACGTCCTCCAGGTGGATGATCTCGGGGGGTGTCAGAAGAGGGGCAACGGCGCGGCCGTCGGGGAGGTGGTAGGTCAGTTCTTCAAGTCCCGCGCCATTGCGATGGATGGCATCGACGATGGCGCCGAACAGGCGCTCCCGTTCGGCGCGGTCGGTGTGGTGAAAGCCGGGCCTGTGGTGGTTCTCGGGTCCGTAAGTGGCGATGGTCTCGTCGATCTCGAGTACGTCGTACCAGACGCCGTAGCCAAAATCGACGGACGCGAGCGCGTGCCAGGACAAAAACAGCGCGGCGACCGCGAGGCCGACGAGCATGGCGGCCCATCGCAGCGCCTCGATGACGCCGGTGAGCCGACCGGACCAGCGCTGGCTGGCGGGGGCCGGATCGTGCGGCTCTCGGGGGCGCTCCGGGCTCATTCCACGGCGAGGGTCATGGAGCCGGCCAGCACCAGGGCGACGAGCTCGGCCTGGCGATGGGTGTCGGTCTTCTGGAACAGGTTGCGCAGGTGGAAGGTGACGGTGGTATTCGACACGTCCATGCGCCGGGCGATGTCGGCGGTGCGCCAGCCGTCGGCCAGGGCCAGGGCGATGCGGGCCTCGGTGGGGGTCAGGTCGAACAGGCGGGCCAGGACGTCTTCCGGCAGGCGGGCGCGCCGTTCGGGGTCGGACAGGAGGATCACGGCCGCGGGTTCCTCCTCCCCGGCCTCCCACCCGGCCTGATCGCCGCTCCCGGGCAGGGGATAGATCATGGCCAGGAGCTCGCGCCGGTGGCCGTCGCGCGGCAGGCGCATGCACTCAATGGCGTCATCGGCGGCCGGTTCTTCGGCGAGGACCCGGCGCAGGGCCTCGCGCAGGCGCCGGTCGTCCTCGGAGTGTACCGGCTCCGGCGGGCGTCCTTCCTGCAAAGTCAGCGCGTCGCCGGCCATGCGCCGCGCCGCGCGATTGGCCAGCAGCACACGGTTGCCGCGGTCGAGCAGGACGACCCCGGGAGCGACCGGATCCAGGGCGCGCGCCGCGAACTCCAGGCTGCGGCGTCCCTGATCCCGGCTCTGGCCGAGTCCACCGAGGGTACGGCGCAGTTCGGCGAACTCGTCCTCTTTCTTCTGGCGCATGCGCCGCACCTGGCGCAGGCGGGCCTCCACGGTCGCCAGCAGGAGGTCGAAATCCACCGGCTTGACCAGATAGTCGTCGGCGCCCGCGCGCTTGCCATCGACCACCTCGCGCGGGTCGGACAGCGCGGTGAGGAACACGAACGGGGTGTCCGCCAGTTCCGGGCCGCGTTCGCGCACCGCGGCCAGCAGTTCGTAGCCGTTCATGCCCGGCATGTTGATGTCGCACAGGATCAGATCGGGGTGTACGGCGTCGATCTGCTCCAGGGCCTCGTCGCCGTGCGCCGCCTCGATGGCGACATGACCCGCCTCGCTCAGTTCTTCGCAGATGTCCCGGCGCAGCAGGGCTTCATCCTCGGCGCAGAGGATGCGTGCGCCCGGGACGGCGGCATCATTCGGTGTGCTGTGGTTCATCCGGATCCTGTCCTCGCGGGAGTTCCAGCGTGAATGTAGACCCTTCCCCTTCGCGGGAACGGACGGTCAGGTCGCCGCCCTGGGTGCGCGCGAGCTGGCGGGCGATGCCCAGGCCCAGACCGATGCCGGTATGGCGGGCGGCATTGCGGGCACGGAAGAAGCGGTCGAACAGCCGCGCCTGGTCTTCCTCGGGGATGCCGATCCCGTGGTCCGTGACGTGGCAGGTGATCTTCTCCGGTTCGGCGCGCAGCTCAACCTCGATGGACGCGGTCTCGGGCGAGTATTTTCCCGCATTCGACAGCAGGTTGGCGAGGATCTGCTCGACCAGCGCGCGATCACAGCGCGCCATCACCGGTCCATCCGGGGTGACGTTCAGATGTACCGGATTGTCCGGGGTGATCTGCCGCTGGGTTTCGATCGCCTGCTCCGCCAGCGGGCGCAGGTCGCAGGGCGTGGTTGTGGCGGCGACATGACCGCCCTCCAGACGCGCGGAGGTGAGGGCGTTCTCGATCAGCCGGGTCATGTGGGCGACAGTGTCGCGCAGCTGACGGTAGCGCGCCTCGCGGGTTTCGCGGTCCATGGACTCCCCGCGCCTCAGCAGGCGCTGCAGGCCCGAATCGATGATCGCCAGCGGGGTGCGGAACTGGTGCGAGGCCATCGCCGCAAAGCTGCGGTAGAACTCGCTGACGCCGCGTTCGCGCTCCAGCGAATGCTCGAGGCTGCGCGCGGCGTCCTTGTAGCTGGTGATGTCGGCCAGACGCAGCACCTGGCCACCGTCATCGGTGCGGCGCAGGGTCATCTGGACCCAGCCGCGACCGGGGACTTCCAGGTCGTACTGCGCACCGTCGTCCGCGGTGATGTCGGCCGGGTCGCCGTGTTCGGTGTCCGGCCGGGTGACGGCGCGGATGCTCTCGAGCAGGGTGTCCAGTGTCTGCCCCTCGTCCAGGGCCCCGTCCGGCAGCGGCAGCAGGCTGGCGAACTGCGGGTTGACCAGGATCAGGCGGTCATCGGGGTCGAACGCGGCAAAGCCGTCCGGCGCGGTGTCGATGGCGTCCACCACCCGGCGGCGTTCGGCCTCCAGGTCGCGGGTGCGGTTGCGCACCTCGATCTCCAGCCGGTCGCGGTGTGCGGCCAGCGCCTCCTGTGCATGGCGCCGCTGCCGCAGGGCGTTCATCAGGAGGGCGGTCAGCAGGATCCCGGTGACCAGGATGCCGATCATCATCACGATGGCCTGGATCAGGCTGGCGCGGTGTTGATCCAGGCGTTCCCCCGTGCTCTCCCATTCCTCGATCATCACCGCGTTGGCGATGCGGTTGAGTGCCGACATCAGGGGCTTGAGTTCGGCATGGATCGCGTGGGCCGCCTCGACGTTGTCGGGGGCGACGTCGTCGATCATCGGCTCGATGCGCTCCAGATGCTCGAAGGTGCCGTCCAGTGTTTCTTCCAGCCCGATGTCCTTGACGTAGCGCCGCTGTGGCCCGGCATCCAGCAGGACCAGGCGGCTGGTGAGCACGTCGTAACGCAGGCCGGGTCGGGCATCCGCGTCCCCCAGGGTCCGTCGGTGGACTTCCTCGTCCAGACGGTGACTGGCGACCTGCGCCTGGGCGGTGACCCACAGCATGTTCTCGTCCACATTGCTGCGCATGTCCTGCTCCACGTCGTGCAGGCGCATCAGCGACACCGTCAGGAAGATCGCGAAGGTAAGGACCGCGAGCACCGGCAGCACATACGTCGAGACACGGCGCAGGCTGGGGACGGCCGAGGGATCCGGGGCATGGCCCCGATCGGGTGCGGGCTCGCGGGCCGGGCGCGCGATCATCGCACCTCCAGGTGCTCCAGCTGCCAGACCCAGCGGTAGTCGTAACGGATGTCGTCCAGCTCGGCGTGATCGTCGCGCGGGTAGACGATCCACAGCGGACCCTTGTCGCGCGGGGTCAGGGCCTCGCCATCCCGGGTATGCGCGACGACCACGTCATAGTCGTGGAAGTCCTCCATCGGGATGTCGACGATGTAGTCGTTCAGGGCCGTGGCCACCACCTCGTCACCTTCCGCACCGAGAGCCTCCAGCAGGTCGCGCATCAAAAAGCCCTCGAAGTGGTTGACCCCGTCGGTGACCACCGTGGAGGTCTCCAGTTCACGCTCCGGGAGGCGGTCCAGCATCGCCCGGTCCAGCAGGGCCCGGTCTCCGTCGTTCGCATGTTCGATGGCCCCCTCGACCCGCAGAATCACCTCGCCCTCGGGTTCGGCTCCCGGATCGAACCCCGGAGCGGAGTCCCCGGGATCCGCAGCAGTCGCACTGAAGGGCAGGAACAGAAGCATGGCCACCAGGGCTGCAAGAAGGCCGGGCGCATGCGCGCCGGGCGGATGAATTCGGACGACGGACATGACAAACCTCCGGACGGATGGCAACCACCAGTTCGAAGGCAGTGTCGCGCGAAATCCTGCCCTATGGAAGAAGGGGGAAATCGCGCGCTGAAAACAGTGTGCCGGAACGTGATTCGGGACACCCCCTCCGGATGGAGGGGGGTGTCCGGGCCTGCATCGGACGGCCCAACGTCAGTAATCCGCGGTCTCGGCGTAACGCTCGCGGAAGGCGCAGCGGCCGTCGGGGAGCCAGGCGGGGATGTCGTAGTAGCGTTCGAGGGTCGGGCGCAGGACGTCCTCGTGGTAGGCGGCGTAGTCGAAGCCGTGGCCTTCGGCGACCTGCCAGGGGATGCCGCCGGCCTCGCCGGTGCGGATCTCGACGCGGTCGAAGAACGGTTCCAGGTCTTCGCGGTCGACCTCGCCACGGCGCGGGATGAACACGAAGTCCTCGCCGTCGAGGGCGCGGAAATCGGTGATCAGGTCGTCCTGGCGGCCGTAGTGCGAGCCTTCGCCGAAGACCCCGAAGTAGTGTTCGGAGTAATGGCTCAGCATGGCCGAACGCGAGTAACTTCGGGTGAAGAAATGCCAGTCCTCGTCGGCCCGATCCGCGTCGGAGTAGGGCTCGGTCAGCGCGGCGACTTCCTCGGGGGCGAGGTAGAACACGGCGCTGGCGTGGTCGCCGTGGCCGCGCAGCCAGTCCACCGGCAGAGTGGCGATGGCCAGCAGCAACAGGGCGTGCAGCAGGGCCAGCAGGCCGGAGAGCCAGACCGAGATCCGCAGGGCGCGGGTGGTGAGGAACAGCGCGGGCACCAGCAGCAGCGGGGCGAACACCGCCAGCCAGTGCAGCCCGATCCCGGTGAACGGCGACAGCAGGGCGAACAGGCCCAGCGGGATCAGCCCGGCGGAGACGAACACCCCGAGGCGGTGTTCGCGCACGCCCTGCACCACGGCCCGGCGCTGGCGCGCGAGGAACCACAGCAGCCAGGGCGTGAACAGGTACACCAGCAGGGCGGCATAGGTCAGGGTGCCGCCGGGGTCGAAGCCGTCGCCGCCGTGGCGGTTCACCACGTTGAACATCACGTTGTACCAGCAGTTGTCCCAGTTCCAGTACAGGTTGAGGGCCACCGCCGGCAGCACGCCGAGGATGATCAGCAGCAGGCCGCGCCAGTGCTCGCGGGCGAACAGCATGATGTGCAGGCCGATGGCCACGCCCAGCAGCACGGCGAAGTATTTCGACAGGAACGCCAGCCCCAGCGCGACCCCGCCGAGGAAAAAGGCCAGCGCCGCCACCCCCGGGCGCGGTTCCCGCAGCGCGTACCACACCAGCCCGGTGGCCAGCAGGCCGAACAGGATCAGCGGGGTGTCGGTGGCCACCAGCACGGCGATGAACAGCAGCGGCATGAACAGCGCCAGCAGCGAGACCAGGCGGGCGCGCACCGGGTCGTGCCGGTGCCACAGGGCGAGGATCAGCAGCGCCGGGGCCACGGAGACCAGGATGCCCGGGATGCGGATCACCAGCGGGTGTTCGGACACTGCGGTGACCGCGCTCAGCCACCAGCCGATCATCGGCGGATGGTCGTAGTAGCCGAGATCCGGATGGGCGGCCCAGATCAGGAAATAGGCCTCGTCGCCGGTGATCGGCAGCAGCGCGGCGATCAGCGCCTTCAGCGCGATCACCGCGAGCAGTACCGCCGGGTAGTGGCGGGCGGGCCAGGGGGCGTCAGCGGGCAGGCTCACAGCCGCAGGTGGCGGAACAGCCAGTCGGGGAAGTTGCGGATGATCAGCATGATGATCCGCCAGAACCACGGCACATAGGCCACCGCATGGCCTCGGCGCAGTGCGCGAAGGATGCCACCGGCGACACGGTCGGGTTCCGCCCACAGGGCCCCGGCGCGATTGAAGCCCTCGGTCATTGGGGTGCGGACAAAGCCCGGCTTGATGGTCACCACATCCACGCCCGCCGGCGCGAGGCGATGCCGCAGGCCCTGCAGGAAGGTCGCGAGCATGCCCTTGGCGGTGCCGTAGACGTAGTTGCTCTGGCGGCCGCGGTCCCCGGCGACCGAGCCGATGGCGCCGATCACGCCATGGCCCTGCGCCTCGAAGTCGGGGGCGATGCGGGTGAGCAGGGCGACGGCGCTGGTGCCGTTGATGCGCAGCGCCTCTTCGGTGGCCTCCACCGAGTCGTGGCAGGCGGCGGGATCGGGCAGGCTGCCCCAGGCCAGCAGCGCGGCATCCACCTCGCCCAGGTGTTCGCGGGCGGCGGCCCAGGCGTCGGCGTGGGTGGCCGGGTCGGCGGGATCGGCGGCCAGCCCGCGGATGCGCTCGCCGGCGGCGTCGTCGCCGCGCACGCGCAGATCCGCCAGCAGGCTTTCCAGACGCTCCGGATTGCGGGCGACGCAGAACAGGCGGGCGCCGGAGCTGGCCAGACGGCGGGCGACGGCACTGGCGATGGCGGAGGTCGCGCCGAAGATCACGACGTTGTTCAGCGGATTCATGCGGTCACCCGGCGCCAGAAGCTGGAGGAGAATTGAGGGTCGGTCAACTTAGCGAACTCGATCCATTCAGGAAACCCGGCACGGAACATCGCGCCGGACATGCGGGCGTCCTTGGCCGGGTAGAGCGCCCCGTGCGCCTCGCGCACCACACGGTCGAGGCGCTCGAACAGCGCATGGGTCGCCGCCCCGCGATCAGGGAAATCCAGCGCCAGGGTGGTGCCCGGGCGCGGGAACGACAGCATCCCGGCCGGCGACTGGCGGCCGAAGGTCTTGAGCACCGCGAGGAACGAGCCCTGGCCGCTGCGCGCGATCTGGCGCAGCAGCTCGGCGACGGCGTCGCGCGCGGTGCGTTCGGGGAGCACGCACTGGTACTGGTAGAAGCCTCGGCGGCCGTAGATGCGGTTCCAGTCGCGGATCCCGTCCAGCGGGAACAGCCAGCCGCGATGATGCGCCGGATGCGGGCTGCGGCGCAGCGGCTGGTGGAAATACAGCTCGTTGAACGCGCGCAGGCCGGGACCGTTGACCAGCGAGAACGGCGGATCCACCGGCACCCGCCGCCGGGGTTCGCGGAAGCGGGCGCGCGGGGGCGGGGTAACCGCGTGGCGGCCTGCGGAATAGATCCCGCGGCCCGGGGGATGGCGCCGACCATCGGCCAGGCAGTCGATCCAGGCCACGGTGTAGGGCCATTCGCGGCGCGCGCGGGCATCCAGCGCCCAGAAATCGTCCAGGCTGTGGAAGCGTTCCGACCACACCGACATCCAGGCCGAGGATACCGGCACGAGCTGCAGGGTCACGGTCTCGATCAGCCCGGTCAGGCCCAGCCCGCCGATGGTGGCGGCGAACCAGCGCGGATTGTGCTCGGGGCTGACCTCGACGCGGCCGGCATCGCTGCGGTGCAGGGTCAGGCGCTTTACGTGCGCACCGAAGCTGCCGGCGACGTGATGGTTCTTGCCGTGTACGTCGTTGGCCACCGCGCCGCCCAGGGTCACGAAGCGGGTCCCCGGGACCACCGGCGGGAACCAGCCGCGCGGCACGCTCAGTTCCAGCAGTTCGTCGAGGGTGACCCCGGCCTCGGTGGTGAGGATGCCGGTCGCGGGGTCGAACTCGACGAAGCGGTCCAGCCCGCGGGTATGCAGCAGATGGCCGCCGGCGTTGAGGCAGCAGTCGCCATAGGAACGCCCCATGCCGTGGGCCAGCAGCGGCCCGTCCGGCAGCCGGTCCGGGCGGAACGCCGGCGCGCTGTGCGCGGCGTGTTCCACCCGCGGGATGCGGTTCCAGCCGCTGGTCGTCATGCCGGACCCCCGGTGCCCTTTCCGTCCTCGTCATTGCGAGGCCCCGCAGGGGGCGTGGCAATCGCCGAGGGCCGCCCGGGGTTCGGAGCGTGCGGCTGGGTCGCGAGATTGCTTCGCTGCGCTCGCAATGACGGGGTGTTGTGTGATGTGTTGTTGTGCGGGTCGGGCATGGAACGCCTACGCATGGTGCTCGTCCGGGAGTTCGCGGCCACGGGCTTCGGGGTTGGTGCTCAGCGCGATCAGGCCCAGCAGCACCGCGAACCACAGGGTGGTCAGGCGGATCAGCGTGGTCGCCGCCACCGCGTCCGCCGCCGGCATGTCGTGCAGCAGGAGCAGGCCGATCATCACCGCCTCGGTGCCGCCCAGCCCGCCGGGCAGGAAGCTCAGCGCCCCGGCCAGCATGGCCAGGGCGAACACGAAGGCGGCGAACGCGAATCCGGCCTCGAAGCCCATCGCGTTGAGGATCCACCAGAAGGCCAGGGCCTCGGCGCTCCAGGCCACCACGCTGAGGGCCGTGGCGCCGGCGAGCAGGTTCGGGGTGTGGCAGCGCCGCGCCTGCAGCAGGATGGTGGCGGCGTGATGCAGGCCGCGCCACAGTCGCCGGCCGGGACGGTCCGCGTGGCGTTGCAGGGCCTCCAGCGGTCGCCGTTGCGACAGCACCAGCAGGCCGGCGGCCACGGCCGCGACGCCGGCCAGGATCAGCGAGGTCCCTTGAGTCACCAGCGTGAGCCCCAGCAGCGACAGCAGCACGACCGCCACCAGATCCGACAGGCGCTCGCTGACGAACGCGGCGAAGCTGTCCGGATAGGGGACGTCCCGGCGCTTGAGCAGCACCCCGCGCAGGGCCTCGCCGGCCTTGCCCGGGGTGGTGGTCAGGGCAAAGCCGGCCAGGTAGATGTGCAGGCTGGCGGGCGCGGCGATGCGATGTGCCAGCGCCCGCAGGTACAGCTGCCAGCGGGCGAATCGCAGGCTGTAGTTGACCAGCGACAACGACAGGGCCAGCAGCAGGCCGAACGGGCCGACCTGCACCAGCGCGTGCCAGACCTCTTCCGCACCGGCCCAGATGGCGATGCCCAGATACGCCGCGGCGGCAACGATCACCGACAGGATCAGCCCGCGCAGGCGCCAGCCGGTCAGGACCGGGTTCCCGCTCACGACAGCACCGCGAGGGTCACGCCCAGCCAGGCCACCACCGTCACCAGCAGATGGGCGTCGGTGAACAGGTCGCGCGAGGTGTCGCCGCCGCGCCCGCGAAAATGCAGCAGGTACAGGTAGCGGAAGATCCCGTAGATCACGAACGGCAGGGTGTAGATCAGCTCATCGGTGCCGTGCAGGGCGATGACCTCCGGGCTGACGGTGTACAGCCCGTAGGCGATCACCGTGCAGGCCGCGCTGATGGCGATGAACTGGTCCAGCAGCGCGGTGGAATAGTCGTCCAGCACGCGCCGGGTGTCGCCCCGAGTGTCACCCCGGCTGTCGTCCCGGGATTCGGGTGCGGGGTCCGCGGGTGCCGGGCCGGCGGTCACGGCGGTTTCCGCCAGCTCCGAGCGGCGCTTGGCGAAGCCCAGGAACAGGGTCAGCATCAGGCCGCACAGCAGCAGCCACTGCGAGGGTTCGATGCCCAGCCCCAGGGTTCCGGCCAGGATGCGCAGCATGAAACCGCCGGCGATGCTGAACACATCCAGGATGACGACATGCTTGAGCGCCAGCGAATAGGCGATGTTCAGCACCAGATAGCCCGCCAGCAGCCCGGTGACCCAGGCGCTGACCAGCAGGCCGAGGGCCAGCGCCAGCACCACCAGCACGCTCAGGATGATCCGCGCGGCCGGGATGCCGATGGCCCCGCTGGCCAGCGGGCGGCGGCACTTGGTCGGGTGCCGGCGGTCGGCTTCGACGTCGAGAATGTCGTTGAGCACGTAAACCGCGCTCGCCATCGCGCAGAAGGCGAGGAAGGCGAGCGTGGCCGCCAGCAGGGTCTCGCCCTCCCAGGCATGCGCGAACACCGGTCCAAGGAACACGAACCCGTTCTTGATGTACTGGTGCGGACGCAGCAGTTTGAAAATCGGCTGGAGCATCGGTGCGTGCGGAAAGGCCGGCGGAACGGGCTGGCAGTGTAGGCAAATGCGCCGGCCGGTGCACCCGCGAAGATGGGCACGTGCCCGGTTTCGCAGTGTGCGCGGGTGCGATCGGTTACCATCCGGGACGTTTCTCCGATCAATCCGCTGTCACCGGGAGTCTGTCATGCAAGCACTGTCCGTCCTGAAGAAAACCGTCGTCCTGTCTGCCGGCCTGGGCCTGCTGCTGGCCGCCGCGCCGGCGGCCGCCGATCTGTCCGAGGGCGACGCCTTCCCCGACGTCACCCTCAACGACCAGCACGGGGAGCCGCTGGAGCTACCCGGCGATGCGCGCGTGGTGCTGATGACCGTGGAGATGGCCCCGGCCGACATCACCAATGATGTCCTCGGGGACATGGGGCCCGAGGCGATCGAGGAGGCCGGCATCCGCTACGTGGCCGATACCCACGGCATGCCGCCGTTCGTGCTCGAGAACGTGGTCATGCCGCGCATGCAGGAGCGCCCCTATCGCACCGGGGTGACCGAAGGCCCCGGGGACATGGGCTTCATGCCGCATCAGCGCGATCATGTGAGCGTGGTGTTCCTGGATGGCGAGGGTACGGTGACCGGCACCGGCGCGGCCGCCAGCGAGGCCGCCCTGCGGCAGATGCTGGAGGGCGCCGGCGACTGACATGGCCTTCCTGCTGGGCCTGCTGACCGCGCTGGGCTACGGCGCGGGGGATTTTCTCGGCGGCCTGGCCTCGCGGCGGGTTTCGGCGCTGGTGGTGGCCTGCTATTCGCAGCTGCTGGTCACCGCACCGCTGCTGATGCTGGCATTGCTGATGGCGGGGCTGCCCGGGGAGGCGGCCCTGCTGTGGGGCGGTGCCTCGGGCGTGGCGATGGCGCTGGGCCTGCTGGCCTACTACCGCGGGCTGGCCGAAGGCTACATGGGGCTGGTCGCGGCGGTGACCGGGGTGCTGTCGGCGCTGGTGCCGCTGGCGGCGGGGCTGGCTCTTGGCGAACGCCCGGGATGGTTCTCGCTGGCGGGGATCGTGGCCATCGTGGTGGCGATCGCGCTGGTCTCGGGCGGGGCCCGGGAGGCCAGTCCGCGTGACCCGGACGCGCCGGTGCGGGGGGCGGACGGCCACGGTCACCGCGGGCCGCATCCGCTGCTGGGGGTGTTCGACGGCGTGCTTGCCGGGGTCGCCTTCGGCCTGGTGTTCGTGTTCCTTGACCAGGCCAGCGAAGGCTCGGCCCTGTGGCCGGTGGTGATGGCCGGCGGCGTGGGCGGGCTGGTGCTGCTGGGCGTGATGCTGCTGCATCGCCCCGAGCGACACATGGCCCGCAGCACGCTGGTGCTGGTTGCGCTGGCGGGCCTGCTGCAGGGGCTCGCCACCCTGGCCTTCGTGGTGGCCGTGCGCATCGGGCTGTTGTCGGTGATCGCGGTGGCCGGGGCCCTGTCGCCGGCGCCCACCGCACTGCTGGCGCGGTTCTTTCAGGCCGAGCGCATGAGCCGGCTGCAGCTCGCGGGCTTCGGCTTTGCGCTGGTCGGCATCGTGCTGATCGTGCTGGGCGGGGCGGGGTGAGCCGGGAAGGCATGGGGGCTTCGGCAAGCGCCGTATTCGCGTGCAAGCACGCTCCCACAATCAGGCACCGGGATGACCCGTAGGAGCGCGCTCGCGCGCGAATGCAGCAATCGTAGAAGGAGAGAGGTATGGAAACGGAACTGGCGAATGAACCCCGCACCGAGCGCACGTTCGTGACGATCATCTACGTGCTGTACTTCGTTGGCTTCTTTGTCGCCATCACGGCCCTGGTCGGGGTGATCATGGCGCATGTGAAGCGCAGCGATGCGGATGCGATCAGCGAGACCCACCTGCAGTATCAGATCCGGACCTTCTGGATCGGTCTGCTGATGGCCGTGCTGGCGACCCTGACCGCGGCGATCGGGATCGGGCTGATCATCGGGCTGCTGTTCCTGGTGTGGGTGCTGGTGCGGTGCATCAAGGGCGTGATCCGCAACAGCGACGACCGGGCCATCGAGGACCCGGCCACCTGGCTCTGGTAAGCCCCGTAGTGCGGGGCTCCGGGCGGGGTCTCAGCGCTCCAGGTACTGCAGCTTGCCCTCGACGCCGTCCCACTCTTCCGCGTCTTCCGGCGGGTCCTTGCGCGCGGTGATCACCGGCCAGGTGCGCGCCAGTTCGGCATTGAGCTCGATCATGTGCACCTGATCCTCGGGCACGTCATCCTCGGGGACGATCGCCTCGGCCGGGCACTCCGGCTCGCACAGGGTGCAGTCGATGCATTCGTCGGGGTCGATGGTGAGGAAGTTGGGCCCCTCGTGGAAGCAGTCCACCGGGCAGACTTCGACGCAATCGGTGTACTTGCACCGGATGCAGTTCTCCAGAACGATGAAAGCCATTGCGCTTCTCCATTGGTCGTGTTGCGACGCCACGGCTCCTGTGTGCCGCCGCTCGGTCCGTTCGGCGTATTGTAACCGCTCCTCCCGAGCGGCCGGGAATCCCGGCTGCTGCGGCTGTTATTCCGCGACTCCCCGTTCCAGCGTGTCCTTGAGCCGGTAGAGCGCGTCCAGCGCCTCGCGCGGGGTCAGGCCGTCCGGATCGAGTTCCGCCAGGGCCCGCGCGACGTCCCGCGCCGGCTCGGGTACTTCGGGTGCCGGCGGGGCGGGTTCTTCCGGCGCCGCGGGTGCGGGCGGCTCCGGCGGGAACAGCCCCAGCTGGGGCGAGTCGCTGTCCCGGGCACGGCTTTCCAGATCGGCCAGATGGGTGCGGGCGCGCTGCAGCACGTCGGCGGGTACTCCCGCCAGCGAGGCCACCTGCAGCCCGTAGCTCTGGTTGGCCGGCCCCTCGCGGACCTGATGCAGGAACACGATGTCGTGGCCGTGTTCCACCGCGTCGGTGTGGATGTTGGCCACCGCCGGTTCGCGTTCGGCCAGCGCGGTCAGCTCGAAGTAGTGCGTGGCGAACAGGGTCAGCGCGCGGTTCTCCCGCGCCAGGCGTTCGGCACAGGCCAGCGCCAGCGCCAGGCCGTCGAAGGTGGAGGTGCCGCGCCCGATCTCGTCCATCAGCACCAGGCTGCGCTCGCCGGCGTTGTGCAGGATGCTGGCGGCCTCGGTCATCTCCACCATGAAGGTCGAGCGCCCGGAGGTCAGATCGTCGGAGGCGCCGATGCGGGTGAAGATGCGGTCCACCGGACCGATGCGGGCCACGTCCGCGGGCACGAAACTGCCCATGCAGGCCAGCAGCACGATCAGTGCGGTCTGGCGCATGTAGGTGGACTTGCCCCCCATGTTGGGCCCGGTGATGACCAGCAGCCGGCGGCTTTCGGGATCCAGCCGGGTGTCGTTGGCCACGAACGGGGTGTCCAGGCTGGCCTCCACCACCGGGTGGCGACCCTGCTCGATGTGGACGCCGGTCTCGGGCACCAGTTCGGGGCGGCTCCAGTCGAGCCGTCGGGCGCGTTCGGCCAGAGTGGCCAGCACGTCCAGCCGGGCCACCGCGTCGGCGATCGCCCGCAGGCGGTCGGCGCGCCCCTGCAGGCCGGCGAGCAGGTCGTCGAACAGCTGGCGTTCGCGCGCCAGCGCCTGTTCCCGTGCGGACAGGATCTCGTCCTCGAAGCGCTTGAGTTCCTCGGTGGTGTAGCGTTCGGCGTTCTTCAGGGTCTGCCGGCGCATGAAGCGCCCGGGCAGCTCCTCCGAACGCGAGCGGCCCACCTCGACGTAGTAGCCGTGCACCCGGTTGTAGGCGACCTTGAGCGTGGCGATGCCGGTGGCCTCGCGTTCGCGCGCCTCCAGGTCGCGCAGGAAGCCGTCGGCGTTGTGTTCCAGATCGCGCAGGCGGTCGAGTTCGGGGTCGAAGCCGGGGCGGATCAGCCCGCCGTCGGTGACCCGGATCGGCGGTTCGTCGACCAGCGCGCGGGCCAGGGTTTCGCTCAGTTCCGTCTCCGGCGCGAGTTCGTCGCGCAGGGCGGCGAGGGTGTCGGCCTCGCCTGCGGCGGGCTCCAGTGCCGCGTGCAGGCCGGGCAGGCGTTCCAGCGCCGCCTGCAGCGCGACCAGATCGCGCGGCCGTGCGGAGCCCAGGCTGATGCGCGAGACGATGCGTTCGACGTCGGCCATGCCGGTCAGGGCCTCGCGCAGGCCTTGTTCGGCCGCGTGGTCCAGCAGCGTGGCGATGCCCTGCTGGCGTTCCCGCAGCAGGGCCCGGTCGGCCAGCGGCTGGTGCAGCCATTGCGACAGCAGCCGGGCCCCCATGGGTGTGCGGCTGGTGTCCAGCAGGTCGAACAGCGAGCCGCGGCGCTCCCCGCTCAGGGTGCGGGTCAGCTCCAGGTTGCGCCGGGTCGCCGGGTCCAGCATCAGCATCTGGCCGCGGTGTTCGCGCCCGAGCCCGGTGATATGGGCAAGGTTGCCGCGATGCTGCGCCTGCACGTAGGCCAGCAGCGCGCCCGCGGCGGCCAGGCCCAGCACCAGGTCGTCGCAGCCGAAGCCGGCCAGGTCGGTGGTGCCGAAATGCCGGGTCAGGGTGCGCTTCGCGGAGATCGCGTCGAAATGCCAGTCGGCATGATGTCGCGGGGCCCAGGCCTCGATCCCGGGGATCGCCGGGGCCGGGTCGGGGACCAGGCATTCCACCGGGTCGAGACGCGCCAGTTCGGCCTCCAGTTCGGTCGCGTCGGCGACCTCCAGCACCCGGAAACGGCCGCTGGCGAACTCCAGGCTGGCGATGCCGTAGCCTTCGTTGCGGCCGCGCACGGCAGCGCAGGCGGCCGGGCACACGGCGACCATGCGATTGACCTGGCGCGCCTCCAGCAGGGCGTCCTCGGTGACCGTGCCCGGGGTCACGATGCGCACCACCTCGCGCTGTACCGGGCCCTTGTTCTCGCCCACCTGTCCGGTCTGCTCGCAGATCGCCGCACTCTCGCCCAGCTTCAGCAGCCGCGCGAGGTAGCTCTCCAGGGTGTGCACCGGGATCCCGGCCATCGGGATCGGCTCGCCGGCCGACTCGCCGCGGCGGGTGAGGGTGATGTCCAGCAGCCCGGCGGCGCGCTCGGCGTCGTCGTAGAACAGCTCGTAGAAGTCCCCCATGCGGTAGAGCAGCAGGGTCTGCGGATACTCCGCCTTGATCCGCAGGTATTGCTGCATCATGGGGGTGTGTTTTGACAGGGCGTCCGCGTCGCTCACTGGCCGTTCCTGCTGTTCGGGGGCGTCGGTGGCCGGATTGTAACGGGTCCGGCGGGGCCATTGGACTGCGTGGCGCGATCCCGGGAATGACCGTGGCTGCGGTGCTTCCCGGTCGGACGGGGCATTCTCCCGGCGGCCGCGTTTCAGGCGGTGGCGGCGGGGCGTTCTTCGCGGCCCTCGCGCGACCCGGTGTAGCGCCAGGCCTTGCGGAAGGTGGTGCGCAGGGGCGATTCGAGATGCGCGCGGGCGCGTGCCGGGGCGATCCCGTGGTCGCGGCAGAACAGGGCCAGGGCCCAGGCGAGTTCGTCGCGGCCGAGGTCGGCGTCGCGATCGGCCGACGGGCCCTTGCACGCCCCGCAGCCGTTGACCCGCACGCGGAACGCGGTGTTGGCCAGAAAGATGCCGAAGCCCATGCGCGTGGCCACCAGCTCGGCAATGGCGTCGGCATTGCCCTCGGCGGCCGGGGCGGGTTCGCGGATGCCCTCCACCCACCAGGCCGCCAGTTCCTGCGCGAAGGTGCCGACCAGGGCCTGACGATTCCCGATCAGCTGCGGGTCGTAATGGAAGATGCGCTCGCCGCCGGTGCTGGCCGCGCCCAGCGCGGTGACCGGCTGCGGTGCCAGTCCTCCGGGTTCCGCCAGGCGGGCCGCGCGCTGCTCCAGGCCCGCATGCCGGCGGACGCTGGCGAACACCTGCTCGGCCATGCCGTGCGGGCTGTCCGCCTCGCCCGGGAAATGCTCGCGGATGGGCTGCACCAGGGTCGGCGGGTCGAAGGGCCGGTCGGCGGCGGGCTGACGGTCCACCCACGCAAACACCGCGCGGATCCACTCGCGGGTGTCGACATCAAGGACCGGATCGGGCTGGAACAGGCGTGCAAGCATGGCGGGCGCGTTTCTGGAGGTGGTGGATCCATCGTATGCCATTCCGTCCCGTCGGGGCAGCCCCTGCTGCAAACGAACCGGAATGTGTCAGACTCGGAGTCCGAATCCCCAGGGGCAAGGATGGAGACATGTTTGGCGAGGAGGACCGGCGGCGGGATCGTCGCATCCCCGTGGGCGTGACCGGGGAGGTGTACTGGACCGGTTCGGGGCAGACCACGCGAGTGGAAATCCATGACCTGGCCGCCGGCGGCTGTGCGCTGATGACCGGCTTCGAGGTGGATGCCGGGGTGGTGGTTATGGTGACGGTGCCCAGCCCCGATCCGCGCATCGAGAATCTGCAGCGGCGGGGGCGGGTGCTGCGCTGTGACAGCGCGGATCCCGACCGTGAGGGCCGGCGTCGATGGCGCCTCGCGGTGGCCTTTGAAGAAGAACCCACGGGAGACGCGACACCATGACCGAATTGCGCAAGGCGGATGTCACCGGGCTGTCGGCCCTGGTCTATGACCTGGGCGAGCGGATGACTGCGCGCGGGCTGGTCATGGCCACGGTGGAATCCTGCACCGGGGGCGGGATTGCCCAGGCACTGACCGATGTGCCCGGCAGTTCGGCCTGGTTCGAGTGTGGCTGGGTGACCTACAGCAACGCGGCCAAGACCCGTCTGGTGGGCGTGGACCCGGCGTCGCTGGAGGCTCATGGCGCCGTGAGCGAAGAGGTGGCGGCCGCGATGGCCACGGGCGGCCTGACGCACAGTGGCGCCGACCTGTCCCTGTCGGTCACCGGCGTCGCCGGGCCGGGCGGCGGTTCGCCGGACAAGCCGGTGGGCATGGTGTGCTTCGGCTGGCAGGCGCGCGACGGAGCCGTGCGCACCGAGACGCGGCACTTCGACGGCGAGCGCCACGAGGTCCGTCGCCAGGCCATGCTGCATGCCCTGGCCTCGCTGCTGGAGCACGAACTGGGCTGAAGCACGCGCCCGGCGAGCGGACCGCGGTGCGCGGAGCCCTACTGGCTTGCGGTGGCCGCGGACCCGGGAATCGATCCGGACTGAGCCGTCCGAACTTCCGAGAGGGAACCATGAGAAAGGGGTCAGTGCCCGACCGCGGGTCCCGCGTGCCTGTCCGTCGGATGTCGGGGCATGCGGGGGCATCCGTATGAAGATCTGGGTGGACGCGGACGCCTGTCCGGCGGTCATCAAGGAGATCCTGTTCCGGGCCGCGAAGCGCACCGGGGTGGCGATGACCCTGGTGGCGAATCAGCCGGTGCGCACGCCGCCGTCGAAGCTGATCGACTCGATCCGGGTGGGCAGTGGCTTCGACGTGGCGGATAACGAGATCGTGCGGCGGCTCGAGGCGGGTGATCTGGTGATCACCGCGGATATCCCGCTGGCGGCCGAGGTGATCGAAAAGGGCGGCGAGGCGCTCAACCCGCGGGGCGAGCTTTATACCCGCGACAATATCCGCGAGCGGCTGAGCATGCGCGACTTCATGGACACCCTGCGCTCCAGCGGGGTCGACACCGGCGGGCCGGCGGCACTGGGCCCGCGCGACCGTCAGGCCTTCGGCAATGCCCTGGACCGCTGGCTGGCGCGTAACACCTAGGGCAGTTCCAGCTGGGTGTATGGTCGGTGTTCGACGATCTTGTCGTCGTCGAACTCGAAGGGTTCTCCAGGGCGTCCTCGTTCCGGTGCAGAACCAGCCGAGTGTTGGAGGGCATGCGATGAAGTGGCAAGTACTGGCGGTGTTCGCGGGCCTGGCGCTGGTCTGCGCCCCGGTGGCGGCCTCGGACCGCGAGGATCCGGCGGCGCTCGACGGGGTCGCCATCGACGAGGTGGTGGAGGAGGATGACGGCGAGGAGGACGCGCTGTCGTTCGACCAGCGTCGGGCGGTGGAGTTGCTGGGCGAAGCGAGCCGGCACTTCGACGAGCTGACCGAGCTGCCGGAAAGCCGCTGGCTGCGGCGCGATCAGCAGAGCGCCCGGGAGGACATCGACGACCTGATCGATGACGCGCTGGAGGTCATGGACGTGCCCGAGATCGTGTCCATGCGTCGCCAGTACCGGGAGCTGGAAGACCGGATCATGACCGAGCAGGAACGCCGGGCCGATCTGCGCGAGGAGCGGATGTTCGCGCCGGATACCGACGCCAGTACCCTGGCCCGCTTCACGCCCACCGAGACCCTGCGCGAGATGACCGCCCGCACGCGCGGCGACTTCGACCGCCTGATCGAGGCACGCGAGCGCAACATCGCCGCCTACGAGGAGGAACTGGAGGCGCTCAAGGGCGAGATGGCCACGGCGCTGGAAGGCGTGGGGCTGTCCATGCCGCCGGACCAGCTGGAGCTGTGGATGAGCTCGGCGATCGGCGACGACGTGGTGTCCATGGCGGTGGTGTTCCGCAGCATCCGTACGCTGACGCAGCGCCTCGAGGAGCTCACCCGCGAGAGCGGAGAAAACCTCAATGTGGCCGGTCGTTACTACGGCATGGTGGTGATCCTGCATCGGCTGGTGGTGACCATGCAGGAGCGCTTCGTCGAGCGGGTGGACGGGGAGATCGTCCCGCGCCTGGAGGCCTACCGTGAAGAGGCCGACGAGATCATCGCCCAGTCCCGGGAACTGATCCGCGAGGGCGGGCACCGGGACAGCCTGGAGTCCAACATCGCGGCCAACGAGCTGACCCGTCAGGCGATCGATTTGTACCTGGAGGTGGTGACCGGCCAGCGCGAACAGGTGGCCGAGGCGCTGGAGATCAGCCGTTACGAGAAGCAGGTAGCGGTCAACACCTACCGCACCGTGCAGCTCAGCGCCAACGTGGCGGATCTGATCCGCGATGGCCTGGACACCTTCGAGACCCTGTCCGAACTGCAGGTCCCGGAGACCGCGGAATTCCGCAACGACAAGATCCGCGAGGAATTCCGCCGTCTGACCGAACGGCTGGAACGGTGAACGGCAGGAAGACCTCCCCGGCGCGCAACGGGTCCTGACCCTGCCCCGTCCTCTCAGCCTCGCGACTGCTGGCGCGCCCACAGGTGGGTGGCGCCGATCACTGCCGCCGGGACCAGCAGCAGGTTGACCACGGGCACCATCGCCAGGAGGGTCGTTCCGGCGCCGAACGCGAGGGTCTCCGGACGCCGTCGGCCCAGACCCTTGCGGATTTCGGCGAAGGTCAGGCCGTCGTTGGCCAGCGGCGGCTCCTGGAACTCCACCGCCAGAACCCAGCTGCCGAAGACGAACCAGGCGAGCGAGGCCAGCAGGTTGATGCCGGGGATCACGGTAATCAGCAGCACCGGGATGAACAGCAGCGCGTAGTAGCCGAACTTGCGCAGGGCGGTGGCCGTGGCGTGGCCCATCTCGCCCGCCAGCGAGCGTGCGGGCTGGCGCGGTTCGTGGCCGAGGCCCCGGGCGGTGCGGTAGGCCAGCGGTCCGGAGAAAGGACTGGCGATGATCGCGGCCAGGGCCACCGCGGAGACCCCGAAGCCTACCAGCAGGGTCAGCACGAACAGCGGCCAGAGCAGCCAGGCGAGCCAGTCCCAGCCGGCCGGCAGCCAGGTGTCCAGCAGGATCTCGAAGCCGAATCCGGCGGCGACACCGACCCCGATGATGACCCCGATGTTGATCAGCAGCGGACCGATCACCAGGCCGCGCAGGCCCGGGTCGAATACGCGCGCCAGCCCGCGAAACGGCGCGAGGAAGGCGAACAGGGCGTTCATCCCGCCTGCCACTGGGCCAGCCATCGGGGAATCTCTGTGGCCGGCATCGGGCGTGCGATGCCGTAGCCCTGGACGACCTCGCAGCCGAGTTCCCGCAGGCGCTCGCCCTGCTCGAAGGGGGCGCTTGTGTCCCGCTTCAGGCCGTGTGGTGGAGGGCAGGGGTGGTGCTTGCGCAATCGCTCCGGTAAAGGTTTTGGTGCGACGTTCAGCATGAATCCAGCGTAACACTCTCCGGCGATGCCACCGCGAGGCAGGCGGCCCGGGCGCCGTGGCGTTCGAGCACGGTCCATTCGTCCAGCCGCAGACCGGCGGCTCGCAGGTGGGTGCGGAACTCGTCCTCGTAGGTGACGCGGCCGAAGTCGATGCTGGTGACCCGGCGCAGGGCGGGCTTGAGACGCTCCAGCACCGGTGACGGGCGCTGCTGGATGGTCTGGGTGAAGTAGCTCCGGCCGCCGGGGCGCAGCAGGCCGGCACAGTGGCGCAGGGCCGCCCCGGGATCCGGCAGCAGCATGAAACTGGCGGAGAAATACACCGCGTCGTAGGGACCACCGGCGTGCTCGTAGACCGATTGCCGGTGCACCGTGACCCGTTCGGCCACCGACGATGCCGCCAGCCGCTGCTGCGCGCGTTCGACGTAGTCGGGGTCGATGTCGATCCCCGTGATCGCGAGCTCCTTGCGTGTGACGGCCTCGGCGTTTGCCAGCAGTGCGCCGGCGGTGCCGATCCCGACGTCCAGCAGGGCCACCCGGGGCGGCAGGCGCTCCAGGACTTCGGTGTACCAGCGCGCGGTCATGCGCAGGATCAGGCTGTCGTAGATGCGGCTTCGGAGCATGTGCTGGGCGGTTCGCGGGGGGCGGCCGGGACGAACACGCAGGATACCGGATCGTGCCCGCGTGCGTGCATCCGTGCATGCCCGGGCGAGGGCACGCGCGGCATTGAGGTGGCGCAGGTTCGCCGCATGGGGTCCGGCTTATCGGTCTGCAGGGTTGGTTGATGCCCGAGTGAAGGGCTCGGTCTTGGACGACGCCGTTGTCAATGTGGTTTAAGTTTCGGGACTTTGTGGCGTTAAACAGTTCACAGAGTTTTCAAAGGGGATCCCGATGCAATGGCTCGCTAACCTCAAGCTTCGCAGCAAGCTGGCCCTGGCCTTCGGCGTGGTCCTGCTCCTGATGGTGGCCATGGCGGTGACCAGCCTGACCGGGGACCGGTACACCACGGCGCAGTACGAGGCGGCGATGGAACGCATGGAGGACGTGCAGTTCCAGATCCAGATGGAGACCCAGCACGTCAAATGGGCGCTGGATCTGTCGCAGTCGCTGCTGACCGGCAATGAATTCACCGGCGAGCTGGACCATACCCAGTGCAATTTCGGGCAGTGGTATTACGATTTCCAGGAATCCGAAGCCTACGAAATGGCCAGCCCGGAATTTCGCCGGGCGTTCGACCGTCTGGAACAGCCGCATTACAACCTGCACGCCAGCGCACATGCCATTACGGGGGCCGTGCGGGACGGCAATGACGGCGAAGCGGAGGCGACCTACAGTCGGCAGACACTCGCGCATCTGGAAACCATGGAGCAGGGTCTGCAGCGCATGCAGGAATTGCTGACGGCCGAAAGCGTGGCCATGAGCGAAGCCGCGCGCGGCGCACAGTTCCGGGCGGCGGGGATCATGCTCGGTACCTCCGGCGTGGCGATCCTCGCCGGGGTGCTGATGGCGATACTGCTGGCCGGCTATCTGGTGCGCGCGATCGACGCCCTGCGTGCCCGGGCGGTGGAAATGGCGGACGGCGACCTGCGCGGAGAGCCGCTGCCGGTGCGTGGCTGCGACGAGATCGGCGTGGCGACCGACGCCTTCAACACCATGGAACAGGACATGCAGAGCCTGGTGCGCCAGGTGGTGGATTCCGGGGAGCAGGTCGCCTCGGCGACGGATCAGCTGGCGGCGGTGGCCGAGCAGACCCGCAATGGCGTGGCGCGCCAGAAGGATGAGACCGATCAGGTGGCCACCGCGATGAACGAGATGTCCGCGACCGTGGCCGAGGTGGCGAGCAATACCCAGTCCGCGGCGGACGCGGCCGGCGCCGGCGATCAGGCGGCCACCGAGGCCAACGCGACCACGCGCCAGACCGCCGAGGCGGTCGACCGGCTGTCTTCCGAGATCCACTCTTCGTCGGATGCGGTGCGCGAGGTGGCCGAGAAGAGCGAAGAGATCGGCCAGATCCTGAACATGATCCAGGAGATCACCGAGCAGACCAACCTGCTGGCCCTGAACGCGGCGATCGAGGCGGCGCGGGCCGGCGAGGCCGGCCGTGGCTTTGCGGTGGTGGCCGACGAGGTGCGGGTGCTGGCCGGGCGTACCCACGAGTCCACCGAGCGGATTGGTTCCATCATTACCGGCCTGCAGAAGGGCGTGAAGAACGCGGTGGGCGCGATGGAGACCAACGAGAACAGTGCCCGCAGCGTGGTCGAGGAAGTCCACGGTGTGCGCGATCGCCTGGAGCAGCTGAGCCAGTCCATCCGCACGATTGACGAGATGACCACCCAGATCGCCAGCGCGGCCGAGGAGCAGAGCACCGTCTCCGAGGAGATCAACCGTAACGTGCAGAACATCAGCACCGTCGCGGACGAGAGCCTCAGCGCTTCCAGCCAGGTGGCGACCGCCAGCGAGCAGCTTTCGCGACTGGCGTCCGAATTGCGCCAGCGCGTGGAGCGTTTTCGGGTGTAGGATAAGACGGGTCGAACGGTGGAAGGCCGGAGGCCCGCATGTCCACAGCAAGGAACGCCGTAGATCGGCTATGGCGAATGCCTGCGCCCACGCTGGTGGTCGCGGGCTTTTTTGTGCTCGCCGGATGTGGTGGCGATACTTCGCGGGACGACCCGACGATGCTGCGGGTGGGGCTGTACGAGAACGAGCCCAAGATCTACACACGGGAAGACGGACGCCCGGCCGGGCTGTTCCCGGTCCTGCTGGAGGCCCTGGCCGAGCGGGAAGGGTGGCGCCTGGAGTACCGGGACTGCCAGTGGGCCGAATGCCTGGCGCAACTGGAGGGGGGCGAACTGGACCTGATGCCGGATGTGGCCCTGACCGGGGAGCGCGAGCATCGATTTCGTTTCCACGAAATCCCGGTCGCGCAGTCATGGAGCCAGGTCTATGCCCCGCGCGAGGCGTCGGTGCGCTCGCTGGCGGACCTGACGGACCAGCGGATCGCGGTGCTGGAGGGTTCGGTGCACGAGGACTGGCTGACCCGGGAGATGGAGCCGTCGGGGGATGGTGAGCCGCGCCTGGCAAGCCGCCAGTCTCTGGACCGGGTGCTGGAGGCGGTGGACGCGGGGGCTGCGGACGTCGCGGTGACCAACAATTTCCACGGCGGGCGTCACGCGGAGCGCTCCGGACTGTTCGAAACGCCGGTCTCCTTCGACCACACGGGGCTGTATTTCGCCGCCTCGCCCGCGCTGGACCCGGCCATCCTGGAGGCCGTGGATCGTCATCTGGCTTCGTGGAGGGGCACGCCCGATTCACCGTATCACCGTGCCATGGCCGAGACGCTGACCCCGGAAGTCCGGGGGGTACTGCCCCGCTGGGCGGCGCCGGTCCTTGCGAGCGCGGGCGGGCTGGTGCTTCTGTTCGGCGTGCTGGCACTGGTCCTGCGCTGGCAGGTGCGGTGGCGCGCGCGGGAACTGAAACGGGCCAACCGCCGCTTTCGGCATCTGCTCGACAGCTCGCCGGTGGTGATCTACTCGCTGTCCTCCGCCGGGGACCCGCTGCACTGGGTCAGTGGCAACCTCCATCCGCTGTTCGGCTACTCCCCCGAGGAAGCGCTGCGACCCGGCTGGTGGCGTGAACGTCTGCATCCGGAGGACCGAACCCTGGCCCGGCGGGCGCGTGAACAGGCGCGGGAGCAGGGACATGCGGTGATCGAATACCGATTGTATGACGCCCGGGGCCGGGTGCGCCGCGTGCGGGACGAGATGCAGTGGAGTCCCGCGCCCACCCGTAGTGGAGTGGGCGAGATCATCGGCAGCTGGACCGACCTGACCCAGAGCTTTGAACAGCGTGAGCAGCTGCGCCTTCTGAGCCATTACGACAGCCGGACCGGGCTGCCCAATCGGACCCTGCTGCACGACCGGATCGGACACAGCATCGAGATGGCGATGGGGCAGGACGAGTCGCGACGGCTGATCGTCCTGCTGGATGTCGACCGCTTCAAGGGGCTGAACGAGACGCTGGGCACGGCGCTGGCGGACCAGGTCCTCCTCGGCGTCGCCCAGCGTCTGTCACAGTATGCCGGCCCGCAGGACACGGTGGCGCGCTCCGGCGCGGACGAGTTTGCCCTGCTGCTGGAAGGGCCGCCAGCGGGGGAGGCCCGCGAGCAGTGGCTCGACGGACTCCTGGACGTGCTGCGCGAACCGTTCCGGCTGGCGGGACGGTCCCTGCGGGTTACCGTAAGCGCGGGCTATGCGGAATTCCCGGTGGACGGGGCCACCACCGAAGAACTGGTGACCGCGGCGGAACTGGCGCTGGACGAGGCGCGGCGCGGAGGAGGCAACCGCCGGGAAGCCTACGTCTCCGGTCTGGGGGAACGCACATCGTGGCGCACCCTGCTGGAAAGCGACCTTCGCGAGGCGCTGGTGCGCGAGGAGTTCGAGCTGTTTCTGCAGCCCCAATATGGCCTGGACCCGTTCGTCCTGACCGGGGTCGAGGCACTGGTACGCTGGAACCACCCGGAACGGGGCCGGGTGTCCCCGGGCGAATTCATCCCGCTGGCCGAGGAAACCGGGCTGGTCATGGCGATCGATCAGTGGGTGCTGGACCAGGCCTGCGCCCACCTGGCGGAGCGGGATGCGCAGGGGCTTCATGTCCCCCGCATGGCGGTGAACCTGTCGGTGATGGAGCTGGAAGACGGGCATCTGACCCGAATGGTGCAGTCGGTCCTGGACCGCTACGGCCTGCAACCGCATCGCCTGGAACTGGAAGTGACCGAGACCATGCTGATGCGTACTCCGGAGAACGCACTGGCCGAGCTGGGGCGGCTCAAGGAGCTGGGAGTCGAGCTGGCAATGGACGATTTCGGCACCGGCTATTCCAATCTGGCCCTGCTGCATCGCATGCCGCTGAACCGCCTCAAGCTGGACCAGTCGCTGGTGCAGGATATCGGGCGTTCCCGCTCCAACGAGGACATCATTCGTGCGATCCTCGCGCTTGCGCGGACCCTGGATCTTGAAGTGATTGGCGAGGGTATCGAGACCGAAGCGCAGCGTGATTTCCTGCTGCAGGTCGGGTGTCGCGAGGGGCAGGGGTATCTGTGGTCCCCTCCGGTGCCGGCCGAGCAGTGCCCCTGCCGTGACTGAGCCAGCCCGCGCTGGCTTGTAATGGGGCCGGGAAGGCCGTATGGTGGCGGATTACCGAACGCCTCGCCCGTCAGCGTCCGTTCACTTGATCGTTTCGATCCCCCCGATGTCGTCTTCCCCGATGGGTGCCCCTTGGCCGAGCGTTGAGCGGCGGGTTGCGCTGGAGCACTCATGTCTGACCAACCGACTTTTGCCGGCCTGAATCTGGCCGAACCCCTGCTGCGCGCGCTTTCCGCCGCCGGCTACACCCATCCCACGCCGATCCAGGCCGGGGCCATCCCCGAAGTGCTGGCCGGTCGCGACCTGCTGGCCGCGGCCCAGACCGGAACCGGCAAGACCGCCGGCTTCACCCTGCCGATCCTGCAGAAGCTGGCGGAAAATCCGCCGGCGCGCGCCGGCAACGGCCGTCCGCGCGCCCTGGTGCTGACCCCGACGCGGGAGCTGGCTTCCCAGGTTCACGATTCGGTGAAGACCTACGGCCAGCATCTGGAGCAGCGTTCCATGACCATCTTCGGCGGGGTGGGCATGAATCCGCAGATCCGCGCGCTGCGCAGCCGCATGGACGTGGTGGTAGCCACGCCCGGGCGCCTGCTGGATCACGCGAACCAGAAGACGATCGACCTGTCCGGGGTGGAGATCCTGGTGCTGGACGAGGCGGATCGCATGCTCGACATGGGCTTCATCCGCGACATCCGCAAGCTGATCGCGATGCTGCCGAAGAAGCGGCAGAACCTGATGTTTTCGGCCACCTTCTCCAATGACATCCGCAAGCTGGCCGATGGCCTGCTGACCGACCCGGCCTGCGTGGAAGTGGCGGCACGCAACACCGCCTCGGAGAGCGTGGAGCAGAAGGTCCACCTGGTGGAAAGCCATCAGAAGCGGGATCTGCTGAGCCATCTGATCCGCAGCAACGACTGGGAGCAGGTGCTGGTGTTCACGCGCACCAAGCACGGCGCCGATCGTCTGGCGGACAAGCTCACGAAGGACGGCGTCCAGTCGGCGGCGATCCATGGCAACAAGAGCCAGAACGCCCGCACCCGGGCGCTGGAACAGTTCAAGTCCGGCCGCGTGCCGGTGCTGGTGGCCACCGATATCGCCGCGCGCGGGCTGGACATCGACCAGCTGCCGCAGGTGGTCAACTTCGAGCTGCCCAACGTGCCCGAGGACTATGTGCATCGCATCGGCCGCACCGGCCGCGCGGGGTGTGAAGGCTCGGCGCTGTCGCTGGTTGGCGGCGACGAGCTGAAGCTGCTGGCCGGGATCGAAAAGCTGATCCAGCGTCCGATCGAGCGGATGGAGACCGACGGCTACGCGGCGCCGCAGCCGGTGGCGGATGACCGCCCCCGCCGTGGCCGTGGCAAGGGCAGTGGTGCTCCCCGTGGCAAGGGCAACGGAAATGGCGCCGGCAATCGTTCCGGACGCGGCGGAGGTGGCCCGCGGCAGGGGCAGGGCCGCGGCGCCGAAGGCCGGGGTCGCGGTCAGGCCGCCTCCGGGCGCCGCTGACACGGCTTCCCCGGTGTCGCGGCGCGGCACCGGGGAATGCGGGGCGAGCGTCTTCCGTCCGCTCCCGAAGAAATGTGAAGTAGTACACGAAACGCACCTCCCGGGGTGCGTTTTTTCGTGGGGCTCAAGGCGGCTGGAGATTGGCCGTCAAAGGGATCAGGAACCGGAGGATGACGATGAAGATACAGGGCCTGCGCCTCAAACTGATCCTGCTGGTGATCGCGGTCAGCACCATCCCGCTGTCCATCATGGGCGGGGTGACCTTCCACAGCATGAAGGGTCAGCTGAACGCCAGCCTGGAACAGACGCTGATCAACGTCGGCGAGCAGGTGCAGGCGGCAGTCGACCGGCGCGTGGTGGAACACGGTCAGGCTCTGCGCAGCGTGGCCCGGGCCGAGCTCGCCGATCCGCGGGATGCGGAAACGGCGCTGGAAGGGTTGCGTGCCGAGTACGAAGGGTTCCGCTGGGCCGGCCTGCTGGATGACGCCGCGGAAGTCGTGGCGGAGTCGGGGCGCATGGCCGAACGCGCCGGCGCGGGCCCGGGCGCCACCCGAGAAGGCAAGGTGCGCGCGGCGCAGGCCGGTGACCGCCTGCTGGATGTCGACGTCGGGGCGGACTCCGCCGACGGGCGCTTCATCACCTATCTGGAACCCCTGGATGACGGCCGGGTCCTGGCGGCACAGCTGCCGATGGACGCCGTCAAGTCGGTGTCTGACCGTGTGGCGATCGGAGAGACCGGTCGCGCCACACTGTTCAACGGCGACGGACGGCTGATCGGGCACCGGAACATGGACCGGTTCGGGTACGACATGAGCGAATACACCATCATGCAGGCCCCGCTGCGCCATCGCGAAGGGGACCCGGGCGGCGAATTCCTCAGCGGCGACGGTGACCGCAAATGGGGTCTGACCCGGATGCTCCCGGAAATGGCGCAGGAGTATGACGTCCACTGGGGCCTGATCGTCGACCAGACCCTGGGTGAGCTGTATGCCCCCGTGAACATGCTGTGGTGGCTGTTGTGGGGGCTCTGGGTGGTGGCCTTCCTGGTCGCCCTGGCCATTGGCTGGATCTACGCCGGGGTGCTGACCCGGCCGCTGGAGCGTCTGGCTACTGGCCTGGAAGCGGTGGGCAGCGGCTCGGCGGATCTGGGGTATCGCGTGGATATCGCCACGCGCGACGAGATCGGCCGCACCGGCAGTGCGTTCAACCAGGTGATGGAACGGCTGTCGGGACTGATAGGCCAGGTCGCGGACGCGGCCGACGGCATCGCCGCCTCGGCGCGTCAGCTGGAAGGGCGCAGTGCGGAACTCAGCCGGGCGACCGGCGAGCAGCGCAGTGACGTGGAGCAGGTGGTGACGGCGATGAACGAGATGTCGGCCACCGTGCAGGAGGTTGCGAACAATACCCAGAGCACCGCGGAGCAGGCCGATCAGGCGACTCAGGCGGTGCATGGGGGGCGCGACGTGGTGTCCGCCACGCAGGAGACCATCAATGCCCTGGCCGGGGAGATTAACCGCTCGCGCGACGTGATCGACGAGCTCAAGGGCGACAGCGACAACATCGGTACGATCCTGCAGGTGATCGAGGAGATCGCCGACAAGACCAACCTGCTGGCGCTGAACGCGGCCATCGAGGCGGCACGTGCCGGGGAGGCCGGACGCGGCTTCGCGGTGGTGGCGGACGAGGTCCGGCACCTGGCGCAGCGCACCAACGACTCCACCGGGGAGATCCGCGGGATCATCGAGCGGCTGCAGGGCGCGGCCGGCCGTGCGGTGGAGGCCATGGATGCCAGTCAGCAGCAGGCCGAATCCAGCGTTGGCAAGGCGGACGAGGCCCGCAGTTCACTGGACGCCATCGACCAGTCGGTCAGCACCATCGACGACATGACCCGGCAGGTGGCCAGCGCCACCGAGCAGCAGAGCCAGGTCGCCGAGGAGATCAACCGCAACGTGCACCATATCAACGATCTGGCGGCCCAGAGTGCCGACGGCGCGACCGATATGCAGCAGGCGGTGGAGGCCCTGGAGGGCCTCGCCCGACAGCTGCAGCAGGAGGTCGCCGGCTACCGCAAGTCCGGCGACTGAGGCGAACCCGGGCGCTTACTCGGCGCCCAGGGCCCGGGCGTTCTCCGGGCCCCAGCCCAGCCGCACGCGGCCGGCGTGTTCGATCACCGGACGGCGGATCAGGGTCGGCTTCTCCAGCATCAGGGCCAGTGCGCTGTCCTCGTCGAGGGCCTCGCGCTGTTCCTTCGGCAGCTGGCGCCAGGTTGCGCCGCGGCGGTTGATCAGGGCCTCCCAGCCCAGCTCCATCGCCCATTCCCGCAGGCGTTCGGCATCCAGCCCGTCCTTGCGGAAATCCACGAAGCGATATTCCACGCCGGCCGCTTCCAGCGCCCGGCGTGCCCGCCGCACGGTGTCGCAGTTGGCGATGCCGTGGAGGACGACCTCAGACATCGCGCAGCAGTTCGTTGATGCCGACCTTGGCCTTCGTCTGCTCGTCGACGCGCTTGACGATGACCGCGCAGTACAGCGAGTACTTCCCGTTCTCTGCCGGCAGGGTTCCGGGCACGACCACCGCGCCGGCGGGCACGCGGCCACGGATGATCTCGTCGTTCTCGCGGTCGTAGATGCGGGTCGACTGGCCGAGGTAGACGCCCATGGAGATCACTGCGCCTTCCTCGACGATCATGCCTTCGACTACCTCGGAGCGTGCGCCGATGAAGCAGTTGTCCTCGATGATGGTCGGGTTCGCCTGCAGTGGCTCCAGCACGCCGCCGATGCCGACGCCACCCGACAGGTGCACGTTCTTGCCGATCTGCGCGCAGGAGCCGACCGTGGCCCAGGTATCGACCATGGTGCCTTCGTCCACGTAGGCGCCGATGTTGACGTAGGAAGGCATCAGCACCACGTTGGGGCCGATGTAGCTGCCGTGGCGGGCGGTGGCCGGCGGCACCACGCGTACGCCGCCTTCACGGAAGTCGCGGCTGGAGGTGTCGGCGTACTTGGAGGCGACCTTGTCGTAGTAGTTGGTGAAGCCGCCCTTGATGAACTCGTTCTCCGAGATACGGAAGGACAGCAGCACGGCCTTCTTCAGCCATTCGTTGACCACCCACTCGCCGCCGTTCTTCTCGGCGACGCGGGCGCGGCCGCTGTCGAGCATGTCCAGCGCCTCGTTCACGGCGTCGCGCACGCTGGTCTCGACGTTGCGCGGGCTGATCTCGGTGCGGCGCTCGAAGGCGGTTTCGATGGTGTTCTGCAGGTCCGACATGGTGACGTTTCCTTGTGGTCGATCGTAGGACGGAAAAATGGTGGTGCGAAAAAGGGGCCGTGACGGGCTCAGCGATACAGCGCGACGATGCGCTCGGCGGCCTCGACACAGGCCTCGGGTTCGGCAACCAGCGCCATGCGCACATGGCCGGCGCCGGGGTTGTAGCCGCTGTCGGCGTGGCTGCGGCCGAGATAGCGCCCGGGCAGCACGGTGACCCCGGCCTCGGCATACAGCCGGCGGGCGAAGGCCTCGTCGTCGCCGTCCGGCACCCGCGGCCACAGGTAGAACCCGGCTTCCGGCGTGCTGACCTCCATCACCTCCTGGAGCTTTGGCACCACCCGGGCGAACTTCTCGGCGTAGAGGTCGCGATTGGCCTCGACGTGGGCCTCGTCCGCCCAGGCCGCGCGGCTGACCGCCTGGGTCGGGGTCGGCAGGGTGCAGCCGTGATAGGTGCGGTACAGCGCGAAGCGTTCGAGGATCCCGGCATCGCCCGCCACGAAGCCCGAGCGCAGCCCCGGCAGGTTGGAGCGCTTGGACAGGCTGTGGAACGCGATGCAGCGCCGGAAGGTGTCGTTGCCCATGCGCGCGGCGGCGCCCAGCAGTCCCGGCGGCGGATGCCCGCGCGGATGGTAGATCTCGGAATAGCACTCGTCGGCGGCGATCACGAAGTCGTGGCGCTCGGCCAGCTCGATCAGGGTCTGCAGCTGGTCCTCGGGGATCACCGTGCCTGCGGGATTGCCGGGGTTGCAGACATACACCAGCTGCACCGATTTCCACAGCGATTCCGGTACCTGCGAGAAGTCGGGAAGGCAGCCGCGCTCGGAATCCAGGTCGTAGAACGCCGGTTCGGCCCCGGCCAGCAGGGCCGCGCCCTCGTAGATCTGGTAGAACGGGTTGGGCATCAGCACACGGGCCCCGGCGCGTGGATCGACCACCGCCTGGGCGATGGCGAACAGCGCCTCGCGGGTGCCCGCCACCGGCAGGATCTGGCGCTCCGGGTCGATCCCGTCGGGCAGGGTGAAGCGCTGCTGCAGCCACAGGGCGATGGTCTCGCGCAGGGCCGGGGCGCCGCGCGTGGTCGGGTAGTGGTTGTAACCGCTGACCGCCGCTTGCAGCGTGGGCTCGACGAAGTCCGGCAGCGGGTGCCGCGGTTCGCCGATGGACAGCGCGATCGGATCCACGCCCCCGGGCAGCTCCAGATCGGCGAACAGCGCCCGCAGGCGTTCGAACGGATAGGGCTGGAGCCGGTCGAGGTCAGGATTCATCGCTTGCTCGCAGTGGGCCGGAAAACCGGTCAGTATACGGAATGAGGCCGGCAGGTCCCAGTATTCCCCGCACCGGCCGGGGCCGGGTCGGGCGGGATCAGTAGACGGGCATGTTCACGTCCACCTCGCGGGCCCAGGCGTCCACGCCGCCGCGCAGGTTGATGACGTGCGGGAAGCCGGCCCGTTGGAGAAATCCCGCCACCTGCTGGCTGCGCACGCCATGGTGGCAGATGACGACGATCTCGGCCTGCGGATCCAGTTCGTCCCGGTGCGACGGGATCTGGCCCATCGGCAGCAGGCGTGAGCCCTCGATATGGCAGTGCGCGAACTCCCAGGGTTCACGCACGTCCAGCAGCAGCGGCGGCGGGTCCGCCGTGGCGAGGTAGTCGTTCAGTTCCGGCGCGGTCATCTGGCGCATGCGGTCTCCGCTGTCGTGCCCGGCTTATCGGGGTGTCACGCGCAGGGTGTCCGCTCCCAGGGCCTGCATGCGACCGTCCACACGGATGGTCAGGGTGCTCTCGCCGGCTTCCAGGGCAGGGGCGCTGGCAACTCCTTCGGAGCGTGCCATCATCGGCTGCGGTCCGTGACTGCGCTGGCGGGTCAGTTCCATCTCCAGCGGCCGCAGATGCGAGGCGCCGATGCTGCGCGCCATCGCGCGGGCCTGATCCGTCAGGTCCTCCACCGCGTCGTCGATCATCTCGCGGCGTGCTTCTCGTTCGCGCTCGGCGGACACGCCGAAACGGATGCCGCTGACGGTGAGCTCGTGTTCCTGCTGCAGCTCGCCGACGCGCTCGGTGAGGCTGTCGAAGTCGCCGCCGCGCAGTTCCAGACTCTGGCGGACCTGCCAGGCGGTGATCCGGCTGCGGTCATTGCGGTCCTGGATCGCGCGGGTGCTGTAGTCGAGGGTCCGGGTGTCGATGTGTTCGAATGCCTCGAGGTGCGCCAGGGCACCCTCCATTCGCTGGTTGACCTCGGCGGCGGCATCACGCGCTTCGGGCGCGCGGGCCTCGGCCACGAGGGTAGCGATCATGCGGTCGTTCTCGACCTGACGCTCGGCGGTGCCGGAGAGCTTGAACACCGTGGCCCCGTCGCCGCCCGCGGCGGCCGGCGTGGCGGTGGCGGCCCCGGCCAGGATCAGGCCGCAGAGCAGGGTGGTGATACGGGTCGGGACAGAGGTCGGGGCAGGCATGGCGGTTCCTTCTCGGACATTGATCAGTGTTTCCCTAGCGGTCGCGCACCAGGCGCAGTCCGGCGAACACGTGGCGCTTCTCCGGGGTGAAGAAATTGCGCAGGCTGGGCCGGCACAGGATCGGATCGCTCCATTCGCAGCCGCCGCGCAGGACCCGGTGTTCCCCGTCGAACCACGGCACCGAGAACCCTTCATAAGGATAGGCCCGGAATCCCGGATAGGGAAAGAACGCGTTGTCGCACCATTCCCAGACCTGGCCGGTGGCCTGCAACGCACCTTCCCGCGCGGCGCGTTCCCATTCATGTTCGTGCGGCAGGCGGGCGCCGGCCCAGCGGGCGTGGGCGCGCGCGGCGAACCAGCACAGGCCCATCGCCGGGGCATCCGGGTCCAGCGGGGCCTCGCCATCCGGACGGGTCTGCCACCAGTGCCCATCCCCTGCCCGCCACCATCCCAGCGGGCCGCGGGTACCCGATTGCCGGAGCCACTCCAGGCCGGCGCGATCCCAGAACTCGGGGCGCCGGTAGCCGCCCTGTTCGATGAACGCCGCATGATCGGCGTTGCTGACCGGGCGGGCGGCGATCTCGAAGGGTCCGGTGGTGGTTTCGTGGACGCCGCGTTCGTTGTCGAAGGCGTCGACGCCGGCGTAGCCGACGGTGTGGCGGGCGGCGTCGAACGGGATCCAGTCCCGGTCAGGCACCGGGGTGCCCTTGTCCGCGCCCGGCCGCGGCGGGGCGGGCGCCTGTCCGGGTTGCGCGCCGTGCAGCCGGGCGAACCAGCGAACCTGTTCCAGGGTTTCCAGATGCATTGCATGGTGCTGGGCAAGGAAGCCCGCGAGATAGTCGCCGACCATCAGCGGATGGTCCTGGATCGCGGGGTCCGCCAGCCATTCGCGGTGCAGGGTCTGGCGCTCGTTGCCCCAGGCCCGCAGCCGGTCCCGCGGGGGCAGGCGGCCGCCCCGGCGCCATTTGGGACTCAGTTCGGGGAAGTACAGGTCGTGCCAGTCGCGCTGCGCCTCGGGCGGTTGCTGCGGCAGGCGCTCGCCCAGCCAGACCGCCTCGATGAAATGGCAGTGGGCGTAGTGCCAGTCGACCGGGCTCAGATCGCGATGGTACTGATTGCGGCCCGCGGCGGGTGGGGTGCCGTCGAGGGCGTCGTTCAGGCGCGCATGCTGGGTGGCCAGGCAGTCACGCAGATTGAGGGGCGGGTTCGCGGACATGTCGGCAAGAGCACGTTACAGGGCCAGAAGTTCCGGCGGGCTCTCGGGCTCCACGCACAGCAGATGATGCGGCGGCACCGCCCGCCAGGCCTCGCGGTCGGTCAGGGGTTCCGAGGCGATCACCACGCTGCCGTCGGGGAACGCCTCGTCGTCGGTGGTGTAGTAAAGGCTGGGCGAGTCGGCATTCACCGCGTGGCGACTGGCCACGATGCGCCGACCGTCGCCGATGATCACGTTGAGCAGGGCGTGTTCGTCCCCCAGCCATTCGGCCACCAGCGAGAAGGCCTCGCCCAGTGCGCCTTCCAGGGTGGTTTCCGGGTCGTCGGCCAGCAGCTGGCGGATCAGGGCGAACAGGTATTCGGAATCCGTGGTTCCCTGGATGCCCTCCTCGATCGCCGGTTCCAGGCGCTGCTGGATGCAGCGGCGGATGCGCGGGAGGAAGCCCCGGATCAGGCCGTTATGGCTGTACAGCAGCCCGTCGCGCGCGAACGGCTGGGCATTGGCGGTGTCGCCGCCGAAGCCGGGCGTCGCGCTGCGGATGGCCGCCACCCACTGGGGCTGGTGCAGGTGTCCGGCGAGGGTCTGCAGGTTGGGGTCCTGCCAGATGGGGTCGGCGCGGCGATAGTTCAGCGGTTCGCCGCGCTCGTCGAACCAGCCGAAGCCGAAGCCGTCGGCGTTCACCCGGGCGTAGACCAGTTCCTGCGGTCCGATGGCCTGCTCGGTCAGCGAATGCGGCGGATCCATCAGCAGGGCCCGCAGGGGCAGGGGAGGACCGAGATAGGCGAGGTGGCGGCACATGGGAGTCGGCGGTTCGGGGTGGTTCGGAGAAAGTCCCGGCGAAGCACTCCGGTGCTGGGAGCCGTCGCGGTTTTCATGCTAGCGTGCCGGAAAACCCAGGACGACGGAACCCCCGATGGCCGCATCTCCCGCCGAGCGCATTCCCGAGCGCTATTCCCGCCGCACCGTCGAGGTTCGCGACGCGCACGCCGAACTGCTCGCCGACTTCCGCGCCGGGATGCTGGAACCCCCGCGCAGCCTGCCACCCAAGTATTTCTACGATGCCCGCGGCTCGGCGCTGTTCGACACCATCTGCGATACCCCGGAATACTATCCCACCCGTCTGGAGGCCTCGCTGCTGGAGCGCAACGCCGAGGCGATCATTACGGCTGCCGGGGCATCCACGCTGGTGGAGCTGGGCAGCGGCACCTCGCGCAAGACCGAGTACCTGCTGGCGCCACTGGAACGCGCGGCCGGCGAGCAGGCGCATTACGTCGCCAACGACGTGTGTCCGGAGATCCTCGACGAGGCCGGTGCGCGGCTGGTGGAGCGCTTCCCGCAGCTGAGCATCCGGGCGCTGGCGGGTGATTACATCGCCGCCCTGGAGGCCCTGACCGACGATCAGGCGGAGAGCGGTCACGGCGAGGCCCGGCTGTTCACCTTTCTCGGCAGCAGCCTCGGGAACTTCGAGGATGCCGAGGCGATCGCGCTGCTGCAGGCGATCCGCCGGACCATGGGGCCGGATGACCACCTGCTGCTGGGTCTGGATCGGGTCAAGCCGGTGGACGTAATGGAGGCGGCCTATGACGATTCGGCGGGGGTCACCGCCGCCTTCAATCTGAACCTGCTGTCGGTGCTCAACCGCGAGCTGGGGGCCGATTTCGACGAGCGCGGTTTCGTACATCGCGCCCCGTTCAATCACGGGGGTTCGCGTATCGAGATGCACCTGGTGGCGCAGGCCCCGCAGCAGGTGCGGGTGGACACGTTCGACACCACCCTGGAACTGACCGCGGGCGAAGTGATCCGCACCGAGATCTCGCGCAAGTTCGACGCGACGATGATCGACCGGCTGCTGGCGGGCAGCGGTCTGCTGCGGGATCGCGAGTGGCTGGCCGGCGATGGCTGGTATTCGCTGCTGATGCTGCGCCCGGACCCGGAGGCCTGATCCCGTGAAACGGCCCGATCTGGTATTGCTGCGCCACGCCCAGTCCGAGGATCCGTCGGCATTCGACGGCCCCGACCGCGATCGTCCCCTGACCCGTGAAGGCGAAGCGAGCGCGGCGGCAATGGCCCGTGCACTGGTGCCGCTGCTGGCGGAGCCGGCGCGGGTCTGGGTCAGCCCCTGGCACCGCGCGGCGCAGACGGCCGCGCCGCTGGCGCGGGCGCTGGCCTGCGAGGCGGAAACCGTGGACTGCCTGCGGCCGGGGCAGCTGGTGGGCCCCGAGCTGCAGGAGCGGCTGCAGAAGGAGAAGAACGGCGGCAGTATCGTGCTGGTCGGGCACGAGCCGGATCTGTCGCGCCTCGCCGGCCGCCTTCTGGGGCTGTCCGGCGGCGCGGCGCCGGTGGCCATGGGCAAGGGCGATGCCTGCGGCCTGGGCGGCCATCTGCCCGGCCCGCTGCACCTGGTCTGGCACCTGCCGCGCGGGGTGCTGGAGCGCCTCGGCGGGGCCTGACCATGACGAACGAGGGACAGGCCGGCCAGCCCGGGCAGGTCGAGACCGTCGCGGCGGTGGACCTGGGTTCCAACAGCTTTCACATGATCGTGGCGCGGCGTCAGGGCAGCGAGGTCCTGATGCAGGACCGGCTGAAGGACATGGTGCGGCTCGCCAGCGGGCTGGATGCCCGTGGCGGGCTGGACCCGGCGGTGGCCGAACGCGCCATCGCCTGCCTCGAACGCTTCGGCCAGCGCCTGCGCGGGCTGCCGCCCGGCAGCGTGCGCGCGGTGGGTACCAATACCCTGCGCCAGCTGCGCAACGCCGATCGCTTTCTGCAGCGCGCCGAGGCGGCGCTGGGGCACCCGGTGGAGATCATCGGCGGGCGCGAGGAGGCCCGCCTGGTCTATCTGGGCGTCGCCCATACCCTCGCGGACGAGGGGGACCGGCGTCTGGTGATCGACATCGGCGGCGGCAGCACCGAGTTCATCATCGGGGCGCGTTTCGAGACCGAGCGGGCCGAGAGCCTGGAGATGGGCTGTGTCAGCTTCACCCGCCGGTTTTTCCCGCGCGGGCGCCTGACCCGGCGTGCGTTCGAGGCCGCGGAACTGCAGGCCGGGCGCGAGCTGCAGCCGCTGGTCGGCGCCTATCGCCGGCTCGGCTGGCAACAGGCGCTGGGTTCGTCGGGGACCATCCTGGCCCTCAGCCGGATGATCGAGGGGCTGGAGCTGGACCCCGAGCCGGGGCTGACGCTGGCCTCGCTGGAGGCCCTGCGCGAGCGCATGATCCGCAAGAAACGCAGCGCGGATCTGGACGACCTCCCGGGGCTCAACGAGGATCGCCGGCCGGTGATCGCCGGCGGGCTGGCGGTCCTGATCGGGGCGTTTCGCGCGCTGGGGATCGAGCGTCTGCATCCCTCGGACGGTGCGCTGCGCGAGGGCGTGGTGCATGACCTGCTGGGTCGCATCCGCCACGCCGACGTGCGCGGACGCACCATCCATCACCTGCGTGAGCGCTTCGCGGTGGACGCGGAACAGGCGCGGCGCGTGCAGGCCACCGCCGACTGGCTGGCGGAGCAGGTGGCCGACGAGCTGGGCCTGGTGGCGGATGATCGCGATCGCCTGAGCTGGGCGGCGGAGCTGCACGAGATCGGCCTGGCGCTGTCGCACGCGAAGTACCACAAGCACGGGGAATACATCCTCGACTGGGCCGACCTGCCCGGGTTCTCGCGGCCGGAACAACAGGAACTGGCGCGCCTGGTGCGGCTGCATCGGCGCAAGCTCAAGCCCTCGCTGCTGAAGGACCCGCGTCCCGGGGACGACGAAGGGTTTCGTCACCTCGTGGTGCTGCTGCGGCTGGCAGTGCTGCTGCACCGCCCACGCACCGACGACCCGCTGCCGCTGGAAACGGTGCGCCCGCGCACGGCGGGCCTGGAACTGACCTTCGCCGACGGCTGGCTGGACGCGCACCCGCTGACCCGCGCCGATCTGGAGGCCGAGGCGGCGGAACTCAAACGGGTCGGGGTTCGCCTGGAGTTCGCCTGACCGGGATCCGGGCCCGGGCTGCGCGTCCGGGCGTTACCCGCTGGTGGTCTGGGTCCCCGAGAGGGTGTCCAGCAGCCACTGCTGCACCGACCACGGCGCTTCGCCTTCCGCCGGCGTCACGCGCTGGTAGCGACCGTCCGGCAGCAGGCGCCAGGCCGTGGCGGTATCCCGCAGATAGGCGAACAGCGACTCCTCCGCCACCCGCTCGCGCATGGCCGGATCTGTCACCGGGAACGCGACCTCGACGCGGCGGAAGAAGTTGCGTGGCATCCAGTCGGCGCTGGAGAGGTACAGCTCCGGTTCGCCGTCGTTGCCGAACCAGAACACCCGCGAGTGCTCGAGGAACCGCCCCAGCACCGAGCGCACCTCGATGTTCTCCGACAGCCCTTCCACCCCGGGACGCAGGGCGCAGATCCCGCGCACGATCAGTTCGATGCGCACGCCGGCCTGCGAGGCCTCGTATAGCGCCTCGATGATCGCCGCCTCGTTGAGCGAGTTCATGCGTGCGACGATGCGTGCCGGGCGTCCGGCGCGGGCATGTTCGGCCTCGCGGCGGATCTTCTCCAGCATCGCGTCGTGCAGCCGGAAGGGGGCCTGGATCAGGCGCCGCAGGCGCGAGACCTGGCCCAGCCCGGTCAGTTGCTGGAACACCCGGTGGACGTCCTCGGTGATCACCGGATCGGCGGTCATCAGGCCGTAGTCGGTGTACGCCTTGGCGGTGCCGGAGTGGTAGTTGCCGGTGCCCAGGTGGGCATAGCGGTTGATGCCGTTTTCGTCACGGCGCACCACCAGCGCCAGCTTGGCGTGGGTCTTGTAGCCGACCACGCCATAGGTCACGTGCACGCCTTCGTCCTGCATGCGGTTGGCCAGCTCGATGTTGGCGGCCTCGTCGAAGCGCGCCCGCAGCTCGATCACCACCGTCACTTCCTTGCCGTTGCGCGCGGCCTTGATCAGGGTCTCGACCAGTGGCGAGCGGGTGCCGGTGCGGTACAGGGTCTGCTTGATCGCCAGCACGTCCGGGTCGCTGGCGGCCTGACGCAGGAACTCCACCACCGGCATGAACGACTCGTAGGGGTGGTGCAGCAGCAGGTCGTGTTCGCGCACGCAGTGGAAGATCTGTTCGGCGCCCACGTGCGGGCGCGGCAGCGCGGGCACGAACGGCGGGAACTTGAGATCCGGGCGGTCGACCAGGTCGTGGACCGCCATCAGCCGGTTGAGGTTGACCAGGCCGGTGACCTGGTAGAGGGCCTCTTCCGTCAGGTTGAACTGCTGCAGAAGAAAACGGGCGACCTCCTCGGGGCAGTTGTCCGCGACCTCCAGACGCACGGCAGCGCCGTAGTTGCGCTGCGGCAGTTCGCCCTCCAGCGCGTTGAGCAGGTCGTCGATCTCCTCTTCCTGCACGAACAGGTCGGAGTTGCGGGTGAGCCGGAACTGGTAGCAGCCGGTGGCCTGCATGCCGCGGAACAGCTCGCCGACATGGGCGTGCAGGATGGAGGAGAGCAGCACGAAGTCGTTGTCGCCCGAGGCGACCTCCGGCGGCAGACGCACCAGACGCGGGAGCGAGCGCGGGGCCTGCACCACCGCGCGGCCGGATTCGCGGCCGAAGGCGTCCTTGCCCTGCAGGGTCACGATGAAGTTGAGGCTCTTGTTGAGGATCCGCGGGAACGGATGGGCCGGGTCCAGGCCAATGGGTGTGAGCACCGGCTGCAGCTGCTCGCGGAAGTAGTCCCGCACCCACNNGTGGGTGCGGCGCACGAAGTGGATGCCCTCGGCGGCCAGCGCCGGGATCAGTTCGTCGTTGAGGATCGCGTACTGCTCGTCCACCAGCTGGTGCGCGGCCGGGCTGATGCGGCGCAGCTGTTCCTGCGCGGACAGGCCGTCGGGGCCGGGCGCGCTGACGTTCAGTTCGACCTGCTGCAGCAGCGAACCGACGCGGACCTCGAAGAACTCGTCGAGATTGGTCGAGGAGATGCTGAGATAACGCAGGCGTTCCAGCAGAGGAAAGCCGGGTTCCCGCGCGAGTTCCAGCACCCGGCGGTTGAATTCCAGCAGCGAGAGTTCACGGTTGAGAAAACGGTCGTTGGCTTCCAAGTCGGTATCCTGCATCGGGGACGGGTACATCCGGAATCCGTCCAGTCCAGAGCGGCGATGTTACGTTGCGAAGAAAAGGTATCACGACGCCCGCACCGGCGGCCCGGCAAAGGTCGAGTGGTGTACTCGGGAATTGCATCGCCCGCCCAAGGTGACTATCGTTAGCGGGTTCGGGATCGCCCGTGAAGGGGCGGTCCCCGCGAGACATCACCACGAATAACGAACGAACGCGAAGAAGGAGGTCCCATGACCTACGAACTGCCCGATCTGCCGTACGCGAAGGACGCCCTGGAGCCCCACATCTCCGCCGAGACGCTGGAATACCACCACGACAAGCACCACGCGACCTACGTGACCAAGCTCAACGGCCTGCTGCCGGGCTCCGAGTTCGAGAATGCCTCGCTGGAGGACATCATCAGGAAGGCCCCGGCCGGCGGCATCTTCAACAACGGCGCCCAGGTCTGGAACCACACCTTCTACTTCAACTGCATGGGTCCGAATGCGGGTGGCGAGCCCTCCGGCAAGCTGGCGGACGCCATCAACAGCGCCTTCGGTTCGTTCGACGCCTTCAAGGAGAAGTTCAACGAGATGGCGGTCGGCAACTTCGGTTCCGGCTGGACCTGGCTGGTGCAGAACGGCGACGGCTCGCTGGAGATCGTCAATACCTCGAACGCCGCGAACCCGATGCGCGACGGCCAGACCCCGCTGCTGACCTGCGACGTGTGGGAGCATGCCTACTACATCGATTATCGCAATGCGCGCCCGAAGTACCTCGAGAACTTCTGGAGCGTGGTGAACTGGGACTTCGTCGCCCGGCAGATGCAGTAAGATCGGCGACGAGCCCGGCGGGTTCCCGCAAGAGGGTTCCGCGCCGGGTGTCCGACCCGCATTCCGGAAGCCGGCGGCCACCCGCCGGCTTTCGCGTTTGGAGAACGGAACATGAACGATTTCCTGCAGCAGACCTACAATCGCCTGCCGGTCGCCTTCGAGCGCGGCGAGGGTGCCTGGTTGTGGGACACCGAGGGCCGGCGCTATCTGGATGCGCTGTCGGGGATTGCGGTCTGCGGCCTGGGGCATGCGCATCCGCGGGTGGCCAGTGCGGTCTGTGATCAGGCCTCCACCCTGGTGCACACCTCCAACCTGTACCGGGTCCCGCTGCAGGAGACGCTGGCCCGGCGGCTGTGCTCGCTCGCGGGGATGGATCGCGCGTTCTTCTGCAACTCCGGCGCCGAGGCCAACGAGGCGGCGATCAAGCTGGCGCGGCTGCACGGACGGGCGAAGGGGATCGAGCGCCCGCGCGTGATCGTGATGGACGGGAGCTTCCACGGGCGCACCATGGCGACCCTGTCCGCCACCGGCAATGCGAAGATCCAGGCCGGGTTCGAGCCGCTGGTCGAGGGGTTCGAACATGTGCCCTACGGCGATGCGGACGCGGTGGCGGCACTGGCCGGACAGGAAGACATCGTGGCCATCCTGGTCGAGCCGGTGACCGGCGAGGGCGGCATCCGCATCCCCCCCGACGGCTATCTGCGCCGCCTGCGGGAGATCGCCGATGCCAGCGGCTGGCTGCTGATGCTGGACGAGATCCAGGCCGGCATCGGTCGTACCGGCCAGTGGTTCGCGTTTCAGCATGAAGGCATCACCCCGGACGTGGTGAGCCTGGCCAAGGGGCTGGGCAACGGCATTCCCATCGGGGCGAATCTGGTGGCGGGGGCGGCCCGCGACCTGTTCCGGCCGGGGATGCACGGCACCACCTTCGGCGGCGGTCCGCTGGTGTCGCGCGCGGCGCTGGCGGTGCTGGACGTGATGCAGGAGGAGGCCCTGTGCGAGCAGGCCGAACGCCAGGGGCAGGCACTGCGCCGGCAGCTGCAGGAGCGCCTGGGCCACCGGCCGGAGGTCGTGGAGATCCGCGGCCGCGGCCTGATGCTGGGGATCGAGCTGGATCGGCCGGCCGGCGAGCTGGTGGGACAGGCGCTGGAGGCCGGGCTGATCCTGAACGTGACGGCGGAGCGGGTGATCCGGTTGCTGCCGCCGCTGATCATCGACGACGAACAGGTCACGCAGATCGCGAACGGCGTGGCCGACCGGGTGGATGCGTTTCTGGCATCCGGGGCCACCAGGGAGGCTTCTGCATGAATCCGCGCCATTTTCTTTCGTTTCTCGATCTGTCCGCCGAAGAGACGCGCGCGGTGCTGCACCGCGCGATCGAGCTGAAACGCCAGCTGAAGGCGGGCGAACACCATGACGACCTGCTGCGGGGCAAGACCCTCGGAATGATCTTCGAGAAGTCGTCGACCCGCACCCGCGTGTCCTTCGAGGTGGGCATGCAGCAGCTCGGCGGCAACGCGCTGTTCCTGTCGCCGCGGGATACCCAGCTCGGGCGGGGCGAGCCGATCGAGGACACCGCACGGGTGCTTTCGCGCATGGTGGACTGCGTGATGATCCGCACCTACGAGCACGAGAAGGTGGAGCTGTTCGCGCGGCATTCCTCGGTGCCGGTGATCAACGGGCTGACCGATCTGGAGCATCCGGCGCAGCTGCTGGCGGATCTGCAGACCTTCTTCGAATACCGTGGCGACATCCGCGGCAAGCGCGTGGCGTGGATCGGCGACGGCAACAACATGTGCCACAGCTACATGTATGCCGCGCATCTGCTGGACTTCGAGCTGATGGCGGCCTGCCCCGAAGACTACGAACCCGAATCCTCCGTGCTGGAGGCGACCCGCGATCACGTGACCGTGACCCGTGATGCCGGCGAGGCGGCCGCGGGTGCGGATCTGGTCGTGACCGACGTGTGGGCGAGCATGGGCCAGGAGCAGGAGAAGAGCGCGCGGCGCCAGGCGTTTGCCGGGTTCTTCGTGGATCAGGCCCTGATGGATCGCGCGCAGCCGAATGCCCTGTTCATGCACTGCCTTCCGGCACATCGCGAGGAAGAGGTGGCCACCGACGTGCTGGAGGGCCCGCAGAGCGTGGTGTGGGACGAGGCGGAAAACCGCCTGCATGCGCAGAAGGCATTGATGGAATTCCTGGTGCGCGCGGCGGGCTGACGTATGCAGGAGACCACCGGGGAGGGGGAGCGAACGCCGCCGCAGGGCGCCGGCGGCGGTCCCGGACACGATCACGGCGGATCGTCCGCCGGAAGCGCTCTGCGGGCGCGCATCGGCCTGTTCCTCGGGCCGCTGGTCTTCGTGGCCTTCCTGCTGGTCCCGCCGCCGGAGGCCTTCTCCCCGGAGGCCTGGCGGGTCCTGGGCCTGACCCTGTTCATGGCCGTGTGGTGGATCAGCGAGGCGCTGCCCATCCCGGTCACGGCCCTGCTGCCCATCGCCCTGCTGCCACTGACCGGCGTGGTGGCGATGGACGAGGCTACCGCACCCTACGCCAATCCCACCATCTTCCTGTTCATGGGCGGTTTCGCGATCGCCCTGGCGGTGCAGCGCTGGGGCCTGCACCAGCGGCTGGCGCTGGCGATCCTGTCGCGTTCCGGCCGCGGTCTGCACACCCTGGTGGGTGCCTTCATGCTGGCCACCGCGGGGCTGTCGATGTGGGTCAGCAATACCGCCACCGCGGCCCTGATGTTGCCGATCGCGCTGTCGGTGCTGGGGCTGATGGAGCGCGACGGGGGCCAGGGCCTGCAGGGCATGGCGCCGGACAGCCGCAGTCCGGCCCTGGCGCTGCTGCTGGGCATCGCTTTCGCGGCCAACATCGGTGGCATGGCCACCATCATCGGTTCCCCGCCCAATGCGCTGACCGTCGCGTTTCTCAATGACCGCTACGAGCTCGGGATCGGTTTCATCGACTGGATGCTGCTGGGCCTGCCGTTGTCGCTGACCCTGCTGGTCATTGCCTGGTTCCTGCTGACCCGCTGGGTGTTCCCGGTGCATCGCATCCGCCTCAACGGGCTCGACCGCATGCTGCAGGAGCAGGTAGGCGATCTGGGGCCGTGGAGCCATGCGGAGTTGCGCGTGGCGGCGGTGTTCCTGGTGGTGGCGCTGGCCTGGATGTTTCGTCCCCTGCTGGAGGCGTGGCTGCCGCTGGAACTGACGGACGCCGGGATCGCGATCCTCGGGGCGGGGCTGCTGTTCCTGATCCCTTCCGGGGCCTCGGGTCAGCGGCGGCTGCTGTGCTGGGACAACACGCGGGAGCTGCCCTGGGGGGTGCTGCTGCTCGTGGGTGGCGGTCTCAGTCTCGGTTCCGCCATTGAATCCTCGGGCCTGGCGGAACTGACCGCCGAGGCGCTGATGGGCGCGCAGGCGTGGCCGCTGCTGCTGGTGATCGCGGGGGTGGTGCTGGTCACCATGACCCTCAGCCACGTGACCAGCAATACCGCTACCGCCGCCACCCTGCTGCCACTGGTGGCCGCTCTCGCGCTGCGCATGGATGTGCCGGTGGGACTGATGACCCTGCCGGTGGCGTTCGCCGCGTCGGTCGCGTTCATGTTGCCGGTGGCCACGCCGCCCAACGCCATCGTGTTTGCCTCCAATCGCCTGCGCGTGGTGGACATGATCCGCGGCGGGGCCCTGCTGTCGGTGGTCGCCATCGTGCTGGTCAGCCTCGCGGTGTATGCGCTCGCCGAGCCGTTGCTGCTGCGGCACGTGGGCTGAGTGCGTGGGGAGGCGTGTGACCCGCGCGGCTCAAGTCGGGCCGCGGCCGGCCGCTAGCGGGGGCGAGAGACTCGTAGCATGGCGCCCGTAATCCCGGGCGCGAAGAAAGCTTCAAGGGAGAGAGAGATGCTCAGGAATATCCGGATCGGAACCCGCCTGATGGGCGGCGTCACCCTCGTGGTGGTCGCGGTCGTGGTGCTCACGCTGGTGGTGGTGATGAACAGCCTCGGCAACATGGCGGACCGCGCGGAGCAACGGGAACTCAACGACCTGAGCGAACTGCTGATCCGGCAGCTCGATCAGGAGGCCGATCGCGGGACCGCGATGGCGCAGGCCGTGGCCGCCATTCCGGACGTGCAACAGGCCTTCGCCCGGCGCGACCGCGAACGGCTGCACGAGATGACGGTCCCGGGTTTTGATCATCTCTACGAGGAATACGGCGTACGTCAGTATCAGTTCCATACGCCGCCGGCGACGTCCTTCCTGCGGGCACACCGTCCGGATCGCTACGACGATGACCTCTCCGGGTTCCGCCAGACCGTGGTCGATACCAACCGCGACCGCCGGCCGATCTCCGGGCTCGAGGAAGGGGTGGCCGGCCTGGGCATCCGCGGCATCGTCCCGGTCTCCCACGAGGGTGAACATATCGGGTCGCTGGAATTCGGCATGGCCTTCGACGATGCCTTCTTCGAGGACTTCACGGCGGATACGGAAGCCCCGGTGGCCCTCTACCTGCAGCGCGACGGGACCTTCGAGGCCTTCGGCAGCACCATCAACGGCGACTCCACCTTCAACCGTGAGGAAATGGAGCGGATTGCCGGCGGTGAGGAACTGGTGCGCCGGACCGAGCACGACGGCCGCCCGATGGCGGTGGTCGGGCGTCCGGTGGAGGATTTCTCCGGCGAGCCGGTGGGCGTGCTGGAGCTGATGGTCGATCGCAGCGATTACGTGGCGATGGCCCGCAATGCCACGGCCACCGTGGTGGGCGTGGGCGTGGTCGCCATCGGTCTTGGCCTCCTGCTGGCCTGGCTGCTGTCGCGCAGTATCGTGCGGCCGCTGCGCGATACGGTCGAGCGTCTGGACGACATCGCGTCCGGCGACGGGGACCTGACGCGCCGGCTGGAGGCCGACGGCAACAACGAGCTGGGGGATCTGGCGGCGGCGTTCAACCGTTTTGTGGGCAAGATCCACGAGCTGGTGAAGGAAGTTGCCGCCGGCGGCGACCAGGTGGCGGCCGCAGCCAACGAGCTGTCCGCGACCAGCGAGCAGACCAACGAACAGGTCGGCCGCCAGCAGTCCGAGATCGACCAGGTGGCCACGGCCATGAACGAGATGACCGCGACCGTGGCCGAGGTCGCCCGCAACGCCACCGAGGCGGCGGAAGCCGCACAGAGCACGGACAAGGATGCGACCCACGGTCGGGAGCTGGTGGAACAGACCGTCAGTGCGATCAACACCCTGTCGACCCAGGTGGAGAACACCGCGCAGGTGATCGAGCGGCTGTCGACCGATGCCGAGGAGATCAACAAGGTGCTGGAGGTGATCGGGGACATCGCCGATCAGACCAACCTGCTGGCGCTGAACGCGGCCATCGAGGCGGCGCGGGCCGGCGAGCAGGGCCGCGGCTTTGCGGTCGTGGCCGACGAAGTGCGGACTCTGGCGAGCCGGACCCAGGATTCGACCCAGGAGATCCAGGGGATGATCGAGCGGGTGCAGAACGGCACGCGCGACGCGGTGAAGGCCATGGAGGACGGACGCCGGCAGGCGCATTCCAGCGTGGAACAGGTGAACGATGCGGGGCAGTCGCTGCAGTCGATCACGCAGTCCATCAGCAGCATCTCGGACATGAACACGCAGATCGCCAGCGCGGCCGAAGAGCAGTCCTCGGTGGCCGAGGAGATCAACCGCAACGTCTCCAACATCACCCAGGTGCTGGACGAGACCGTGGCCGGATCGCAGCAGATCGCCAACGCCTCGGAGGAGCTGTCGAAGCTGGCCTCGGCGCAGCAGGAGCGCACCGGGCGCTTCCGTGTCTGACCGTGGGTCCCGCCGGCCGGGGTGTTGTGCCCCGTGCCGGAAGGTGGCTTTCCGCGACGGCGGCCGATTCGGATCAAGGTTTCCGGACGGCCGCCGTTAGTATGTGAGGGTATGCTGATTTGGCCATCCGGCCGGGCAGGGCCCGGCAGAATGCGCATCGATCAGAATGCCGTAACACCAAAAGAGGGAAAGCCATGCTCAGGAATATCCGTATCGGAACGCGCTTGATGGGCGGCGTCACCATCGTTGTGGTGGCGGTCGTGGTGCTCACGCTGGTGGTGGTGATGAACAGCCTCGGCAACATGGCGGACCGCGCGGAGCAACGGGAACTGAACGACCTGAGCGGGCTGCTGATCCGCCAGCTGGAGCAGGAAGCCGAACGGGGCGAATCGATGGCGCGGGCCATCGCCGAGATTCCGGTGATTCAGCAGGCGTTCGCCGAGGGGGATCTGAGCGCCTGCTGGAACTGACCCAGCCGGGATATGGCCAGCTGCGCGACGAGCATGACGTGCGCCAGTATCACTTCCATACGCCGCCGGCGACCTCTTTCCTGCGTACCCACAGTCCCGACAACTACGGCGACGACCTGTCGGACGTGCGCCAGACGATCCTGGAAGTGAACCGCAATCGGCAGCCGATTACCGGGCTGGAAGAGGGCCCGTTCGGCATCGGGATCCGCGGGATGGTGCCGGTGTCCTACCAGAACGAGCACATCGGCTCGCTGGAATTCGGCATGGCCTTCGATGACGCATTCTTCGAGTCCTTCACCGAAGAAACCGGATCACCCGTGGCGGTACACCTCGATCGTGATGGCGGTTTCGAGGTCTTTGCCGGCACCATCAATGGCGAGTCGACCTTCAGTCGGGAGGAGATGCGGCGCATCCTCGACGGCGAGGAGATGATCCGCAACGTTCGCCACGACGGCCGCCCGATGGCCGTGGTCGGGCGCGCGGTGGAGGATTTCTCCGGCGAGCCGGTGGGCGTGCTGGAGCTGATGGTCGATCGCAGCGATTACGTGGCGATGGCCCGCAATGCCACCACCACCGTGGTGGCGGTGGGCGTGGTCGCCATTGGTCTCGGCCTGCTGCTGGCCTGGCTGCTGTCGCGCAGCATCGTGCGGCCGCTGCGCCAGACCGTCACGCGCCTGGACGACATCGCGTCCGGCGATGGTGACCTGACGCGCCGGCTGGAGGCCGACGGCAACAATGAGCTGGGGGATCTGGCGGCGGCGTTCAACCGCTTCGTGGGCAAGATCCAGGACCTGGTCAAGGAAGTCGCCGCCGGTGGCGACCAGGTGGCGGCCGCGGCCAACGAGCTGTCCGCGACCAGCGAACAGACCAACGGTCAGGTCACGCGGCAGAAGGACGAGGTCGACCAGGTGGCCACCGCGATGAACGAGATGACCGCGACGGTGGCCGAGGTCGCGCGCAACGCCTCCGACGCGGCCACGGCGGCCCAGACCACCGACCAGGATGCCAACGCCGGGCGCGAGCTGGTGCAGCAGACGGTGCAGTCGATCAACCATCTGACCTCGCAGGTGGACAACACCGCCGAAGTGATCGAGCGGCTGTCGACCGACGCCGAGCAGATCAACAAGGTGCTGGAGGTGATCGGGGACATCGCCGATCAGACCAATCTGCTGGCGCTTAACGCGGCGATCGAGGCGGCCCGGGCCGGTGAGCAGGGGCGCGGCTTCGCGGTGGTGGCCGACGAGGTGCGGACCCTGGCGAGCCGGACCCAGGATTCGACTCACGAGATCCAGGGTATGATCGAACGCGTCCAGAACGGCACGCGCGAGGCGGTTCAGGCGATGGAAGAAGGCAAGAACCGGGCGCATTCCAGCCGCGAGAAGGTGAACGAGGCGGGCGAGTCGCTGGAGTCGATCACGCAGTCGGTGACCACCATCTCGGAGATGAATACGCAGATCGCCAGCGCGGCCGAGGAACAGTCCTCGGTGGCCGAGGAGATCAACCGCAACATCTCCAACATCACCCAGGTGCTGGACGAGACGGCCAGTGGCTCGCGCGAGATCGCGAATGCCTCGGAGGAGCTGTCGAAACTGGCTTCCGAACAGCAGCAGCGGGTTGGACACTTCCGGGTCTGATCCGGTCTCGAGGGGGTGGCCACGTGCCGCCCCCTGTCATTTGCGGGTTCAGGAGCCCTCGGTATTGCGGTCGGCTCCGGCCCGGTCCGGATCAAAGCGCGACTCGAGGTAGTCGATGATCGCGCCCGACTCGTACAGCCAGCGCACGCTGCCGCCTCCTTCCTCGATCCGCAGGCAGGGGACCTGCAGCTTGCCGCCTTCCGTCTGCAGGGTCTCGCGGTGTTCGCCGGCCGGCTGGGCATTGCGCAGTTCGATGTCCAGCGACAGGCGCTGCATGGCACGGCGCGCCTTGATACAGAACGGACAGGCGGGGAAGTGGTAGAGCGCGAGGGCGCGGGTCTGTTCGTCCACCCGTGCCTGCTCTTCGGGATCACGCTGGATTCCGCGCGGGCGGGTCACCTTCTCGCCCACGAGCATGAAGGGCGTGAGAACCAGGCGCACGCCGCGGAAAAAGAGTCGGATCAGGGGTCGCATCCGCCAAGGATGCCACAGCTCCGGTGCGCGACCAATCGCGGCGCTGTCCGGTCCGTGTTCTGTGTCAGCCGACCAGCTCGAAGCGCTCGTTCCCGGAGAGGACGATCATGTCGCCGTTGTTGCGGGTGGCCAGCTGTTCGCGAATGGTCTGCTCGTAGCCGGGTTTGAGGTGTGTGATCGCGATTCTTGGCCGATGCCGCAGGTGGTCGAGGTCGCGTACCAGCTGCAACGGGGTGTAGTGGCGGGTGGCGCCGGCGAGGTGATCCATCTCGTCCGGCAGCCCGGTCTCGATCATCAGCAGGTCGAGGCGGGGCAGCTCATTGAGGGTCCGCCACAGGTGCCGGGTCGAGGTGGTATCCCCGCTGAAGGCGAAGGCCCCGATGTCGGGGCGGCTGACCGAATAGCCCACCGCCGGAACGGTGTGTCTCGCGGGGAGGGCGGTGATCCAGCGTCCGTCGAGGTCGATCTGTTCGCCGGGTTCGAGAGCGCGAAAACGCAGCGCGGGATGCTCCGGGGTTGGAAGGGCGGTGAAATCCGGCCAGATCACCCAGTTGAAGATGTGGCGCTGCAGCGCTTCCAGGGTGTCGGGCAGCGCGTGAACGGTTACCGGCGGGGCGTCCACCCGGAACACGGTGTCGATCAGGAAAGGCAGGAACGCCACGTGGTCCAGATGCGAGTGTGTCAGGAAGACGTGCCGGATGGCCTGGAGCTCCGGGAGTTCCAGGTCGCCCACGCCGCTGCCGGCGTCGATCAGGATGTCCCGGTCGATCAGAATGGAGGTCGTTCGGCGACCCGGCCCGATGCCGCCGCTGGCTCCCAGGATACGCACGGAGAGACTCGTTCCGGACTCCGGCGAAGAGGTATGGGGCCAGTCATCAATGTGAGGATGCGCGCTCATGAGCTGTGGCAAATGACTCGATCAGAAAGCTCATTCTAGGCGGCTGCCTGTCATGCCGCACGCGAAACGGCGCACGGATTGTGGCACCCGTTACCGAAATGCGACCCGTTCCCGGGAACAACCGGATGGCCGCCGGGGTTCCCGTGGCCTTGGGTCCCTGCTAGAATGCGCAGCATCTCGAGGGGCGGTAGCTCAGCTGGGAGAGCGTCGCGTTCGCAACGCGAAGGTCGGGAGTTCGATCCTCCTCCGCTCCACCAAACACCCCAGAAAATCAGGAAGTTATAGGGCAAAAAACGCCATATATACCATCCTGTTTGCCATTCTTAGGAACGGTAGGCCCCGCCGGTAAATTACTGGCGGGGCTTTTTTGTGCGCCCGTCGGATGCGCCCCCATTGGACGCCGGGCCGCGACGCGATGTCCGGCGCGAGTCGAAGTGGAGAACGCCCAGACGAATCCCGAGGGGGCATTCCGGTTCAGGCAGCGGCTTCCCGGGCCATCGCGCCGAGGCGCGCCAGTGCACGTTCGAGGCGCGCGCCCCAGGGCTGAGCGCAGTTCAGGCGCAGGTGATGACGGTACTTGCCGGTCGGCGAGAAGAGCGGGCCGGGTGCGATGCTGATCCCCTCGCCCAGGGCCCGGCGATACAGGGCCAGCGCATCGACGGCCTCCGGGAGCTCCAGCCAGAGAACGAAGCCGCCCCTATCGGTCAACGTAGTTGGCGCTTTTGAAGCCCACCCCGGGGCTGCCCGCGCGGGGTAGCGGCATCGCGGGTTCGGTGTGCGGTGTCAAACAGTCGGTGAACGCGCATGGGTCCAATATGTCTTAAAAGGCAATGGCTATTGTGACCGGTATCGGGGCGATGGCTCAGTATCGGAAACCGGCACGCCGGCGATGGGTTGCGAACCCGTAGGTTGGAGGTCGAGCCTATTACGGAGTCCATACATGGATCCAGAAGTACTGCACCAGGAAACAACCGGTGATCCCCGAGCGTTACAGCGGGCACTGTCCGCTTATCGTGCGCCGCGCCTCGCCCGCAGCGTCTTCGAACTGCTCGTTACGATGATCCCGTTCGGCCTTTTCTGGTTTTTGACCTGGGCAAGCGTGAGCGCGGGCTACTGGCTCGGCCTGTTGCTGGTGATACCCGCCGCTGGATTTCTCGTGCGGCTGTTCATGATCCAGCATGACTGCGGGCACGGGTCGTTTTTTCCGTCCCGGCGCGCCAACGACTGGGTGGGACGGGCCCTGGGGGTATTGACGCTCACGCCCTACGACCTCTGGCGCCACACCCACGCCCTCCATCACGCGCACTCGGGCAATCTGGATCGCGCTGACGAGGGGGGCATCGACACCTTGAGCGTACGTGAATACCAGGCCCTGCCGCGGGCGCAGCGGCTGCGTTACCGGCTGTACCGCCACCCGCTGATCCTGTTCGGCCTGGGTCCGGTCTACCTGTTCATGTTGCGGAACCGCGTACCCGTCGGGTTCATGCGTGCGGGATGGATGCCGTGGCTGAGCACCATGGGTACGAATGCGGCCATCGTGCTGGTCGTCATTGCGATGATGTCGCTGGTGGGGGTGGGAACCTTTCTTCTGGTGCACCTGCCGATCGCGATTCTGGCTTCTTCCATCGGCGTCTGGCTGTTCTATGTGCAGCACCAGTTCGAGAATACTTGCTGGGCGCACGACGAGGAGTGGTCCTTCCGCGAAGCCGCGCTCTATGGGAGCTCCTGCTATGATCTGCCGGCTCCGTTGCGCTGGATGACCGCGAATATCGGGGTACACCACGTCCATCATCTCGCCAGCCGCATCCCGTTCTACCGGTTGCCCGAGGTGCTGAAGGATTTCCCGCAGCTTCGCGAGATTAGTCGTCTCACGCTGCGGCAAAGTCTCCACTGCGCACGACTCGCCCTGTGGGACGAGGAGCGTCGGCGTCTGGTCCCCTTCGAGCATGCGAACGCGGAGACGCCTCCGGTGCGCCCGTGAGAGCGACGAGCGATACAGGCAAATCCTGCGTGCGTGTCTGGTCCCGGCCCTGGACGAGAATCAGAAGTTGTAGCCAAGTCCGACGGTGTACGAAACGTCACCATCGAGGAACGCATTCTCTGCGTCGTTCGCGCGGCTGAAGAACCACTGGTATTCAATGCGACCCAGGGCGTAGGTGTCGTCCAGGACGTAGTACTTCAAGCCCCCATCCAATCCGGCGAACCCGCTGTCGTTGACGCCGTCGCCGTAGAATGCGCCCAGGCTCCCGCCAGCGAAGGGACGCAGGCGGCCGGCAGTGTTTTGAAAGAAGTCATTGGTCAGGAAGTCGCCCTCGAAGTCGGCGTAGTGAATGTCCTGGCGGACGCCGAGGACCAAGTGGCCACGCAGATACCAGCCTATATCACCCGTGATGCCGAGGTTGGTGTTGTCGAAACTCCGGTCACTGCTGCCACTCCCGGAAAGCGAGAATTCGCGGTCGCCTATGGAGGGCCCAAAGTTGGCGGCCGATCCTTGTTGAGCCTGGACGGAAAGGGTGAATGGTCCAGCCAGGCAGAGCATGACTGCGATCACCTTTTTCATCATTACGTGCCTCCTGAAACGTTACCCACCGCGTTGGCCTGGCGCAGAGCCTTTGGAGTGCGACTGCGACCGGGAGGGCCCGCTTTGCATCCGAAACGGCAGATTGGGGTCGCAACTGAGGGGGCATCTGTTCGTTGCCGCACATTCGTCACCGGGCGTGTTGGGTTTCAGGTGACAGGAGACAGAAAAAAGGCAAGAGAACAGGTGCTTAAAGATTCTTTCGATACTTCATATGAGGTGTTCAAAAGGATCTTCAGCGAGATGCTGGTTGAAGCGCGTTTGCGTGTTCTCGCGGGGTCGCCCCATGTCGTCCAGGACAAGGGCGCTGTGCATTGGGTCGTGAACGAAAGGGGCCGGATCGTGGACGGACCCAGTTTTCTGTCAACCGGCTCTTCGACCCGTTATGAAGCGACTTTTTGGCCCGACTGGATAGTGGCGGGGGGCTGCTGCTCCCCTGATCGTGGTGTGCCTCGGGGCAGGGCAGCAGGCGTTCTTTCGGATTGACCCTGCCCCGGGCAAGAAGGCTCAGAAGTTGTAGCCAAGGCCTACGGTGTAGGCGAACGCGCCATCGCGGAAAGCATCCTCTGCATCGCTGGAGCGGCTGAAGAACCACTGGTATTCCATGCGGCCCAGGACGTAGGTGTTTTCCAGCACGTAATACTTCAGGCCGCCTTCCAGACCGGCGAACGCGCTGTTTTTAATCCCGTCGCCGTAGATGAACCCCAGGCTGCCCCCACCAAAGGGACGCAGCCTTCCGTCCGTTGTCTGGAAGTTGAGGTAGCCCCGGGTGGCTCCGTTCCAGTAGTCATCGATCAGGGACTCGCCCTCGAGGTCGGCGTAGTTGATGCTCTGACGGACCCCGGCGATCATGTGATCGCGCAGGTACCAGCCCAGATCGCCCGAGATGCCAAAGTTGGTGTTGTCGAATTTGCGGCTACTGCTGCCGCTTCCGGAAAGCGAGAACTCGCGGTCGCCCATGGAGGGTCCGAAGTTCGCCGTTGAGCCTGCTTGCTGGGCCTGGACGGCGAAGGGGAGCGTCCCGGCGAGACAGAGTGTGAGCGCGATCAGTCTTTTCATTGGTGCGTTCTCCAGGTTGTTTCCCGTCCGGCGCGGGATGCGACCGGTACTGCGGGGGCACGGGAACAGCCGGGATGATTCCGGCCGATTCCGTGGCGCCACCCTACGATGCGGGGTCCTGGATATCTGTACGTTGGCGCACAAAGGGGTCGGCTGCGCGGGTGGAGTTATGGTCAAGTCTGGTGGATGAGCGATGACTGGATCAGGCGGCACTCCGGTCGAGCTTGAACGTCAGGCTCGAAATGGTGTTACGCGTCACGCAACCTCGGGTTTTGGCGGTGCGCAGGCGCACGGTGGCGAAGGTCGATTCGATCGGGTTGGTGGTCCGGATCGACTGCCTGTGCGCGGCCGGGAAGTCGTAGAACGCCAGCAGGGCAAAAAGGCCCCGTCGGTCGCAACCGGCGGAGCCTTTTGTATGTGTACCCAATTATTTCCCCAAAAAGCGCAGGGGGGACGAGGGGCTCGGTGGCCCGAGAGGTCAGATCACCCCGTCGAGGCGGAGATAACCGATCAGGAACAACACTGCGAGTACGCCGGCCAGGGCGTACAGCCAGTTGGACAGGGTCGGATTGTCGGGGCGGCTGAAGAACGCCGCCCACAGCGCCAGCAGGATCAGGACGAAGAAAAAGAACAGAAAGCGCATGCGTCAGGCCCCTTCGGGAACGTCGTAGGGGAGGTCGCACAGCGTCACCGGCGCACCGTCCGGGGCGCCGCAGCGCAGTTCGGCCTCGGCCGCGTCCACCTTGAGCACCGCCAGCGCGGAATACTGGCCGTCGGGGTGCAGTTCGACGGCGACCAGTTCGCCATCGGCCTGGTCGGGTTTGCCATCGGCGCGAAACACCGGCATGCCCGGTGTCGGGGGTTCGCCATCCTGGATCGCGAGGCGGAACATGCGCCGCTTGAGCTTGCCGAGGTAGTGCATGCGCGCGACCACCTCCTGCCCCGGATAGCAGCCCTTGTCGAAGCTGATCGCGCCCAGGGCGTGCAGGTTGAGCATCTGCGGCACGAACATCTCGGTGGTGGCCTCGACCACGCTCGGGATCCCGGCGAGGATGTCCAGCAGCTGCCATTCGTGCGGGCCCACCGGGGCGCCGCGCACATTGAGGGCGTCCCACAGCCGGCGCATCGCGTCGAAGCCGCCGAACAGTTCGAAACGCGGGTGCACGCCCTGCACGCGCAGCGCCGTCACCCCGTCCTTTTCCACGACCTCGTGGATCTCCGCGGGACAGGCGCCCAGGGCGTCCTGCAGCTCCTTCTCGGCATCCGGACCGGAAAGGCCGAAGCGGATGCGGCTGTCGCCGGCCTGCTCGATGATCACGTCGGAGCGCAGGACGAACATCTGCAGTCGTTTGGCGACCGGCTCCACGCGATCCGCCGGCATCTCCAGCAGAAAGCCGTCCTGAGTGCGCAGGACACGGAACACCGCATAGGTGCGGCCCTTGGGGCTGGCGTAACTGGACAGCTGGGCGTGCCGCTCGTCCACCTGCCGGATATCGTTGCCGAACTGGCCCTGGAGGAATTCGGTGGCATCGGCACCGCGGATCTCCAGCAGCCCGCGATGGGAAAGGTCGCAGATGACATCGCCGTTGACGGCCATCTGCCGTTCACGCTCCGGGTTGCCGTAGTGGACGAGCTCGTCGCCCTCGAATTCGGCACCGGAATCGACAAGGTGTTTCTTCCAGTCTTCGCGCATCACGCATCTCCTGTGGCCGCGGGGGCGGCATTTCCCTGGCGGCCCGATAGTAGACGAACGCCGTGTCGGGTGTCAGGATCCCTTATGTCGCCCATCCGCGCGAGAGGTTCCATGGCCCGGCCGCCGGCTCGACCCGTCTTTCTGGATCTGCGCAGGATCCGCTTCCCGCTCAACGCGGTGGTTTCCATCCTGCACCGCGTGACCGGCGTGCTGCTGATTCTCGCGATCCCCGTGCTGTTGTGGCTGCTGCAGCTCTCGCTGTCCGGGCCCGAGGGTTTCGCCCGCGTGGCCGGCTGGGTCGGTCACCCGCTGGGCTTGCTGGTGCTGCTGGGTGTCCTGTGGTGGCTGCTGCATCATCTTTTCGCGGGCATCCGCTATCTGGCGATGGAATTCGGGATCGGCGAGGACCGCGAGGGCTCGCTGCGCACTGCGCGCCAGGCCCTGATCGCGGGGGTCGTCGCCACCCTGATCGTCTGGGGAGGACTGTGGCTGTGAGACTCCTGAGCGGACAGCGGGCCTGGCTGCTGCAGCGGATCACGGCCGTGTACCTGGGCGTGTTCACCGTGCTGATGCTGGGTTATTTCGTCTTTTTCCCGCCGGCCGATCATGCCCTCTGGATCGCCTTCGTCGGGCATCCGGTGGTCGGGCTGCTGACTGCACTGGGCGTGCTGGCCCTGCTGCTGCACGCCTGGATCGGCCTGCGCGACGTGATCATGGACTACGTCCATCCCTTCGGCATCCGCCTGACGGTGCTGATCCTGTCGGCCACCGGCCTGCTGGTCCTTGGCCTGTGGGCCTTCGCAATCCTGTTCAAGGCATGGCTCTCATGAACGTGACCCGGCGCAAGTTCGACGCCCTCATCATCGGGGCCGGCGGGGCCGGCCTGCGGGCGGCCCTGCAGCTGTCCAACGCCGAGGCCAAGGTGGCCGTGGTGTCCAAGGTGTTCCCCACGCGCTCGCACACGGTGGCGGCCCAGGGCGGGGTGAACGCCGCGCTGGCCAACGTGCTGCCCGATTCCTGGCACTGGCACATGTTCGACACGGTGAAGGGTTCCGACTACCTGGGCGACCAGGACGCGATCGAATACATGTGCCGCGCCGCTTCCAAGGTGGTCTACGAGCTGGACCACTTCGGCGTGCCGTTCTCGCGCCTGGACAACGGCAACATCTACCAGCGTGCGTTCGGCGGGCAGAGCCAGAACTTCGGCCAGGACCAGGCCGCGCGCACCTGTGCCGCCGCCGACCGCACCGGCCACGCGATCCTGCACTCGCTGTACCAGCAGAACCTGCGCGCACGCACGCATTTCTTCGACGAATATTTCGCGGTGGACCTGCTGCGCGATGCCGAGGGGCACGTGCTGGGGGTGCTGGCGTTCGAGATCCTCAGTGGCGAGCCGATCGTGATCGAGGCCAAGACCACGCTGATCGCCACCGGCGGGGCGGGGCAGCTGTTCCGCACCACCACTAACGCGCTGATCAACACCGGCGACGGCATGGCGATGGCCCTGCGCGCGGGGATCCCGCTGGAGGACATGGAGTTCGTACAGTTCCACCCCACCGGGATCGCCGGGCGCGGGATGCTGATCACCGAGGGTGCGCGCGGCGAGGGCGGCTACCTGGTCAATTCGGACGGCGAGCGTTTCATGGAGCGCTATGCGCCGAACGCGAAGGACCTGGCCTCGCGCGACGTGGTCTCGCGCGCGATCGCCACCGAGGTGCGCGAGGGCCGCGGCTGCGGGCGCAACGCCGACCACGTGTTCCTCGACCTGCGCCATCTGGGGGCGGACACCATCATGCAGCGCCTGCCGGGCATCCGCGAGGCCAGCCAGACCTTTCTCAACGTGGATCCGATCGACGCGCCGATCCCGGTGTTTCCGACCTGTCACTACAGCATGGGCGGGATCCCCACCAACCGCGACGGGCAGGTGGTCGCGCCGGTCAAGGACTCGCCCGAGGACCCGGTGCCGGGGCTGTATGCCGCCGGCGAGGCGGCCTGTGTCTCGGTCCACGGGGCGAACCGGCTGGGGGGTAACTCGCTGCTGGACATCCTGGTGTTCGGCCGCGCGGCGGCCAATCACATCCTCGAATACCTCGAGGAGAACCGCTATCACCGTCCGCTGGACGAATCCGCGGTGGAGGCGGCCATGGCCCGGCTCGCCCGCTGGGATCGGCGGGATTCGGGCACCGGCGAAACCGAGTCGGTGGACGGGCTCAAGCGCGAACTGCGCAAGGTGATGGAGGACCACTGTTCGGTGTTCCGCACCGACGAGGTGATGCGCGAGGGCGTGGAGAAGGTGCGCGAGCTGCGCCGACGCCTGGACCACGCGGTGATCCATGACCACACCCCCACGTTCAACACCGCGCGGGTGGAAGCGATGGAGCTGGAGAACCTGATGGACTGCGCGATCGCCACCATCCGCTCCGCGCTGGGGCGCGAGGAGAGCCGGGGCGCGCATTCGCGCATCGATTTCCCCGAGCGCGACGATCAGCGCTGGCTGCGCCACAGCCTGTATTCGCTGGAGGACGACAGCCTCGACTACAAGCCGGTGCGGACCCGGCCGAATACCGTGGCCTCGTTCCCGCCGAAGGAGCGCACCTACTGATGGAATTCTCGATCTACCGCTTCAACCCGGAGACCGACACGCTACCGAAGATGCAGCGTTTCACCCTGCCCGACGAGCAGGTGGAGCCGGGGATGATGCTGCTGGATGCCCTGCTGCTGCTGAAGGAGCAGGACGACTCGCTGGGTTTCCGGCGTTCCTGTCAGCACGGGGTCTGCGGCTCCGACGGCATGAGCATCAACGGCACCAACGGCCTGGCCTGCGTGACCCCGCTGGAGGAGCTCGACACCCCGGTGACCCTGCGCCCGTTCCCGGGAATGCCGGTGATCCGCGACCTGATCGTGGACATGACCAACTTCTGGGACCAGTACCGGGCCGCCGAGCCCTGGCTGGTGAACGACAGCCCGGAGCCCGAGGTAGAGCGCAAGCAGGATCCGGCCGACCGCGACGAGCTGGACGGGCTGTACGAATGCATCCTGTGCGGCTGCTGTTCGGCGGCCTGCCCGTCGTACTGGTGGAACCCGGACAAGTTCCTCGGCCCCGCCGCGCTGCTGCAGGCCGCGCGCTTCATCAAGGACACCCGCGACGAGGCGACCGAGCACCGGCTGGAGCGGCTGGACGATGCCTGGAAGCTGTACCGCTGTCACACCATCATGAACTGCACGCAGGTGTGCCCGAAGGGCCTCAACCCGGCGAAGGCGATCAGCGACATCCGCCGCACCATGCTGAAGAGGTCACTGTGATGGAACCCGACAGCCGCACTCGCTGGCGCTGCCGCCGGGGCATGCTGGAGAACGACTGGCTGCTCGGGGAGTTTCTCGCGCAGGGATATGCGCAACTGGACCAGGAGGGTCGCGATGCCTTTGAACGGCTGCTGGATTATCCCGACAACGTGCTCTACGAGGTGGTCATGGGCCGCCAGACCACCGCGGATGCCGGGATAGCCCGGCTTGCCCCGCTCATCCGCGCCGCCGCTGCGGCTGCGCCTGCACCCTGACCCGCGGCTCGCGCGGCGGATTCTCGCCGGTCAGGTGCTGCTGAGCACCGCGGTCGTGCTGTACGCGCTGGTCTACGGCGTGTGGTGGACATGGCCGGCGGCGGGCGTCCTGGTGGCGGCCGCGTTCGGCTGGTCCCGGCGTGGCCGCCAGCCGCACTTCGACTGGCTGGGCTGCACCGCGCACGGGCGCTGGTGGCTGGCCACCGCCGAGGGCCTGCGCCAGGAACGCATCCACGATATCGAGATCCTGCCGGACACCCGGGTGTTCTCTACCCGCGTGGTGCTGCGCTATCGCCCCGCGGGTGGGGGGCGCCCGGGGACCCTGTGGCTGTACCCGGGGCGGGTGGATGCGGACGACCTGCGCCGGTTGCGCATGCGCCTGCGCTGGCCCGCGCCGGGTCCGGCGGAATCCGGGGAGCCGGTGAGGCCTCGCGACGTGATCGCGCGCGGCGTTGCTATACTGACCGCACTGCGAGCTAGCGGAGGCCGGATCATGGCGGGAGATCAAACGCGTCCCGACAACGCACAGGTCATGGTGGACGTGTCGCACCTGCTGAAGGACGACCCGGATCACGTCTACAGCGAGGAAGAGCTGGACGCGATCGAGGAGCTCGATCCGGAGCTGGCCCTGCGGCTGGACCGGGCCCAGACCCATGCGGCGCGGGAACAGGCCGACGTGCCGGCCGACGGCCCCATCGACGAGGACGCGGTGCGCGAGGCCATCGAGGAGGCGCGGCGCATCATGATGCAGGATGGCGGCGACATCGAGTTCGTCGAGCTGGACGGGCGCACCGTGCGCGTGCGCCTGAAGGGGGCCTGCGTCGGCTGCCCGCGTTCCACCCTGGATCTCAAGAACGTGGTCGAACGCCTGGTGCGCTCGCGGGCGCCGGGCGTGGCCTCGGTGGCCAATACCTTCTGATCCCGCTGACCCCCCGCTCCTGACCCGGAGCCCCGCTCAGGCCCGGGTGTCGGCAGGCGTTTCCGCGTCCGTGTCCGTGGTCGGCCGGCGTCGCGGGATGCGGGCGAGGGCGGCCTTCAGGGCCTGGCCCTGTTCGTGCCGTCCCTGCCTGTCCAGCGGCGCGAAGCGCAGGGCGTTGTAGTGCCGGGCGAAGGCCTCCAGGGCTTCGCGGTCCTGCGGCCGGGCCGCGGCCACGCGCCGCACCCAGGCATCCACGCTCTCGTGCGGCTGGTGCGCCAGGCCCGCACCGCGCAGGCGCCGGGACAACCGGTGGAGGGCGCGCTGCGCCGGATCCCGGCGCTCGCGTCCGCGCAGCAGCAGCCACAGCGCGACCCCGGCAGCCAGGGTGCCGAAGCTGACCCCCAGCGCGATCAGCACGCTGCGCCAGTCGCGCGGGTCCAGGCCAAAGCGCTCGAACAGCCGTTGCTGACGCTCGGGGGTGAACGCCAGCACCCAGGTCTCCCAGCGAAAGCCGATGAACTCCCGCCAGTCCTGCAGCTCGAAGCGCGCCTGCTGCAGCCAGGAGAGGCCCTCGCGGCGCAGGAAGTCCGGCGTCTGCTCGCCCTCGGAGGGTGACAGGCCCTGCAGTCCCTGCTCGATACGCTCGGGCGCGATCGCCGCGGTGGGGTCGACCCGCCGCCAGCCCTCGCCATCGATCCAGACCTCGTTCCAGGCATGGGCGTCGGCATTGCGCAGGCGCAGATAGCCACCGCGTTCGCGCCACTCGCCTCCGTGATAGCCGGTGACTACCCGCGCGGGGATGCCCGCCGCCCGCATCAGCACCGCGAACGCCGAGGCGTAGTGTTCGCAGTAGCCGGCGTGGGTATCGAAAAGGAACGCATCGGTGTGATCGCCCGTCGTCTGCGGTGGCTGCAGGGTGTAGCGGTAGGGTTCGCCGGAGAAACGCGCCAGGGCGGTTTCAATGATGGCGCGCGGGTCGTCGTGCGTGGCCGTCCAGAGCCCGGCCTGGGCGCGGGCCTGCGGCGCGGCGCCCGGGGGCAGCGCCAGGGCCCGCTCGCGGGTCTCGGGGTCCAGGGTGGGGACGTCGGCGTCGCTGCCCGGGGGGCGCGTCAGATCGGCGCTGGCGGTGTACTGGATGCGCCCGGTGATGCGCTGGTCGCGGATGACCTGATGGTTCGCGCGCAGCTCGGCATCGTCGGGCAAGCGGGCGGGATATTCCAGAACCGGCAGGTAGCGGGAACGCGTGGGTTCCAGCGTGACAGTGTAGTCGACGGTATCGCCCTCCACCGCGGGCGGTTCGATCGACGAATCTCCACGATCGGCACGCCATTGGCGGCCGTCGAAGTCGGTCATCACCATGCTCCGCCAGTATTGTGCGCGGGTCGGCGGGATCTCGCCGTGGAATTCGACCCGGGCGGCGACGGTTTCGTCCTGCAGCAGTTCGGCGATGTCGCCGGGGTTCATCTCGTCCGACAGCCCGGTCTGCGCGGTGTCGTCGGCATCCTCGCGTTCGCCCCACAGCGGCCCTTCGATGCGCGGGAACACGATGAACAGGATGATCATGAACGGCAGGGCATGCACCAGCATGCCCCCGGCGCGCCGGCCGAGAAACTGCGGCGACAGCGGGCGGGCGGCGTGCAGCTGCACCAGGGCCGCGGTCAGCAGCAGCGCCCCCAGCAGCGACCACAGCCCGATCCAGAAAGCCTGGTCGAAGAAATACGTGGTGACGATGACGAAATAACCCAGAAACAGCGCAATGACCACGTCGCGTCGGCTGCGCGCCTCCAGCAGCTTGAGCGCGATCATCACCAGCAGCAGCGCGCTCCCGGCCTCCTGGCCGAACAGGGTGCCGTAATGTGCCAGGGTCATGGCGCCGGCACCCAGGGCGAGGAGGCTCATCACCCACAGCGAGGGCGCGCGGGTCCCGCGCCAGTGCACCCAGCCGCGCAGCAGCACGGCCAGGGCCATCAGCAGGGTCACCCAGGCCGGCTGGTACCAGGCGTGCGGCAGCGCGGCCACGGGCAGGGCGATCAGCGCGATGCCCAGCCCGCGCAGTTCCTCGCGCGGCGGGGCCGGGCGGGTGAGCCAGCCCTCCCTCATGCTCCGTCCTCCAGCGGCAGGGGTGCCGGGGCGGCGCGAAAACGGGCCAGCGCCTGCAGGCAGTGGTCACGATGTTCCGGGCCCTGGCCGGGGTCGATGCGCTGGCCCGGCAGACGCAGGCCCCAGGCGCGCTCCTGCGCATGGGCCTCCAGCACCTGATGGCAGAGCATCGACAGGCGGGTCTCGGTGTCGCCGTGGGGCAGGGCGTCGTAGTCGAACCAGAGGTCGTCCTGTACCCCGCCGGGGCTTTCGCGCACATGCAGCTTGCCGCTGCGGGCATAGGCCTTCCAGATGATGCGGCCGGGCGGGTCGCCGGGGCGGTAGGGCCGGATGTGGTCGGGCGGTTCCTCGGATTGCCCGCGGGCGCCGGTGTCCTCGTCGCCGTCGCCGTGTCCGGCCAGGGCCCGGCCGGGGTCCACGGGCGACGGATAGACCAGGATCTCGGCGTCCAGATTGAGCCAGCTCCAGGCCTCCAGGACCCCCAGCGGGAAGCGCGTGTCCACGCGCTGGCGCGGCAGGCGGTAGACCCCGCGCGGCACGGCCGGCAGCACGATGCGGGCATCGCTCCGGCCACCCGCGGGGATGGCGACCGGTTCGCAAGCGTGTGCACCGACCCGCACGTTAATGGCTTCGCGTCCCCGGCCGTCGGTTTCATGGAGTCGCAGTTGCGCTTCGGGCGCGCTCCCGGCGAACACCGGGTCGATCGGCAGCGGGCGAATCTCCAGTCCCAGCAGGTTGCGATGGGTGTACCAGATGGCGTTGTGCCCGATCCCGGCCAGCAGGAAGGTCAGCAGGAACGCCATGTTGTTGGCGTAATTGATGGAGCCCAGCAGCATGATCAGGATAATCCCGAGCAGGGTGTAACCGGCGCGGGTGGGCAGGATGTAGATGCGGTCGCGGCCCAGCCGCGCATGCTCGCCGTCGTGCGCGTGACGGCGGTTGATCCAGCGGATCGCGTCGTCGCGCAGGCGCTGCCAGGTGCCGCGCAGGCGTCGCCGGCGGTTCAGCGGCTGGGCACGCATTCCAGCAGGGCCTCCACGGTGCGGGCGGAATCCTGCGGCTCGCGGGCGCGTACGCGGTGGCCGGCCACCGCCGGCAGGACCCGGGCGATGTCGTCGGGGGTGATGTAGTCGCGCGTATCCAGGAACGCATGGGCACGTGCCGCGCGCAGCAGGCCCACGCCGGCACGCGGCGACAGGCCGTGGGCAAAGCGGGCGGTATCGCGGCTGGCAGCCACCAGCTCCTGGAGATAGTCGAGCACCTTGGAATCGGCGTGCACGGCATCCACGGATGCCTGCCACTCGGCCAGCTGTTCCGGCGTGGCCATGGTGTCCGGGGCCGGGTGGCCGGTGTCCCCGCGGCGTTCCAGCAGGGCGCGCTCGGCCCTTGGGTCGGGGTAGCCGAGTTCGATGCGCATCAGAAAGCGGTCCAGCTGCGACTCCGGCAGCGGATGCGTGCCGACCTGCTCCTCGGGGTTCTGGGTGGCGATCACGAAGAACGGCTCGGGCAGGTCGCGGGTCGCGCCTTCCACGCTGGCCTGGCGTTCTTCCATGGCTTCCAGCAGGGCGCTCTGGGTCTTCGGTGGTGCGCGGTTGACCTCGTCGGCCAGCAGCACCTGGGTGAAGATCGGCCCGGGATGAAAGCGGAATTCGCCGCTGCCCTGTTCGAACACCGATACGCCCAGCACGTCACCCGGGAGCAGGTCGCTGGTGAACTGGACCCGGCGGTAGTCCAGGTTCATCGCGCGCGCCAGTGCGTGCGCCAGCGTGGTCTTGCCCACGCCGGGCAGGTCCTCGATCAGCAGATGGCCGTTGGCCAGCAGGCAGGTGAGCGCCAGACGGATGGCGCGGGGCTTGCCGAGAAGGATCTGGTTGAGGGCCTGTTCCACCCGCTGCAGGGCGTCCGTTCCCGAAGACATGGCATTCTCGCGTTATGGGGGAGTTGCAGAAGAGTTTGTAGCGGCCGGATGGTTCCCCTGTATCTGCAGAGTGTCCCCCGCGCTCCGGCGCGGCTACCATGGTCGCGCACGAGTCGGGAAAACGGCATGGACACAGCGTCAGGGGCCCAGCGGCCAGCCTTCCAACATGATGCCACAGACGGACCGTCCCCCGGTCTGCGCCTGTCGGGCAGCCTGGACACCGCTGCGGTGGAACGGTCCTGGGGCCCGCTGCGCGATCGCGTGCGCCTGCTGGCGCGCGAGGCGGGGGGCGGGACTCTGCCCGTGGATGTCACCGGTCTGAGCTATTGTGACGGAGCCGGGGCCGCCCTGCTGCACGCGCTGGAACGGGATGCCGCGGCCGGGGGGGTGACGCTGGAGCTAGTCGGCGCCACGCGCATGGTCGAGGAGCAGCTGGCTCCGTATCGTGAGCTGGATGCGGTGACGCCCGCGCGCGGTGAGGGCCGCAGTGACTGGCGCAGCCGCTGGATGGACGCGGTCGGACAGGTGGGACGCGCAGGCTGGGAGCAGATGGCGTTCATCGGCGAACTGGGCCGTGCCCTGGGGGCGGCGCTGCGGCATCCGCGGCAGGTGCGCTGGGGCGATACCTTTCGCGTGGCCGAGGTTGCCGGGTTCCGGGCCCTGCCGATTGTCTCTTTGATCGCCTTCCTGATGGGCGTGATCCTGGCGTTCCAGTCGGCGATCGCGATGCGTCAGTTCGGGGCGGAGATCTTCGTGGCCGATCTGGTCGCGGTGTCGCTGTTCCGCGAGCTGGGCCCGCTGATGATGGCGATCCTGCTGGCGGGGCGCTCGGGGGCGGCGTTCGCCGCCGAGATCGGGACCATGAAGGTGAACGAGGAGGTGAATGCCCTGCAGACCATGGCCCTGGATCCGGTGCGCTTCCTGGTGGTGCCCAAGGTGCTGGCGGGCACCCTGGTCGCGCCGCTGCTGGCGCTGTACGCCAACCTGATCGGCCTGCTGGGTGCGGCCCTGGTGCTGCAGGGCTTCGGCATCCCGTGGGTTGCGTTTCTCAACCAGGTGACCGGCGCGGTGTCGCTTTCGGACCTGTTCTCCGGATTGTTCAAGGCCGGGGTATTCGGCCTGCTGGTGGCCAGCGTTGGCTGCCTGCGCGGCCTGCAGACCGGCAACGGCGCGGCGGCCGTGGGCAGCTCCACCACCAGTGCGGTGGTTACGGCGATCATCCTGATCGTGGTGTTCGACGGCCTGTTCGCGGTCCTGTTCTATCACCTGGGGGTGTGAGGCATGGCGCAGTCCGATACGGATCCGGTGATCCGGGTGGAAGGCCTGACCATGGGCTTCGACGATTTCGTGCTGATGCGGGATCTGAACTTCGAGGTCCGCCGTGGCGAGATCTTCGTGATCCTGGGCGGCTCCGGGAGCGGCAAGAGCACGCTGCTCAAGCACATGATCGGGCTGTATACCCCGCAGGCCGGAAGGATCTGGATCGGCGACGCGGATATTGCCCACGCCGACGGCGAGCGTTTCGAGGCCATCCTGCGGGGCATGGGGGTGATGTATCAGATGGGCGCGCTGTTCGGGTCCATGACCCTGCAGGAGAATGTGCGCCTGCCGCTGGAGGTTCACACCGCTCTGCCGCGTTCGGCGATGGACGCTGTGGCCCGCGCGAAGCTGCAGCTGGTGGGGCTGGGCGCGTTCGTGGATTTCATGCCCTCGGAGATCTCCGGTGGCATGCAGAAACGTGCCGCCATCGCGCGGGCCATGGCGCTGGACCCCTCGGTGCTGTTCCTGGATGAACCCTCGGCCGGGCTGGATCCGATTACCTCGCGCGAGCTGGACCGGTTGATCCGGCGGCTCGCGCGCAGCCTGGGCATGACCATCGTGATCGTCAGCCACGAGCTCGCGAGCATTTTTGCCATCGCCGACCGCGTGATTATGCTCGACAAGGAAACCCGGGGCATCGTCGCCGACGGGGATCCGCGACGCCTGCGCGAGGAGTCGGCACACCCCTGGGTGCGGCGCTTTCTGGGCGGTGACCACGACGAAGCAGCCAACGGCGAGGAGGCCTCCGCATGAGTGCCCGACAGCATTTCCGGCTGGGCCTGTTCATCCTCGGCGGGCTCGCATCGCTGGTGATCATCCTGTTGATTGCGACGGCGGGGAATTTCTTCCGACCGTCGATGATGATCGAGACCTACATGGATTCGTCGGTGCAGGGGCTGGAGGTCGGCGCCCCGGTGAAGTTCCGCGGTGTCCAGATCGGCGAGGTCACCCGGCTGGGCTTCACCTCGGTGGAGTACGAACAGGATGTGCCCCCGGCGGAACGCAAGCGCTACGTGCTGGTGCGCGCGCGCCTGTGGCCGGACCGTTTTGCGACCACGCCGCAGGAAGCCCTGTTCGAGGACGATGTCCTGGAGCAGCTGGTCGAGGCCGGGCTGCGGGTGCGCATGGCGGCCCAGGGCATCACCGGCATGAACTACCTGGAGGCGGACTTCGCCGATCCCGCGGAACACCCGCCGCTGGACCACCCCTGGGATCCCGAGTACGCCTATCTGCCGTCGGCGCCCAGCATCACGATGCAGTTCATTGAGTATGCCGAGAAGCTGCTGGAACGCATCGACGATATCGATATCGAGGGCGTGGTGGGGAATCTCAACAGCCTGCTGGTCAATCTCGACGACACCGTCTCGAGCATCGACGTGGAGGGTATCGCCGGACGGGCGGACGACCTGATCGGCGAACTGGAGACCACGGCCACCAGTGCCGAGCGCATCATGGAATCCGTCGAGAACCTCCTCGACCATCCTGATACGCAGGCCCTCCCGGGCGAGACCCGCGAGACCATGCGTCAGCTGAGGCGCACCGCGGAACAGGCCGAGATTGGCGAGCTGGTGGCCCGGATCGAGGGCATGGTGGAACGCCTGGATCGTGGCGTGGAAGTGAACGAGGCGAAACTGGCGGAGACCCTGGAAGAGCTGCAGAGCACCACGCGCAGCCTGCGCAGCCTTTCGGAAGACGTGCGGCGCAATCCGGCGGGTACCCTGTTCGGGGCACCGCCGCCGCGCAGTATCATGGACCGGGACAACCGGGGAGAGGAACGCTGATGACACGCGCGCTACTGCTGGCGGTGCTGGCCGCATTCCTGCTGGGGGGCTGCGGCCTGCTGGCCGAACGCGAACCGGTGGAGCGGGCGTGGTTCCTGCTGGAACTGCCGGAAGACACCGGGCCGCCCGCAACGGATGCCGGCGTGCCCGTGGCAGTGGAGCTGGGCTCGGTGCGCGTGGCCCCCGCCTATGCCGAGAAGGGGCTGGTGTACCGCCTGGGGCCGCACGAGTACGAAGCGGACTACTACAACGAATGGTTCCTGCGTCCGGCGGAACAGGTGGAACAGCTGCTGCGCGAACGCTGGACCCGTGGCGACGGCGCCGTGGTTCTGGTGGACGACGCCCGCGCCGCGCGGGCGGCCGGGCAACCGGTGGTGGAACTGCACGTGCTGGTCACGGCCCTGTACGGTGACCTGGATACGAACAGCGGCCGCGATGCCGCCCGCGTGGGGCTGCGGACCCGGCTGGGTGGTGCTGACCGGACCGAGCTGGCGCATTTCGAGGCCACCGAAGCCCTGCAACAACGCTCGCCCCGGGCCCTGGTGGCCGCCCTGTCCCGCGGCATGGCGGCCAGCCTTACGGACCTCGAGGCGGAACTCCAATCCTTCGCGCGACAGGAGGCGGACGGATAATGGCCGACCCGCAAGCCACGGTGTATGACTTCGAAGTGCCCCGCGCCGACGGCCGGCGGCAGCGGCTCGACGAGTACCGCGGCGAGGTGCTGCTGATCGTCAACGTCGCCTCGCAATGCGGCTTCACCCCGCAGTACGAAGGGCTGCAGGCGCTGCAGGACCGCTACGGCGAACGCGGCTTTCGGGTGCTGGGGTTTCCCTGCAACCAGTTCGGTCGCCAGGAGCCGGGCGATGCCGACTCCATCCGGGTCTGCGGTCTGCGCTTTGGCGTGAGCTTCCCGGTGTTCGCCCGCATCGAGGTGAACGGGGAGGGCGCCGACCCGCTGTTCCGCCACCTCAAGACGGCCGGCCCCGGTGCCCTGGGCACGCAGCGGATCAAATGGAACTTTACCAAGTTTCTGGTGGGGCGGGACGGCCGCGTCATCCGGCGCTTCGCCCCCACGCGGCGCCCGCAGGATCTGGCCAGCGCCATCGAACGGGCGCTGGACGAGCTCGCGCCCGCCAGCGCCGCATGAGCGAGCAGGATGACGTGCGCTGGATGGAACAGGCGCTCGCACAGGCCGAGGCCGCAGCCGTAGCCGGTGAGGTGCCCGTAGGCGCGGTGCTGGTGGACGCCGAAGGCAACGCCCTCGCGGCGACCCACAACGCACCCATCGCCAGCCGTGACGCCACCGCGCACGCCGAGATCCGCGCCCTGCGCGCGGCCGGGGAGCGTGTTGGCAACTACCGCCTCCCCGGCACCACGCTATACGTGACCCTGGAGCCCTGTTCCATGTGCGCCGGCGCCATCATCCACGCCCGCGTGGCACGGCTGGTGTATGCCGCGGCCGATCCACGCACCGGGGCCACCGGCAGTGCCATCGACCTGATCCATCATCCGGCCCACAACCACCGCGTGGCGGTCACCGGCGGGGTGCTGGCCGAACGTGCCGCGACCCAGCTGCGCGACTTCTTCCGCGCCCGTCGGCGCAACACGCCCGCCGCCGGGGACGAAGATGGCGCGCCGCCCGAACCCGATCCGCAAAGGAGAACTTCATGATCCGAATCCGCCACATGCTGCTGGCCCTGCCGCTGGCTGCGGGCCTGCTGGTCACGGCCGTTGCCGCGAACGAGATACACAGCGTGGAAGCCCTGAATCAGGCACCGGAAGAGCTTGAGGGCGAGACGGTGCGCCTGGAAGGCATCATCGCGCAGGTCAACGAGGACATCATGGGCCGCAATTTCCTGCGGCTGGTGGACGGCACGGGCGAGCCCGGCGACTTCATTACCCTCACCAGCCAGCAGACCGCCGATCCGGGTGACCGTGTGCGGGTGGAAGGGGTCTACGTGCTCGAAAGGGATTTCGGTGCCGGCTACGTCTACCCGGTCCTGATCGAACAGGCCCGCCTGGAGGATGCGGAAGATTGACATCGGCACGCGCCGCATGACGTAGCGTTGCACTTATTGGTTGAATTCAGGATCTGGGGGAAGATGATGCTGGGAGCGTAGCGCCAAAGGCAGGGCGAAAAAAACTGGCTACCGTTTCTGTGCGCCACGATGTGCACCACGGAGGGGAAGGCGGGGAGTGTTGCGGCGGGTGATGTGCCGCAAACCCTTGATTTTATGGAGCCGGTGACAGGAGTCGAACCCCGATCGCAAGGCGTTGATTCGATGGGGTTCAGGGTCGCCCTTCCGATGAATGTACCCCCAAAAGTACCCCCACAACCCCGGTGCTGCCTTCGTCACTTCAACCGGAGACAGCAGCCATGCAAACCATCACCGAACCCCGCCAGGTCATCACCTGGCAAGCGCCCAACGGCAGCACGATCAACCTGACACCCCAGCAGGCGGACACCCTGCGCGCGGCGGGCGTCTGGCCCCGCAACCGCAGCGGCGAGTATTGCCAGGTCTCGCACGGCCTCCACCACGGACACCCGACGTGGAGCGGCGAGTTCATCCGCTGGTGCGGCCACTACGGGTACAGCCCCGACGATCCCGCAGCGTGGTCAGACTTCGGGCAGTACCGCCAGAACCGGCAGATCCCGGACTCGCTGGCGGGCCGGCACGGCGGCGAGGATGACGCGGCGGGCGTGGCCTGGTGGAACCGTCTCGACCGCCAGCAGCGTCGGTATTGGCTCGACCGCGCCGCCAGCGCCCGGCCTGCGGATGCGTGGCAAGCCTTCCAGCGGGCGGGTCAGGCATGACGGCCCGCGTCCACTACTCGGCATGGGGCCTGTCTGGTGGACCGGCTCCCGGCCTATGCGGTGCGTCAGCGCATGCCGGTCGGGCGGTCGTGCGGCGGACTCCGGCGGCGGCCTAGTCGGGAAAATCCCGGGTCAGGGCATTTCCTCCCCGGGGATCTCCAGCGCCTCCGTCAAGGCTTCAAGCTGTTCATCCGTCAGCTTGCTGGCGTCAATGCGGGGCGGCGGGGGCATAGAGCCGTCGGGGCTCACGTGGGCCTGGGTCACCTTGTCCCCATAGCCGTGGTTGGCCAGCAGCAGCTTGACGATAGGGGCATTGAGTTCACCCCGCAGGCCCCCGTTCAGGCTCAGCCGCTCTTGCGCCGCCTTCAGCCGGTCCAACGTGGCCGAAAATTCGGGGTATGCCTTTTCCCATTGCGCCAAGGTAGACCGGCTCACCCCGAGTTCCAGCGCCAGGCCGGCCCGGCTCGGCACTACATCACCGCAGTCCCCGAAGCCGCCATCTACATAGGCGTCCGCGCGGGCTTGCATGTCCTCGGTGTACTTGGTCGGTCGTCCAGCCATCCACTACATCTAGCATATCAGGGGGCTTCTATCCACTACAGGCAGCGGCGGACCGCAGCCACGCATTCGCCGCCCGTCGCGCCGCGTTGTCCCGCCGGATCTCTGACCCCTCGGCATCCGCTGCCGCCAGCCACTGCCGCCGATACTCGGTCAGCAGGTCATGCCGATCCGAACGCCCGACCACGCAGCGCTCGATAAACATCCGGTCTTCGCGCAGCAGGGGCAGATCCACCAGTGGGTCGTGACGCACCCGCTCAGCAGCCGCCAGCTCCGTTTCATCGTCCAGCACCCGGTCCTCCCCCCAGCGGGCGGCCACGCTGCGCGCGTGAGCCGTGACAGCCTCCGGGGGAAGGGTGCCGTCGGCAAGGTCCGCCAGGTCCTCCGTGCTCAGGGTCTGGTGCAGGGTCTCCGGCAGCAGGCCAGCCGACCGGGCGGCCTCGGTAATGATGCTGGCGGCGTCGACGGGCGGCGGAATTGAATCCGAACCTCCCTGAACAATATCCACAAAATCCACAAAACCCCCGGTCGACCCCCCTTTTTGTGGATACTGTGAATTTTGTTCAGGGGGCTCCGGTTTGGAAGGGGCGGCCTCAGCCACCCCCAGCACCTCCCGCCAGCTCATGACCACGCACCCGTGACAGCGGGGTTCACCTCCAGCCACGTCGACGGCCTGCCGGGTCCGTCGGGCTCGTTCTCCAGCTCCCGGATGTACCCCCTTTCCTCCAGCACCTCGACGGCTTCGCGCAGATCCTTCACCCGGTCAAATCGCCCCCTCAGGGCAGAATGCGCATCGCGCAGCTTGAACCGCTCATGCCGGCCCGCTTCGATCCAGCGCCAGACCCTGCGGGCTCCGTCTATCGTCGGATCCGCGCCCACCAGGTCCATCGCGGCGAGACTGTGCTGGGTCAGGGTGCCCATCAACTCCAGGGCGGCCTCCATCGTCTCGCCGCTGATAGCCGACTCCCACGGGCGGCTGTGTGCGTGCTGGACAGCATGCAGTACAGCGGCCAGTCGGGCGGCTGCCCCAGGGGCCTTTGCAGCCCAGTCGGTCGCGTGCTCCGCATCGCCACCGGGGCGCATCATCGCCTCCATGGCCCGCTGGTATTCCTTCCATGCCGTCGTGGCCTCCGGGGTCATGCGCACCACGTGCGGGCGCTCACCCTCGGCTGGCGGCCAGTCCAGCATCGCGCGGATGCCAGCATCGTAGGCGGTGCGGGTGCCCTCCGGCATCGCTACATCCTCCAACTGGCGGAACCCCAGCGGATCCGGCGGCAGCAGATAAAGGAATCGCCCCAGCAGCCCGCGCCCCCGGAACCCGGGCTTTGTCGCCAGCCCGCGCAGAACCGACGGCTGCGGGCTCAGCCCGACCGTCAGCAGCGGATGATGCAGATACACCGGCGGGCGGTTGCCCCGATCCACCCGCTCGGAATCGCCGGAGTGCGCCTTCAGGACAAGATCCAGGTTCGGCACCCCACCGGAGTACCGGCCCGCCAGCAGATCGAACACGCCGCCCTCGCTGGACATCCAGGCCATCCGCTCGCCGTGGTCCGCCAGGATCGAGCCCAGGCGCTCCGGCGTCGCGTCGCTGGTCCATAGCTGCGGGACCACGGGGACCTCCGGCATGTCCGCCTCAATCTGCGCGACTTGCTGCGTCAGATCCTCCCGGGCGTTGGGGTCATCCAGCTTCGCCGCTTTCTTGCGCAGCTCAGCGGCCCGGGTCTCCAGCGTCTTCCGCAACGACTGCGCCCGTTCGATCTCCGGCTCGATCTCTGCGGCCTGGTCGCGTTCCCAGGCGATCAGTGGGGCGGTAGCGGCGGACTGTACTGCAGACTTGCGATTGCCGGGGTTCAGGGCAGCGACAAACCAGAGGTTCGTGGGCTCGAAATAGTCCGGCCCGACCCGTACCCGCAGACGGCGCGCAGCGGCAGCAGAACAGACCGCCAGCACCAGAGCCGCCGGCAACTCCGGGGGCGTCTCCGTGCTGGCGGACAGCGCTCGCACGAAATCGCCGGCGAACCGGGGCAGCAGGTCGGCATTCAGGCGCGGCAGCTCCGGCGCGTCCAGGGGCGTGACCGGCGGCCACTCCGGAACCGGGTCCTGCAAGGGTGCGACCACTACGTCAGCCATGGTCCACCCCCTCCGCTAGATAACGGTCCCCGGTGTCTGTCAGGACCCGTTGCACCCCGTCCCGCAGCAGCGCACGCACCAGGCGCTCCACGCGCTCGCCGTCGACGTGACCGACACGCTGCAAAAGCACGGGGTCATGCCCCCGGCAGCAGCGCCAGTCGAGCGAAGCCGGGTCGGTATCCTCCGGCGCGACCAGAACATGGTGGTTTGGACGGCTGCGCGCCCACCGCCAGGCATCCGCCCCGACGGCTACCCAGACGGTACAGACGGGCCTCCGCAGGGCGTCCGCGTGCTGGCGGGCGTAGGGCGGCCAGCGCCGCCCGGTGTTACGATAGACGGGCGCACCGAGCCCCGCCCCGTTGCCGGTCTTCCCCCGGCGCGGGGTGTTCTGCGTCTGCATGGTTCACCCCCTCAGCTTTCGACCTGGCGGCGAATCCAGGCATCCACGGCGGACTCCGGCCAGCGGGCAGCCGCGCCCACCTTGACCGGTGCGGGGGCCTCGCCTCGCTGGATCAGGGCATACCATGCGCTGCGGGACATGCTGGTGCGGTCCAGCACGTCGCGAAGGCGCAGCAGGCGTTCGGGTGTTGCTGTATCGGTGTCGTTATACATCGCGTCCTCCTCGGACTTGAGGACCGATGGCAGCCGGGGGTTTACATGGTGCTCATTGAGCTCTATTGTAAACACTGACAAAAGGCGGCTGGCATCGGTCAGTTTGCTTGAAGGGAGCCCCCCCGGCCGGGGGTCTCCCTTTTCTGTGCCTGTCCCTACAGACACGCCGCCATCGTACATAGTCCGCCCGCGTCATGCGAAGACCCAACATGTTGGGGCTCGCGGAGCTTTCCCACTACGGGAAGAGGCCAAAAATGTGCAAATCCATACCCCCGACGTGTTATTTCTGACGCTTAGCGTTCGGCGCCTTGTGGTTAGCGGCCTTGTGGCCGGTATCAAGCGGGTGTGATCTGGGTCACATTTCTGACATTGGCATCACGCGCTCCGGATCGGGACCACGTTGTCCTGGTCGCCTTCGCGCAGGGTGTCCAGGTGGTCGGCCCATGCTTGCATCATCTCCCGGCGTTCCAGCAGGCGCGCACTCCGGTTGTACGCGGCGGCCACCTGACTCCGCTGCGCGTGCGCAAGCTGGAGTTCGATCACCTCCGGCGGCCATCCCAGTTCGTGTAGCAGCGTTGAAGCCGTTGCCCGGAAGCCGTGCGGCGTCATCTCGCTGGAGGCATACCCCAGATTCCGCAGCGACGCCAGCAGGGTGTTTTCGGAGATCGGCTTGCCCGGCCGCAGTCCCTTGAACACCAGGCCGTCGGGGCCGGTCAGGGCGTGAAGCCACCGCAGGCATTCGCAGGCTTGTTCGCTCAGCGGGACGATATGCGGTTGCCGCATCTTCATTCGGGCGTCGGGTATCCGCCACGTGCCTTCATCAAGGTCGATTTCGTCCCAGGTGGCGCCCCGCAGTTCTCCGCTCCGGACAAAGGTCAACGCCAGCATTCGCAGGGCCGCCCAGGTGGAGGGTTGCCCATCGTAGTGGTCGATTGCGCGCGGGAGGTCCGCCACTTCGTTGGGGGTGGTTATTGCCGCGCGGTGCTTCGTGGGGGTACTCGCGAGTGCGCCCTTCAGGTCTGTGGTCGGATCCCGGTCCGCGCGCCCGGTCGCGATGGCATACCGGAAGATCTGCCCGATCCGCTGCCGCAGGCGGCGCGCCGTCTCATGCTTGCCCCGGGACTCCGGCACCCGCAGCAACCGCAACACGTCCGGCGGCTCAATCTCCCGCACAGGGCGTTGCCCGATCTCCGGGAATACCCACGTCTCTAGCCGGCTGCGGGTCAGGCGCAGGGTGTCTTCGGCAAGCTCGCTGCGCTTCCGCTCCATCCAATCTTCCGCCAGCACCCGGAAGGTGTCGGCCCGGGTCTCCCGGCTGGCGCGCTTCGCCTCCTGCGGGTCCTCGCCACGGGCAAGCCGGGCTTTCGCTTCGTCACGGGCCTGGCGGGCCTCGGCAAGGGACACCCGGGGGTACACGCCAAACGACAGCAGCTTTTCGCGGCCATCGGCCCGGTACTTCATCCGCCAGTATTTCCCGGATGCCGTGACGTGGAGGTAGAGGCCGCCACCGTCTGCGATCTTGTGGGGCCGGCCTTCGTACTTGGCGGCCCGCAGTGCGGCGGCGGTCAGCTTGTTCGTTGGCTTGGGCATGGGGGTATCTCGGCAGGGGGTACAGGGCAAATCGGGGTATCTACCCCCAAAAGTACCCCCGTCGATGCTAGGCTGTCCATAGACAGCACCGGACAAGCTAGGACCATGAAAGGCTCTAACTCGCTGATTTTCCGGGTACTGAGGGACGGGGCGGGATGCCCCTGGAGGGTCATATGGAGCCGGTGACAGGAGTCGAACCTGCGACCCTCTGATTACAAATCAGACGCTCTACCAGCTGAGCTACACCGGCCTGGTGCCGGGAGTGGGACTCGAACCCACAAGGCCGAAGCCAGCGCATTTTGAGTGCGCCGTGTATACCAATTCCACCATCCCGGCGTGCAGCGTCCGTAGTGTAGCGCACGCAGGGGGTGTGGCAATACGGCCGAGCGGTATCCCGCGAGCCGGGGCATGGTAGGATCGCGCGCCATGCGAGTTGCCGATTTTGATTACGCGCTCCCGTCCGAGCTGATCGCGCAGGATCCGTTGCCGGAGCGCACCGGGTCCCGGCTGCTGGTCCTGGAGGGCGAGGAGCCGGAGGATGCCGTGTTCGCGGACATCGGGCGCTGGCTGCGTCCGGGCGATCTGCTGGTCCTCAATGACACGCGGGTGATCCCGGCGCGGGTGTTCGGGCAGAAGGCGAGCGGCGGCCGGGTGGAGGTCCTGTTCGAGCGGGTGCTGGAAGGCGGGCGCGAGGCGCTGGCGATGGTGCGTGCGAGCCGGGCTCCGGGCATCGGAGTGCGGTTGTGGCTGGCGGACGGGGCCTTCGAGGTGGAGGTGACCCGGCGCGAGGGGCCGTTCTTCCGCCTGTCGCTGTGTGGCGAAGGAAAGGCGGGCGAGCAGGATCTGCCGGCCCTGCTGCATGCCCATGGTCAGGTGCCGCTGCCGCCGTATATCGAACGCGCGCCGGAGCAGGAGGACGCCACGCGGTATCAGACGGTGTTCGCGCGACGAGAAGGGGCGGTTGCGGCGCCGACGGCGGGGCTGCATTTCGACGACACCCTGCTGCGCGGATTGCGCGACAGTGGCGTGGAGACGGCCACGGTGACGCTGCACGTGGGCGCGGGGACGTTTCAGCCGGTCAAGGTGGAGGACACGACGGACCACGAGATGCACGCGGAATGGCTGGAGGTCTCGCCGGAGCTGTGCGCGGCGGTGGCACGCTGCCGCGAGCGCGGCGGCCGTGTGGTGGCCGTGGGAACGACCTGCGTGCGTGCGCTGGAGTCGGCCGCGGCAGGTGGCGAGCTGGAGCCGTTCACGGGCGATACGCGGCTATTCATCCAGCCGGGATATCCGTTCCGCGTGGTGGACCGCATGATCACCAATTTTCATCTGCCGCAGAGCACGCTGCTGATGCTGGTATCGGCGTTTGCCGGATATCGGCGGCTGTTTGCGGCCTACGCACATGCCGTGTCGCAGCGCTACCGGTTCTTCAGTTACGGGGATGCGATGTGGCTGGCACCCGGCGATCCGGACGATCAGCCGCCGAGCGCGGAGACTTCCGATGCAGTTTGAACATCTGGGCAGCGACGGTGCGGCCCGCCGCGGCCGGCTGACCTTCCCGCGGGGGGAGGTGGAGACGCCGGCGTTCATGCCGGTGGGAACCTACGGCACGGTCAAGGCGATGACCCCCGAGGAACTCACGGGGCTGGGGGCGCAGATCATTCTGGGCAATACCTTCCATCTGATGCTGCGCCCCGGGACGGAGATCATCCGGGCGCACGGCGATCTGCATGACTTCATGCACTGGGAGGGGCCGATCCTGACCGATTCCGGCGGGTTCCAGGTCTTCTCGCTGGCCGAGATGCGCAAGATCAGCGAGGAAGGTGTGCGCTTCCAGTCGCCGGTGGACGGCTCGAAGGTGCTGATGACGCCCGAGTCGTCGATGCAGGTCCAGCGCGAGCTGGGCTCGGACATCGTCATGATCTTCGACGAATGCACTCCGTATCCGGCCACGCATGACGAAGCGCGCCGCTCAATGGAGCTCTCGCTGCGCTGGGCGGACCGCTCGCGTCAGGCCCACGGGGACAACCCGGCGGCGCTGTTCGGCATCGTGCAGGGGGGCATGATCCCCGAGCTGCGGCGGGAGTCGGCGGCCGGCCTGCGCTCGATTGGCTTCGACGGCTACGCGATCGGCGGGCTGTCGGTGGGCGAGCCGGAGGACGAGCGGCTTGCCACACTGGACGTGACCCTGCCGGAGCTGCCGGTGGAGCAGCCGCGCTATCTGATGGGAGTGGGGCGGCCGGAAGACATCGTGGAGGCGGTGCGCCGCGGCGTGGACATGTTCGACTGCGTGATGCCGACCCGTAACGCCCGCAACGGTTTTCTGTATACCCGCGAGGGGGTTCTGCGGATCCGTAATGCCCGGTTCCGCGACGATACCCGCCCGATCGACCCCGAGTGCGGGTGTTACGCGTGTCGCAACTACTCGCGGGCCTATCTCAAGCACCTCGACAAGTGCAACGAGATCCTCGGCTCGCGCCTGGCGACCACGCACAACCTTCATTACTACCAGGACCTGATGCGCGGGATGCGCGGGGCGATTGCCGAAGGGGCACTGGACGCCTTCGTGGCGGATTTCTACGGCCGGCGCGGCATGGACGTGCCTGCTGTGCCATAATTCGCGCCGCCTGTTTGACCGAACCGATTTGCTGAACGGAGAAGCTGCATGGATTTCCTGATTTCCGCCGCCCACGCGCAGGAAGGCCAGGCCGCCGGTGGTGGCCTGATCGAATTCCTGATCATGATCGTGATCTTCTTTGCGATCATGTACTTCCTGATCATTCGTCCGCAGAGCAAGCGGGCCAAGGAACATCGCTCCATGGTCGAGTCCCTGTCGAAGGGTGACGAGATCGTGACCAATGGCGGCATGGCCGGGAAGATCACGGAAGTCGGCGAAAACTTCATTCACGTCGATGTGGCCGATGGCGTGAACGTCGTCGTGCAGAAGCAGTCCGTGCAGTCCGTCATGCCCAAGGGTTCCCTGAAAGACCTCTGAAGGCCCGTAGCCGATGCGCAACTCCTATCCGGTGTGGGTGTACGCCCTGATCGTCGTGCTCGTGACGATCGGGCTGCTTTATGCCGCCCCCAACCTGTTCCCCGAAGATCCGTCCGTGCAGATCGACAACCCCATGGCGGGGGAAGTCGAGGAGAACATGGAGGGCGTGATCGGTACCGTGCTCGGTGCCCAGGGCCTGACCCCGATGCGGGCCGAGCGCCGCGACGGCCAGCTGCTGCTGCGGTTCGAAACCGCGGACCAGCAGTCCCGGGCCGCGGAAATCCTGCGGAATTCGCTGGATGACAACCATACGGTCGCGCTCAACATGGCGCCGGCCACGCCCGACTGGCTGCGTGCCATCAATGGCCAGCCGATGTCGCTCGGGCTCGATCTGCGGGGCGGGGTGCACTTCCTGATGGAAGTCGACCTCAATGCGGTGATCGGTACGGCCATCGAACGCTACACCAACGAGCTGCGCCCCCGTTTGCGCGAGGAACGCCTGAGTTTCTCCGCGCTCGAGGATGGCGGTGACGAGTTGCGCATTCGCTTTGCCAGTGACGGCGAGCGCGACGAGGCCGAGAGCTGGCTGAGCAGTGAATACCGCGGCGAGCTCGAGTGGGCCCCGCGCCGGGAGGACGACGACTGGTTGCTGGTCGGCACTCTCGAGGAGGAGCACCTGACTGAACTGCGCCGCCAGGCGCTGCAACAGAACATCTCCACGCTGCGCACCCGCGTGGATGAGCTGGGCGTGGCCGAGCCGCTGATCGCCCAGCAGGGCGAGCATCGCATCGTGGTGCAGCTGCCGGGCGTGCAGGACACCGCGCGCGCCAAGGAAGTGCTGGGTGCGACCGCGACTCTGGAATTCCGCCTGGTGTCCGAAAGCGGGGACCCCATGGAGGCCCGCGAGACCGGCGAGGTGCCTTCCGGGACCCGGCTGTACGAAGAGCGTGACGGCACCCCGGTGCTGCTGCAGCGGCAGGTCATGCTCACCGGGGAGTTCATTACGGACGCCTCGTCCGGTATCGCTGACGACACGGGCGGGCCGGCGGTCTTCATCAATCTCGACGGCCAGGGCGCCCGCATCTTCTCGCGCGTGACCTCGGACAACGTCGGCCGGCTGATGGCCACGGTGTTCATCGAGACCACGATCGAGACCGAGGAAGAAGACGGCGAAATCGTGATGCGCAGCTCGCAGAGCGAGGAAGTGATCAACGTCGCGCGCATCAACGAGCCGCTGGGCGGGCGTTTCCAGATCACCGGGCTGGATTCCACCACCGAAGCGCGCAATCTGGCGCTGCTGCTGCGGGCGGGCGCGCTGGCTGCACCCATGTCGATCGTGGAGGAACGCACCGTCGGCCCGAGCCTGGGTCAGGAGAACATCGACCGCGGGATCCAGTCGGTCATCATCGGCTTCGTGCTGGTGATGCTGTTCATGATCCTGTACTACCGGGTGTTCGGCGTGATCGCCAACGTCGCGCTGGCGCTCAATCTGGTGTTCATCGTGTCGGTGCTGTCGATGCTGCAGGCCACGCTGACGTTGCCGGGGATCGCCGGGATCGTACTGACGGTCGGCATGGCGGTGGACGCCAACGTGCTGATCTTCGAGCGCATCCGCGAGGAGCTGCGCAACGGCATGTCGCCGCAGGCGGCGATCGCATCGGGCTACGACCGCGCCGTGACCACCATCGCGGATGCCAACGTGACGACCCTGATCGCCGCCGTGGTGCTGTTCATCTTCGGGACCGGCCCGATCAAGGGCTTCGCCATCACGCTGTCGATCGGGATCGTCGCCTCGATGTTCACCGCCATCGTGGTGACTCGGGCCATCGTCAATCTGACCTACGGACGCCAGCCGCGGCTGGCCCGTCTGTCCATTTAAGTCCGGGAGCCGGGGAATGCTGCCGCATCTCAACTTCGCCGAGTCCAACTTCGACTTCCTGGGCAAGCGCCGGGTCACCCTGGTGATCTCGGTGGTGCTGATCCTGCTGTCGGTGCTGATGCTCGCCACCCGCGGGATCAATTTCGGCATCGACTTCACGGGCGGAACCCTTGTGGAGGTCGGTTACCCGGAAGCGGTGGAGCTCGATCCGATCCGGGAAACCATCAACGAGGGCGGATTCCAGGGAGCGCAGGTCCAGACCTTCGGTACCGCGCGGGATGTGCTGATCCGCCTGCCTCCGCGCGAGGACGAGCCGGACGAGGCGGCGCTGTCCAATCAGGTCATGCAGCTGCTGGAGGCCGGTGGCCCGGAAGGTGCCGAACTGCGGCGGGTGGAGTTCGTCGGACCGTCGGTGGGCGAGGAGCTGCGCGAGCAGGGCGGTCTGGCGATGATCTACGCCCTGGCAGGGATCCTGATCTACGTCGCCGTGCGGTTCGAGTGGCGCTTCGCCGCGGGGTCCGTGCTGGCGCTGGTACATGACGTGGTGATCACGCTGGGGATCTTCTCGGCACTGCAGCTCGAGTTCGACCTCGGGGTGCTGGCGGCGGTCCTGGCGGTGATCGGTTACTCGCTCAACGACACCATCGTGGTGTACGACCGCATACGCGAGAACTTCCGGGTCCTGCGCAAGCAGGGCACCGAGTTCGTGATGAACAATGCGGTCAACAAGACCCTCGCACGAACCATCGTGACCAGTATGACGACCCTGCTGGTGCTGTTCGCGCTGTTCTTCCTCGGCGGGGCGGCTCTGCAGAACTTCTCGGTGGCGCTGATCATCGGTGTCATCGTCGGGACGTACTCCTCGATCTTCATCGCGGCCACGGCGGCGCTGATGCTGGGGGTCGACCGCCAGGTGCTGCTGCCGGTGAAGAAGGAAGGGGCGGACGAGGAGGATGCGACGCCCTGAGAACGCCCTGATTCGGGGGAGGGCAGGGACGGACAAGGAAGCCCGCCCCCACAGGGATATGAGGGCGTGGCTGCGGGAGCAGAGCGGGGCCGATGACCGCCCCGGGCGATTCAGCCTTCGCCGTGCGGGCTTCCGGTCTTGCGTCCCTCCACCTCCGCAGCGTGCAGACGCTGCAGCATCGTTTTCAGGACCTTGGGGTTCCCGGCCACGACATCGCCCTTGCGAAAGATCTCGTTGCCACCCTGCCAGTCACTGGTCAGGCCACCGGCTTCCTGCACCAGCAGCAGTCCCGCTGCCATGTCCCAGGGCTGCAGGCCCATCTCCCAGAAGCCGTCAAAACGGCCGCAGGCGACCCACGCCAGATCCAGCGCCGCGGAACCCGGCCGCCGAATGCCGGCCGTGCCCGGGATCATGTGGCGCAGGGTGCGCAGATAACGTTCCAGGTCCTGCCCCTCGCGAAACGGGATGCCCGTGCCCAGCAGCGCACCTGTCAGATCCTTGCGCTGCCCCACGCGGATACGCCGGTTGTTGAGGAAGGCGCCGCCGCCGCGCGTGGCGGTGAAGAGTTCTTCCTTGATCGGGTCGTAGACCACCGCGTGTTCCAGGCGCCCCTTCTGCCGCAGGGCGATGGACACCGCGTACTGAGGGATCTCGCGCAGGTAGTTGGTGGTGCCGTCCAGCGGGTCGATGATCCACTCGTGTTCGGCGCCGGTGGCCCCGGGCTGGTTGCCTCCCTCCTCCGCGAGGATCGCGTGGTCGGGGTAGGCCTTCTTCAGCGTCTGGACGATCGCCTGCTCGGCGTTGACGTCGACATCGCTGACCCAGTCGTTGCGGGCCTTCTCGCGAGTGTTGACCCGGTCCGGTCGCCCCCAGGCGCGGGTGGTGATGCGTCCGGCCGCGCGGGCCGCCGATACCGCCGTGTTCAGCATGGGGTGCATGAGGGTTCTCCGACATCGCTTGGGAAGGAATCGGGGCCGGCGCACGGACGCCCCCGAAGGTCGCGAACAATACACAACGCATCGGGGCTTTGGAAGTGGTCGGGCTTCCCGCGGCGCGGCGGTGTACAATCGCGCCCGCATGCGAGCGGGCAGGGGCGCCATGGAATCCAGGACAGACGAGCATCGACCGATCGATCCGGGCCCGGGGGCCGCCGCCCGGGTCCGGGTCGTGCTGGTGGGAACGACCCACCCGGGCAATATCGGATCCGCGGCCCGCGCCATGAAGGCGATGGGCATGCGCGACCTGGCGCTGGTGGCGCCGGAGCGCTTCCCGCATGCCGACGCCACCGCGCTGGCGTCCGGTGCCGACGACGTGCTGGCAGGGGCCACGGTGGTCGACACGCTGACCGAGGCGGTCGCCGACTGTCATCAGGTGGTGGGGACCAGCGCCCGCACGCGCACCCATTCGGTGCCGGTGCTGGAGCCCGACGGTGCCGCGTCGCGGGTGCTCGGCGGGGCGGGCGAGGGGCCGGTGGCATTGGTCTTCGGCCGCGAGCACAGCGGCCTGACCAACGAAGAGCTCGACCATTGCCACGCATTCGTCCGCATCCCGACCGACCCCGATTTTTCCTCGCTCAATCTCGCCGGCAGCGTCCAGATCATGACCTGGGCGGTGCGCCGGGCGGCACTGGCCGATGTCGGGGAGTCGGGTGCCGTGGTGCGCCAGGCCTCGGCGGCGGAGCGGGATCCTGCGGCCACCCACGCGGAGCTGGAAGGTCTGTTCGAACATTACGAGAAGACCCTGGAGGCCATCGACGTGCTCGATCCGGAGAATCCGCGCCACACCATGCGCCGGTTGCGCCATCTGTACCTGCGCGCGGAACCGACGGCCTCGGAGGTGCGGCTGCTGCGCGGCATATTGACGCACACCCTGCGGGGCCGGTGAGCGCGGATTCCCGGCTGTGATACCCTACCGAATAACTCAGGATTGAGACCGGAATCATGTTCAAGACCCTGCGCGAGGATATCCGCTGCGTATTTGCGCGCGATCCCGCTGCCCGCAATGCCTTCGAGGTGCTGACGGCGTATCCGGGTCTGCATGCGCTGTGGTTTCATCGCGCGTCGCACTGGCTGTGGAATCATCGCATGCGCTGGCTGGGGCGCATCCTGGGCAATATTGCGCGGCTTCTGACGGGGATCGAGATTCATCCCGGAGCCACCATCGGACGCCGGTTCTTCATCGACCACGGCATGGGCGTGGTGATCGGCGAGACGGCCGAGATCGGCGATGACTGCACGATCTACCACCAGGTGACCCTCGGGGGGACCAGCTGGGAGGGCGGCAAGCGCCATCCGACTTTGGGGAACGAGGTCGTGATCGGGGCCGGGGCCAAGCTGCTGGGGCCGATCCATATAGGGGACCATGCGCGGGTGGGCTCCAATGCCGTGGTGCTCAAGGATGTGCCCGCGGACGCGACGGCGGTGGGGATTCCGGCGCGGGTGCTGGGGCCGCGCCCGGAGCCGGACCCACGCTTTCAGCAGGCCGCCAGTCGCATGGGTTTCGACGCCTACGGTGTCACCCGGGACATGCCCGATCCGGTGGCCAATGCGCTGCATCGCATCGTGGATCGCGTCCACGAGCTGGATGACCGTATGGAGAAGGCCTGTCAGGCGCTAAAGCGCGCGGGGATCGACCCGGGCGAGGCGATGGGCGAGGATACCGGCCATCCGCTGGAGCCCTGTGACCTCGAGGGGCTGGAACCGGACGATTGTGAAATCCCGCCACGCAAACAGCAGGGTAATAGTTGACCGTTTTGCTCAGGAATTGCTAAGCTCTCGAGCAACCTGAACAAGAAGGCGCATCGAGTCATGAAACTGACGACCAAAGGACGTTACGCCGTAACCGCCATGCTCGACGTGGCGACTCATACCCGCGAGGGCCCGGTCTCGCTGGCCGAGGTGGCGGGGCGGCAGAAGCTTTCGCTGTCCTATCTGGAGCAGTTGTTCTCGCGGCTGCGCAAGAAGGGGCTGGTGGTCTCCAGCCGCGGCCCTGGCGGCGGTTACGCGCTGAGTCGCGACGCGGCCGAGATCAGTGTGGCCGAGATCATCGTGGCGGTGGATGAACCGGTCGATGTGACCCGCTGTGGCGGCAAGGCCAACTGCAACAAGGAATCGCGCTGCCTGACTCACGATCTGTGGGCGGACCTGAGCGATCAGCTTTATGATTTCCTCAGCAATCGTTCGCTGGCGGAAGTGCTGGAGCGCCACGAGGCAAGCGTGCAGGCGCGCGAACAGGGAGAGCATCCGGTGACGGTGCACGGCTCGAACGGAAAAGAAAACGATCATGCGGGCGCCACGGTAGCGGCCGCGGACAGGAGCAATGCGTGATGAGTGACCTGAAACTGCCGATCTATCTCGACTATTCCTCGACCACCCCGGTGGACGAGCGCGTCGCCGAAGAAATGAAGAAGTTCCTGACGCGGGACGGTTTTTTCGGTAACCCGGCCTCCCGGAGTCACAGCTTCGGCTGGGATGCCGAGAAGGCGGTCGAGAACGCGCGGGAACAGGTCGCCGCTCTGGTGGGTGCGGATCCCAAGGAGATCATCTGGACCAGCGGGGCCACCGAGGCCGACAACCTGGCCCTCAAGGGTGCCGCGCACTTCTATCAGCGCAAGGGCAAGCACGTCATCACGGTCAAGACCGAACACAAGGCGGTGCTGGACCCGGCGCGCCAGCTGGAGCGCGAAGGCTTCGATGTGACCTATCTGGGGGTCGACGAGAACGGTCTGGTCGACCTGCAGGAACTGCAAGACGCCATGCGTGACGACACCATCGTGGTGTCGGTCATGCACGTAAACAACGAGATCGGCGTCATTCAGGACATCGAGGCGATCGGCAATCTCTGTCGCGAACGCGGCATCGTGTTCCACGTGGACGCGGCGCAGTCGACCGGCAAGGTGGCCGTCGACCTGACGAAGCTGCCGGTGGACCTGATGAGCTTCTCCGCGCACAAGACTTACGGGCCCAAGGGCGTGGGCGCTCTGTATGTCCGGCGCAAGCCCCGCGTGCGTATCGAAGCGCAGATCCATGGCGGCGGCCACGAGCGCGGCATGCGCTCCGGCACGCTGGCGCCGCACCAGATCGTCGGCATGGGCGAGGCCTTCCGCATCGCCGGCGAAGAGATGGGCAGCGAGCTGGAACGTATCCGCATGCTGCGCGACCGCCTGTGGGAAGGCCTGGATGACATGGAAGAGGTCTACCTCAACGGCGACAAGGAACGCCGCGTGGCCCATAACCTGAACGTGTCGTTCAACTTCGTGGAGGGCGAGAGCCTGATCATGTCGCTGCGCGACATCGCGGTTTCCTCCGGTTCGGCCTGTACCTCGGCCAGCCTGGAGCCCTCTTACGTACTGCGCGCCCTGGGTCGCGACGACGAGCTGGCGCACAGCTCGATCCGCTTCTCCATTGGCCGCTACACCACGGTCGAAGAGATCGACCACACCATCGACATCGTGCACAAGGCAGTTGGCAAGCTGCGCGAACTGTCGCCGCTCTGGGAGATGTACCAGGACGGGATCGATCTCAAGAGCATCGAATGGGCGGCCCACTGAGGCCGTTCCGGAACATCCACCCACGGGTACGCGAACAGGAGAGTCATCATGGCTTACAGTGACAAGGTGATGGATCATTATGAAAATCCGCGCAATGTCGGCAGCTTCGAGAAGGGCGATGAATCGGTAGGCACCGGCATGGTCGGTGCGCCGGCCTGCGGTGACGTGATGAAGCTGCAGATCAAGGTAAACGACGATGGCGTGATCGAGGACGCCAAGTTCAAGACCTACGGCTGCGGTTCGGCGATCGCGTCCAGCTCGCTGCTCACCGAATGGGTGCGCGGCAAGAGCCTGGAAGAAGCGAGCCAGATCAAGAACACGCAGATCGCGGAAGAACTGGCGCTGCCGCCGGTGAAGATCCACTGCTCGGTGCTGGCCGAAGATGCGATCAAGGCAGCGATCTCCGACTATCAGGAGAAGCACGGCGCCGAGGAACCGGAACAGAAGACGGCCTGAAGACGATATGGCAATCACACTGACCGACAGCGCGGCCGACCGCATCCGGCACTTCCTCGAACAGCGGGGCAAGGGTGTCGGCGTGCGGCTCGGGGTGAGGACCACCGGCTGCTCCGGCATGGCCTACGTGGTGGAGTTCGCCGACGAGGTCGAGGAAACGGACACGGTGTTCGAGGTCGACGGGGTGAAGCTTGTGGTGAGTCCCAAGTCCCTGGTGTACCTCGACGGCACCGAGCTCGACTTCGGCAAGGAAGGCCTGAACGAGGGTTTTCGTTTCAACAACCCGAACGAGAAGGCCCGCTGCGGCTGCGGTGAAAGCTTCAACGTCTGAAGGTACCGGGCCAGCGCGGGGTGCGGCGGGATCGTCCGGATACGGGTGTCCCGCTCACCCCTTTTCTTTGCCGGGCCTGCGGGCCCGGTTTTCGCTACGGACAAGGGATGACAGTCGGCCGATGAACGATCCGTTTGAACAGTTCGATCTTCCGGTCGCCTTCGAGGTGGATCGCGATGCCCTGGAGGAACGTTTCCGGCGCCTGCAGGCGGAGCTTCATCCCGACCGCTTCGTGCGTCAGGGCGATCAGGCGCGGCGCATGGCCGCGGCGATGGCGGCGGACGTGAACGAGGCCCACGATATCCTGGCGAACGACTATCGGCGCGCCCTGCACATCCTGGAGCGGGCGGGGTTCGAGTTCGATCCCGAACGCGACACCAGCCGGGACATGGGGTTCATCGAGGCCCAGATCGAATGGCGGGAACGCCTGGAAGATGCGGAACGTGCCGGCGATGCCGCGGCGCTGGATACCCTGGCCGACGAGCTGAATGGGGCGCGGGCCGAGGCACGCGAGAAAGTGGCCACGGCCCTGGCCGACCCGGAGAAACCGGCGGACGATGCCCGTGATCGGGTGCTCGAGCTGCGATTCTTCGACCGTTTGCTGGAGGAGCTCCAGCGAACCCGACAGTCGCTGGCGTCGTAACCGACGCCGGCGGAAGATTCCCCCCGACCGAGAGCTTCATCAGGAGCCGAACGCGATGGCGTTATTGCAGATCACCGAACCCGGCGTTGATTCCGCCCCGCACCAGCGTCACCTAGCCGCGGGCATCGACCTGGGCACCACTCACTCGCTGGTGGCGACGGTCCGCAGCGGCGAGGCCGATACCCTGCCGGACGAACAGGGTCGCCATATCCTGCCCTCGGTGGTGCACTATTCGGCGGACGGTGCGCAGGTCGGATACGAGGCGGCGGAGCATGCCGGCGATGATCCGCACAACACCATCGCATCGGTCAAGCGCCTGATCGGCCGCGCGGCATCCGACGTGGCGACGCTCTCGGGCGAGCTGCCGTTCCGGCTGAAGACCGGAGACGGTTCGAGCGTGCCGCGCATCGAGACCGCCGCCGGGGACAAGAGCGCCGTCGAGGTCTCCGCGGATATCCTCGGCAGCCTGCGGGCGCGCGCCGAGGAGAGCCTGGGTGATGAGCTGGAAGGCGTGGTGATCACCGTGCCGGCGTATTTTGACGACGCCCAGCGCCAGGCGACTCGTGACGCCGCCCAGCTTGCGGGCCTGAATGTCCTGCGCCTGATCTCCGAGCCGACCGCCGCGGCGGTCGCCTACGGGCTGGACCAGGGTGAGGAAAGCACCATCGCGGTGTACGACCTCGGCGGCGGAACCTTCGACATCTCCATCCTGCAGCTGCGTCGCGGCGTGTTCGAGGTGCTGGCCACCGGCGGCGACTCCGCGCTGGGGGGCGACGACGTGGACCGCAGCGTGGCCGAGTGGCTGCTGCAGCAGGCCGGGATGCAGGGGGAAAATGATCCGCAGCGCCTGCGCCGCGTGACCCTCGAGGCGCGCCGCGCCAAGGAGGCCCTGACCGAGGCCGACACCACCAGGGTGCGGGTGACGCGCGCCGATGGCAGTGAATGGCAGGGGCAGCTGGATCGCGCCGGCCTGCTGGAACTGGCGCGCCCGCTGCTGGACCGCACCCTTGAGTCCTGCCGGCAGGTTCTGGCGGACGCCGATCTGGAGCGCGACGCCATCGACGAGGTGATTCTGGTGGGGGGGTCGACCCGCATGCCCGCCGTGCGCGAGGCCGTGCAGGAGTTCTATGGCCGCGAACCGCGCGCCGGTATCGACCCGGATCGCGTGGTCGCGATCGGCGCGGCGCAACAGGCCGACATCCTCGCCGGCAACAAGCCGGACACCGAGCTGGTGCTGCTGGACGTGATCCCGCTGTCGCTGGGACTGGAAACCATGGGCGGGCTGGTCGAGTTCATTGTCCCGCGCAACACCACCATCCCGGTCAGTCGGGCGCAGGAATTCACCACCTTCAAGGACGGCCAGACCGCCATGTCGGTGCACGTGGTGCAGGGCGAGCGCGACGTGGTGGACGCCAACCGTTCGCTGGCACGCTTCACCCTGTCCGGGATCCCGCCGATGGTCGCCGGGGCCGCGCGCATCCGCGTGAGTTTTCAGGTGGACGCCGACGGCCTGCTGAGCGTGACCGCGCGGGAGCAGACGCAGGGCGTGGAGGCCCACGTGGAGGTCAAGCCCAGCTACGGCCTGACCGATGCCGAGATCGAACAGATGTTGCGTGATTCCGCCTCGGCGGCACGTGACGACATGGAGGCCCGCCGCCTGCGCGAGGAGCAGGTGGAGGCCGATCGCGTGCTGGAGGCGCTGAACGCCGCCCTGGAAACCGACGGCGACCGCTATCTGGACGCCGAGGAACGCGCGAACATCGAGAGTGCCCGCGACGCCCTGGCCGAAGAACGCGGCCGGGGCGAGGATCCGGACGCCATCGAAGCCGCGCGCAAGCGCGTCGAGCAGGCATCCGAGGCCTTCGTCGCGCGCCGCATGAACGACAGCATTCGCCGCGCACTGGCGGGGCACAACGTCTCCGAATACGACGACTCAGGGAACTGACCCATGCCACAGGTGATCTTTCTGCCGCACCAGGAAATCTGTCCGGAGGGCGCCTCCATCGAGGCCGAGCCGGGCATCAGCATCTGCGATCTCGCCCTGAAGAACGGGATCGAGATCGAACACGCCTGCGAGAAGTCCTGCGCCTGCACGACCTGCCACGTGTATGTGCGCGAAGGGATGGACAGCCTCGAGGAGCCCAGCGAGGATGAAGAGGACATGCTCGACAAGGCCTGGGGGCTCGAGCCCGATTCGCGCCTGTCCTGTCAGGCGGTCGTGAGCGATGCGGATCTGGTGGTGGAGCTGCCCAAGTACACCATCAACCAGGTGTCCGAGCACCACTGATCAGCGGGAGAGTGCGGTCATGAAATGGACTGATACCAGCGAAATCGCGATGCAGCTTGCGGATGAGCATCCGGACGTGGATCCGCGCAACGTCAACTTCGTTGACCTGAGGAACTGGGTGGTGGAACTGCCGGAGTTCGATGACGATCCGGAACGGTCCGGCGAGCGCATCCTGGAGGCGATCCAGCTCGCCTGGATGGACGAGGCGGACGTCGACGACTGAGCGGCGGCGCCGAATCGCCGGATCGGCCAGGGGGCTGGCCTCCCACAGGTTGAACCCTGTCCCCGGTGGGAGGCCGGCCCTCCGGCCGATTGTGGGGGATCGGCAGGTGCCGGATCGGCCAGAGGCTGGCCTCCCACCGGGGGCA
>NZ_MUZR01000012.1 GCF_001995255.1 Thioalkalivibrio halophilus | reverse complement strand
CCCCGCGCTCGAGCTTGTCGAGCCATTCGTAACCCCGGAGCCGGCGCCAGCGCTTCTGCGCGCTCTGGCCGAGCTTGAACGTCAGGCTCAAGACGGTGTTGCGGGTCACGCAACCCCGGGTCTTGGCAGTGCGTAGCCGCACGGTGGCGAAGGTCGATTCGATCGGGTTGGTGGTCCGGATCGACTGCCAGTGCGCGGCCGGGAAGTCGTAGAACGTCAGCAGGGTCTCGCGGTCCTTGCGCAGCGTCTCGGTAGCTTTCGGGTACTTGTCGTCGTAGGCGGTCAGGAAGGCGTCGAAGGCCTTCTCGGCGTCGGCGCGGGTTTCGGCCATCCAGATCGCCTGTAATGCCGACTTGGCCTTGGGCTGGCTGCGCTTGGGGAGCTTGTTGAGCACGTTGGCGGTCTTGTGGACCCAGCAGCGCTGGCGGTGAGTGTTCGGGTAGACCTGGGCCAGGGCCTTCCAGAAGCCCAGCGCGCCATCGCCGATGGCGAGCTTCGGGCCGTTCGCCAGGCCCTGATGATCCCGCAGGCGCACCAGCAGCTCGTACCAGCTCTGCTCGGACTCACGCATCCCGTCATCGAGGGCGACGAACTCCTTGGTGCCATCCGGCAGGACCCCGATGATGACCAGCACGCAGGCGCGCTCGTCGTCGTCACCGCGCAGGTTGAAGTGGATCCCGTCGGCCCACCAGTAACTGTAGCGGTGGGCGCTGAGATCGCGCTCGCGCCAGTCGGCGTGCTCGGTCAGCCACTGCTGCTTGAGCCGGCCCAGCGTCGAGGCCGACAGCCCCTGGGCCTGCTCGCCCAGCAGCGCGCTCAGCGCCTCCTGGAAATCGCCCGAGGACACCCCCTTGAGATAGAGCCAGGGCAGCAGCTCCTCGACCGAGCGCGCCCGGCGCAGATACGGCGGCAGCAGGCGGGAGGTGAAGTGCCGGCCGCCGCCGGACCGATCCCGGGTCTTCGGCACCTGCACCGGCACATCGCCGATGCCGGTCTGGACCCGGCGCTCCGGCTGATAGCCATTGCGCACCACCGCCCGGCGACCGTCCGGCAAACGATCCTCCGCGTAGGTCTCCATGAACGTCTGCAACTCTGCCTCCACCGCTTGCTTGATCAGATCCCGCGCCCCGCGGCGCAGCAGATCGGTCAACGGGTCCTCTGGTCCGTTCGGCAGGTCTGTCGTATCGTGAGCCATGGTGGCGTATCTCCTCTGGCTGGCTGGTTGGTCGCACTCCCATTCCAGCCGGATACGCCGCCTTCCTCAATCCCCCC
>NZ_MUZR01000011.1 GCF_001995255.1 Thioalkalivibrio halophilus | reverse complement strand
AGCCGCGCCGCCAGATCCGGGAGGCCGTGACGCACCAGCGGTTCGCCGCCGGTCAGGCGCACCCGCCGGGTGCCAAGGCGCCCGAAGGCCGCCATCACCCGCTCGATCTCGTCGAAGGTCAGCCAGTGCTCGGGCACTTCGAAGTCGCGAAAGCCCTCCGGCATGCAGTAAAAGCAGCGCAGGTCGCAGCGGTCGGTGACCGACACGCGTACGTATTCGATGCGCCTCCCGTGCCGGTCGACCAGACCCCGATCGCCGTTCCTGGATTGGTCAGACATGCTTGCTCACCGCCGCCGGCAATTCCACCGTGGTTTCCGACAGTCCCATCTCGCCGGCACGACAATCCGGACAGGCCTCCAGGTGTTCGGTCTCCAGCCCGCGCGCCTGCAGCTGCTGCAGCATGAACACCATGTCGCGGCCCATGGCGAATTCCTTGCCGCACACCCGGCAGGCGGCCGGGGCCTCCAGCGAGCGCTCGGGCGCCATGCGCGCGTCCAGTGCCTCTTCCAGCGACGGCCTGGCGGCGGTTTCGGCGTGCACTTCGGGAGCCAGGGCCTCCAGGTAGACCACGTCGGCCTCCAGCACCTCGCGGGTCACCCGCCCCAGCTGGCGCCAGGCTTCCGCGGTCGGGAGGTGCGTTACCGCCTCGTCCAGCTGTTCCAGCCATCCGGGGAACCACGACAGCATCAGCTGACGCACGAAATAGCGCGCATCACCGGCGATCGCGGCGCATTCCTCCCGGTCCTCCGTCTCCGCGGCCTTCGCGTGCAGGAAAGCGACGAACTGGAGTTGCAGGGCCAGGTGATCCGGAAGATCGCGAAATTCGCGGTCCCGGGTCAGGCCGTGGCGCTGGTAAAAACGTTCCATCTCCACCGTGCTCTGCCCCATCAGGGCCCCGTCGAGCTGGATGCCGGCATTCAGAGGAGCCGGAAACGGAGGAGCCAGGAACAGTCGGCTGTAGACGCGCAGCAGGCCGCCCTCGGCGTCCGCGGTGGACCGCAGTGCCGACGCCAGGGCGTCCAGTTCCCCGGCTGCGGGGACTCCGGTCGCTTCCCGCAGGGCTTCGAGATCCGGAACCAGGTCGTCCCGCAGGGCATTCGCCCGCTCGGATTCCTTCGGCGTCAGGAACGCCTGCCCGAGGCAGAGCAGGGTCTCGCCGAAGGGGACCAGGAAATCGGTTTCGGTTTGCGTTGCTTCAAGGTTCATTTTCGCTCCTTGTATACAAAAACGGGCCGGAGGCGTACCCCGGCCCGTCCCTGTGGCCGTGCCACATTCACGCGGATGGCCGGCCGCTCAAGAGCGTGCTTCGGCCGTGGCTTCGGGTTCGGCTTCGGCCTCGCCCGGCTCTGCCTGCGGCATGTCGCTCAGGTTGAACAGCCGCTCGCCCAGGGCATACAGGGCGAAGACCAGGGCGATACCCATGACGGTCAGCACCCATTCCGTCGGCGACGGCACGTAGGCCACCAGGTCACGCTCCCAGGTGCCCTTGAACAGCGGGACCACCTGACCGCCAACCACGAAGTACAGGCGCTCGATGAACATGCCCACCAGCACCAGCACGGCGGCCAGCATCTGGATCGCCGGCGACTGGCGCAGGCCGCGTGCCAGCAACAGCACGAACGGCAGCAGGATGCCGCCCCACACGCCGAGATGGAACCAGCCCGAAGCCAGCAGGTAGTCCGCCCACACCACGTTCACTTCGGTCGCATTGGCATACAGCCCGGTGGTCAGACGCGCCAGGAACATCACCAGGGTGATGAACAGCAGGATCAGGAACAGCCGCGGCAGCGGGCCTTCCATGTCCATGCGCAGCGCCTTCGGCATGCGTTCGGTATTCATGCCGTAGCTCAGGTAGGTGAAGAACACCAGACCGGCGACACCGGTCAGCGCGGCGGTGGCGTAGAACCACACCGGCAGGGTCGGGTCGTACCAGAACGGACGCATGCTCATCATGCCGAACACCAGCGCCAGCGTCCCGGCGGCCAGCACCACGGCGATGAAACCCGCGATTCCGACCTGACGGCTGAGCTTGCTGCTCCAGTCGCCGCGTTCCATGCGCTGGAACTTCCACAGCAGGAAGATCAGATCCGCCAGATAGAACACGCCCATCCAGAACATGGCCGACTCGACCTGCAGGTTCAGCGGGATGGCCCACAACATGCGGAAGGTGTGACCGATCTCCATGGCCAGCACCGCAAGCCCGGCGACCAGGGTGATGATCGCCAGCCAGATGGCCCGCTTCACCAGCGGGTAGTACTGCTTGAACCCGAACACCATGGCCAGCGCGGCCAGCAGCGTGAGCCCCGAGGACATCAGGGCGAAGTACACGTAGGTGGAAATGGGCAGACCCCACGCCACGTTCGCATCCATGTTGAATGCGGCGTGACCCTGGGTCATCAGCATGAAGCCGGAAAAGACGAACGCGATGATCGCGATCGCCGCTCCGACGTAGAGCATCGGCGTGAACAGCGCCGGATTGCCCGATTGGTTGTCTTGCGCAGTCATGAATCGTCTCCCTTACGACTTGGGCTGGAACGCGGGGATGCCCGCGCCGGCGCCGAGGTAGTAGACCTGCGGGCGGTTGCCGGTGTGGTCCTTCAGGCGAATGCCGTTCTTGTTCCCGATCAGCTTGTTGACATTGCTGGCGGGATTGTCGAGATCGCCGAAGAACCGGGCCTTGGGCGGGCAGGTCCGCACACAGGCCGGAACGTAATCGACCAGCTCGGGATCATCCTCGTCGAGGTCCGGGACCCCTTCGGGGGCTTCCTTCACGCGGTGGTAGCAGAAGGTGCACTTGGACACGACGCCCTTGGGCTGCACGCCGATGCCACGGCGATAGTCGGTATCCGGGCTCTGCCCCGGCGGATCCCACAGCTGCCCGCCGCTGCCGGCAAAGACCTCCTTGAGATCCGGCTCCACCAGCGGCTTTTCATCCGCGAAGAACCGCACGCCGTAGGGGCAGGCGATCATGCAGTACTTGCAGCCGATGCACTTGTCCCAGTCGATGAACACGATGCCGCCCGCATCGTGGTCCTTGTAGGTGGCCCGGGTCGGGCAGACATGCACGCAGGACGGGTCCTCGCACTGCATGCAGGGCCGTGGCAGCCACTTCATCTGACCACTGGGATACTCCCCTTCGGTGTAGTACAGAACGTCCTGCCAGCTCTCGCCCGGCAGGGTGTCGTTCTCCATGTCACAGGCCGTGGTACAGGCCTGGCAGCCCGTACATTTATCGAGGTCAATGACCATTCCCCATTTCGCCATTCTCTAGTCTCCTCTTGCGTTCCGGACCGCGCGCTCAGACGCGCTCGACATCGACCCGGCCGGTGTAATAGGCCGCCAGGCCCGAGATCGGGTCCGAGACGTTTTCGGTCATTTCGTTGGGGTTACCCGGTGCGGTGGCACGCTCCTGGGCCTCGGCCCAGCGCCCCTGGGCCCAGTGCCCGTGCTCGTAGGGCAGGATGATGGTGTCCGGACGGTTCTGCGGCATCAGGCGCACGTAGGCCTCGATACTGCCGAGATCCGCCGTGATCCGGACCCGGTCGCCGTCCTTGATGCCGCGCTCGCGCGCCGTCTGCGGGTGCATCTCCACGTAACAGCGATCGTTGCCGCCAACGCTGGGCTGCATCAGGGCCGTGGCCTGCGGGATATTCCCGCTGCGACCCTCGGCGGTCATCGGGGTCTTGGGCGTGACGAAGTGCAGGTCCCGATTGCCGCCCGTGTATTCCGGATCCAGCCACTGCGGGAAACCGACCCGGTCCCGGCTCACGTTCAGATGCTGGGTGATGTAGTCGACCTCAGCGCGCAGGTAGGAGGAATCGAACTCGAACTTGCCCGATTCGGTGGGCATGAGCTTTTCCCTGACCTCTTCCTCGGTCATCTCGATGTTGTAGCCCTCGCCATCCCACTCGTAGAACACGCCACGGTGCTGCTTCCAGTGGTAGGGCTTCTTGTACCAGACCCCCTGCTCTTTCCAGGCCTCCCAGCCGTCGACGCCGTTGTCGCCGGGATCATCCTCGAATCCGCGGGCCAGGTGCTTCAGCAGGTTCTCGACGTTATCCACCTGACGGTAGTAGTCGCTGGTGGGCCCCTTAATCCGCTTGCCGATCTCGATCATCATGTTGCCGAACTCGGTGGTGTCGTAGATCGGCTCCACCGCCGGCACGCGCAGAGCGGTCATGGGCCAGCCCTCGAACGGATAGGTCGGCGAATCCTGCAGGCGCTCGAGGTAGGTCGACTCCGGCAGCACGATGTCGGCGAATTTCGCGGTCTCGCCGGGGAACGGCGAGGTATCCACCACGAAGATCTCGCTCATCATCTTTTCCCATTCCGGCGCATCCGGTGCGGTCCAGATGGGGTTGGTGGTGTAGAACATCGCCATCTTCAGCTTGTAGGGGTCGCCGGCGTTATGGTTCTTCGCGACCTCCTGCATCATGGTCCCGGCGAACGGCCAGCGCTCGGTGCCGGCCATGTCGATGCGCGGATAGCGGCCTTCCATGGTCCGCGAGATCCCGTCGCGGTAGTCGTCCGCGTCGGCCGGCCCGGAAGCATAGGACGGGCCCATCTGGTAGAACAGCCCGCCCTCGGCGAACATCGAGCCCGACAGCGCGTTCAGCGCATGGATCGCCATGCCGTTGTAGACCCCGTTGGTGTGCGCGGTGGGGCCGCGCTCGAAGATCGCCATGGCCGGGCGCGTGGAACCGAATTCCACCGCCGTCCGGCGGATGTCGTCCGCGTCGACGCCAGTGATCCCGGCCGCCCATTCCGGCGTGCGGTCCTTGAGCTCGGCGTTCCACCAGTCGACGAGCCCCCGGGTCCAGACCTCCTCGAAGCGCTCCGCGTCCACGGTGGAGCCGGTGGAGAAGCGATTCTCGCCGTCGTCGAAGTCCCCCACGAACTCGCGATCCCACAGCCCTTCGGTGAGGATCACGTGGGCCATGGCCAGGGCCAGGGCCCCGTCGGTGCCGGGTTTGGTCATCAGGTAGCGGTCCGATGCCGCCATGGTGGGGTTCATGCGCACGTCCACCGTGGTGACCCGGGTCTTCGGGCTCTTGGTGCGCATGTGACCCCAGACCTGCATCAGGTAGTTGTACGGGCGGAAGGCCTCGAGAAAGCCCGCGCCGAAGATCAGCAGGTAGTTGGTGTTCTTGTAGTCGTAGGAGTTGTACGACGCGTTGCCCTCGACTGCGGCCTTGGCGTGCTTGGAGCCTTCCGCGCAGATGGAGGCGTGGCCGATGGCCGCGTTCGGCGTACCGACCAGTTTGCCCCAGTCGCCGTACAGGCCGGCGTCACTCGGTCCCCAGCCCCGGCCGTAGAGATGCGCGATCTTGTGGGCCTCGCCGTTCTCGCGCAGTTCGTTGATCCGGCTCGCGATCTCGTCATAGGCCTCGTCCCAGGAGATGGGCTCCCAGCCCGGATCCTCGTCCCGACCCTTGTTCGGGTTGGTCCGGCGCATGGGCTGCTTGAAGCGGTCCGGGTCGTAGAGGAAGTACGTTCCCAGATGCCCCTTCGGGCACAGCTTGCCATTGGCGATCGGATTGCCCGGGTCGCCGTAGATGCTCGTCACCCGCCGGTTACCGGTGGACGGGTCTTCGTAGGTGTAGACATTGATACCGCAGCGGGCCGGACACTGGTGGCAGATGTTCTTGGTCATCTGCAGGTCCTTCCAGCTGCCATTGGAGGCCGCGGCCGCATTCGACGGTGCAGCACCGCCCGCCCCGACCGCGGAAAAGCCGGTCAGCTTGGCCATGCCGGCGGCGCCGAACGCCGCGGCCCCGGTTGCCCCGGAGGTCTGCAGAAACCGCCTCCGCGTGAACATGCTCTCGAGGATATTCTTCATATCGGACTCTCACTCCCTCTCGTCTTCGCATCGGCGCTGGCCGCATCGCGACTCGCCTGTTGTACCCGGGCACCGCAGCCATCGGGCGCCCGGGAATCGGGGGCCTGCCCGAAGAGCAGCTCGTAGCCACCCCCCGCGAGCAGGCCGTATTTCTTGTCGCAGGACGGACAGAAACGTCCTTCGCCGCCCGCGAACGGTCTCCGGCATTCCGGACAACGGCGGAATGCATGCCGGGTCAGTTCTCCCGACTGCCCCCCTTCGGGGTACGAGGTGAGCGCGCGCTCGGGACATACGCGCACGCACAATTCGCAACCGATGCACTCCTCCGGACGGAAGTGCAGTCCACTCCCGCCCTCGGCATCGAAGGCCTCCAGCGCCCCGGTGGGACACAGCGAGGCGCACACCCGCTGGTTACAGCAGGCGTCCTGATCCACGTTCAGTCCGGGGCGCTGGCTGGCCGGGAGCGTTTCATCGAAACGCTCGAGCGCGCGCACCATGCGCTGTCGCGGGGGCGCGGGGATGCGATCGCGCAACGGGCGCGACGGGCCCTCGCCTTCGGCCTCCATGGGTGTGTCGTCCAGCGCTCCGGCGACCTCCCCGGCCATGCGCCGGAACAGGCCGCGACGGCTCACGGCAGTCATGGCCGAACGCGCCGGCGGGCCGTCGCCCCGTGCCCGTTCGCGCGGCAACCCGCGCGCCTCGAACCGCGGCAGCAGCGATTCCATCGCCTCCGCGGCGTCGAGGGCCGCGGCCGCGGTTTCCAGGGCGGTCTGCGCCGGGCGGGCACCCCCCCCGGCGGGACACCGTTCGCACCAGCCACGATCCAGCACCACCACCGGGCCATCACGCAGACTCGTCAGCTCGGCCACCGCCCCCGCGTCGAGTCCGCCGGTACAGGGCACGCGCAGGGCCCCTTCCGGAGATACCTCCTCCGGCACCCGCCAGCAGTCCACATACAGGGGTTCGTCGCGGGCCGGGGGCATCTCCTGCATGGCCTCGGTGCGCGGGAAATCCGCCGCGCGCAGGGCACCGGTGGGACAGGCGGCAGCACAACGTCCGCAGCGCAGACAGCCATCGCTCAGCTCCAGCTTCCCCTTGACCGCCGTCAGGACATCCACCGGGCAGGCGCGCGCGCAGTCATCGCAGCGCGACAGCGGCGAACGCGCCGGCAGGCAGTCCTCGGCCAGAAAGGCCAGTTCGGAGATATCCGGGTGCAACCGGCGAAACCGGATTTCGGCGGTATCGGCTGATGACATGAACGCTCCGGCTCGGAAAGTCAGGGCCCCGGGGGCCACCAATCACCCGATCGGAAGCAAGGGACATGCCGTGTTCCCGAAATGCCTCCATGGCGCGCCATGCGATCTTTTCCTTTCGCCCGGCGTTACTTAACGGTGACGAGGGCGTACACGAGCGGCCGGACGCCGGTTACCTCACGGTGACGCCGGGAGCGTTCAACGAAAGCACACAAAAAAGCCCCGGCACCGTTTCCGGTACCGGGGCCTCTGTCGGGCGAAGCGGGGCCGCCGTCACTCCATGAAAAGATACGTCCGGTTCACGTTCGTCCGGTGCCACTGATCAAAATGGAGCAGATGTTCGAACTGCGGAGCATCCGCCAGATCGTTCACGGCTTCGTCCAGGCTGGACCAGTCCTCGATGTGCCGGGCCGAACCCTCGGTGATGTAGCGCATGTAATCGATCGTGTCGGCCTTCACCCGCGCCATGTCGGCCACGTCGCCGTGCCCCGGTACCACGGCGGCCGGGGCGCGCTCTTCCAGCTGATCGAGGGCTTCCACCCACTGCACGGGGTCACTCCACGGATGGATACCGAGGATACGGTCGACGTAGACCAGGTCGCCGGAGAACAGAACGTCGGTTGCGGGCAGATACAGCACCGCGTCACCCGGGAAGTGGGCATCCGCCCAGTATTCCAGATGGAATTCGGTACCACCGATCTCCAGCACCTGCCGGTCGCCTTCCAGCGGCGCATCGGTCACCACCGGCTCGCTACCCTCGAACCGATCATCCAGCACGCCCGAGAGCCGGTCCATATGACGGTCGGCAAAGTCCAGTCGGGTCGCGACCGTCCGTTCCAGCGCGATCAGCTCCGCACCCTGCTCCTCGAAATAGCCATTGGCCAGCCAGCGGTGGTCCTGGGCGCCGATCCCGATCACGTGCGTCACGGGTTTTTCGGTCACTTCGGACACCGCCTCTTCCAGAAGCCCGCCGAAACGCCGGGAGGGGCCGGAATCGATCAGCACCACGCCTTCTTCGGTGACCACGAAGCCCAGATTCACGTTCAGGGCCTCGTTCTCGTAGGTGCGGTTCTCCACGGAACCAATGATTGCGTAGATATCTTCGGCCACGCGCACGGGCTGCAGCGCGTCCACCCGTTCGAGATCGGAGGTGCGCGCATCACTCAGGCGTTCACTGTCCGCCGGGATCTCCACCCCGGCGGCCGCCGTGGTGGCCATGGCGAGGGAAAGGCACCCCGTCACGAGCCATCTGTTCATCGTCATCAATCGTTCTCCCCAGTTCTTTGCGGAATTCGGTCCAGCCCGGTTCGTCCGGGCCCCACCCTGACAGGACGCCGGTTCGGGCCGGTCTCTTCCCTCATGCCTGTCAGGGACAAGGGGTCATGGCGCACCGTAAACCCGTTACCGGAGTGTAACCTCCGGCGCCATCGAACCGCGGGCGATGTTACCCCGCGGTAATCGACAGCCGACAGGAAAACCCCAAGCCATTGAATAATATCCGTATTTCAACATGGTCCGAGTCTTGCTTCCGGAGCCGGTGAAGCGTGCTCCTCCTGTGGGCCTTGTCAGGCGGCCCGCCCCGTGCGGGCCCTGACCCTTTTATTTCCTGAACGGGACACCCTATGCCGCCGAATCACGAAGCCTCCGATCGCTGCGTGCGCAACGGTGATCACGTTCACCTTCGCTACAGTATCCGACCCGAGGGTGAACTGCCTCTGAATACTGCCGGACTGGATGCGGACGAACACGAAATCCGCCTTCGCATCGGGACCGAAACACCCCCGCTGCCGGGGCTCGACGAAGCCGTGCTCGGCCTGGCGACGGGACAGCCGGAAGAGCTGGAAATCCCCGCGGCCCGCGCCTTCGGCGAACGCCGTCCGGAACTGGTTTTCGAGGCGGTGCGCGACAACCTGCCCGCCGACGTACGCCTGGAACCCGGACTGCCACTGTACACCGGAGACGAGTCGGGCCGGCGTGCATGGCAGCTGCGGGTGGTGGAACTGACCGAGCGCGGCGCGCTGCTCGACGGCAACCACCCGCTGGCCGGCCATCCGCTGCGTATCCGTGCGACGGTCCTGGCCATCAAGGACTGAAACTCGAACCGACGACCGTTCCGGCCGCCCCGTTTACCGGTGTACAGTCTGTTCACCACGTTACAGAATGTTCACCAGGGGAAACACTGATCAATAGTGTTTCCCAAGGGGCGCGCCGCGAGTTCGGCTGGAGGGAATATTGAATCGACGCGGTTTTCTCGGAATGGCGCTGGCGGCGCCGGCCGGAAAGCTGCTGGCCGACGGTCCGGAACCCCGCGTGCTGCGTTTCGGTCTTACGCCGGTCTTTCTCGACCACCGCGAAGCGCTGCTGCGGCGCTGGCGGCACTTCCTGGAACAGCGACTGCTCAGGCCGGTTCGCTTGATCCAGCGGGGGAGTTATGCCGAGATCATGGAGCTGCTGCGCCTGGGTGACCTCGACGTCGCCTGGCTGTGCAGCTACCCCTATGTGATCGAGGAAGAGCGGTTACGGCTGCTGGTCACCCCGGTTTACGACGGACGGCCCCTCTACCGTTCGTACCTGATTGTTCCTGACTCCGATCAGGACACCCACACCATCACCGATCTGCAGGGCCGCTTCTTTGCCTACAGCGACCCGGACTCGCTGTCCGGCTACCACCTTCCCCGTCATGCGATCTTCGCCACCGGCGCGGATCCGGATGGCTACTTTGCCCGTACGATCATGTCGTGGACCCATCGCAACGCCATCAAGGCCGTGGCCGAACGCCTGGTGGACGGAGCCGCCGTGGATGGCTATGTCTGGGACATGCTGAAGCAACACGAACCCGCGGTGGTCGCGCGTACCCGGATCGTCTCGCGCTCGCGTTACCACGGTTTCCCGCCGATCGTCGCGCGTGACGCCTTTCCCGAGGAGGACGCCCGGCACTGTCGCGAGGTGCTGGACTCGATGTCCGATCACGACGAGGGGCGCGGGATCCTTGCGGCCCTGGGGCTCGACGGGTTCGACCCCACGAGTCCCGAGCTCTACGACAGCGTGCGCCGGATCGCCGATGAAATGGCTATCTGAATGGCCCTCGCCGGCCAACCTCAGTCTGCGCTACAAGATCCCGGCCCGGGCGACGGCCCTGATGCTGGTGACGGCCATCGCGCTGACCAGCGCGATCGTGACCCGAGTCTATGACGAGCTCCGCCAGGATCTGTTCAACAATGCCGAGATCCTCGGTGGCGTACTGAGCGAGACCCTGGTCGAGCCGATGCGCAACGACGACGTCTGGCGCGCCTACGAGATCATCCGCGCACCCCTGGTCGCGGGCGACAACGGCGCGGACAAGCTGTTGCTGGTGGACGACCGGCAACGCATCTTCGTCTCCAGCCAGCCCGGGGAAACCCGCATGCTCGCCTCGCTGGAGGAGGCCGGCGCATCCCCGACCCCGGTGGCGCAAGCCATCGAGGACATGTTCAGCCGCCCGCAAACATCGGATGCCACCCCGCCCGCTCCACGACGTCTGGTCGGGGAAGAACACTATTTCATGCTCCAGCCGGTCATGGCCGACGGGGTCATGATGGGCACCCTGATCCTGCGCTATCCGCGGGACATCCACTGGCCGCGCTTCGTGGGGATGGTGGAACGCGCGGCGACGGTGACCCTGCTGGTCCTGCTGGCCCTCCTGCCACTGAGCTGGTGGTGGGGGCGGCGCATGGCCCGCCCGCTGACCACCCTCGCCGACTGCATGAAACGCGTCGGTGACCGCATCCCTGAAGAACCGGAATGCCGGCTGCAGGAGTCGAACGACGAGATCGGACAGCTCTCCCGCCGCCTGCGCGAGATGCTCGCCGAACTGCGCCAGAAGGAGCTCCTGGAGCAGCAGGTCATGGCCTCGGAACGTCTGGCGGCCGTCGGTCGGCTCACCGGCGGCATCGCCCACGAAATCAACAATCCGCTGGGCGGCATGCTCAACGCCATCAGCACGCAGAAACGCCACGGTGACACCGACGCCCGCACAGCACGCACCCTGGACCTGCTGGAACGCGGGCTGCTGCAGATCCGCGACACCGTCTCCGCGCTGCTGGTCGAGGCACGTCCGGAACGCCAGCCACTGGCGCCCACCGACCTGCAGGACGTGCGCACGCTGATCCAGCCGAACATCCAGCGCAGGAAGGCGCGCCTCGACTGGCATGACGATCTGCGCGAAACAATCCCCCTGCCCGCCGCGCTGGTGCGGCAGATCCTCATCAACCTGCTGCTCAACGCCACCCAGGCCGTGGAAAACGGCGGGCGGATCGAGTGCCGCATCCGGTACGATGACGATGCCCTGAAACTGCAGATCGGCAATACCGGCCAGCACATCCCGGAAGACCGGGTCGCCCGCCTGTTCGAACCCGATGCCCCGCCGGGGGCCGAACCGCGCGAAGCCGCCGCGGGACGCGGCATCGGACTCTGGATGACCTGGCAGATCACCACCCAGCTCAAGGGGACGATCGACGTCGACAGTCGGCCCGGCTGGACCGAATTCCGAGTCCGGCTTCCCCGGGCCGAGGCCCTGGAGCCCGCACTGCCGCCCACTGACAACCGTTCGGAACGCTCATGACCACATCTTCCTGCCGCATCCTGCTGGTCGAGGACGATCCCATCATGGGGGAATCGCTGTACGACCGCTTCGAACTGGAAGGCTTCGAAGTCACCTGGTGCCAGACCGCCGGCGCGGCCCGGGAGACACTCGAAGGCGACCGTCACTTTCACCTGATGGTGAGCGATATCCGCCTGCCCGACCTGACGGGCGACGCCCTGTTTGCGCAACTCCAGGAGACCCTCGCCCAGGAGACCCCGCGAACCCTGTTCATCACCGGGTATGGCGCGGTGGAAACCGCAGTGGACCTGCTCAAGCGGGGGGCGGCCGACTACATCACCAAGCCCTTCGACCTCGACGCGCTGATCGGGCAGATCCGCGGACTGTGCGCCGAGGAAGACCCGCGGATGCAAACGGCTGATGCCGTTTCTGCGGCAGCGGATCTTTCCCTGGGCAAGTCACTGCCGATGCAGCGCATGGCGGCGATGCTGCCACGCGTGGCCGCCCGTGCGACCACCGTGCTGATCACCGGCGAGTCCGGTGCGGGCAAGGAATTCGTCGCCCATGCCCTGCACAACGCGGGGCCGAATCCGGATGCCCCTTTCGTGGCCGTCAATTGCGCCGCCCTGCCCGAGAATCTCCTGGAGGCCGAACTCTTCGGCCACGAGAAGGGGGCCTTCACCGGAGCGACGCGCCAGCGTCGCGGTGTCTTTGAACAGGCCGACGGCGGGACCTTGTTCCTCGACGAAATCGGTGACATGTCGCTGGCCATGCAGGCCAAGCTGCTGCGCGTCATCCAGGAGCGCCAGGTCACTCCGCTGGGCTCGGAAAACCCGCTCGACGTGAACCTGCGGCTGGTCTGTGCCACCCATCGCAACCTGCGCGAGTACGTTGATCGTGGTGATTTCCGCGAGGACCTCTTCTACCGCATCAACGTCGTGCACCTGCGCATCCCTCCGCTGCGCGACCGCCGCGAGGACATCCTGTGGCTGGCCCGCCAGACCCTGGAGGACCTGGCCCGCCGGGAAGGAGGCGAACCCCGACGTCTGGCCGCCGACGCGGAACAGGCGATGCTGGAACACGAATGGCCGGGCAATGTCCGCGAACTGCGCCACTGCCTGGAGCGGGCCACCATCTTTTCCCCGGCCCCGGTGCTGGGCGAGGCGGATCTGTGCGACCCGGCCGACCCCGATCACCTGCCGCCCTCCGGGGACCCGTCAACCGAAGCGACAGACCCGGCATCCCGCCCTCCGCTGGCCGACTACCTACAGGCGCAGGAGGCCGCCTACATCCGCCAGGCGCTGGAACACCACGAATGGCGCATCACGCAGACCGCGGAGCACCTGGGCATCAGCCGCAAGAACCTGTGGGAGAAGATGCGCCGGCACGGGCTGCAGGGACCCGGGGCGGAATAAACCCTGCGCCGGGCCGTCACCCACCGAGAGGCAACATTCCCGCCGCCGGGTCACCGCCGCCGAGCGATCTCCGGGGCAGGGAACACGGGAGGCGCGTCATGAACCATCGCTACACCCGCTACACCGCCATCACGGTCGCCGGTGCGGCCGCACTGGGCCTGTTCATCACCGGGGCGGGCTCCGCCGTCGCCGATACCGAACGCTCGGCGACCCCACTGGAGACGGTCGGCACGCCCGCCAAGGCACGCGACGATGAAGGCGACCGGCGCAGGATCCCGGACGAGTCCTGCCCGGCCTGACGGAATCCCGCAACCCCGCGGCCGGGCTCAGGCGCAGTCGGTCGACTCTCCCCGGGGCGGCTTCGGGGACGGTTTGTCTCCGACTTCGCTCGCGAATGCGAAGAGGCCGCGCCCGCGATCCTTGGCGCGATACATGGCCTGGTCGGCCTGGTGGATCAGGCCGTCACAGTCGTGGCCATCATCCGGATACATGGCGATGCCCACGCTGGACCCGATGTGGACCTCGTGATCGCGCACGTAAAACGGAGCCTGTAGTGCGTCGATGACCTTCTGGGCCACGATTCCCGCATCGGCCTCGCGCCGGATGTCCCGCACCAGCACGATGAACTCGTCCCCGCCCAGCCGCGCGACCAGATCGCTCTCGCGCACGGTCTCGCGCAGGCGTGCGGCCACGGCCTGCAGGATCTCGTCCCCCACCGCGTGGCCCAGAGCGTCGTTGACGGGCTTGAAGTGGTCAAGATCCACGAACAGTACGGACACGACATCTCCATGACGCCGCGCCTGCCCCAGCGCCAGATCGAGATGCTGATGGAAGGCGGTGCGGTTCGGCAGGTCGGTCAGCGGATCGGCGTGCGCCAGATGGTCCAGGCGCTGCTGGGCCTCTTTCCAGCGGGTGATGTCCTCGAAGGTCACGATGAAATGGGTCGGCTGCCCCATCTCGCCGCGAACCGCGACCACCGTGGTCCAGGTGTAGCAGGGCCCGCCGTCGCGCCGCCGCTTGACCAGCTCGCCCTCCCAGCGGCCGGCGCTGCGCACCGCGGCTTCGATGGTTTCCAGCAGGGCCGGGTCCTGATGCTCGGAATCCAGCAGTTCGCCCATCGGCCGTCCGTGCACCTCGCCGGGCTGGTACCCGGTGATGGACATGAAGGCGGGGTTCACCTTCAGCACACGCTGCCCCGCATCGGTGATCAGCAGCCCCTCGGAGGCGTTCTCGAATACCTGGGCCGCCAGGCGCAGCTCGTCTTCCATGGCCTTGCGCTCGGTGACATCGCGCAGGATCGCCAGGCTGGCGTCATCCCCGTCCCAGCTCAGGGCGGTCACGTGCATCTCGGCGACGCGCGGGGCCTCGCCGGGAGGCAGCACGTCGATCTCGGTGCGTCCGGGAGCCGTCGGGAAACCGAACCCGGTGCCCCTGAGGGCCTGCAGGTCGCGCCCGAACAGCCGGCTGGCGGCCGGGTTGGCATACCGCAGCACGCCCGCCGAGTCCACCACGATGATGGCATCGGCGGAGGCCTCGAGGATCGCCCGCAGGCCATCGCCCGACGGACCGGAGCCGGCGAAGTCGCCGCCCCCGTCGCCCGCCCACAGCACGGCGCCGGGCACTGCGGCCGGGGGCATCGAAAGGTCCGGATTCGGCATCATGTGTCCTCGTCTCCTTGCTGCACATGCACGGGATGCCCTTCGAGGATGCCCTCCACGCCGCTGAAGCGCTGGCCGATATGCATACCGCGATCGTCGATGTTAAAGCACCGGATCCCGGCATCATGGCCCGCGCCGCGCATCTTCAGCACGGCCAGACCGCGATGGACCCGGCCGCGCATCTCGACATAGCGCAGGACGATGATGGAATCGGTCAGGGTGGAGATGTGCGCCTCGGTCACCGAGGCGCCGCCCATCAGCGACGGCGTAGAAGCGGTAAACAGTCCGGCGATCTGACGCTCCTTGATAAACGAGGTCAGGCTGATCACGAATTCGCGGAAACCGCGCGGGCTGGCCACCCGCTCCAGCGCGGTCAGGCTGTCCAGCGCGACCCGGTCCGGGCGGAAACGGTCGATTTCCTGCTTGATGCGGACCAGATGGTCTTCCAGCCCGGCGGCCTCGGGGTAATCGCAGCGGATTGCCAGGTTCCCGGCCCCCTCCGCCGGGGCATAGTCCACATTCCACCCGCGCGCATTGCGCATCAGCTGTTCGCGGCTTTCCTCGAAGGCGAACAGCATGCAGCGTTCGCCGGCGGCCAGTCCGCCCGCGGTGAACTCCGTCGCCATCAGGGTCTTGCCGGTACCGGTGGCACCGGACACCAGCACGATCGAGTCGCGGTAGAAACCGCCGCCGCACATCCGGTCCAGCTCGTCGTTGCCGGAGGTCGTGCGCACGTCGGTGGAATGCTGGGTCAGCTCCATCGCCGACAGCGGGATGGCGATCAGCCCGCCCTCCGGCAGGATGGTGAACGGGTACTCGCCCTTCTGGTGTTGCGTACCGCGGAACTTGAGGATCTCCAGCGTCCGCCGACGGGTTTCGTTCTCCAGGATGTTGCGCAGGATCACCACGTTGTCGGCGACGAACTCCTCGACCCCGTGACGGGCAACGGGGCCGTATTCGGTCTCGCGTTCGGCGGTCATGACCGCCGTCACGCCCAGGGCCTTCAGCCGGGAGGCGATGCGGAACAGGTCACGGCGTACCTGGCGCGTATCCGGGAAGCGCGAAAACATCGCGCCCAGGGAGTCGATCGCCAGACGGCGGGCCCCGCTGCGCTCCACCGCATGCTCGATGCGCGCCACCAGGGCCCCGAGGTCGTAGCTGCCGGCCTCCACCGTCTCCTCGTCCGGATCCGGCGACACGTCCACGAAGGTCCAGCGCCCGTCGGCTTCCCAGTCCGCCATCGACCAGCCGAAGGCGCCGAAATTGCGCCGCAGGTCCGCGGGCGCCTCCTCGCAGGTCACGAACACGCCGGGTGTGTCGTCGCGCTGGATACCGGCAGCCAGGAACTGGCCGGCAAACACGGTCTTGGCACTGCCCGGCGTACCGGCAACCAGCGTGGTGCGCCCCTCGGGCAGACCGCCCCGGGCAATCGCGTCGAAACCCGGGATCCCGGTGGCCAGCTTGTCGATCCCCGGCAGTGCGTCCGCGCTCATTGCAGGGACTCCCGCTGCCCGGGTGACACCAGCTCCAGCCCGTGCAGCACTTCGTCGCGGTCGGAGAGATCGCCGATGATGCGGCGGATCGGGGGAGGCAGCTCACGGATCAGGGTGGGAGTGGCGACGATGCGCTCGTTCTCGCCGCGCTCGGGATTTTCGAGCACGTCGATCACCTCGATCCGATAGCGTCCCTGGAGTTCCTCTTCACAGATGGCCTGCAGATTGGCCAGTGCCCGTGCGGACCGGGCCGTCTGCCCCGTCACGTACAGGCGGAGCAGGTATTCCTGCGCCACGTATCCTCCCCGGACGGCGATTGCGCCCTTGTCTCGAGCGGGGATTATCCGGAAGCCTCCGGCCATGCGTCAACGCAACCCGGTCCGGGCGGGGGAGTCTTCAGCGACGCGGCTCATCCACCCGGGCGCCCGCTCCCCATTCGCACCGCAGCCGCTCGCGATTGAGTGCCAGCCACTGCAGCGCGATCACCGGAGCCGCCGAGTCGATACGCCCGTCCCCGAGCAGCTGCATCGCCTCGTCGAAGGGCACGGTGAACACCCGGATGTCCTCGTCTTCGGCATCCAGTCCGTGCACGCCCCCGGCACCGAGGCTGTCCACCTCGCCGCAATAGATCCGCAGCGACTCGGAATTGCCGCCCGGGCTGACATAGACCTCCTGCACGAACTCGATGCGCGCCGGGTTCACCCCCGCCTCCTCGAAGGCCTCGCGCCGCACCACCGCTTCCGGCTCCTCGCCCGGTTCGATCACCCCGGCGACGAACTCCAGCAGCCAGGGGCCCGCCGGTTTCTCCAGCGCGCCGATGCGGAACTGCTCGATCAGCACCACACGGTCGGCCACCGGGTCGTAGGGCAGCAGCACCGCCGCATGTCCGCGTTCGAAGCGCTCGCGCGTCAGCGGCCGGCTCCAGCCACCGCCGAACAGCCGGTGGCGCACCGTATAGCGGGCCATGCGGAAGAAGCCCTCGAACAGCGTCTCGCGTTCGAGGACCTCGACATCTTCGGGCCCCAGGCCCGGGCGGCGGCCATCGCCGGCGCTCACGGGGCCTCGACCTCGTCGATGTCCTGACGCAGCAGCTCCAGGCGTTCCTGTACCGGCTCGGGGTATTCCGCCTGGCGACGCCCGCCGATGTGCTCGGCGAGGAAGCCCTCCAGCCCGGCGAAGAACGCCAGGCGGTTGGTCTCGTTGACGAAACCGTGGCCCTCGTCCAGCGCCAGCAGGTACTCCACCGGATGCCCGGCGTCGCGCAGCGCGACCACGATCTGGTCCGACTCGGCCTGCTTGACGCGCGGGTCGTTGGCCCCCTGGGCCACCAGCAGCGGCGACTCGATGCGGTCAACATGGAACAGCGGCGACTGCTCCTTCAGCCGCTCGCGGTCCTCCGGATCGTCCGGGTCACCCACACGACCGTGCATGCGCTTGATCCCCGCTTCCCAGTACGGCGGGATGGACTCCATCAGGGTGATCAGGCTGGACGGCCCCACCATCGACACCCCGGCGGCGTAGAGCTCCGGGGTCCAGGTCAGCCCGGCCAGGGTTGCGTAACCCCCGTAGGAGCCGCCGTAGATCGCCACCCGGTCCGGATCGGCGATGCCCTCGTCGATCAGATGTTTCACCCCGTCGGTCACGTCGTGCTGCATCACGCCGGTGCCCCACTCCTGGTTGCCGGCATTGAGAAACGCCTTGCCAAAACCGGAGGAACCGCGGAAATTCGGCTGCAGCACGGCGTAACCACGGTTGGCGAGGAACTGCACCTGTCCGCTGTAGCCCCAGGTATCGCGCACCCAGGGGCCGCCATGCGGCATCACCACCAGCGGCAGATCCTCGGCCCCGGCCCCGCGCGGCAGGGTCAGGTAGCCCGGGATCTCGGTCCCGTCGCGGGCTTCATAACGGATCGGCTCCATGTACGCCAGCACGTCCTCGGGAAGATCCGGCCGGGTGCGATACAGGCGTTCGAGTTCGCGTTCGCGCAGATCCGCCACCCAGGCACTGCCGGGATCGACGTCGCGCTGCACGCCCACGGTCCACACGTTCTCGTCACGGGTTCGCGAGGAGAACGACAGCTCCGCGTCACCCAGCTCCGAACGCAGCCAGTCCAGCGCCTGCTCGAATTGCTCGTCGTGCGCGTAGATCCGCTGCCGGTCGCCGGTGTACTGCGTGGCCAGCAGGCGGTGGTCATCGTCGGAAAACAGCGCGCGACCGAGATCCACCTCACCTTCCGGGTCGCGGTGCACCCGGGTCTCCTCGCCGGAATCCGGGTCGAACAGGACCAGCTCGCTCAGGTCGCGATCCGCGCCCGCGTTGGTGCGCATATAGAGCCTGGCGCCGTCCGCGTGGAAGCCGGCCAGCGAGCAGCTCTCGCCGAACTCGCAGGCGTAGACCTGCCGAAAATCATCCTCGCCATCCACGCGCAGGATCTCGCTCCCGCCATCACCGGTGGTGCGCGTCGCCTTGCGCAGCTCGCCCTCGTGGAAATGCCAGCCTTCGATCTCCGCGGTGTTTTCCGCCACGAGCTCCCGCTCGCCCGAGGCGATGTCGACCCGGTAGACGTCGTGCAGGCGGGGATCGCGGTCATTCAGCCCCACGAACAGTTCCCCCGGGGCCTCCCGGGGCACGTGAAAGATGCGTGCACGCACACCGTCCCCGCCGGCCAGGTGACGGGATTCGGGGTATTCACCGGCTTCGGCGTCGGGCTCGACCGGGGCCTGCAGGGCCCGGATCTCGAAGTCCTCGTCGCCGTCGGCATCGCGCGCATACAGCAGGTACTCGCCATCGCGCGACCAGAAAAAGCCCGAGATGGAACGCTCTTCGGTGGTGACCGGCTGCGCCCGCTCGACCGGCTCGCCCCGCGCCACGACATGGATGTTCATCGCCCCCCCGTACGGTCGCAGGAAGGCGACACGATCGCCGTCCGGGGAGATCCGCGCGGAGGCGTATTCCGGGTCGCGGAAGAATCGCTCCAGCTTCACCAGCGGCGGCGCCTCCTCGGTCCACGGCCCGACGCCCTCCTCGGCCGGCGCGGTCTCGATCTGCGCACCGGCCAGGGCCGGCAGCGTCAGCAGCAGCGCCCCCATGATCGCGGTTCGCGCCGGCACCCCGATTGCTCGGTCGCGCACGCCGCGCCGGTTCGTCCTGTCCAGCGTCTCCTGCATTACGTCCTCCCCAGTCGCTCTGAATACAGGATGACAGCATCGGCCGGTTCACGGTTCCGCCGCCGCCCCGGGAACTTCTTTCCCCGTCCCCCATATACCGGAGAGATTCCGGCGACAGGCCAGCTTCCCGAAAGGAGCCGCATGCCGCACCCGCCGGGAATCCGCCCGAACAACGAATCACCCGATGCGACGCAATCGACATATGGACGCAGTCTGATTTGCATTCCATATAAGCATTAAACTACATTCGAAAACGCTTACATACCACCCAAACGGGAGACGTACCCCATGCGTACCATGAAGACCCTCGCTGCCGCCGCCGTCCTGACCTTTGCCGGCGCCAGCGCCGTTCAGGCCGACGAACCCTCGAAGATGTTCTCCAGCCTCACCTCCGGTGACAGCCACACCCAGTTCATGTCGATGGTGCTGAGCAACCAGGCCATGGGTCAGGGTCAGGAAGTGCGCGTGCTGCTGTGCGGCCCGGCCGCCAAGATGGCGACCAACGACTTTGACGGCCCGACCATGCAGCCCGCCGACCGCAACGCCCAGCAGCTGCTGATGAACCTGATCAACAACGGGGCGAAGGTCGAGACCTGCGCCATCTTCCTGCCGAATACCGACTACACCGAGGAAGACCTGATCGACGGCGTCACCCCGGCCGACCCGGAAGACGTGGGCGCCTACATGGCCGACCCCAACGTGCGCTACTTCTCCAACTAAGCCGCACGCTGCCCGGCCAGCCCGGGCAGACCCCCGAGGGCCCTCCATCCGGAGGGCCCTTTTTTATGGGCGGGTCGGCTCAGCCGGCGTCGGGGGGGTGCGGTTCGATCTGCAGCAGGGTTCGCAGACGGGCTTCGTTGCGCACGATGTCGGCGAGGGTGTAGCGGTCGAGCACGGCGAGGAAGGCGTCGCGCGCCTCGTCGAGCAGGGGCTTGAGGCGGCAGGCCGGCGCGACCGGGCACCATGGCCGGGTGCAGTCGATCACGTCCAGCGTGGGCTCCATGTTGCGCACAACCTCGCCCAGATTGATCTCCTCGGGCGCCACCGCCAGCCAGATCCCGCCGCCCTTGCCACGCCGGTTGGTCAGATAGCCGAGCCGCCCCAGGCGGTGGACGATCTTCACCATGTGGTTGCGCGGGACCTCGAAGCGCTCGCTGATCTCCGAGACCGTGGTGCGGCCACCCTCGGGCTGCACGGCCACGAACAGAAGCACGCGCAGTGCATAGTCCGTATGGCGGGTAAGCTGCATGGCACCGACCTCTTGCAGAAAGGCCGGCCCGCGCGCAACGCCGGGGCCGGCCCTTGTATTAGCTTTAACTAATTCAGCATACCCGCACCCGCCGGCACGCGTCGAACATCGCGCCCGTCACCTCCGTGTCACCGGTGTCACTAGGGAAACACTGATCAATGTACACGTTCGCGTTGGCACCCCAGGTTTTCCGAGACAAGGCGCGGTGCGCAGCCGGTAGTGGTTCTACCGGCAAGGGCCGAAACGCAGGATCGGGGAACCTGGGGTGCCAACCCCGAAGGGGCTCGGCCGCCCGTTGTTGATCAAAAACGGGCGCGCGCACGGCGTTGCGGCTCCCTTGTGCAGAATGACTGCACGGCGGTCGCCGCGCCTTGTTCGCACGCAAAAGCGACTCGAGCGCGAACGTGTACATTGATCAGTGTTTCCCTAGAGCACGTCGGGCCCGAACACCTCGTGGAAGATCCGTTCCGGGGGGATACCGGCATCTGTCAGACGATCGCGCTGATCACGAATGAACGGCAACGGGCCGCTCACCCGCACCTCCGCCGCGGGCGGCAGCATGTCCGGTGCCAGCCGCGCGGGATCGACGCGCCCGGCGTACTCGTCCGGCTCCCGCGCATCGCCATCCTCCAGGAACACAGCGACCTTCAGGCGTTCCGGATGGCGTGCCCGGAGGGCTTCGATTTCCCCCGTGAACGCCCGCACTTCGCGTTCCCGCACGCCGTGCAGCAGGGTCACCGGACGCGGCATCCCCGCCCGGTCCAGCTCGTGCAGCATCGACAGCAGCGGGGTGATCCCGACGCCCCCGGCGACCAGCACCAGCGGATGCTCGCCGGGCGGCAGGACAAAGTCGCCGGCGGGCGCGCTGACCTCCACGCAATCGCCCTCGCCCAGCGCGTCGTGCAGGCGACCGGACACCCGGCCATCCGGAGCGCCGTTGCCGGCTTCCCGCTTCACCGAGATCCGCAGGGCGTCGCTGCCCGGCGGGTGGGTCAGGGAATACTGCCGCGGCTGAACGATGCCCTCCTCCAGCAGATCCATGCGGACCGAGACATACTGCCCCGGCCGGTGCTCGGGAATCGCGCCGCCGTCCTCCGGCACCAGCTCGAACGAGGTGATCTCGCGGCTTTCGGGCATCTTGCTGTGGATGCGGAAGCGCCGCCAGCCGGTCCAGCCACCGGTCTGCGCGGCCTGTTCATCGTACAGCGACTGTTCGGCGTCGATCAGGATCCGGGCCAGCTCCCAGTACGCCTGTTCCCAGGCCCCGACGATCTCCGGTGTGGCCGCCTCGCCCAGAACCTCGCCCATGGCCCCCAGCAGATGTTCGCCGACGATCGCGTACTGATCCGCGGTCACTCGCAGGCTCACGTGCTTGTGGGCGATCCGGCGCACGGTGTCTTCCAGCACCTGCGGCTCGTCGATGTGCTCGGCCCACGCCATCACCGCCCGGGCCAGGGCGTGCGGTTGTTCCCCCGCGGCCTGATGCGCCTGGTTGAAAACGTTCCTGAGCTCCGGATGGGCCTCGAACATCCGGGCATAGAAACGCCGGGTGATGGTTTCGCCGTGCTCCGCCAGCACGGGCACGGTGGATTTGACGATCTCGCGGGTCCCGGATTCCAGCATGCAGACGTTCCTTGGTATTCAGGTGGAGCCGCGAACGCTACATAACTATGCTTTCTATATGCAAGTTCTAACAGCCAACCGGATAAATTGCATTCCTTAAAGTCATTTTTTATGGCGTGTTGACCGAAACACAGCCCCGCCTTATGATTCTTTACAAATATATCTTTAAAATGGAGATACGCGTGCTGACGCGCAACCGTCTGTTCATCACCATCGCCCTCGTCTATGCCCTGCTCGGTGGCGGGGTGGCCGTCCTCTGGCTGCTGGCGCCGGGCACGATCACCGGCGATGCGGTGCGCCTGCATGCCCACCTGATGCTGCTGGGCTTCGTCACCATGATGATCTACGGGATCGGCCTCCATGCCCTGCCCCGCTTTTCGGGACGCAACCTGTTTTCCGAGCGCACCGCCGATGCCCAGTTCGTGCTGGCCAACGCCGGACTGCCGGCGATGGCCGCCGGCTGGCTGGCCGGCAGCCGCGAGATCGTGCTCGCGGGGGGCCTGCTGACCTGGGCGGCGATGCTGCTGTTCACCCTCAACATCCTGCTCACGGTGCGCCGGCGCGGTCCCGGGGAGGCCTGATCATGAGCGAATATCGCGGCTGCGAGATCCCCGAGGATCTCTACTACGACCTGGATTACCTGTGGGCCCGCGAAGACGCCGACGGCAGTTTTATCCTGGGGCTGACCGATCCGGCACAGACCATGGCCGGACGGCTGCAGTACACCACGTTCAAGCGACCCGGCACCCACCGCAGGCGCGGCAAGACGCTGGCGCGGCTGGAATCCGGCAAATGGGCCGGCGGGGTGCCGGCACCGTTCGACGGCACCATCGAGGAGGTCAACGCCGCGGTGACGGCCCGACCCGATCTCGTCAACCGGGCCCCTTACGACGACGCCTGGCTGTTGCGCCTGCGCCCGGACGACCCGGAGACCGCGCGCGAGCACCTGTACACCGGGGAGCGGGCCCGCGAGTCGCTGGAACAGTGGATCGAACGTTACGGCGTCCAGTGCATGCGCTGCGCCGACTGATCCCCGAGGCACGAATGCGCGTACAGCTTCTTGTCTCTCAGTGGTGCCCCTCCTGCGATTCGGCCGAGGCCGTATGGAGCCGGATCGCGGCGGAACGCGAGTTCGACTTCAGCGTGGTGGACATGGGCACGCCCGAAGGCCGCGAACTGGTCCAGCGGCTGCGCCTGAAGACCGTCCCCGCACTGGTCGTGGACGGCGAACTGCGCGGGGTCGGTGTGCAGAGTCCGGAGGAGGCGCGCGAAATCGTGGCCGGTACGCCCGAGCGCAGCGGCCACTCGGCGCCGGTGGGCATCGCCCTGGCGCCGGCCAGCCGCGCCCATCTGCTGTCCGCGGTCGTGTGGCTGGCGATCGCCGGGGGCCTGCTGGCGCTGCACGGCGGCCTGCTGCCACCCGACGGGCCATGGCCGGGTGTGCTGCATGTCTTCCTGCTCGGGTTTATCACCCCGTTCATCGCCGGACTGGCGGAACACATGATCCCGCGTTTCATGGAGCGGCCGGTGCGCGCGGGCCCGTGGTCCTGGACCCAGTGGGGCCTGCTCAACGCCGGGGCGGCCGTCACCGCCATCGGCGGCTGGGTCGTCGGGCCGGCACTGGCCGCCGCCGGGATCACCCTCGCCACGGCCGGGCTGGCGCTGCTGACCCTGCGCCTGTGGCCGGCCCTGTGGCCCGCGGCAGCACCCGCGCGCTGACGGACCCGGTCACTGTCCGGGACGGGCGTTGCCCTGCCCGCGGACGGGACACTTCCCGGCACGCGCCGCGCCCTCTATCCTGTGCGCCCGTTTCCCGACGACCCGCAGTCGCGGTGCCCCGATGTCCAGCACGGACCCCCTGCCTGATCAGAACCTGGTGCCGCCGCCGGAGCCGGCCTGGAGCCGACGCCGGCCGGACCCGGACGTGGAGGCCGCGGCGCGCGCGGCCGGACTGACCCCGCTGCAGGCCCGCCTGATCGCCGCCCGGGTGAGCGAGACCGACCCGGATGTCCTGCGGGCCGGCTTTGTCGAACGCCCGCTGCGCGCCCTGACACCCCCCGACGCCCTGCCCGATCTGGATACGGCGGCGCGGCGCATCCTGCGGTCGCTGGAGGCCGGCGAGACCGTGGCCCTGGAAACCGACCACGACGTCGACGGGGTCACCAGTCACGCGCTTTTGTATCGCGGCCTGACCCGGGTACTGGGCCACCCGGAGGCGCGTCTGCAGTCCTGGATCGGCCACCGGCTGCGCGAGGGCTACGGCCTGTCCGACGCCCTGGCCGAGCGCATCCTCGCCGCCCGCCCCCGGCCCGATCTGGTGATCACCGCCGACAACGGCTCCGGCGACGAGGCGCGCATCGCCCGCCTGCGGGCCGCCGGCATCGACACCATCGTCACCGATCATCACGTGATCCCGGCGGACGGCGTGCCCGCCTCGGCCCTGGCCTGCGTCAGTCCGGCGCGCAGCGACAGCCGCTATGGCGACCCCGCGATCGCCGGCTGCATGGTGGCCTGGCTGCTGCTGATGCGCGTCCACCGCCTGCGCCAGCAGGACACCGGACGTGAGGACCCCGCCGGACGCACGCTGCTGATCGACCTGCTGGCCGAAGTGGCCGCGGGCACCGTGGCCGACTGCGTGACGCTGGGCGACAGCCTCAACAACCGGGTGGTGGTCCATCAGGGCCTGCGGCGCATGAACGCCGACGACACCCGCCCCTGCTGGCGGGTCGCGGCGCGGCGGCTCACCGGCGGGGAGCGCCCGCTGGACGAATCCGACCTGGCCTTCGGCCTGGGGCCGCGCATCAACGCCCGCGGCCGCCTGGACGAGGCGATGGCCGGGGTCCGTTTTCTGCTGGCCGAGGATGAGGCGGAGGCCGAACACTGGTGGTCCCTGCTGGACGAAGAGAACCAAAACCGGCGCCGCATCGAGCGCGAGCTCACCGTGCGTGCCCGCGAGGAGGCCGCCCGGGCCGCCGCCCGCGGGGTCTCGGGTCTGTGCCTGTGGCTGCCCGACGGCCACCCGGGGGTACACGGCATCATCGCCTCGCGCATGGTCGAGGCCCGGGGGCTGCCGGTGCTCTGCGTGTCGCCGGTGTGGGAGTGCGACCGGCGGGTGACCGGCTCCGCGCGTGGGGTGCCCGGCTTCCATGTCGCCGATGCATTCGCGGCCATGGCCGCCGCCGAACCCGACCTGCTGGAGAAACACGGCGGCCATGCACAGGCGGGCGGCCTGACGCTGGCCCGCGCCGACCGCGAACGCCTGGCCCATGCGTGGGAACGGGCCTGTGCCGACAGCCAGCGCGAGCACGGCTGGACACCCGGCCCGGTGCTGGAGATCGATGGCGAGGGCCCGTCCCCGCGTGCCCTGGCGGCCGGGACCCTCGAGCAGATCGACGCCCTCGCCCCCTGGGGTCGCGGTTTCCCGCGCCCGGTGTTCGTCTGGGAAGGCGAGCTGCGCGGCCTGCGCCGGATGGGCGACGGACGCCATCTGCGGCTGCGCCTGGAGACGGCCGATGGCGACCTGCAGGGGATCTGGTTCAATGCGCTGGAACCGGATGCACGGGATCCGTGGCCGCCGGGAACCCGGATACAGCTTGCGGGGTCTCCTGAATGGAACCATTACAACGGCACGTCAAGGCTGCAGGTCCGCATTCACGCGGCGCGGTCGGCGGCCGTGGGGAGAAAACCATGAACTTCGTTCGCCAGTCCCTCATCGTCACCATCGTCGGCGGCACCGCCCTGGCCCTGGCCGCCTGCACCCATCCACCCACCCGCGAACAGACTGGCGCGGTCATCGGCGGTGCTGCCGGGGGCGTCATCGGCAGCCAGATCGGCGGCGGCCGCGGGCAGATGGCCGCCACCATCGTCGGGACCCTGGCCGGTGCGGCCATTGGCGGTGCCATCGGCCGCTCCATGGACGAGGTCGACCGCATGCGCGTGCAGCAGACCCTGGAGACCGCCCCCGACCGCGAAACCCGGGAGTGGCGCAATCCCAACACCGGACAGCAGTACCGGGCGACGCCGAAACGTACCTATGAACGCGACGGCCGCCCGTGCCGCGAATACGAAGTCCTGGCGACCATCGACGGCGAAGCGGAGACCATCACCGGCACCGCCTGCCGCGATGTCTACGGCAACTGGGTCATGCAGTAGCCCGACGCGGCGCGGGCCGCGCGGTTTCACGCCCGGCTAACGGAATGGCCCATTGGGTGTATTGTTCCGCCGTGTGAATTCCCTCAAGGTCTGGCCAAGATGCTGAATCGGAGAGACCTTCACCCATGCATTCACCCATGCATCCGCCCGGGCACCCCGACCCCCTGCGCGCGGACCTGCCCGGGCCCGCACCGGGCGCGCCCCCCGGGACCCCGTCGCAGGTGACCGCGTCCGGCGACCTGCTCCGGATCGAGCAGGACGCCCCGCCGGACCTTCGTCTGACCCTCCGGCGCCGGCGCTGGTGGCAGCGCCTGCTGCGCCCGTTGCTGGGGCCGCTGGAACGCCCCCTGCCGGATTCACGGCTGACCCGGCGTGTGCGCATTAGCGCCGCCTCTGCAGCGGATCACGAGGCCCTCAGGACCAGCCCCAGCGCGCAGACCGCGCTGGTCGACCTGTTCCGCGCCGAACGCCACTGGCCGGTGGATATCGTGACCGTCGGCTTCGACAACGGCCGGGCGCGGATCGACGGCCGGATTCTCGAACCCCTCGATGAAGAACGGTCGCGGCGCCTGCACGCGGAACTGCATGCTCATCTCGATGCCGCCTCGCATGCCCTGGCGATGACCTTCAAGGGCCGCGCGGGCCGGCCGGCGCAGCATGCCGCGGGGGCCTCGCCCGTGGTCATGCTCGGCCTTCTCGCCCTGGGCCTGGTGGCCATCCTCGTGGTGGCCCTGCTCTGACGACGGTGGACGTCCCCACCGGGGCGCGGCACACTCGCGCCTTTCGCATTCACGGGAGGACGTCATGGCCGCGGACATCGAACAGGGTCGCCAGAAACTCGCCTGGGCACGGGAGCACATGCCGGTGCACGCCGCCCTGCGCGAACGCCTCGGCCGGAGCCGGCCGCTGGCCGGCATTACCCTGGGTGTCTGCTCCCATGTGGAGGCCAAGACGGGCGTGTTCGTCGAGACGCTCGCCGCCGCCGGCGCCGAGGTGGTGTTCACCGGCAGCGAGCCGGGCTCCAGCCAGGACGACGTGGTCGCCGCCCTCAACGAGCAGGACGGCATCACCGGCTACGCCCGGCGCGGGGTCTCCGAGGAAGAGCTGGAAGCCCTGCACCTGCAGGCCCTGGATCATGCCCCGCGCTTCATCCTCGACGACGCGGCCGAACTGACCGCGCGCCTGGTCCACCAGCGCCCGGCGCTGCTCGACGACTTCATCGGCATGTGCGAGCAGACCACCACCGGCGTGCAGCGGCTGCAGGCGATGGCGCGCGCCGACGCCCTGCCGTTCCCCGCCTATGCGGTGAACAACACACCGATGAAGCACGAGTTCGACAACATCCACGGCACCGGCGAGTCCTCGCTCACCAACCTGCTGCTGACCACCAATCTGCTGCTGGCCGGGAAGAAGGTGGTGGTAGCCGGCTTTGGTGACTGCGGTCTCGGCATCGCCGGCAAGGCGCGGGCACTGGGGGCCCGGGTAGCGATCACCGAGATCGAGCCGCGCCAGGCGCTGCGCGCCCACATGGCCGGCTTCGAGGTCATGCCGATGCTGGAGGCCGCCGCCTGGGGCGAGATCTTCATCACCACCACCGGCAACCGCGACGTGATCCGCGCCGAGCACTTCGAGGCGATGGCCGACGGCGCGCTGCTGGCCAACGCCGGCCACTTCAACGTGGAGATCGACGCCGAGGCGCTGGCGGGGCTGAGCGTCGAGCCGCCGCACGAAGCGCGGCCGGGCATCATGGAGTATCGCCTGGCCGACGGCCGCCGCCTGCATCTGGTCTGCGAGGGGCGGCTGGTGAATCTGGCAACGCCCACCGCCATGGGCCACCCGGCGGAGGTGATGGATCAGACCTTTGCCATGCAGATCGTCGCCGCCTGCCATCTGGTCGAGCGCGCGGCGGGGCTGGAGCCCGGCGTGCATCCGGTCCCCGATCAGGTCGACCGCGAGGTGGCCGAACTCAAGCTGGAGACCCTGGGCATCGGCCTCGACACCCTGACCGAGTCGCAGCAGCGCTTCCTCGACGCCTGGCGCGACGATCAGATCAAGGGCGCCTGAGCCCGTCCCGCGTGGAGGCTAGCCGCGGCTGGCCTCCGCGGCGAGCAGTTCTTCCAGCCAGTGCCCGCCGCGGTCCGCCTTGGTGCTGAGATAGCGCAGGTTGTGCGGGTTGACGGTGCCATGCACCGGCTCGCGCGACGCCACTTCGATCCCGCCGGCACGCAGGGCGTCGATCTTGGCAGGATTGTTGGTCAGCACGCGCACACGGTCGATCCCGAGGAACTCCAGCATCTCCACCGCCGCCTCGTAGCGGCGCCCGTCGGCACCGAAGCCGAGCTGGCAGTCGGAGTCGATGGTGTCCATCCCGGCGTGCTGCATGGTGTAGGCACGCAGCTTGTTGGCCAGGCCGATCCCGCGCCCTTCCTGGGCGAGATACAGCAGCACCCCGCCGCCGCTGTCGTTGATCATCTTGACCCCGCGACGCAGCTGATCCCCGCAGTCGCAACGCAGGCTGCCGAACAGGTCGCCCGTCAGGCAGGCCGAATGCAGGCGCACCGGCACCGGGTCCGGCCAGCGGCTCGGCTCGCCGATCACCACCGCCACGTGTTCCTGGATCCCGTTGCCCTCGCGAAACAGCATGAACCGGGTCACCGGAGCGTCCGCCAGCGGTACCGGGGCCTCGCTGACATGGGCCAGCTCCAGGCGCGGATGCTCGGCCACCTCGCGCGCCTGCGCGGCGTCCACGTCCAGCAGCATGCCGTCGGCCACTGCGGAGGCGATCGCCTCGGGCTCCGGATCGGGGATGGACGACGTCACCACCGCCGGCAGCAGCCGACCGGCGCGCACCAGCTCCAGCGCGGCGGCCTCGCTCTCGCCGGCGCGCTGGAGCACCGCGCCTTCCAGCAGGCGGGCGGCGGAACTGGCATCATCGGAGCCTTCGGGCGCGCTGGCGAGGACAAACAGCGATTCCGGATCCACCGTGCCGGTCGGCTGCAGCGCCACGCCTTCCCAGCCTTCTTCCAGCGGTTGCGGCCAGCCCATTGCCGACGCCCGGTGGGGGGTTAGAATCAGACGGGGCCGTCCGCCGGTCATCACGGTCAGACGATCGAGCTGTCCCGGTGTCAGGCCCTCGACGGCCGCTGCAAGGACATCCGTTCCGGAACCGCTGACACGAATCGGATGGCCCCGGCGAAGGTCAAAGATCCCGCGATCGGCGTTGTGCATCGGGTACTTCCATACGGAGTCGGGTTGATGAAGTTAGCTCCTCGAACGGTCAGACTACCCCAACTGCCCCGCCGCCGTCCCCAAACCCTGCTCGGGGAGAAGCCATGAGCGAAGAAATCATCACCGAAGCGCGGGCCTGGCGATGGCTGCTGACCCGCTGTGACAATGCGGCCTGCCAGCCCCTGCCGGGCCCGCTGGCCCCGGCCGCGCACGAGGTCCTGGACCTCTACGGCCCGATCCTCGAACCCGACACCATCGCCATCGGCCAGCTGGGACAGAGCCTCGACGGACGGATCGCCACGCATACCGGGCACTCCCAGTACGTGACCGGACCGGAGGACATCCGCCACCTGCACCGACTGCGGGCCCTGGTGGATGCCATCGTGGTGGGCGCCGGCACCGTGGCCAGCGACGACCCGCAGCTGACGGTGCGCGACGTCGAGGGCCGCAATCCGCTGCGCGTGGTGCTGGACCCCGAAGGCCGCCTCGCGGCCGATCACAAGGTGTTCGCGGCCGGCGGGCCGACCACCCTGGTCCTGCACAAGCCCGGGCATGCCCCCGATCACCTGCCGGCCCACGTGGAACGCGCGGAGCTGCCCGTCGAGACGATCATGGCCGACGGCGAACAGCGCGAACGCTTTGCCCCCCGCCGGGTGCGCGACCACCTCGAGGCACGCGGCCTGAACCGCCTGCTGGTGGAGGGCGGCGGGCGTACCGTCTCGCGTTTCCTGGCCGCGGACACCCTGGATCGCCTGCATCTCACCATCGCCCCGATGATCATCGGCTCCGGCCGCCCGGGTATCACCCTGCCCCCGATCGACTCGCTGTCGCGGGCGCTGCGGCCACCGTTTCGCGAGTTCCGGCTGGGCGGCGACAACCTCTATGACCTGGACTTGCGCAGCAAGCCCTGACCCCCGCCCGCCTCCGGAGCGCGCATGACTCGCCTCGCCCGCCTCATCCCGGCACTGCTGTTCGGCCTGCTGCTCGGTGGCTGCGCCGCCACGCCCGCCGGCCTTCCCGCACCGGCCACCGAGAATCCCGAGCCCGCGCGGCTGGAACAGGGTCTGGCCCGGATGCCCGACGGAACCGAACTGCCACTGCGCCGCTGGGGTCCGCGCGAGCCCGAACGGGTGATCCTGGCCCTGCACGGTTTCAATGACTACGGCGGCAGCATGCACGCCCTTGCACGGCCGCTGGCCGCCAGCGGCATTGCGGTCTACGCCCCGGACCAGCGCGGTTTCGGCCGCACCGACTCGGCCGGCTACTGGGCCGGCCACGCGGCCCTGGCCGCCGACGCCCGCGCCCTGCTCCACGCCCTGGACGAACGTTACGCGGACCTGCGCCCGCTTATGGTCGGCAAGAGCATGGGCGCGGCGGTGGCGGCCCTGGCGGTCACCGGCGAGCCGGCACCGCCGGTCGCCGGAACGGTCCTGATCGCCCCGGCCGTCTGGGCACGCGATGCCCTGCCCTGGTATCAGCGGATGGCCCTGTGGACCTCCACCCGGCTGTTCCCGGGCCTGCGGCTGTCCCCGGAAGACGCCGCGCACCTCGATATTCGCCCTACCGACGACCCGGTGGTGGCCGCCGGCCTGCGGCGCGACCCCTGGGTACGTGCCAATGCCCGGATGGACAGCCTGGACGGCCTCACCACCCTGATGGACCGCGCACGTGCCGCCGCCCCGGACCTGCCACCTCCGAGCCTGGTGCTCTACGGCGGCCGCGACGACCTGATCCCGCCGGAACCGGTGGCGGACCTGTTGCGCACGCTGGCCGAAGGCGGACCCGGGCACCGGGCGGTGTTCTATCCCGAGGGCTACCACCTGCTCACCCGCTATTCCGGGGCACGACAGACCCACGCGGATATCACCGCGTGGATCCTCGACCCCGACGGCGACCTTCCCCACGGCGAGATCGGCCCGGCCGGGAACATCGCCGATCGCATTCTCTCCGAAAAACCTTGATCCAGCTCACAACCTGGCCGCCTCTTCCCCCGCAAAGTGCAGGGTTTGACGGGATCGCCACACCCGTTCATCCGAAAAGCTCCCTCAGAGGACTGCATGCCGAAGCCTTCCGAGCCGGTTCAGCCACGCCGCACCCTGCGCCTGCGCCATTTCATCGTGACCGCCATCATGGGGGTCGCCCTGCTGGTGTTCGTGACTGCGGGCGTCACGTCCTCGCTCATCTACGAACGGACCATGACCCGGCAGGCCGAAGAGACCGCGAGCGGGATCGCCCATCAGACCTTCGCGTCCATGTTCCAGATCATGAGCGAGGGCTGGACCCGCGAGGAGCTCGAGGAATTCTCGGCCGGGATCGAGGAGTCCTTCCAGGGCACACCGCTGCGACTCGACCTGTTCCGCGGCGACAAGGTGTCCGAGGTCTACGGCGAGGTGGAACAGCCGGAACGCGACGCCCGGGTGCGGCGGGCGTTTGAAACCGGGGAGATCGAAAGCTCCTCGGCCAACGAGGAGGTCCGCTACACCTTTCCCCTGCGTGCCCGCCAGGCCTGCCTGCAGTGCCACGGCAATGCCGACACCGGCGACGTGCTGGGCGTGATGGAGGTCCGCCAGGACATGGGCGAGGCCCTGGTGGACGCCCGCGGGCAGCACCTGTGGACCTTCCTCGCCACCGGCGCCGGCACGCTGCTGGCCGCGGTCCTGCTGGCCGCCTGGGCGACCGGGCCGATCAGCCGCTCGGTACGCCGCTTTCAGAACCAGGTGCGCAGCATCAATTCGGTGCGCGATCTCAACCGCCTGGAGACGCGATCCATCAGCACCGGATTCGTCGAGCTGGATCAGGTCGTGCGCCAGGTCGACGAGCTGGTGCACAAGCTGCACGGCGTGGCGGTAGACAAGGAGATCCTGGAATTCGAACTGAAGCTGCTGGACAAGTTCATTATCACCTCCGACGTGGTGCGGGACTGGCGCGAATACATCAGCGTGCTGCTCAACGAGATCAACACCATCATCGACGCCTACACCCTGTTCACGCTGTTCAAGGCGGACGAGGACCACTACGAACTGGAGATCTTCTGGCGCAGTGAACCGCCGGAGGCCACCCGCCGCACCTTCGAGAAGCTGGCAACCCGGCGCATCCGCGCGAACGACGACTTCGTCGAGGGTGCTCGGATCACCGTGCAACACAACGTGGCGGATCCGCACACCGACCTGCACGAGCTGGACGCCAGCGAGATCGAACTGGCGACCAAGTCCCTGATGCTGGAAACCCCGCGCATTGGCGGCGTGGTCGGCATCGGGGTCCAGTCCGATCTGGTGCGCGACCCGGTCCGGCACGTGGTGATCGAGAGCATCCTGTCGACCCTGCTGAACCTGGTCGGCTCGGTGAAGGCGATCTACAAGTACACCCAGGACCTCGAGTACTACGCCACCCGTGACCCGCTGACCAACCTCTACAACCAGCGCGTGTTCTGGGAACTGTTCGGTTACGAGCTCAAGCGGGCCGCCAGTCACGACTACCCGTTCGCGGTGATGGTCGTCGACCTCGACAACTTCAAGACCATCAACGACCGCTACGGGCATTCCTTCGGCGACCGGTTCCTGCAGGCGTATGCCGACACTATCCGCAACGCGGTGGAAAACGAGCACATCCTGGCGCGCTACGGGGGCGACGAATTCGCCCTGATCCTGCCCGAGACGGGCGCCGAAGCCGCGCACGAACTGGCGGTGCGGATGACCGAGGCCACCGACGAGCTGGCCCTGACCGCGCCCGACGGCACCCGGGTGCGCGCCACCACCTGCATCGGCATCGCGGTTTACCCGGAGCACGGAGACAGCACCCGCGACGTATTCCTGGTGGCCGACAACATGATGTACAAGGCCAAACGCGAAGGGAAAAACGCAGTCTGCCTGCCCGACGAGGACGAGGTGGCGAAGGTGTTCCGCGAGGCCGGCGAGACCGGGATGATGATCATGCAGGCCCTGGAGGAAAAACGCATCGTGCCGGTGTTCCAGCCCATCGTGGATGTCCGCTCCGGCGAAACCGCCATCCACGAGCTGCTGATGCGCATCGAATCCAGCGGCAGGCTGCTGCCGGCCAACGAGTTCATCGAGACCGCCGAGAGCATGGGCGTGATGCACCAGCTCGATTACCTGCTGATCGAGCAGGCCTTCCGCCACATCCACGAGACCGGTTACGACGGCCTGCTGTTCATCAACCTGTCGCCGCGCGCGCTGATCATCGGCGAATTCATCGGCAAGGTGCGCACCCTGGCAACCGATTACCGCATCGACCCGACGCGTATCGTGTTCGAGATCACCGAGCGCGACACCGTGTCCAACCTGAACGTGCTGGAGACCTTCGTGCAGGCACTGAAGGAACAGGGTTTCCTGTTTGCGGTGGACGACTTCGGCTCGGGCTTCTCGTCGTTCCACTACCTCAAGCGCTTCCCCATCGACTACGTAAAGATCGACGGCGACTTCGTGCGCAACATGGCCCGCGACCCGCGCGACCGCGCCTTCGTCAACAGCATCGCGGCGCTGGCCCGCGACCTGCAAATGCGCACCATCGCCGAATTCGTGGAAGACGCGGAGGTCCTCGAGGCCGTACGCGAGATCGGCATCGACTACGCCCAGGGACATCACCTCGGCTACCCCGACACCGGTTTTACCCCGCGGCGGCCCGGCGTGGAGGCCACCGGCACGGACTGAAACCACCCGGCCCGAGGGCGGATCAGGCCTCCGGCGCACCCCGCTGACCCTGCCACAGGCGGCGCACGAAGCGCGGCAACAGCAGGGTCATGGCGATCACCGCCAGCACGGCGAGGCCCAGCTGCACCCGCCCCTCGGCCCCGTTCACCGCCTCGCGCGCACTGTGCCCCAGCCAGGCGTAGGCGAACAGGCTGGGGATCAGCGTGATGACGGTGGTGAGAGCAAACACGCCCACCGGGATGCCGGTCACGCCCAGGACCACGTTGGTGGGCGCGTAGGGAAACACCGGGACCAGCCGGGTCAGAGCCACCACACGCCATCCTTCCTCGCGCACGTCGGCACACAGGCGGCGTCCGCGCGGCCCCAGGCGCGGCGCCACCCAGGGATAAAGAAAATACCGCGACGCCCAGAAGGCGATCACCCCGGCCAGGGTCGCCGCCAGCAGGCTCACAAGCCCCCCGTACAGCGGCCCGAACAACGCCCCCGCCAGCAGAATCCAGGCGGTACTCGGCAACGGAAGCAGGGCCAGGACCACGAACGCCAGTGTGAACACCAGCGGGGCCAGCGCGCCGAACCCCGCCAGCCAGCGCTCCAGGTCCTCCAGCCGCAGATCCTGCGGACGGACCTCCCCGGTGAACAGCAGCCAGGCCAGGGTCAGCAGGAGCAGGATCGCCGCCACCGGCAGCCAGCGGCGCGAGGGTCGCGAATTCATCATCGCGGTGTCGTTGCCATGCGCGGTCCGGGCATCCGGCTACACTCCGAGGTCCCCGGAGCCGTCATCCCGGCCGTCGCCCCGCAGGGCGTCCAGCCGCTCCGCCAGCACCCGTTCGGTGCCGGCCCGTTTCGGCGTGTAGAACCGCCGGTCCAGCAGCAGTTCCGGCAGATAGGTCTGGCCGCGGGCCACCCCGTCGGGCTCGTCGTGGTCGTAGCGATAGCCCGCACCAAAGCCTTCCTGACGCATCAGCTCGGTGGGGGCGTTGCGCAGATGCAGCGGCACCTCCGGGCTGCCGGTCTCCGCGATCGCCGCCCGCGCCTGTCCGAGGGCCGCATAGGTGCTGTTACTCTTGGGGGCCCCGGCCAGCTCCACCGCCGCCTGTACCAGGGCCAGGTCGCCCTCCGGGCGGCCGAGGCGCTCCATGGTCTGCCACGCCGCCAGCACCCGCTGGCCCAGCCCCACCGCGCCCAGGCCGATGTCCTCGTAGGCCATGCGCAACAGGCGCCGGCCGAGATAGTCCGGGTCGCAGCCGGCATCCAGCATGCGCACCAGCCAGTACAGCGCCCCGTCGGGATCGGAACCCCGCACCGATTTGTGCAGAGCCGAGATCTGGTCGTAAAACGCATCGCCCTGGCGATCCATGGCCAGCGACTGGGCCCCCATCACCGCGCGCAGGGCCTCGCCGGTGATCACCCCGTCACTCGCCAGGTCCGAGGCGGTTTCCAGCCAGTTCAGGGCGCGCCGGGCATCGCCGTCGGCCGCCCCCGCCAGGCGCCGGCGTTCTTCGTCGGCCAGGCTCAGCCCGCGACCGCCCAGACCGCGCTCCGCGTCCGCCAGGGCGCGCCCGATCAGGTCCTCGATCGCCGCCTCCCCCACCGATTCCATGCGGTACACCCGGGCGCGCGACAGCAGCGCGCTGTTCAGCGCAAACGACGGGTTCTCGGTGGTGGCACCCACGAACGTGAGCGTACCGTCCTCGATATGCGGCAGCAGGGCGTCCTGCTGCCCCTTGTTGAAGCGGTGGATCTCGTCGATGAACAGCAGCGTGCCAACGCCATTGCGCCGCCGGGTCTTCGCCGCATCCACCACCGCGCGCACGTCTTTCACCCCGGCCAGCACCGCCGACAGCGTCACCAGCCGCTGGGCACCGGCCTCGGCCACCAGCCGCGCCAGCGTGGTCTTGCCACAGCCGGGCGGCCCCCACAGGATCATCGACGGGGTCTGACCGCTTTCGATCGCGCGGCGCAGCGCGGCATCCGCGCCCACCAGGTGGTCCTGCCCCACCATCTCGTCCAGCCGCGCCGGGCGCATGCGCTCGGCCAGCGGGGCGGCGGGATCCACGGTCGTTACCGCAGCTGCGGACTGCGATGACGGCTGGGCCGGCGGGTCGGCCTCCGGGCCGCCGGCGGGATCGTCCCCGAACAGGTCGTTGTCGAACAGGTCGTCACTCATGCCGGAATTGTAACCCCGCCGGGAACGGGTCAGGGCCGGTAGACGTCGGCCCCGTCGGGCACCTCGAAGCGGAAGGTGTCCGGATCCAGCTCCGGGTTGCGCTCGCTGGCGCTGAAACGCACGTCGGTGACCTGCCCGAACAGGTCCTCGAACTGCATGCGCACCAGGTCGCCGTCCGGGGTCAGATCCAGCATCATGCGCACAAAGTCCGCATGCTCGTCGCGCGGCAGCAGCAGCAGCCGCAGGGCCTCGCCATCCGGCACCGGCAGGATCAGCGTGCGAAAGTGCTCTTCCAGCCGATCCGGCTGGCTGATGGCGGCGATCGGCGTGGCCTCCAGCGCGTCGCCCAGCGGGCGCACCGTAGCCTGCGCCAGATCCGGTTCGAACGTCCACAGCTCACGGCCGTCGCTGACCACCACCTGCGGAAACGGCTCGTGCACTTCCCAGTACAGCCGGTCGGGAAGCCCCAGATGCATCACCCCTTCGGATTCCTGCAGGGTGAAACCGGTCTCGTCGCTGACCGTCTGGGTGAACTCCGCGGAGAACGTCTCCAGGCCGGCCATGAAACGTTCCAGCGCCAGGCGGGCATCATCGGCCGCGCCCGCCGGAGCCGCGAACAGGAGCAGCAACGCCGCCACCAGGCCGGGGAACATGGAAGACCCGCGTAGCGGGCGAACATCAAAACTCGGGGGACGCGGGTTCATGCGATCTCCGTCAGGGAAACTCGGATCAACAGATTGCGCGGCGACAGCTTAATCCGCGGTGAACGAGGCCGTGCACCTCACTCGTTCGAGCGATCGGGCACCAGCACCTCGCGATTGCCGTTGGACTGCACCGGGCTGACCAGTCCGGCGGTCTCCATGTCCTCCACGATCCGCGCGGCGCGGTTGTAGCCGATCTTCAGCCGTCGCTGTACGTAGGAAATGGAGGCCTTGCGCGACTCGGTGACGATCTGCACCGCCTGGTCATAGAGCGGATCCGACTCCGATTCGTTCCCGTCACCCGATTCCAGCCCGGGAATCGCCGCCGCGCCGGCCTCCGGCTCGTCGAGGATCGCCTCGTTGTAGTCGGGTTCGCCGGTGGACTTGAGGTACTCCACCACCTGGTGCACCTCGTTGTCGCCCACGAAGGCCCCGTGCACGCGCTCCGGCATCGCTTTGCCCGGTGGCAGGTAGAGCATGTCGCCATGCCCCAGCAGGTGCTCCGCCCCCATCTGGTCAAGGATGGTGCGCGAATCCACCCGCGACGACACCTGGAAGGCGATGCGGCTGGGGATGTTGGCCTTGATCAGGCCGGTGATCACGTCCACCGACGGCCGCTGGGTGGCGAGGATCAGGTGCAGCCCGGCGGCACGCGCCTTCTGCGCGAGCCGCGCGATCAGCTCCTCCACCTTCTTGCCCACCACCATCATCATGTCGGCGAACTCGTCGACCACGATCACGATGAACGGCAGCGGCTCCAGCTCCGGGGCCTCGGTCGCGGTCACCGACTGCGCCGGATCGAACAGCGGATCCTTCAGCGGCTCGCCGGCGGCGCGCGCGTCGCGCACCTTCTTGTTGTAACCGCCGATGTTGCGCACCCCCAGGGCCGACATCAGCTTGTAGCGCCGTTCCATCTCGCCCACCGCCCAGCGCAGGGCGTTGGAGGCGTCCTTCATGTCGGTGACCACCGGGCACAGCAGATGCGGGATGCCCTCGTAGACCGACAGCTCCAGCATCTTGGGGTCGATCAGGATCAGCCGCACCTCTTCCGGGGTGGCCTTGTACAGCAGCGACAGCAGCATCGCGTTGACGCCCACCGACTTGCCGGAGCCGGTGGTCCCGGCCACCAGCAGATGCGGCATCTTCGCCAGATCGGCCATCACCGGCGCGCCGCCGATGTCCTTGCCGAGGGCCATGGTCAGCGGCGACTTGCCGGAGTCGAACTTCTCCGAGCGCAGGATCTCGCTGAGCGCGACGATCTCGCGGTTGTCGTTGGGGATCTCCAGACCCACCGTGGAGCGTCCGGGGATCACCTCGACGATGCGCACCGCGATCACCGACAGCGAGCGCGCCAGGTCGGTGGACAGCCCGGAGATGCGCGAAGCCTTGACCCCCGGGGCCGGCTGCAGCTCGAAGCGGGTGATCACCGGCCCCGGCTGCACCGCGACCACCTCGACCTCCACGCCGAAGTCCTTCAGCTTGAGCTCCACCTGGCGCGACAACGCCTGCAGGGCCTCTTCCGAATGCCCCTCGGAGGCCGCCGGGGGTTCGTCCAGCAGGCCCAGCGGGGGGATCGGATCGGCGCCCTCGCCCGCGGTGAACAGCGGCACCTGCTTTTCCTTCTCCACCCGCGGACTGGGCGGCGGGGTCTCGACCTTCGGCTCCACCCGTTTCGGCGGACGGTCCGCGGTGCGCTTGCGCTCCTTCTCCACGCGCTCTTCGCGCCCGGCCCGCTGCTGCTTGCCGATACGCCGGTCACGCGCCAGCTCCAGCCGCGCCCTTGCGGCCTCCCAGCCGCGCACCAGCGTACGCCCCAGGCCATCCATCAGCGCAAACCACGACAGCCCGGTGAACAGCGTGACCCCGGCAAGGAACAGCGCCAGCAGCACCAGCGTGCCGCCGACCAGCCCCAGCCCGGCGACCGCCCAGCCCCCGAACAGGTCGCCCAGGATTCCCCCGGCATGCACCGGCATGCCACCCGGCAGCAGGTGCAGGGCCGCCAGCGCCGAACCGGCGATCAGCGCCACCACCAGGGCCGCGCCGCGCACGCCGATCTCCAGGGCACTGGCCATACGCGCATCGCGCCGGTGACGGAACAGCCACCAGCCGATGCCGGCGACCGCCAGCGGGATCAGGAAGGCCAGATGGCCCAGCAGGTGAAAGGCGATGTCGGCGAACCACGCCCCGGTGGTTCCGCCCAGGTTGCGCGTCCCGTCGCCGTCGCCGGTGGTGGACCAGGCGGCGTCCCCCGGGTGATAGGTCACCAGGGCCATCAGCAGGTACAGCGCCAGCATGCCGAAGATCAGCAGCGCGCCTTCGCGCAGCCCGCGCAGCAGCTGCCCGCTGAGCGTGGGCGGCGTCGACGCCTCCGCGGTCTGCGCAGCGCGGCCGCGCCCCTTGCTCGTGTCCGTGCCCTGACCGGACTTCGACCCCGTCTTCGGGCCGGATTTCTGCCCCTTGCCTGTGGATTTGGCCTTGCTTGCGGCCATGCGCTCCCCGTCGGTGCCGGCCCGCCAGCGCGGGCATCTCGAATCAGGGTGCAGTTTACCGGTTCAGAGTGCCCGCGTGGGGACTTGTACCCCAGACCGCGAAAACGGGATCGGCATGATCCAGACGTCCGGCGTAGGGATCGTCCGCCGGACGCGGCAGGCCACGCAGGCTGAACGTGGCCAGGTCCACGAACCCCGCCTCCAGAAACCGGTCCAGCACCAGTCCCATGCGCTCGAAGTCGAACAGCCGCTCCCAGACCGCGATCGCCCTGGTGGGGAAGCAGCGGTCCGAGAAGGTCACCACGAACACTCCACCCGGGCGGAGCACCTCCCGCACCGAGGCAAAGACCGCGCCGGGCCGGGTCAGATATTCGACCGAAGCGGTACAGACCACCACGTCCAGGCTGTCCGCCGGGAATGGCAGACGGGGACAGGCATTCAGGTCCTGCACCAGGGCCTGGCTCAGCGCCGGGTTGGCGGCCAGCTCTTCCCGATTCATGCCCAGACCGATGACGGCCTCCGGTTCGGCAACCCGGTCCAGATGCGATGCCCAGCTCGCCATGAGATCGAGGACCCGTGCGCCCGGCGGCACCAGCGCGGCGTACAGTGCCGCGACCCCGGCGCGCGCGGTGGCATCCAGATGGTGGACCATGCGCGGCCGCGCGTAGAACGTCGCATCATCCTCCGGGCCCTCCCGCTCGCAGGCACCGCCACTCCAGAAATCCGTCGGAACCCCGCGCCAGCGCGCCTGCATCCCCGGCCCGCGTTCGGTCAGCCGCCCGGTCACGTCGACCGCGGCCCCCTCGCGGCCCTCGGGATGTACGCCCACCACCCGACCGGTCAGACGCAGCTCGCGCCCCGCGAGGGGGTGATTCAGGTCCGCCAGCAGGCGGGCCTCTTCCAGGGCCCCCACGCGAAACAGCGCGCGATCGCCCTTCTCGATCCCGGCGTGCCCCGCAATGAACCCCCGTGGATAGAACCTTCCGGCCCGCGGCTCGACCACCCGGTGGCGCCGCAACCGCCGGTTGAAGGCCGCCGGCGACAGCTCCACCACCCTTGCGGGATCGGCCGCGGGTACCAGGGGCGCCGCCGACCACTCGCAGGCCTCGCCCGGCGAACTTCCGATCAAGCCGGAACCATTGCCGGCGGGCCAGACATCCCGCTCGGGATCCAGGCGCGGGAGGCACAGGCATTCGCGATGGCGGGCCTCGTCGCTGTTCCAGTCCAGCGTCCAGCCAATATCGGCCGTCCCTCCCGCCGGCAATGGCCCGGCAGCCGGGATCTCGACAATGTTCGACTCGGGTACAAACGGATCCAGCATGCCGTTCTCCTTTCGTTCCCCTGCGTTATCATGCGGCGAACCGCCCGTACGCGGCCACCCGGAGGGAGCCATGACCGAGCCTTCACCCGTCCTGCTCGTCGCCGTGATTGCCGGCGATCTGGAGGAACGCGCCGTGCATATCGCCGCCGAGGAGGGCGCGCCGAAACCGTCGCTGCACGAGGGCTTCGGCATCGGCTTTCCGGAGCACATGCGTTTTTTCGGCGTGACCTACCAGGGACTCGAATCGGTGTGCATCTGGAAGACCGATCCGGCACGCGGTGAACGCATCGCGCGGCGGCTGAACCTGGAACTGGACCTGCTGCAGCCCTATAACGGCCTGGCCTTTACCCTGGACGTCTCCGACGACACCGATGCGCTGCTGGACATGGCCAGCGCCCGCCCGCAGGCCCCGGCCTCGCCCGGACACGCGCCGCCCCCGCCGGCCGCCGGACTGCCGCTGTCGCTGCTGGCGGTGATGTTCCCCGACACCGAACGCGACCGCGCGGTGGAGATCGTGCGCCGGGGCGGCGGCGCCGGACTCACCCTCATGGATGCGCGCAACGCCGCCACCGACCATCACCCGCGCATCCTCAGCCTGCACTACGAGGGTGCCCGCACCCTGCTGCTGGCGATCCTGGAGACCAGCCACGGCGAACGCCTGCGCACCACGCTGGACACCGAACTGGGACTCGCCGCGCACGGACGCGGCCTCGGGCTGGTGCTGCCACTGCGCGGAGTGGCCGGGCTCAAACCGGAGCAGATCGAGCGGCTGCTGGAAGACGGCGACCGCTGACCCCCTGCGACCGCCCCGCCAAAGCCGGTACACTGCGCGGCATGGCACAGCTTACCTTTCAGGGCGCCACCGGCGAGGTCACCGGTTCGCGCTATCGCATCGACACCGACCACGCCCATTACCTGCTCGAATGCGGCATGCAGCAGGGCGGCAGCGACGCCGACGAGCACAATCGCGCCTCGCTGGCCGAGGTGGCGGCGAACACCGACGCCGTGATCCTCTCGCACGGCCATCTGGACCACTCGGGCCTGCTGCCGAAACTGGTGCGCGACGGCTACCGCGGCCCGATCTTCTGCACGCCGGGGACGCTGGAACTGCTGGACATCATGCTGCGCGACTCGGCCTTCGTGATGGCGAAGGACATCGAATGGGAGAACAAGTGGCGCGCGCGCAACGACCGCGAGCTGCTGGAGCCGCTGTACGACGAACAGGACGTGGAGACAACGCTCGAACTGTGCGAGCCGGTCTCCTACGGCCAGCCCCGGCACCTGGAAGACGGGTCGCGCCTGACCTTCCACGACGCCGGGCATATCCTGGGTGCCGCCATCGTCGAACTGGTGGTGCCGTCCGGCGGCCGCGAGCGGCGGCTGCTCTTCTCCGGCGACCTCGGCAACCCCGAATCGGTGCTGATGAACGACCCCGCGCGCCCGGAGCAGGCGGACCACGTACTGCTGGAAAGCACCTACGGCGACCGCGACCACCGCCCGCTGGAAGAAACCATCGACGAGTTCGCGCAGATCCTGCAGGAGGCCTGGGACGACGGCGGCAACGTACTGATCCCCGCCTTCGCCGTGGGCCGCACGCAGGAAATCCTCTACCACCTCGGCATGCTGCACCACGCCGGCCGGGTGCCGCAGCAGAAGATCTTCCTCGACAGCCCGATGGGCATCCGCGTCACCGAGCTGTACGCGCGCTGCCGCCAGTCCCTGAACGCGAAAGACCTGGAGCGGCTGCATCAGGCGGCCAACGGGAACCCGCGGGAATACCTCCCGCCGCTGGAGTTCACCCGCACGGTGGAAGAATCCATGGCCATCAACCGCATCTCCGGCGGCGCGATCATCATCGCCGGCGCCGGGATGTGCAACGGCGGCCGTATCCGCCACCACCTCAAATACAACCTCGAACGACGCAGCACGCATCTCGTGATCGCCGGTTTCCAGGCCGCCGGGACCCTCGGCCGCCAGCTGGTGGACGGCGCCCGCTCGGTCAAGATCCACGGCGACGACATCGCGGTGAAGGGCCATGTGCATACCCTGGGCGGGCTCTCCGCGCACGCCGGCCAGTCCCGGCTCGTCGACTGGGCCGCCGGCTTCCGCGACCGACCGGTCTTCCATCTGGTGCACGGCGAACCGGCCGCGCGCGAGGCCCTGGCGCAGGTGATGCGCGAACGCGACCTGGACGCCCGCATCCCGGACTATGGCGACACCATCGAGCTGTAGCCGCCGCCCGGCCCCGGGCCCGGAAAAGGGCTCGGGAACGGGCATCGGGGTACGACCATGACCGGAGCCCCCGACACCGGCGCCCTCGCGCTGATCGCCGGTTTCCTCGGCGGTCTGGGCCTGTTCCTGCTCGGCATGCACCTGATGGCCGAAGGCCTGCGCACCGCGGGCGGGCGCACCCTGAAGAGCATTCTGGGCAACTGGACCCGGACCCGCATCCGTGCTCTGAGCGTCGGCATCGGTGTCACGGCGCTGGTGCAATCCTCCAGCGCGGTCACCCTGTCGATCATCGGATTCGCCAACGCCGGTCTGCTGACGGTCAGCCAGTCCGTCTGGGTCGTCTTCGGTTCCAGCATGGGCACCACGGCGACGGGCTGGCTGGTCTCCCTGCTGGGGCTGGAATTCTCCATCCAGGCACTGGCCCTGCCGGCCGTCGGCATCGGCGGGCTGGTATACATCCTCGCCCGCGGCGCCCGCGCCCGGCACCTGGGGCTGGCCCTGGCCGGTTTCGGGCTGCTCTTTCTCGGCATCGACGTCCTGCGCGAGACGTTCGTGGGGGTCAGCGAGGCCATGGACCTGGGGCATATTGCGCGCCCGGGGCTCGCCGGCATCCTGCTGATGATGGCCACCGGCCTGGGCCTGACCATGCTCATGCAGAGCTCCTCGGCAGCCATCGCCATGGCACTCACCGCGGCCATGAGCGGCGCGATTTCCCTGGAGGCCGCCGCGGCCGCCATGATCGGGGCCCATCTGGGCACTTCGGTGAAAGCCGTCATCGTGGTCATCGGTGCGACCGCCAACGCCAAGCGCGTCGCCGCAGCCCTGGTCATCTTCAAGCTCATCAGCACGGTCATCGCCCTGGCGCTGCTGCCAGTTCTCTCGGCCACGCTGCTGTCCACGGAGGACGGCGTCCTGGCCGCCCCGCCGGTGGTCCTGCTGGCGCTCTATCACACCCTCTTCAACCTGCTGGGCATCCTGCTCATGCTGCCGCTGGCGAGCCCGTTGATCCGCTATCTCCAGGGCCGCTTCCGCGGCACCGATCTGGACGAGGCCCGCCCCCGTTACCTGGACCGTTCCAGCGCCGGGGTGCCGGAGCTGGCGCTGCAGGCGCTGATCATGGAAACCGAACGGGTCGGCGATCTGAGTCACCGCATGGCACGCAAGGCCCTCGGCGAGGTCCCGCCGGACGAGCGCAAAATGCAGCTGCGCCATTCCATCGTCGAAGACCTCGCGGGCGCAATCGGCGAGTTCGCGACCCAGACCGGACACACCACCATGACGGATGCGACCGCGGAAGGGATAGCCGGCACCGTGCGGGTCGCCCGCTACTACCAGGACATCGCCGACCAGGCCGGCGAGATCGCGGGTCTGCGCCGGGAGGCTGGCAACGATGCCACACCAGCGATCAGCACGCGGCGGCGCGCCTGGCAGGGTCGGGTCATCCACGCCCTGGACCGCAGCCGCGTGGAAACCGAAGACGACGTCGGGGAACAGGAAATGAACCAGGCCATGACCGAGGTGGAAGAGGCCTACCAGGACCTCAAGGCCGCGCTGCTGCGCGAAGGGACTTTCGGCTCGCTGTCGATGGCCGAGATGGATCGCCAGCTGCGGATCATCAGTCTGGCCCGCCGGATGGCCGGCCAGGCCGCCAAGGCACGGGCACATCTGCAGGCAGTGCGGGTCCTGTCCGACGGAGGCGCTTCGGGGAGCCGGCGAAACAACGCGAGGGGGGATCGGGCATGGACCAGAACACTCTGAACAATGCCGTGGAGGCAGGTCGTGCCAGCGCGCAGGAATACGCGGGGCTGCATTACCACCGGCTGCTGGAGGCCGTGGACGGCCATCCGCGCGGGAGCGTGGTCCTGCCGGGCGGCCGCGTACTCCCGGGCTACCCCTCCATCGCGCGCATCCAGTCCCTGGAGGCCGGCCTGCACCGTCAGTTCGTTGCGCCGTTCCGGGCGGAAGAGAAGATCGACGGCTTCAACGTGCGCATCCTGCGCGAGGGCGACGCGGTCTACGCCTTCTCGCGCGGGGGCTTCGTCTGCCCGTTCGCCACCGATCGCGTCCCCGATTTCGTCGACACCACGATCTTCGAGGCCGAGCCCGACCTGATCCTGTGCGCCGAGATCGCCGGCCCGGATACCCCCTATCTCGAGGGTTCGAGCGCCCAGGTGGAGCGGGACGTCGAACTGTTCGTATTCGACATGATGCGACGTGACCGGCCGGGCTTCCTGCCGCATGCCGAGCGGGAGGCCCTGGAACGGGCGCACCGCCTGCCGCATGCACAGCGCCACGGCCGCTTCTCGCCGCAGGACGTCGACGCCCTGCGCGAGCTGGTACTGAAGCTGGATGCCCGCAGTGTCGAGGGGTTGGTGCTCAAGGAGGAAGACGGCGACCGACGCGCGAAATACGTCACCGGGCGTTCCTGCATCAACGACATCCGGGTGTGCGGGAACCAGCTGCTGGACCTGCCCCCGGAGTACTTCACCCACCGCCTGATGCGCCTGGCGATCTTCCTGACCGAGCACGCCCGCACCGGTGACCCGGAGATCGAGCGCGAGCTCGGCCGGGCCTTCCTCGAGGGCGTAGGCGACGCGGTGCAGTCCGGGCGCGAAACGGGCCACGTCGGGCACCCCTACCGCTGTCGTTTTCGCGCACGCGCGAACGCCGAGCGGTTCATACAGCACATGCGGGCCACCGGCGGGCGCCACGTCCGCATCGACCCCGCCAGCCCGCAGCCCGAGACGGGCGAGCACGCCGGCTACTGGCGCGTGGATCTGGAGCGGCGTTTCGACCGCATGACCGGCACCCTGGCCTCGGCCCTGCGCGGCGACTCGCAGTTCGACTGAATCAGTCGCGGGTGTAGGTGGCCACCAGCCGGTTCATGCCGATCACGTGCGGTTCGGCACGCTCCAGGAACTGTTCCAGGGTCAGCCCCGGCGGAGCCTGGAGATCGGCATCCAGCGCCAGCACCCAGAAGAAGTAGTGGTGCACGCCGTGCCCGCCGGGCGGCATGGGGCCGCCGTAACCGCTGCGGTCGAAATCGGTGTGCCCGGCGGTCCCCAGCGAGGTGCCGGCCTCCAGGTTGGTGACGTCGGGTGGCAGGTTGTACAGCACCCAGTGAACGAAACCGTAGGCGCCGGGCTTGACCAGCGGGGCATCGGGATCGTGACAGATGATCGCGAACCCGCGGGTGCCCTCGGGGGCCCCGCTCCAGGCCAGCGACGGGGACACATCCTCGCCCTCGCCGGTGTAACGCGCCGGGATCTTCCCGCGCGACTCGAATTCCGGGCTGATGAGCTGCATGTCGGACAGGGCAAAACCCATAAGGACCTCCTGGAACGTTCGTGTGGCCTGTAGCCATTTCACCGTAGCGACCCTGCCGGCCGGATGCCAGGGGGTGGCTCGGGCGAAACCTGTGCCTATTTGCAGCACCGGACGGGCTGTTTGATCATGCCGGCGTGATGATCCGCTGGCTGCGCAATCCGTTCCGTCGCAGGAATCCGCTGGACACCGCCGCGCGCGCGGTGGACCGGGGGCGCGCCGGCGTGGAAACCGTGCTGGGCCTGCCGCACCGCCTGGCGGTGCCGCTGCTGCAGCGCCATTTCGGCGATGCTGCGGTGCCCTCCAGCGAGGGCTTTCGCGAACACGGCCGCGACGGTTCCTGGACGCTTCCCGCGCCCACCCCGGAGTTCTCCGTGCGGCTGGATGCCGACTCCGAGGGACGCCTGGTCCACGGCCGCATCACCGGTTCCGGCCCTTACGCCGGACTAGTGGTCTTCAGCGACTGGAGCCCGGACCACCCGGCCGCGGTCTGGCAGATCCGCATCGAGGAACCGGCCGGCGAACAGGCCACCGCCCTGCACGACCATCTGCTTGACCCCGAACGGAACTGAGGAACCGCGCCGTGCCACAACCACCCAGGACCGTCTCGCTCGTGCTCGGCAGCGGCGGAGCCCGCGGTCTCGCCGAGATCGGGGTCATCCGCTGGCTGGAAGACCATGCAAACTACGAGATCCGGACGATTGCCGGCTCCTCCATGGGGGCGGTGGTCGGCGGCATCTATGCGGCCGGGCAGCTGGACACCTACGAGGAATGGGTGTGCACCCTGCGGCGCCAGGACGTCTGGCGGCTGCTGGATTTCTCGTTCTCCGGGGCCGGTCTGTTCCGCGGCGAACGCCTGGTCGAGAAGCTCCGCGAGATGCTGGGCGATACCGACATCCGCAATCTGCCCATCCGCTTTACCGCGGTGGCCACGGACATCGAACGCGAGCGCGAGGTGTGGCTCAACGAGGGGGCGCTGTTCGACGCCATTCGCGCGTCCATCGCCATCCCCACGGTATTCACCCCGGTGCGCCTGAACGGGCGGCTGCTGGTGGACGGCGGCCTGCTCAACCCGGTCCCCATCGCTCCGACCCTGTACGACGACAGCGACGTCACCATCGCGGTCAGCCTCAACGGACGGGTGGACGAGCGTCTGGGTCCGAAACGCAGTTCGCCCGGAGACCATCAGGGGGATTCCGCCGCCACTCGCCTGCGCGACGGCCTGCGCAGCGCGCGCGACGTGCTGCCCGACCGCATCGGCTCCTGGCTGCAGGACTGGCAGGGGCGTCTGGGCCTGGACGAGGCGGACCCGCAGCTGAGCCGGGAACAGGAGGCGCGGGCGCTGGGAATGATCGACATGGTCTCGCATTCCATCGAGGCCATGCAGGGCAGCATCGCGCGTTTCCGCGTGGCCGCCTACAACCCCGAGCACCTGATCGAGGTGCCCGTGAATGCCTGCGGAGTGTTCGACTTCCACCGCGCGCGGGAGATGATCGACCTGGGTTACGAGCTGGCCGAGCGGCGTTTCGCGCTGGAGCGCTGACGCCGGCCGGCCTCAGGTGCGCGGCAGCGTGACCCCGCGCTGGCCCTGGTACTTGCCCCCGCGGTCCCGATACGAGGTCTCGCACTCCTCGTCCGACTGCAGGAACAGCATCTGCGCCACCCCTTCGTTGGCATACACCTTGGCCGGCAGCGGCGTGGTGTTGGAGAACTCCAGGGTCACGTGGCCTTCCCACTCGGGTTCCAGCGGTGTCACGTTGACGATGATGCCGCAGCGGGCATAGGTCGACTTGCCCAGGCAGATGGTCAGCACGTCGCGCGGGATGCGGAAGTACTCGACCGTATGCGCCAGCGCGAACGAGTTGGGAGGGATGATGCAGACGTCGGCATGCACATCCACAAAACTCCCCTCGTCGAAGCCCTTGGGGTCGACGATGGAAGAATTGATGTTGGTGAAGATCTTGAAGTGATCGGAACAGCGCACGTCGTAGCCGTAGCTGGATGTGCCGTAGGAGACGATGCGCTCGTCGTCGCGGTAGCGGATCTGGCCGGGCTCGAAGGGTTCGATCATCCCTTCGGCCTCGGCCATGCGGCGGATCCAGCGGTCGGACTTGATGGTCATCCCTGATCGCCCGCGGTCATCAGTTGTTCTGGATGACGATGTTGGGGAACTTGGAGCTGTAGTCGCGTGCCTGCTCCGCCAGCTTGGCGCCGGTGCGCCGCGCGATCTCGCGATAGATCTCGGTGATGCGCCCGTCGGGGTCGGCGATCACGGTCGGCTCGCCCCCGTCGGCCTGCTCGCGGATGCGGATGTCCAGCGGCAGCGCGCCCAGCATGTCCACGCCGTACTCCTCGGACATGTTCTCCGCGCCGCCCTCGCCGAAGATGTGCTCCTCGTGACCGCACTTCGAGCAGATATGGATGCTCATGTTCTCGATGATGCCCAGCACCGGCACCTCGACCTTTTCGAACATGCGCAGGCCCTTGCGCGCATCCAGCAGGGCGATGTCCTGCGGGGTGGTCACGATCACCGAACCCGAAACCGGGATCTTCTGCGACAGGGTCAGCTGCACGTCGCCGGTGCCCGGCGGCAGGTCGATGATCAGGTAGTCCAGATCCTGCCAGTTGGTCTCGTTGAGCAGCTGTTCCAGCGCCTGGGTCACCATCGGACCGCGCCAGATCATGGGCGTGTCCTCGTCGATCAGGAAGCCGATGGACATCGCCTGCACCCCGTGGCGCTCCAGCGGTTCCATGTGCTTGCCGTCCTTGGACTCGGGCTTGTCCTTGATCCCCAGCATGCGCGGCTGTGAGGGGCCGTAGATGTCGGCGTCGAGGATACCGACCCGCGCGCCCTCGGCGGCCATGCCCAGCGCGAGGTTGACGGCGGTGGTGGACTTGCCCACCCCGCCCTTGCCCGAGGCCACGGCGATGATGTTCTTGATCCCGGACATCGGCTTGAGGCTCTTCTGCACCGCATGGGTCAGGACCTTGCAGCCGACGTTCACCTCGACCGCCGCGCTCCCGGCGACGCCGCTCACCGCCTGCTCCACCGCGGCGCGCAGCTCCTCGTGATAGCCCGAGGCGGCGTAGCCGAGCTCGATATCCACCACGACCCGCGAGCCGTCGATGCGGATATCCTTCACCTGGTTGGCGGACACCAGGTCGGTTTCGAGGTACTTGTCCTGCACCTGCTTCAGGGCGGATTCGATCTGCTCGCGCGAGAGTTCAGCCATGGTTGCCCGGTTTCCGTTGATTGGGAGTGTGATCGCGCGATTCTACTGCCCGCAGACCGGGACGCCAATGACTGCACGCCACGGCCGACTTTCGGCGTCCCCGGATCCGGGCCGAGAGGAGGCCTGTCAAGGCCCCAGCCCGACAGATTGTCCGATTTGTGCACATCCGCGGCGATCGGCCACCCCGGCGGGACAGGATAGCGAAAACAGCCGGAAAGACACTCGACAAAACTTTTTCAAGTCCCTGTTTATGAATAGTTTTTAAAAAGTTGGTCGTTTTTTGACCAATCTGAGGCAAAGCCCCGTCTGACAAGGCTTGCGGACAAATGCCACGGGTTTTCCCACAGAGTTATCCACAGGTTCTGTGGACAGTCACGGGGCTTGACACCCGTCACCCGATAGCTCCAGCAATGTGACCCGGCCGGCAGAACCCGCCCGCCGTGCATGCCGCGCCGTGCATCCCCCGGCCAAAGCCCTTAATGTAGAATCTCGCGCGGCGCGCATCCGAATGCGACGTCGGCAGCCAGCGGTACGGAAACGGACAAACAATGCTCAAGCAAGTCGCCATCGGCGGTGCGGTCCTGGTGCTTGCCGGACTGGGTTACCACCAGTACGAAATCGGTCAGATCGAGGGCAGCCTCGACGATCTCGCGGCCGAGCTGCGCCCCCTGGGCGAGCTGGACTATTCCCGGGTGCGCATCGGCGTGAACGGCCACCTGCATGTGGAAGGGCTCCGTTTCGATCCGCACGCCCTCCCCGGGAGGCTGCAGGCCGAGCGGATCAGCCTGGAGAGCGAAAGCATCCCGGAGCTCCTGCGCCTGCGCCGGACCCTGGCGCGTGACCGTCTGCCGCGGGCCCTGGGCGTCTCGGTGCACCAGCTCCGGATCCCCGCGACATGGTCGCGCGCGAACGCGAACGCCCCCCTGGCCCGTTTTTTCACGCGCCTGGATACCGCCGGCTGCGCCGCCCTTGCCGACAGCGATCACACCCGCGTTCTCGACCGTCTGGGCCTGGATCGTCCGCCGGTCGACCTTGCGCTGTCCTACCGTATCGAGGGCAGCGGCGAGCGGATGGAGCTGCGCAGCGAACACCACGCCGGCGGGCTCGGTATCTTCCACACCCGGATGGAACTGGAACCCCGGGCGGGCACGCGCAATCTGGACCGCCTGGCCCCAGCGCTGCTGGAGGCACCGATGCGCGAGCTGACCTTCGAATACCGCGATGCGGGCTATTATGCCTCCCTCCAGGACTTGTGTATCCGCGAAAGCGGCATGGCGGCAGAACCCTGGCGCGAGCACCACATGGGCGAATGGCTGCAGGTATGGGCCGATGCCGGACTGCAGCCGGGGCCGATCCTGACGCATGGCTACCGCGAATTCATCGCGAACCCCGAGTCCGTCGAGATCCGGGTGGGGCGCGTGCGCGAGCCGCTGCGGGAGACACGGGGCATGGATTCTCCGGTGCAACTACTGGATCAGCTCGACCTGCGCCTTACGGTCAACGGCGAGCGCATCGGCCCCGTGGACCTGCACACGGGGAACTTTGTCGGCCTGCCCGAGGAGGACCAACCCGCCCCCGAGCAGGATCCGACGGCCGCGGAGACGGCAACCCTCCCCGCACCCGATTCCGGGACTGAAACCGCGCTCGCACCGGGCGCCCCGACGGGCGGAATCCTCGCCTGGGAAGCCCTGCCGGGGCATGTCGACCGATACGCCATCGTGATTACCGAACGCGGGCACCGTCGCCCGGGCCGACTGCTGGAGGCGGGCGACGATCACCTGCGCCTGCGCCAGCGACTGCATGGCGGGTTCATCGTGATTCGGCTGCAGCGTGACGAAATCCGCGAGGTCCGTGCCGCCCGCTGACACACTGTATCCTGCGCGGTTTTGCACAGACCGGCACGCCCCGGGCAGAGTCGGCAGCCGGGCACGCATCACGGCCGGATACGACACGCGAAAAAATTGCAAGTTTTTGTTTCGACGGGATTTTATTCAGGGTGGTTAATATTTGCCCAATCTGATGCAAGCCACGCACTGACAAGGGTTTGGCTCGCCTGCCACGGTTTTTCCCACAGAGTTGTCCACAGGTTCTGTGGACAACGGCCGGCTTGACCGGCACCGGGAAATGGATTAAGCCGGCCTCCTCGTCCGTTCCGGCGGCTCGACATCCCGCCGGCCACACCGGACAATATCCGTTTCCGGATCACCCGCCGGCTGCACCGTCCGTGGCCGGACACCCGCGACCCGACACCACAGATCCCGAGGCCCATGACCGACACGCCGCGCAAGATCCTCGTCACCAGTGCCCTGCCCTATGCCAACGGGCCGATCCACCTGGGCCATCTGGTGGAGTACATCCAGACCGACATCTGGGTCCGTTTCCAGCGCGCCCGCGGCCACGAGGTGGTGTACGTCTGCGCGGACGATGCCCATGGCACGCCCATCATGCTCAAGGCGCGCGCCGAGGGCATCGAACCCGAGACCCTGATCGAGCGCGTCCGCGAGGAGCACGAGGCGGATTTCGCCGAGTTCCACATCGGCTTCGACCACTACCATTCCACGCATTCGGCGGAGAACCGCGAACTGGCCGGCGAGATCTACCGCGCCCTGCGCGACGCCGGCCACATCGCCACCCGCACCATCGATCAGGCCTATGACCCCGAGGCCGGGATGTTCCTGCCGGACCGCTTCGTGAAGGGCCGCTGCCCGAAATGTGGGGCCGAGGACCAGTACGGCGACTCCTGCGAGACCTGCGGCGCGACCTACAGCCCGATGGAGCTGCAGGAGCCGGTGTCGGCCATCAGCGGGGTCACCCCCGAGTCGCGCGAGTCGGAACATTTCTTCTTCCGCCTGGCCGACTTCGAGGCCTTTCTGCGCGAATGGACGGGCTCCGGACGCCTGCAGGACGCGATCCGCAACAAGCTGGAAGAATGGTTCGAGGCCGGCCTGAGCGACTGGGACATCTCCCGCGACGAGCCCTACTTCGGCTTCGAGATCCCCGAGGCGCCGGGCAAGTACTTCTACGTGTGGCTGGATGCGCCCATCGGCTACATGGCGAGCTTTCGCGCCTGGGCGCGCGAACACGGCGAGGACTTCGGCGCCTGGTGGCGGCCGGATTCCGATGCCGAGCTGTACCACTTCATCGGCAAGGACATCGCCTACTTCCACACCCTGTTCTGGCCGGCCATGCTGCACGGTGCGGGCTATCGCACGCCCTCGGCGGTGTTCTGCCACGGCTTTCTGACCGTCAACGGTGCCAAGATGTCGAAGTCGCGCGGGACCTTCATCCGCGCCCGCGACTACCTCGACCATCTGAACCCCGAGGCCCTGCGCTACTACCTCGCCGCCAAGCTGGGTGACGGGGTCGACGACCTCGACCTCAATCTCGACGACTTCATCCAGCGGGTAAACTCCGACCTGGTCGGCAAGGTGGTCAACATCGCCAGCCGCTGCGCGGGCTTCATCACCAAGCGCTTCGACGGCCAGCTGGCCGCCGAACTGCCGCACCCCGGCCTGCACCAGGCGTTCGTCGACGAGGGCGAGGCGATCGCCGCGGCCTACGAGAACCGCGAATTCGCCCAGGCCATGCGCCGCATCATGGCGCTGGCCGACCAGGCCAACCAGTACATCGACGAGGCCCGGCCCTGGGTGCTGGCGAAGGAACCCGGACGCGAGGCCGAGGTGCAGGCCATCAACACCCAGGGGCTGGATCTGTTCCGCATCCTGATCGTCTACCTCGCACCGGTGCTGCCGAAGCTGGCGGACGAAGCGGCGGCCTTCCTGCGCGAGGACGACCTCTCCTGGGCCGGGCGCACCCGGGCCTTCACCGGCCGTTCGATCGACCGCTTCAAGCCCTTGATGACCCGCATCGAAGGGAGCACGGTGGAGAGCCTGCTGGAGGCCTCGAAGGCGTCGCTGGGCGGTGGCGAGGCCGCGGCAAACGAGGCGGCAAACGGGGCGGCGACCGGAGCCGCGGAACCGGACCCGGCGGTGGAGCCGATCGCCGACACCATCGACTTCGACACCTTCGCGCAGGTCGACCTGCGGGTCGCCCGCATCGAGGTCGCGGAACACGTGGAGGGCGCGGACAAGCTGCTGCGCCTGGAACTGAACATTGGCAGCGAACGCCGCCAGGTCTTCGCCGGCATCAAGTCGGCCTATGCCCCCGAGGACCTGGTCGGCCGCCACACCGTGATGGTCGCCAACCTCGCCCCGCGCAAGATGCGCTTCGGCGTTTCCGAGGGGATGGTGCTGGCCGCCGGACCGGGTGGCGACGAACTCCGGATCCTGAGCCCCGACGACGGGGCCCGGCCCGGCATGCGTGTCAAGTGATCCGCATGCCGGTGATGCGGGTCATGGATTTGCATCCGGTGCTCGCGTAAGCTGCCCGCCTTTTGCCAACAAGGGACGCATGGAAAACAGTCTCGAATTCAAGGCCCAGGTGAGCCTGCTCGCCGATGCCGGTGCCCGTCTCGCGGCACGCGGCTGGCTGCCGGCCCGCGCCGGGCACTTTTCCGCGCGCCTGGACGACCGCCATATCGTGGTCTCCGCTCCCGGGCGACAGAAGGACATGCTCGACGAGAACGACTTCATCATCGTCGATCTCGACGGCAATCTGCTGTCCCCGGCGGAGCGCACGCCGTCGCCGGAGACCTTCCTGCACATCATCATGTACCGCCGCGACAAGGACCTGGGCGCGGTCCTGCATACCCATTCGGCCAATGCCACGGTGCTCTCGCGCCAGCTGCCGGGCGGGCTGCATCTGAGCGACTACGAGGTCCTGCGTGAACTGCCGGTGGTGCAGTACCCCGCCGAAGGCATCGACGTACCGGTGTTTGCCAACGACCCGAACGTGCAGCAGCTGGCCGCGCAGGTCGATGACCGCATGAGCCGACAGCCGGATCTGGCCGGCTATCTGATCGCCGGGCACGGCCTGTACACCTGGAGCCACACCGTGGAAACCGCGATCCAGCGGGTCGAGGCCTTCGAGTTCATGTTCGAGTGCGAGATCCTCGCGCGCCAGCTGCACCCATGACCCCGGCACCCCAGGCAATCGTGCTCGCCTTCGAGGGCGTGCTGGCCCCGGCGGACGTCCTGGCCGAGACCCTGGAGCCACGCGCCCGCGAGGAACTGGGCCCGTTCCTCGAGCAGCACGCCGATGACCCGCTGGTGAAGCGTACCCTCGCCGACCTGCGGGCCTATGCCGGGCGCGACCTGGACGACGCCGAGCTGCGCGTGCGCATCGACAGCTGGATGCGCGCAGGGCAGGACATCAGCCCGCTGCGCCAGCTGCAGGGCCTGATCTGGACCGAGATCCTGGAACAGGGCGGCCTGCGCCCCGAACTGGATGCGGACACGGTGGCGGCACTGAACCGCCTGGTCGACGCCGGAATCGCGCTGTACAGCTTTGGCGCCACCCCGGTCACCACCCAGCGCGAGTGGCTGCGGCGTGGCCCGGACCGCAACTTCGAGGCCCGCCTGGCGGGCTACTTCGATACCCGCCTGGGCGGACGCCGCGACGCCGGCAGCTTCGGGCGCCTGGTCGCCGAGACCGGGCTGCAGGCGGACCAGGTTCTGGTGCTGTCGCCGGACCGCCGGCAGCTGGATGCCGCGCGCCAGGGCTGGCTCCGGACCGCCCGCCCGGCGCCGGAGCCCGACGCCGGCCATGCGGATCCGGACGGGGAGCCGCACCCTGCCCTGAGCCTGAACGCCCTGGCCGAACGCTGGGGAACCGCCGCCTGACCACCCGGCCATGACCGTGGCCGGGGCAGGGTTGAGGTGCCATCCACGGGGGTCGATACTATGTTGTTGACCCTGTTACTCGGAAATTGCGGGCGGGAGCCGACTTGGAATACCTCCTGATCCTCATCAGCACGATCCTGGTGAACAACTTTGTCCTGGTGAAATTCCTGGGGCTGTGTCCGTTCATGGGGGTCTCGCGCAAGGTCGAGACGGCCACCGGCATGGGCCTGGCCACGACCTTCGTGCTGACGCTGTCGGCAGTAGCCTCCTACGTCATCAACGAATTCGTCCTCGCCCCGCTGGACCTGGAATATCTGCGCACCATCGCGTTCATCCTGGTGATCGCGGCCGTGGTCCAGTTCACCGAGCTGGTGGTGCGCAAGACCTCGCCGCTGCTGTACAACGTGCTGGGGATCTTCCTGCCGCTGATCACCACCAACTGCGCGGTGCTGGGCGTGGCCCTGCTGAACGTGCAGGAGGCGCACAACTTCGTCGAATCGGCGTTGTACGGCTTCGGCGCCGCGGTCGGCTTCTCGCTGGTGCTGATCCTGTTCTCGGCGATCCGCGAACGCATCGCGGTCGCCGACGTGCCGGTGGCGTTTCGCGGCAGCGCGATCGCGATGATCACCGCGGGCCTGATGTCGCTGGGCTTCATGGGCTTCTCCGGGCTGGTAACCACCTGACATGGACATCCTGATCGCCATACTCGCCATCACCGCGCTGGCCGCCCTGTTCGGCCTGGTGCTCGGCTATGCCGCGCAGCGCTTCCGCGTGGAGAGCAACCCGGTGGTGGACCAGATCGACGCGCTGCTGCCGCAGACCCAGTGCGGACAGTGCTCCTACCCCGGCTGCCGGCCCTACGCCGAGGCCATCGCCGCCGGCGAGGCCGACATCAACCGCTGCCCGCCCGGCGGGCAGGCCACGGTGGAGGCCCTGGCCGATCTGCTCGACCGCGACCCCAAGGCACTGGAAGAGGAAGAACAGGAAAAAGCCGTCGCGGTCATCGACGAGAACATCTGCATCGGCTGCACCCTGTGCATCCAGGCCTGTCCGGTGGATGCCATCGTGGGCGCCGCCAAACAGATGCACACCGTCATCGAGGAAGAATGTACCGGCTGCGAGCTGTGCATCGAACCCTGCCCCGTGGACTGCATCTACATGGTGCCGGTGGAGACCGACATCAGCGAATGGGGCTGGTCGGAACCCGAACCCTCGCCCATCGAACGGCCGCGCGACGCACCGCGGGCCTCCGCCTGATACCGCAACCATGCAGCTGCACCGTTTTCATGGCGGCCTGAAACTGGCCGACAACACGGAAGCAAGCACTGCCGAGCCGGTGCTGACCATGGGCGTGCCCGAACGCCTGACGGTGCCACTGTGCCAGCACATCGGCGATCCCACCGAGCCCTGCGTGCAGGTCGGCGACCGCGTGACCAAGGGCCAGCGCATCGGTCAGGCCGCCGGCTACATCGCGGCCCATGTGCACGCCCCCACCTCGGGCGTGGTGGAGGACATCGGTCACTATCCGGTCCCCCACCCCTCGGGCCTGTCCGCCCCCTGCGTGGTGATCCGCACCGACGGTCGCGACGAATGGGGCGACACCCGCATGGAGCCATGGCTGGACTGGGACACCCGCGACAGCCGCCGGTTGCGCGAGCGCATCCGCGAGGCGGGCGTGGTGGGCCTGGGCGGGGCGGCGTTCCCCACCGCGGTCAAGCTCAACCCGCGTGCCGGGCAGAACATCCACACCCTGATCGTCAACGGCGCCGAGTGCGAGCCCTGGATCAGCGCCGACGACATGCTGATGCGCACCGCGCCCGAGGCGGTCTTCGAAGGCATCCGCATCGTCGCCCACCTGCTGGGCGTGGAGCGCATCCTGTTTGCGGTGGAAGACAGCATGCCGGAGGCCATGCGCGCCCTGACCGAGAACACGCCGGCGGAACTGGCCGACCGCCTCGAGCTGGTCTCCATCCCCGCCATCTACCCCACCGGCGGGGAGCGCCAGCTGATCCAGGTCCTGACCGGCCGCGAGGTCCCCAGCGGCGGGCTGCCCGCCGACCTGGGCATGGTCTGTCACAACCCGGGGACCTTCCGCGCGATCTGCGACGCGGTGATCCAGGGTCGGCCGCTGGTCTCGCGCATGGTCACCGTCACCGGCCCCGGGGTGCACAGGCCGCGCAACGTCAACGCGCTGATCGGCACGCCGTTTGCCGAACTGGTGGCCGCGGCCGGCGGCTACGACGCCGAGGTCGACCGCCTGGTGATGGGCGGGCCGATGATGGGCTTCGCGGTGCACGACGACGCCCTGCCGGTGATCAAGGGCACCAACTGCCTGCTGGCCACACGTCCGCAGGACACGCCCTCCCCTGGCCCGCGCATGCCCTGCATCCGCTGCGGCGAATGCGCGGCGGTGTGCCCCGCCCGGCTGCTGCCGCAGCAGCTGTACTGGCAGGCGAAGGCCAAGGACTTCGACGCCATCCAGGACTACGGCCTGTTCGACTGCATCGAATGCGGCTGCTGCGCGCATGTCTGCCCCAGCAACATCCCGCTGGTGCAGTACTACCGCTACGCCAAGCACGAGATCTGGACCCGCGAGAAGGAACGCCAGAAGTCGGACGTGGCGCGCGAGCGCTACGAGTTCCGTCAGGCCCGGCTGGAACGCGAGGAACGCGAAAAGGCCGAGAAGCTGGCGAAGAAGAAGGCCGCGGTGAAGAACAAGGAAGGCCAGGACGACGACAAGCAGGCCGCCATCCAGGCGGCGCTGGAACGCTCGCGCGCACGCAAGGCGGCGCGCAAGGGCCAGGCGGACGCCACCGATTCTTCCGCCGGCTCCACCGGGGAGGCTCCCGAGGCCGACTCCCCCACCCCCGGCGACACCGGCACGGGAACCGAACCCGCGGAGACCGGCGAGCCCGGCCGCTCCGAAGACACGGGTCAGGCGGATACCACGAACGCCACGGATGACAGTCAGGAGCACGGACGCTGATGCGCTTTCGCACCGAATCCTCACCGCACATCATCCCGCGCCATTCAGTGGGCGGGGTCATGCAGCAGGTCCTGCTGGCCCTGATCCCCGGCACCCTCGCGATGACCTGGTTCTTCGGCTGGGGCGTGCTGATCAACGTCGCCCTGGCGGTGGGATTCGCGGTGGCCCTGGAAGCGGCCATGGTCGCCCTGCGCCGGCGCCCGGTAGGGCCCACCCTGGCGGACAACTCGGCGATCGTGACCGGCTGGCTGTTCGCCCTGGCCATCCCGCCGCTGGCGCCGTTCTGGGTCACCCTGATCGGCATCGCGTTCGCCATCGTGGTCGCCAAGCACCTGTATGGCGGACTGGGCTACAACCCGTTCAACCCGGCGATGGTCGGCTATGTGGTGGTGCTGGTCTCGTTCCCGCGCGAGATGGCGCTGTGGCCGGCCCCGGAGACCCTGCCGCAGATGCCGCTGGGGCTCTGGCAGAGCGTGCAGACGGTGCTCACCGGCAGCCTGCCGGCCGGCATGGAATGGGATGCCATCACGCGCGCCACACCGCTGGACGCCCTGCGCGAGGGACTGGTGTCCGGGCGCACGGTCTCCGAGGTCACCGCCAGCCCGGTGTTCGGCAGCTTCACCGAGACCGGCTGGGAATGGATCGGCAACTTCTTCCTGCTGGGCGGGCTGTACCTGCTGTTCCGCCGCGTGATCCGTTGGGAGATACCGCTGGCGTTGATCCTCGGCGTGGCCATCCCCGCCGGGTTCTTCTGGATCCTGGATCCGGACGCCCACGCCTCGCCGGCGTTCCACGTGTTCAGCGGAGCGGTGATCCTGGGTGCGTTCTTCATCGCCACCGATCCGGTCTCGGCGGCCACCACCAAGCTGGGGCGCATCCTCTACGGCGCCGGCATTGGCCTGCTGATCTACGTGATCCGCACCTGGGGCGGCTACCCCGACGCTGTGGCCTTCGCCGTGCTGCTGATGAACATGGTCGCACCCACCCTGGACCACTTTACCCGGCCGCGCATCTACGGCCATTCGCGCGGAGGCGGGCCACCGCCGGGGGCCGGGCCGTGACCGGGCTCAAGCCGCGCGACATCGCGATCACCACCGCGCTGCTGGCCGCCTTCGCCGGGGCCGGTACCGGTCTGGTCGCGCTGGTGCAGAGCGGGACCGAGGCGCGCATCGAGGCCAACCGGATGGAGGTCAACCGCCAGCGCATCGCCGATCTGCTGGGCGAGCTGGACTACGTCAACGAGCCGGTGAAAGACACCACCGTCCTGTCCCACGAAAAGCTCAGCGGCGCGAAGCTGCCGGCCTGGTTCGCACGCGATGCCGACGACGCGGTAATCGGCATCGTGCTGTCCGCGATTGCCCCCGACGGCTACAGCGGCGACATCCATCTGCTGGTCGGAATCGACCGCGAGGGCGAACTGCTGGGCGTGCGGGTCTCGGAACACCGCGAGACGCCCGGACTGGGGGACGCCATCGAGGCCGGACGCTCCGACTGGATCCACGCGTTCGAGGGCCGCCGCCTGGGCGATCCACCACGCGACGAATGGACCGTGCGCCGCGACGGCGGCGCCTTCGACCAGTTCACCGGCGCCACCATCACCCCGCGCGCGGTGGTGCATGCGGTGCGCCGGTCACTGGAGTACTTTGAAGCCCATCGCGAGGAACTGCTGGCGACCGAACCCGGCGAGGGAGCGGCCGTGACCGAACCGCTCACGCCCGACGATGATCAGGAGACAACGCCATGAGCACGCCCGCCGACATCATCCGTGACGGTCTGTGGCACAACAATCCGGGCCTGGTGCAGCTGCTGGGGCTGTGCCCGCTGCTGGCGATCTCCGGCACGGTGGTCAACGCCGTGGGGCTGGGCATCGCCACCACCCTGACCCTGCTGCTCTCCAACGTGATCGTGTCGCTGATCCGCGAGCACGTGCGCTCGGAGATCCGCATCCCGGTCTACGTGCTGATCATCGCCTCCATCGTGACCGCGATCGAACTGGCGATGAATGCCTGGTTCCACGGCCTGTTCCTGATCCTCGGGATCTTCATCCCGCTGATCGTGACCAATTGCGCGATCATCGGCCGCGCCGAGGCCTTCGCCTCGCGCAACTCGGTCCCGCGCGCCGCGCTCGACGGGCTGATGATGGGGCTGGGCTTCACCGGCGTGCTGATCGCGCTGGGCGGCCTGCGCGAGCTGCTGGGTCAGGGCACGCTGTTCGCCGACTTCCACCTGCTGCTGGGCGAATGGGGGCATGCCCTGCGGATCGAGTTCTTCCCCGAGGAACACGGCTTCCTGCTGGCGCTGCTGCCGCCCGGTGCGTTCCTCGCCATGGGCCTGCTGATCGCGGTCAAGAACTGGATCGATGCGGCCATGGAGAGCGGCCCCGAACCCGCCGAAGACGCCGCGGCGGAGCCCGGGCCTTCCGCCGGCTAGGGCCGGGTCGGCTGCGCCGGGTCGGCCAGGGGCTGGCCTCCTACGACGGACGGAACCCTGCCCCCCGGCAGGAGGCCGGCCCTCCGGCCGATTGTGCGTCCGGGCAATCTCCTGCGCCGGGTCGGCTCCTGCGCCGGATCGG
>NZ_MUZR01000010.1 GCF_001995255.1 Thioalkalivibrio halophilus | reverse complement strand
ATCTACGTTGACAGATAGCGCCAACGACAAAGCTCACCGGCTACAATGGAGCGCAGCGCAATTGACGTCCGGTGGAGCGCCTTGTTGGGCGGCATTTTGCAGATGTAGGATTCAAAGACATCCTCCACGAATCATGCATCCAGCCGCTCTACTAGCTTTTGACAGTGCTCGTTGTATGGTTCATTTTTGATTCCCGTATGTGCAATGTCACGCGCTCGATCTTCATTTCCAATATTCAGATAGAGCCAAGCCAAGCGTGAGCAGTCGGTCGCATCTAGGTGGTTTAAGTTCTTTGCCATCTCTTCTGCAACGCGCTCTATCAATTGCCGGACCTCATCTGACCATGATTCCTCCACCCCACGTGTTTTTAACTCGCGCAACCGATTGTTGATTCGATTCGCCACGATACCGATTGTCTCAGATTTGGTGCCAGGAAGAAGCGCAATCTCACCTAACGCATGGATTTCGCCGACTGCGTCATTGCTTTCATGACAAAGATCTGCGAGCCAGAACCAGGGCCCCTCCCGGTCACTTGGATCAGCGCTCTCTAAGTAACGCCTAATATACCCTTTAGTTCTATCATGAGCTTGCTCATCACCCTTCAGTTCGGACAACAGCCGTGCGATTCTTAAATAGGCTTCTGGAATACGGGAGCCAAGGAACTCGAGGACCGGAATAAAAGCATCTAGGGCTTCAGGATTGTCAGCGGCCCTCTGCGCAGCAACACCGACTAATCGGTCGATTCTTGGCATGACACCGTGCCGAGATGATTCCTTATCTCCAGCGCCAAACTCCATTAACAATTTTCGGTCTTGCTCTACGGCGACCTTAAAAGGACTCACTTCCAACTTCCGCCGACCAAAACTAGCGGCGGCGAGAGGAATGCCGACAAATATTTCATCTTCAGTTGAGGAAAGAACTTCTTCCGTTAGAGAAAACCGCCGCAATTCATCCAAGGCATCTTGCACATCAAACCGCTCATTTCCCGGTCGTAGCGCAACTGCCTCTACCGCAATCGCAGGGACAAATACACGCCAGCTAGATAAGAGCAAAAACACTCTTTGCGCAGCAGGGCTTAGCGCTTCATAAGTTCTCTCAAACAAGGCCACTAGAAGCTGATTGGCACCAGCAACTATTCTATCCGGCTTCACTGCTCGGCCCTCTATCGCAACCTGACCTAATAGCATCTTCATTACATACGGATGGGCATCCGATTCGTTGATGAGTTGATTGATGTAATCGGCCGAAAGAAGATGGGATACTCCCAACCGCTTTGCCTCTTGGTCAATTAGACTTGCAGCCTCAGAGTCTGTCATCCCGCCAACTTCGATTGGAAAATCGCCGTGAAAATCCCGAAATCGCGTGGTAATAAGTACTTTGTTTGGCGGGCGGATGTGCGTATCTATCCAGTTGAAAATATCGGCCGGACTCTCCACTGTTTCGAAGTTGTCAAACACAAGGAGTGTTGTACCGGCAGCGCCTTCAGCAAGGCAGTTTTCGAAAAATCTCTGCGATTCAAATGTTTTCTCATTCCTCTCTGAAGGCTCCAATAGCTCGACGGCCGAATTAGCAATAGCATTTCTGTTCACAACTCTTGGACTTACCGGCTTCGGCCCCGAATCAAGCAAGTCAACATCCCGAGAACTCATCCAGAGAATCACCTCATATGGGCAATCAGATTGATTTACAAGATCCTTAATAACCGCTAACGCTAGCGACGTTTTCCCAATACCTCCTGGCCCTGTCAAAGTAACTATAGGGTGACGATCACGCTTCAGGAGTTCTTCCTTTAGCAAAGTCTGAATTTTTTCTCTCGGGACATAGCCACCAGGGGCCTGAGGCATGTTCGTAAAGGTGCTACCCAATTGATCTAGGGAACCTTTACCCTCCGTGTGGCTTGGAGGAAGCCTTCCCGGAGGTGTCGACCATGATGACCCATCCTCTCTGTTAATTTCATTTGTGATGTATGACAGTGTCTCAAATTCTTTCGCCTTGTAATTCCCATTGGGAAGAAATATGTCTGACAAACCTGTATTCGTGAAAACAAGCGGAACCTTAACAAGCCTATCTACACTGACATAAACCCCATCCGGGAGCGATTCGTCTCGCGTTTTCTTCAGGAATTCAAAATCGCTGCAATCGCCAAGCAATGGGGAGACTCGGTATTTCTTTGATAGGTTTTGATGAATATGGGCCCAGTCATGCTGAAACAATTTATGGTTTTCCCAAACCAGCCCTATGGCGTCTGAAAGAAGCAGACACACTCTATTACACTGGCCTGTCGTTGGAGCGCCATGCCCACGGGTTCGATTTCTAATGGCTGCGCCAAAATCGAAAAATTGTCTTAGGGCAACGCGATTGCCTATACGGCTTTCAAGCCCAAAGTGGGCTGCAGCACTCGACACCAGTGACACAACCTCATATCTCCAGTCGTTTTCCTTTACTCTTTCAGTAAGGTCTCGAGCGATATGAGTAGCAGAGGGAATAAAAAATTGAGCTGCAGGGCCAGTCAAAGTCGAATTCAATACCTGAACCCAATCCCCAATCGAATCGCACCTAACTAACTGATATTCAATTGAGTATCTGTTCCGGTCCACATCTTCGCTTAAGGATGCAACAACACCCAATACGGTCAATTTCGTGAGATATTCTAGCTCCAGCAAAAGGGCGTAAAAGTATGCTATATCACCCTCATCTTTATCGGAAGAAACCCGACCGCGTATCTTTTCTAATAGAGGTCCTGAGTTCACGCTCTTCTCCTTATCGATGAGTTTATGCCGCCCAACGCTAGCCATCAGCCGCGCGAGGTACGAGCGTCGGCTGGATGGCCTTGTTAGAAGAATATTTCTTTGAGCGCCCAATATATATTGCTCAAAGCAACCCATGAAAAAAGAAGAAATCCTAAAAGGTAAGCCAGGGAAACAAGAAAACGCTTAACAATGCATTTGTCGTTGTAATTCTCATGCAGGGCCCAGAATAGATCCTTTGACCTCTCCGGCTCTGACTTCTCATTTTGTTTGATGCCAGCTAATTCCCGAAGGCGTTTATTCTGGTTCTCCGAACCCTTCATGGCTTCGTCTTTATGTGCCTCCAGATGATCCATCCGGCCGCCCAATCGCGTGAAGTACCCAAAATCTGAATAAAGCTTGATGAATTTCGGGGAAAACACTATGAATAGAATATTTCCAATTACGAACATAAGAGCCGAAAGGAAGAATATTTGCCAAGAGAACGGCAATGTAAGGGCTATGCTGTGTGTTGTCCCACCCGTTTCGAAGCTTAAATATTCATTTAACCCGGCCGTAGCCTTTGCGGCCACGGGAACTATTATCAGCCATATATACGTTGAGCTCACAAGCCGATTGGTGCGAAGGGTTCTCAAGAAGCTCCAGAGCGGAATGTATTCTTTCATATTAGCTTTGATGCCCACACTCGACCTCTTCTAACAGTAGATTAGACAGAATCTGTCATATTGGTGATATGCAGAATCTGTATAGCACCTGATTCTCGCAGCGCCGTCCCTTGCTCTGGCCGCCGCTGTTCCTGCAGCATACCCATGACCGAATCATGGATAAACAAGGAGGTCGGCTGATGGCGACAGGAAGTCGTGCCGAAAGGGAACGCCGTTTCTGGGAGCGATACCGGAATGTGGCGATTTTTCAAGGGGTTAAGCCAAAGGCGGTACGCTGGTACGTGGTCCGGGCGGAACGGTTTATCGCGGCGTATCCCGGTCGTCGCCTGGCGGAACTCGGGGCGGAGGACATCGCTCAGTATCTGACCAGCGAAGGGAAGAACTCGTCGATTCAGGACTGGCAGTTCCGGCAGACCGTCGATGCTATACGGATTCTGTATAGCATCGTGAAGCCAGAATGGACGGCACCGCCGGACTGGGAGTTCTGGCGGGATTCGGCGCGCACGCTGGAGGCGCAACATGCCACGACGGCACGGGAGTTTGCGCCGGTTTCGCCGGAAGATTACGCACAACGGGTTGGCGAGACGCGCTTTACTCCGCTCATCCGCAAGCACCTTGATCTCTTTGCACGGCTGGCCTCGGCCATTCGCACACGGGGTATGGCGTTCCGCACGGAGAAGGCCTATCTCGGCTGGGTCTGTCGCTTTCTTTGGCATTTCGAGGAGCGGTCCCCGGATGAGCTTGGCGGTGCGGAAGTGGCTGCGTTTCTGGAACATTTGGTAGTGGAACGGAATGTCGCGGCCAGCACCCAGAACCAGGCGCTCAATGCGCTGGTGTTCCTTTACGAGAAGGTGCTGGAGAAACCCCTGGGTGATCTGGGAGCGTTCAGGCGGTCTCGTCGGCCAAAACGGTTGCCGGTGGTTCTTTCGCGCGACGAGGTCAACCGTCTGCTGGTGGAGCTCGATGGCATGCACTGGCTCATCGCCTCCCTGCTCTACGGTTCGGGGATGCGGCTGATGGAGGCCCTTCGTCTGCGCGTCCAGGATGTGGAGTTCGATCAGGGGCTGATCGTGGTGCGGCGAGGCAAGGGCGACAAGGATCGTATCGTCCCGTTGCCGCAATCGCTGGTCGACCCGATTTCGAGGCATCTTGAGGAGGCCCGGGCGCTGCATCAACGAGACCTGGATGCCGGTTTCGGGGAGGCCCAGCTTCCGGACGCCCTGGCCCGCAAGTACCCCGCGGCAGCGCGGGAGTGGCGCTGGCAGTTCGTGTTTCCGAGCGGGCGGCTTTCCGTGGACCCGCGAAGCGGTGCAACGCGTCGGCATCACCTGCACGAGACGGCCGTGCAAAAGGCGGTGACGTCTGCGGCCCGACGGGCGGGTATCGCAAAGAAGGCGAGCTGCCACACCTTGCGCCACAGTTTTGCCACACACCTGCTTGAGGGCGGTTACGACATCCGCACGGTGCAGGAATTGCTGGGCCACAGCGATGTGTCCACGACCCAGATTTACACGCACGTGCTGAACCGGGGCGGACTGGCGGTACGCAGCCCGCTGGACCTGGCGTAAAGCTCCACAAAAAAGGGCGCCGACTTGCGGCGCCCTCTTCTGTTGCTGCATGGCCATTTCCCTGGCTCCGCGTCTTTGGGTCTCGGCCTCGCCGGGTCAGTCCCAGCTCAGCGCGCCCCCGGTCTGGTATTCCGTTACCCGGGTCTCGAAGAAGTTCTTCTCCTTCTTCAGGTCGAGCACTTCGCTCATCCAGGGGAACGGGTTTTCGGCGCCGGGGTACAGCTCGGCCAGGCCGATCTGGGCGCAGCGGCGGTTGGCGATGAAGTGCAGGTATTCCTCGAACATGGGGGCGTTCATGCCGAGCACGCCGCGGGGCATGGTGTCGCGGGCGTACTGGGCTTCCAGTTCCACCGCCTCGGCGATCATGTCGCGCATCTCGTTCTTGAAGTCTTCGGTCCACAGGTGCGGGTTTTCGACCTTGATCTGGTTGATCACGTCGATGCCGAAGTTCATGTGCATGGATTCGTCGCGCAGGATGTACTGGAACTGCTCGGCGACGCCGGTCATCTTGTTGCGCCGGCCCATGGAGAGGATCTGCACGAAGCCCACGTAGAAGAAGATGCCCTCGAAGATCACGTAGAAGGCGATCAGTTCGCGCAGCAGCTTCTGGTCCGCGTCGGGCGTGCCGGTGCGGAAGTTCGGATCGGCCAGGTGCTTGGTGAACGGCAGGGCCCACTCCGCCTTGGTGGCCACCGAGGGGACCTCGCGGTACATGTTGAAGATCTCGCCTTCATCCAGGCCCAGGCTTTCCACGCAGTACTGGTAGGCGTGGGTGTGCAGGGCCTCCTCGAAGGCCTGGCGCAGCAGGTACTGGCGGCACTCGGGGTTGGTGATGTGGCGGTACACCGCCAGCACCAGGTTGTTGGCCACCAGCGAGTCGGCGGTGGAGAAGAAGCCGAGGTTGCGCTTGACGATGGTGCGCTCGTCCTCAGTTAATCCATTCGGGTCCTTCCACAGGGCGATGTCCGCATTCATGTTGACTTCCTGCGGCATCCAGTGGTTGGCGCAGCCGTCCAGGTACTTCTGCCACGCCCACTGGTACTTGAAGGGCACCAGCTGGTTGAGGTCGGCGTTGCAGTTGATGATCTTCTTGTCGTCCACGCGGATGCGCTCGGCGCCGCGCTCGATGTCCTCGAGGCCGGTGCCGGTCAGGGCTTCTTCGTCGTAGTCGGGCGCGGGGCCGCCGGCGTTCTCCGGTTCGGGCGAGACGCTGGGGGCGGCGCCGGCGGTGGTCATCAGGTCTTCGTTTTCCTGGAAGCCCATGCCCGGACGGACCTTGGGTTCCTGCTGGTTTTCGCCTTTGATCGCGGCGATCGGATCGTCCCAGGACAGCATGTGCGTTCTCCTTGTCGATTCGGTGTTACGTGTTCGGTTGAGGTCGGAGGCCTGCCTTACTGGCAGGCCTCGCAGTCGGGGTCGAGTACGGAGCAGGCGGCCGCGGAGTCGGAGCCCGCGGTGCTGTCGCCGGGGCCGCCGCTCACGGCGTTGAGCTTGTTGGCCCGGCTGCTGTCGGCCACGGTGCTCTTTTCCACGTGGGTCGCCCCCATGGAGCGCAGGTAGTAGGTGGTCTTGAGACCGCGCACCCAGGCCAGCTTGTACAGGGCGTCCAGCTTGGGCCCGGAGGGCTCGGCCATGTACAGGTTCAGGCTCTGCGCCTGGTCAATCCACTTCTGCCGGCGCGAGGCGGCCTCGACCAGCCAGCGGGTGTCCAACTCGAAGGCGGTGGCGTACAGCGCCTTGAGGTCCTCGGGCACGCGGTCCAGGGGCTGCAGCGAGCCGTCGTAGTACTTGAGGTCGTTGACCATCACCTCGTCCCACAGGCCGCGGTCCTTCAGGTCGTGGACCAGGTAGGGGTTGATGACGGTGAACTCGCCCGACAGGTTCGATTTGACGAACAGGTTCTGGTAGGTCGGCTCGATCGACTGGCTGACCCCGCAGATGTTGGAGATAGTCGCGGTGGGCGCGATGGCCATGGTGTTGGAGTTGCGCATGCCCGTGGTCTTCACGCGCTCACGCAGGCTCTCCCAGTCCATGCGCCGGGTGCGGTCCATCTGCAGGTAGTCACCGCGCGACTCGGCCAGCTTGTCGATCGAGTCGATCGGCAGGATGCCCTGGCTCCACAGGCTGCCGGGGAAGCTCTCGTAGCGGCCGCGTTCTTCGGCCAGATCGGTGGAGGCCTTGATGGCGTGCCAGGAGATGGCCTCCATGGACACGTCGGCGAACTCCACGGCCTCCTCGGAGGCGTACGGCAGGCGCAGCTTGTACAGGGCATCCTGGAAGCCCATGATCCCGAGCCCGACCGGGCGATGGCGCAGGTTGGCGCGCCGCGCCTGGGGCACGGAGTAGTAGTTGTAGTCGATCACGTTGTCGAGCATGCGCATGGCCGTGTTCACGGTCTGCTCGAGCTTGGTCTCGTCCAGCTCGCCGCTGTCAGTCACGTGCGCGGCCAGGTTGATCGAGCCCAGGTTGCACACCGCGATCTCGTCATCCGAGGTGTTCAGGGTGATCTCGGTGCACAGGTTGGAGCTGTGGACCACGCCGGCGTGCTGCTGCGGGCTGCGCAGGTTGCACGGGTCCTTGAAGGTCATCCACGGATGGCCGGTCTCGAACAGCATGCCGAGCATCTTGCGCCACAGGTCGACCGCGTTGAGGGTCTTGTACACCTTGATCTCGCCGCGCGCGGCCTTCTCTTCGTACTCGCAGTAGCGCTTCTCGAATTCCTCGCCGACCAGATCATGCAGGTCGGGGGTCTCGTTGGGCGAGAACAGGGTCCACTGGCCGTCCTCGGCCACGCGCTTCATGAACAGGTCGGGGATCCAGTTGGCGCTGTTCATGTCGTGGGTGCGGCGGCGGTCGTCGCCGGTGTTCTTGCGCAGCTCGATGAACTCCTCGATATCCATGTGCCAGGTCTCGAGGTAGGCGCACACCGCGCCCTTGCGCTTGCCGCCCTGGTTCACCGCAACGGCGGTGTCGTTGGCCACCTTGAGGAACGGGACCACGCCCTGCGACTTGCCGTTGGTGCCCTTGATGTGGGCGCCCATGCCGCGCACGCGGGTCCAGTCGTTGCCCAGCCCGCCGGCAAACTTGGACAGCAGGGCGTTGTCCTTGATCGCGCCGTAGATGCCGTCGAGGTCGTCCGGCACGCTGGTCAGATAGCAGCTGGAGAGCTGCGGACGCAGGGTGCCGGAGTTGAACAGGGTCGGCGTGGAGCTCATGAAGTCGAACGAGCTCAGCAGGTTGTAGAACTCGATCGCGCGCGCCTCGCGGTCGATCTCGTTGATCGCCAGACCCATGGCCACGCGCATGAAGAACGCCTGCGGCAGTTCGAAGCGCGTGCCGTCGCTATGGATGAAGTAGCGGTCATACAGGGTCTGCAGGCCGAGATAGGTGAACTGCAGGTCGCGCTCGGGCTTGAGCGCGGCGCCCAGCTTGTCGAGGTCGTAGCGGGTCAGCTCGTCGTCCACCAGCTCGAGCTCGGCGGCGCGGCGGATGTAGGCGCCGAAGTATTCCGGATAGCGCTGGGCGAGTTCGGCGTGGGTAGCCTCCTCGCGGCGCCCGGAGACGAAGCTCAGGGCCTCGCGCCGCAGGTTGTCCATCAGCAGCCGGGCGGTGACCTCGGAGTAGTTCGGCTCCTGTTCGATCATCACGCGCGCGGCCATCACCAGCGCGGTGCCCACGTCCTTCTCGGCCACGCCGTCGAACAGGTTGCGGCGCGCTTCCTTGAGGATGCGCTCGCCTTCCACGTGCTCGATGCCCTCGCAGGCCTCGTCGACCACGGCCTTCAGGCGCTGCTCGTCCAGCGGGGCGCGGGTGCCGTCGGCACGGGTCACGTGCAGGGTGGGCTCCTCGGCGGCTTCCGCGGGGCCGTGTTCGGCGGCCTCGGCGGCGCGCTTCTGCGCCTGCTGTTCGCGATACAGCACGTAGGCCCGCGCGACCTTGTGGTGGCCGCCGCGCATCATCACCAGTTCCACCTGGTCCTGGATGTCCTCGATGTGGACGGTGGTGCCCTGAGTGCCGGCGCGGCGGAACAGGTTGTCGCAGACCTGGGCGCTGAGATCCTTGACGATGTCGTGGATGCGCCGGCTGGCCGCGGCGTTGCCGCCCTCCACCGCGAGGAAGGCCTTGGTGATGGCGACCTCGATCTTGGCCGGGTCGAAGCTGGTGACCTTGCCGTTACGGCGGATCACCTGGTGCTGACCGGGGGTGGTGGCCATCATTTCCGCCGAGGGCTCGGACTGCGGCGGATAGGTCGTGTCCTGTGCGGATTCGGCAGTCTGGGTGTCGCTGTACATGGGGGCAGGCCTCGCGCTCTACGGTCGTTCCGGGAAATTCGGGTGTCATCGGTGGCGATGACGCTGGATACTATAGATCGGGGATGCGGCTCTTGCCAGCCACAACATATAGTACTCTATCCAGGAACAACGGCTGAACAACCTGTGGACAAGACAGGGGATTTCGCGTCCTGTCGCGGCTGTGGACACTCCCCGAGTTGTCCACCGCCCGCTCCATGTAGTGATGCCCCGACCCCGGTTCGGGTTGCGAAGGCGTTCATGAAATTCGCTTATCGCGAGGCCGCCCCGACTTCGGCGGTGAGGATGTTGGACAAGCCCGCCCCGCGCCCCAATAATCCCGCCCATACGAACGTTTCCCGACTTCAAGGAGAGAGTACATGAGCGACGAGAAGCAGCCCGCGGGCATCGCGGCCGCCACCGGTGCGGTACAGGTTTCCACCGGCACCGATGACTCGAAGAAGTCCGATGGCAGCGAACGCCATTGCCCGCTGCTGATCCTGGGCTCCGGCCCGGCCGGCTGGACCGCCGCAGTGTACGCCGCGCGCGCCAACCTCAACCCGGTCGTGGTGACCGGTCTGGAACAGGGCGGCCAGCTCATGACCACCACCGACGTGGACAACTGGCCGGGCGACCCCGACGGCGTGCAGGGCCCGGAGCTGATGGAGCGCATGAAGAAGCACGCCGAGCGTTTCGACACCACGGTGATCAACGATCACATCCATACCGTGGACGTGAACCAGCGCCCGTTCCGCCTGACCGGTGACCAGGCGACCTACACCGCGGATGCGCTGATCATCTCCACCGGCGCCTCGGCGCAGTACCTGGGCCTGGAGTCGGAGACGACCTTCGCCGGCAAGGGCGTGTCCGCCTGCGCGACCTGCGACGGCTTCTTCTACCGCAACCAGAAGGTGGCGGTGATCGGCGGCGGCAACACCGCCGTGGAAGAGGCGCTGTACCTGTCCAACATCGCCTCCGAAGTAACCCTGGTCCACCGGCGCGATTCGCTGCGCGCGGAGAAGATCCTGCAGGACAAGCTGTTCGAGAAGGAAAAGAACGGCAACGTGAACATCGAGTGGAACCACAACCTCGACGAGATCCTGGGCGACCAGACCGGTGTGACCGGCATGCGCATCAAGCATGCGCAGACCGGCGAGACGAAGGACGTCGAGCTGATGGGCGTGTTCATCGCCATCGGCCACAAGCCCAACACCGACATCTTCCAGGGCCAGCTGGACATGGAGAACGGCTACATCAAGGTGAAGGGCGGCCAGGACGGCGGCGCCACGGCCACCAGCGTGCCGGGCGTGTTCGCCGCGGGCGACGTGATGGACCACATCTACCGCCAGGCGGTGACCTCCGCCGGCACCGGCTGCATGGCCGCACTGGACGCCGAGAAGTATCTCGACGAGCAGCTGTGACGCGGACACGGCGGTGAGCGAGGAGCACTCGTCCGGCAATCCCGGGACCCCGGGCACGGAAGCCCGCGCGGCGACCGATGAAGACGTCCCGCCCGCCGGGGTGAACGAGCGCATCGAACTGCGCGACGGGCTGGGCGAACTCGACCCCGCCGCGTGGGATGCCCTCACCGGCGGGCGCGAGCCGTTTCTGCGCCATGCGTTCCTGGAGGGGCTGGAGCGCCACGAGTGTCTGGGGCGTCAGTTCGGCTGGTTCCCCCAGCACGTGCTGATCTTCCACGACGACGCGCTGGTGGCCGCCGCCCCCGCCTACGCCAAGACCAACAACTACGGCGAGTTCGTCTTCGACTTCGCCTGGGAAGGTGCCTGGCAGCGCCAGGGCCTGCAGTATTACCCCAAGCTGGTGGTCGCGGTGCCCTACACCCCGGCCACCGGTCACCGTCTGCTGGTGCACCCCGAAGCCCCCGACCCCGAGCGCCTGCGCCGCCAGCTGCTGCGCGCGCTGGTCTCGCGCGGGAGCGAACTGGAGGCCTCCGGGGTCCACGTGCTGTTCCCCGAGTCCGCCGACCGCGAGGCGCTGGCCCCGCTGGGGCTGCCCGAGCGCATGGGCTGCCAGTACCACTGGACCAACGCCGCGGACGGGGGCTATGCGGATTTCGAGGCGTTTCTCGCCGCGCTGTCGTCGAAAAAACGCAAGAACATCAAGCGCGAACGCCGGCGCGTGGCGGAGTCCGGCATCACCTTCCGTACCGTCACCGGGGCCACCGGCTCGCCGGAGGACTGGGCGCGCTTCCATCGCTTCTACGTCGACACCTTCGAGAAGCACATGGGCATCCCCACGCTCACCGAGGCATTCTTCGTGGAGACGGCCGCCGCGCTGGGCGACCAGGTGGTGCTGTTCGAGGCCCGCCGCCCGGAGAATGGCAATGCTGAGGATGGCGACGGCGAAACCATCGCCGCCGCGCTGTGCTACCGCAGCCACGACACCCTGTACGGGCGCTTCTGGGGCGCCACCGAGGAGCTGGACGCCCTGCATTTCGAGACCTGCTACTACCAGGGCATCGAGTTCTGCATCCGCGAAGGGCTCACGCGCTTCGAGCCCGGCGCCCAGGGCGAACACAAGATCCCGCGCGGCTTCCTGCCCACACCCACCTGGTCGATCCACGCAATCCTGACCCCGGGCTTCGAGGGGCCGGTGCGCGATTTCTGCGAACGTGAGGCGGACATGATGCGCAGCCACTGCGAACGCCTGCACGAGCATTCCCCGTTTCGCCACGGAGAATCCGGCCATGCCCCCGATTAACCCCGCGATCCATCCCGTATCCGCAGGAGGCCAGCCCCTGGCCGATCCGGCGCAGGAGACCGCCCCGACGCACAATCGGCCGGAGGGCCGGCCTCCCACCATCGTAGGAGGCCAGCCCTCTGGCCGATCCGATTCCGGCCGATCCGGCACCGCCCGACCAACCCCGGTAGGAGGCCAGCCCTCTGGCCGATCCGGCGCTGGCCGACCCGGCACCGACCCACCAGGCGCCGCATGAGCCCCCGCAGCCCCATCACCCTCCCCTGGCTGGATCCGGATCACCCGGAGGCGCCGTTCCCACCGGCAGAGACGGCACTGGACGAACCCAACGGCCTGCTCGCGGCCGGCGGCGATCTCTCGGTGCCGCGCCTGCTCAACGCCTACCGCTGCGGGATCTTCCCGTGGTTCGAGGCTGGCCAGCCGATCCTGTGGTGGAGCCCCGACCCACGCGCGGTGCTGGAACCGCGAGCCCTCCGCATCCGCCGCTCGCTGCGCAAGACCCTGCGCAACGCCGGCTACACGGTCACGTTCGACCGCGCCTTCGAGCGCGTGATCGCCGGCTGTGCCGGACCGCGCGCCCGCTCCGCCGGCACCTGGATCACCCAGAACATGCAGGAGGCCTATCTCGCGCTGCACCGGGTGGGCCACGCCCATTCGGTAGAGGTCTGGCAGGGGCCGCGGCTGATCGGCGGGCTCTACGGCGTGGCCGCCGGCCGGCTGTTCTGCGGCGAATCCATGTTCAGCCACGAGCGTGACGCCTCCAAGGTGGCCCTGGCCTGGCTGTGCCGCCACATGGTCGCCTGGGACTGGCCGCTGATCGACACCCAGATGGCCACCGAACACCTGGTGAACCTGGGCGCCGTGGAACTCCCGCGCGACACCTTCCTGCGCTACATCCGCCCGCTGGTCCACGACCCCGGCGCACCACCCCCGGGCCCGTGGACCCTCGACCCCGCACTGCACCCGCTCGACGCGAACTGGCTGGCCCGGCCCGCCACGCCCGCGCGGCCCTGACGACCTCCCGGACACCGCTCCCGCGCGCTTGCCCGGCCGATGTCACCCCGGTTCACCCTGCTTTATACTCCGGGTATTCCACGCAACCACCTCGGGGAGGTCCGGGTGAATTCGACGATGGCACTGCGTACCCTGGTCGTTCTGGTGCTGATCCTGGCCACCAGCGGCTGTGCGATGTTCTCGCCCTCGCCGCCGCAGGAGCAGAGCAACATCTGCGAGATCTTCCGCGAGGAGCCCCGGTGGTACGACTACGCCCGGGATTCCGAGCAGGAATGGGGCACGCCCATCGCCACGCAGATGGCGATCATCCAGCAGGAATCCTCGTTCCGCTCGCACGTACGCCCCGACCGCGAGCGCCTGCTGGGGATCATCCCCTGGCGGCGGCCGTCCTCGGCCTACGGCTACGCCCAGGCCCAGGACCCGGTGTGGGGCGAATACCGCGAGGATGCCGGCAGCCGCTTCGCCCGACGCACGCACATGAAGCATGCAACCGATTTCATCGGCTGGTACAACGACCGCACCCGCCGCATGACCGGGGTCTCCCTGCACAACCCGGAGCACCTGTATCTGGCCTACCACGAGGGCCAGGGCGGCTATAACCGGGGCAGCTACCGCGGCAAGCCGGGGGTGCAGCGGGCCGCGCGGCAGGTGCGCGACCGCGCCGGCCGGTACGCGAGCCAGCTGGAGAGCTGCGAATCCGAGTTCCGCTGTCGCCGCTTCTGGCAGGTCGGGCCGTTCTGCAGCTGACACGCGGCCCGGCCCGGGAACCGGTCGGACCCGGTACCAGTCTCCTGCACATCCCTACGTCCCAAAGGAACGCATGATGAGCGACAACCCGACCGCAGGCTTCCGCTTCAACCACACCATGCTGCGCGTGAAGGACCCGGACGCGTCGCTGGATTTCTACCGGCGCGTGTTCGGCATGGAGCTGGTGAAGACCCTGGACTTCCCGGAGTTCGAGTTCACGCTGTATTTCCTCGCCCGCCAGGACGAAGGTGAGCCGGCGCCGCCGCAGGACGAGGGCGAACGCACCCGCTGGATGTTCAGCCAGCGCGGCATCCTCGAGCTGACCTACAACTACGGCACCGAGAAGGATCCGGACTTTCACTACCACGACGGCAATTCCGAACCGCAGGGCTTCGGCCACATCTGCTTCTCGGTGCCCGACCTGGACGCCGCCGTGCGCTGGTTCGACCAGAATAACGTGGAGTTCGTGAAGCGCCCCGACGAGGGCGGGCTGAAGGACATCGCCTTCGTGAAGGACCTAGACGGCTACTGGATCGAGATCCTGGAGCCCGCGCGCCTCACCGGCCTGGGCCGCTGATCCCCTGCTACACCCCTGAAGCCCCCTGACAACCCCTTGCCGTCCCCCGGATTCCGGGGGGCGGCTTGCTTCGCCCGTGATACTGTACAAATATACAGTATATGGACGAACGCGCACCCGAAGGCGAAACCGCCCCGGCCTTTGCCGAACTCACGGCGCTGAGCAACTTCTCGTTCCTGCGCGGGGCCTCGCACCCGGAGGAGCTGGTAGAGCGCGCGGCGGCACTGGGCTATCGCGCACTGGCGCTGACCGACACCGCCTCGCTGGCGGGGGCGGTGCGCGCGCACGAGGCGGCGCAGCGGGTCGGGCTGCATCTGATCCCGGGCGCCCGCCTGCAGCTGGCGGACGGACCCGAGCTGACCGTGCTGGTGCGCGACCGCGCGGGCTACGCCGCCCTGTGCCGCCTGATCACCACCGCACGCGGGGCCGCGGACAAGGGCGAGCACCACCTGACGCGGGCGGATCTGGAGGCGGTCCCGCCGCAGGCCCGCGCCGGCTGGCATGTGCTGCTGCACCTGTGGCCGGAAACCGACGCCCCCGGCCTCTCCGACGCGGCGGCCTGGCTGCGGGCATGGGCCGCGCCGGGCCAGGGACATCTGGCGGTAGCGCTGCTGCGCACGCCCGGGGATCCGGCGCAGATCGCCCGGGCACGGCAGCTCGCGCAGGAACACGGCCTGCCGGTGACGGCCTGCGGCGACGTGCACATGCATGCCCGCGGCCGCCGCGCACTGCAGGATGTCCTGACCGCCCTGCATCACCGCTGCACGGTCGCGCAGGCCGCCGGCGAGCTGTTCCCCAACGGCGAACGCTGCCTGCGCCCGCGCGCCGATCTGGCCACGCTGTATCCCGCCGCCTGGCTGCGCCACGCGGTCGCCATCGCCGACGACTGCCGCTTTTCCCTGGACGAACTCGAATACCACTACCCCACCGACCCGCTGCCACCCGGGCGCACGGCCACCGAGTACCTGCGCGAGGAGAGCCTGCGCGGGGCACGCGAGCGCTGGCCCGACGGCATCCCGGAGGCGGTGCAGGCGCAGATCGAGCGTGAACTGGGGATCATCGCCGAGCTGGGCTACGAGCCGTATTTCCTGACGGTCCATGACATCGTCCGCTTCGCGCGCGAGCGCGGCATCCTGTGCCAGGGGCGCGGGTCGGCGGCCAATTCGGCGGTGTGCTACGTGCTGGGCATCACCGCAGTGGACCCGTCGCGCTCGAACATGCTGTTCGAGCGTTTCATCTCCGCCGAACGCGGCGAGCCGCCGGATATCGACGTCGATTTCGAGCACGAACGGCGCGAGGAAGTCATCCAGTACATCTACCGGCGCTACGGCCGCGACCGCGCGGCACTGGCCTGTACCGTGATCCGCTATCGCCGCCGCAGCGCTCTGCGCGACGTGGGCCGGGCGCTGGGGATCTCGCGCGCGCGGCTGGATGCCCTGACCGCCAACCTCGCCGGCTGGGACGAGGGCATCCCGCCCGAACGCCTGCGCGAGGTCGGCCTGGAACCCGACGGCGGCCTGGCCCGCCAGTGGCAGGCCCTGACCGCCGAGCTGGTCGGCTTCCCGCGCCATCTGTCGCAGCACACCGGGGGCTTCGTTATCGCCGCCGGGCGGCTCGACGAGCTGGTGCCGATCGAGAACGCGGCGATGCCCGAACGCAGCGTGATCCAGTGGGACAAGGACGACCTCGACGCCGCCGGCCTGCTGAAGATCGACGTGCTGTCGCTGGGCATGCTCTCCTGCGTGCGCCGCGCGCTGGAGCTGATGCACCGGCACCGCGGCCGCGACTGGGGCCTGGCCGACATCCCGGCCGAGGACCCGGCGGTCTACGCGATGCTGCAGAAGGCCGACAGCCTGGGGGTGTTCCAGATCGAGTCGCGCGCGCAGATGAGCATGCTGCCGCGGCTGAAGCCGAAGAACTTCTACGACCTGGTGATCGAGATCGCCATCGTGCGTCCCGGCCCCATCCAGGGCGAGATGGTGCATCCCTACCTCAAGCGCCGGGCGCGCCCCGAACGGGTGCGCTTCCCCAATGCGGAGATCGAGCGGGTGCTGGGGCGCACCCTGGGCGTGCCCATCTTCCAGGAACAGGTGATCGAACTGGCGATGGTGGCGGCCGGGTTCTCCGCCGGCGAGGCCGACGGGCTGCGCCGCTCCATCGGCGCCTGGCGCCGCCGCGGGGATCTCGGCCGCTGGCGCGAGCGGCTGCTGGAGGGGATGCGCGAGCGCGGCTATTCGGCGGAGTTCGCCGAGCGGCTGTATCGCCAGATCTGCGGCTTCGGCGAATACGGCTTCCCCGAGTCACATTCCGCCAGCTTCGCCCTGATCACCTGGGTCTCGGCCTGGCTCAAGTGCTTCGAGCCGGCGATCTTCACCTGTGCACTGCTCAACAGCCAGCCGATGGGCTTCTACGGCCCGGCGCAGATCGTGGCCGATGCCCGCCGCCACGGCGTGGAGGTACGGCCGGTGGACGTGAACCACAGCCTGCCCGAATGCAGCCTGGAGCCCGCCAGCGATGCACCGGACGCGCCGGATGCGCCGCTGGCCCTGCGTCTGGGCTTCAACCGCGTTCAGGGCCTGCGTCGGGAGGTCGCCGAACGCATCCAGGCGGCCCGCGCCGAGGGCCCGTTCAGCGACGTGCCCGAGCTCGTCGCGCGCGCCGGCCTGAGCCGGACCGAGGCCGGCCGCCTGGCGCGCGCCGGGGCCCTGGCGGCGCTGGCCGGCAACCGCCACCAGGCGCGCTGGGCCGCCGATGCGGTGGAGGCGCCGCTGCCGCTGTTCGAGGGCCTGCCGCAACACGCCGAGCCCGCCGACGCCCCGCACGAGCCACGCGAGCCGCACGAGCCGGCGCCGGCCGGGGACGACGCCCGCACGCCCCTGCTGCCGGTGCCCGACGCGGTGGACGACCTGGTCCAGGACTACGCCACCACCGGCCTCACGCTGGGGCCGCACCCGCTGGCCCTGCTGCGCCCGCAGCTCGAACGCCGGCGCCTGCCGGATTCCGCGACGCTTTCCGCGCGGCGGCGCCCCGGCCCGGCCCGCTACGCGGGTCTGGTGATCACCCGCCAGCGCCCGGGCTCGGCCAACGGCACGGTATTCCTGACCCTGGAGGACGAACACGGCACGCTGAACGTGATCGTCTGGCCCGACCGCGTGGAACGCTTCCGTGCCGAGGTCCTGCACGGCCAGCTGCTGGAGATCGACGGCGAATGGCAGTGGGCCGACGGCGTCGGCCACCTGGTCGCCCGCCGCCTCATCGACCGCAGCACCTGGCTCGGCGACCTGGTGACCCACTCCCGCGACTTCGGCTAGCGCAGGCTCAGGCGCGTTCGATGATGACGAAGGCCTGGGCGTAGTCGCGTTCGTCGGAGATGCTGAGGTGGACGGGGCCGGCGCCGAGGCGTTCGGCGGTGGCGCGGGCGCGGCCTTCCAGCACGAATTCCGGGCGGCCGCGGGCATCGTGGGTGACGCCGGCGTCGACCAGGGCCATGCCGGCGCCGACGCCGCAGCCCAGCGCCTTGGACAGGGCCTCCTTGGCGGCGAAGCGCCGCGCGAGGAAACCCGCCGGGTCCTGTGCGGGGAGATCGGCGCGTTCCACCGGATGCAGGATACGTTCGGCGAAACGTTCGCCGTGGCGCGTCCACAGCGCCTGCATGCGCGCCACCTGCACCAGGTCGGTGCCGATCCCGAGGATCACGCCGAGGCCCTCGCCCGGGTCACACCGGGTACTGGCCGACCGGCGCGCCCTCGCGCGCGGCGTCCATCAGCCCGCGCATGTGGCTGACCGCCTCGGGCAGCCCGGTAAACAGCGCGCGGGCAACGATCGAGTGGCCGATGTTGAGCTCGTTGAACACCGGGTTGGCGGCGATCGCGCGCACGTTGTCGTAGTCCAGGCCGTGGCCGGCGTTGATCACCAGCCCCATCTGCCGCCCGGCCTCGGCGGCCTCGTTGATCTGCGCCAGCAGCCGTTCGCGCTCGGCGGGTTCGGTGGCGTTGGCATATGCCCCGGTGTGCAGTTCCACCACCGGGGCGCCGATGGCCACGGCGGCCTCCAGCTGACGCACGTCGGGCTCGACGAACAGCGACACCGCGATGCCCGCCTCGCGCAGGGGAGTAACAAAGGCGGTCAGGCGCTCGCGCTGGCCAATAGCATCCAGTCCGCCCTCGGTGGTCAGTTCCTCGCGGCGCTCGGGGACGATGCAGCAGTATTCCGGCCGCAGTTCCAGCGCGATCGTCTGCATCCCGTCGGTGGCGGCCATCTCCAGGTTCATGGGCACGGTCAGGCGCGGCTTGATGCCGAACACGTCGTCGTCCTGGATGTGCCGGCGATCCTCGCGCAGGTGCAGGGTGATGGAGTCGGCCCCGCTGGCCTCGGCCAGGCGCACCGCCTGCATCAGGTCCGGGTACGGCGTGTGCCGCGCCTGGCGGATGGTCGCGATGTGGTCGAGGTTGACCCCCAGCTTGAGCGCGGGAACGGATGCGGCGTCGGTCATGATATCGGTTTCCTGTTCAGAGCAGACCGCGGGTTTGCAGCGGCCGGCCGTCGAGATGGGCGTCGATCAGCGCGCGCATGAAGTCGCGGCTGGCCCGGGCGAGATTATCCGGGACGTCCCGGCCGCTGGCCAGTGCCTGCAGTGCGGCGCCGGGCACGGCGCCGGCGGTGCGGGCAGGCACGTCGTGCAGGCCGTGTTCCGGCTCGTAGCGATACCACGCCTCCGGCTCCAGCTCTTCCGGGTCGATGAACGCGAGACCGGAATCCAGCCCCCCCAGCAGCTGCCACTCGGCCCGGCGCAGGATGCGATCCGCCGGACGGTCCTGCGCGAGATCGGTGTAGGCCCCGGTCAGGGTCTGCAGGGTGTCCTCCAGCGGGGCGTCGCGCGGGAACAGCCGCAGCACCAGTTCGTTCAGATACAGGCCGCAGACCAGCCGGCGCCCGGTCAGCGGGTACACCCGGCGTTCCTCGGCCACGCTCAGCGAAGGCAGTTCGCCGCGCCCGCGCCAGGCCAGATCCAGCAGCACGAACGGGCGCACGCTGCCGGCGCGCCCGCGCGCCACCGCGGCGACGCGCCCCGCCCGCTCGGTGACCAGTTCCACCACGCGGCTGTTCTCGCGCAGCGGACGCGCATGCAGGACCACGCCCGGGGTGACCTCGCTGGCGGCGCTGCTCATGTACGGATTCCGGTGGCTACCGCGGTTCCTCGATCCCGAGCTCGCGCAGCGCCCGCGGGCTGCGCGACCAGTCCGCCTCGACCCGCACGGTGAGGTTGAGCATCACCTTGCGCTCCAGCAGCGATTCGAGCTGGTGGCGCGAGGCCTGGCCGATCTGCTTGAGCCGGCGCCCGCTCTTGCCGATGACGATGCCCTTCTGGCTGTCGCGCTCGACCAGGATCACCGCGTCGATATGCGCGGTGCGCGGGGCGTCTTCCCAGTTCTCGACGCGCACGGCGACCGAGTAGGGCACCTCCTCGCCCAGCTGTTCCAGCATGGCCTCGCGGATCATCTCCTCGGCGCGAAAACGCTCCGGGCGGTCGGAGAGCTGGTCCGGGTCGTACAGGAACGGGCCCTCGGGCAGGTGGTTGCGGATCTCCTCGATCAGCCCCGGCACGTTGGTTCCGCGGCGCGCGCCGATGGGTACCACGCCGGCATACGGAAAGGCGGCCATGCGCTCCTCGATGAACGGCAGCAGATCTTCCTTGTTCTTCTGCCGGTCGACCTTGTTGATCACCAGCAGTGCCGGGCGCCCGGAGCTGCGTATCGCCGCCTCGATGCGCTCGTCGCCCTCGCCGAAACGCCCCGCTTCGGTCAGGAAACAGATCAGGTCGGCATCCGCCAGCGCCTGGCTGGCCGTGCGGTTGAGCACCTGGTTCACCAGTTTGGTCCGTTCCTGGTCGATCCCCGGGGTGTCCATCAGCACGATCTGGTCGTCACCCTCGGTGACGATGCCGAGGATGCGGTTGCGCGTGGTGTGCGGCCGGCGAGTGGTGGCCGCCAGCTTTTCGCCCACCAGGCGGTTCATCAGGGTGGTCTTGCCCACGTTGGGGCGGCCGATCAGCGCGACCAGCCCGCAACGCGTGCCGTCGCGTGCCTCGTTCTCGGGTGTATTCATTGTTCCTGGGTCTGCTGGAGCCGGTGGAGGGCCGCTTCGGCCGCGGCCTGTTCGGCCCGGCGACGGCTGGAGCCGCGTCCGTGCTGTCCCCAGCCCTGGGTGGGCAGATGCACGGCCACGGTGAAATGGCGCTGATGGTCGGGTCCGGAGACCTCCAGAACCTCGTAGACCGGGAGTTCCGCGTTGCGGCCCTGCAGTTTCTCCTGCAGCCGGGTCTTCGGGTCCTTCAGGGTCTCGGCGGCGGGGAGGTTTTCCAGACGCTCGGCGTAGAGCGCGAGCGTAAAGTCGCGCGCGGCGTCGAAGCCCGCCTCGCGATAGGTGAGCCCGATCAGGGCCTCGACCGCATCGGCAAGGATGGAGTCGCGCCGCTGGCCGCCGCTCTTGCGCTCGCCCTGGCCCAGATTGAGCGTCCCTTCCAGGCCGGTCTCGCGCGCCAGGGCCGCCAGCGATTCGCGATTCACCAGCGCGGCCCGCAGCCGGGTCAGGTCCCCCTCGGGCGAGTCCGGCAGGCGCTCGTACAGGGCATCGGCGACCACCAGGCCGAGCACCGCGTCACCGAGAAATTCCAGGCGCTCGTTATTGCGCCCGCCGGCACTGCGATGGGTCAGCGCCTGGCGCATGCCTTCGCCATCCCGCACCGCCTCGGGCAGCAGGGTTCGAAAATCCCGTTCAGCCATGCACGTCTGGATCCTTCCGTTCCCGTCCCGGTCGCATGTCGTCAGTCCGCCAGGGTCGCGGAATAGGAGAACTGCGCGACGATGTCGATGTTGCCCAGAAAGCCGCGCCGGATCTCGTAGTCGATCATCATCGCCGGGCCTTCGTCGCCCTCGCCAACCGAGAAGTGCTCCTCCTCGATCTCCTCCGGCACCGTGTTCAGCTGAAAGCGCCGGTTCATCTCGCTCCACAGCTCGTCTTCGCTCTTGTCGGCCGCCCCCGGCTGCTCCGCCACGTCCTGCATGATCGAGCGCACCGTCATGTACTGGGTGTACTGCGTGCCCATCTGGATGATGAAGGTCAGCACGATCAGGGCCAGGAAGATCATGGCCATGATGGTGGTTGCCCCGGCGCCCTTCATTCTGGTCTTCGATTGCATGGTTACCCCCGTCCCTGTCATGTATCAGCGTATGGTCTGTCCGATTCGGGAAAAGTCCCTATGGTTACCATTGTAATCCCAGTGCAGCCAGATGAAGAGCGCGCGCCCCACCAGCAGCTCCTCGGACACGAAGCCCCACGACCGGCTGTCGTTGGAGTTGTCGCGATTGTCCCCGACCATGAAGTAGTGCCCCTCCGGCACGACCACGCGCCCTTCCGCGGTCGGGCGATCCTCGCGCATCAGGGTGTTGTACGTCCGGTCGCCCATGTTTTCTTCGAACAGCGTGGCACCGGACATCACCGCACCGGAGCCCTCGCCGTCGAAGGTACCGACCTCTTCGGCCGGCTGCGGCTCGCCGTTGACGTACAGCACGCGGTCGCGAAACTCGATCTCGTCGCCGGGCAGGCCCACGACGCGCTTGATGTAGTCCTCGGCCGGGTTGCGCGGATACTTGAACACCGCGACCTCGCCGCGTTCCGGGGCCCCGGTGTCGAGGATCTTCGTGCGCGTCACCGGCAGGCGTACGGCATAGGAAAACTTGTTCACCATGATGAAATCGCCCACCAGCAGGGTCGGCATCATGGAGCCCGAGGGGATGCGGAACGGTTCGGCAACGAACGAGCGCAGGACCAGCACGATCAGCAGGATCGGGAAGAACGAGCGCGAGTAGTCCACGTACCACGGCATCTTCGCCCGACGTTCGGGGCTCAGCCGTCGGCGCAGCACCGCCCATGCCAGCCAGATCAGGCCGGTTACCGCGGTCGCCACGACCAGGATCAGTTCCAGATTCGCCATGTTGTTTCCCCGCCCCCGCTACCGGCCCGACGGCCCGGTGGTTCCCGTCATTTCTCGTCCACCGAGAGTACCGCGAGAAAGGCCTCCTGCGGAACGTCCACCTTGCCGATGGACTTCATCCGCTTCTTGCCTTCCTTCTGTTTCTCCAGCAGCTTGCGTTTGCGGCTCACGTCCCCGCCGTAGCACTTGGCGAGCACGTTCTTGCGCATCGCCTTGACCGTCGAGCGCGCGATGATCTTGGAGCCGATCGCCGCCTGGATGGCCACCTCGTACATCTGCCGCGGAATGATCTTCGCCATGCGCTCGGTGATCTCGCGTCCACGCGACTCGGATTGATCCCGGTGCACGATGGCCGACAGCGCATCCACCCGGTCGCCGTTGATCAGGATATCGACCCGCACCAGCGGGGCCGCCTGGAAACGCAGCGGGTGGTAGTCGAACGAGGCATAGCCTCGGGTTGCGGACTTGAGCCGGTCGAAGAAGTCCAGCATGACCTCGGCCATCGGCAGTTCGTAGGACAGCTGCACCTGACGCCCGTGATAGGCCATGCGGGTCTGCACCCCGCGCTTTTCCACGCACAGGGTCATGACCGCGCCGACGTACTCCTGCGGCACGAGGATATTCGCCTCGATGACCGGCTCGCGGATCTCGGCGACCTCGTTGTTCGGCGGCAGCTCCGAGGGATTGTGCACGGACACCACGCTGCCGTCGTTCTTTTCCACCTCGTAGACCACGGTGGGGGCGGTATTGATCAGGTCCAGGCCGTATTCGCGCTCCAGGCGTTCCTGCACGATCTCCATGTGCAGCATGCCGAGGAAGCCGCAGCGAAAGCCGAAGCCCAGGGCCGCCGAGGTCTCCGGCTCGAATGACAGCGCGGCATCGTTCAGGCGCAGCTTGTCGAGCGCGTCGCGCAGGTCGTTGAAGTCGTCCGCGGAGACCGGGAACAGGCCGGCGAACACCCGCGGCTGGATCTCCTGGAACCCGGGGATCGGCTCGTCCGCCGGGTTGTTGAAGTCGGTGATCGTGTCACCGACCTTGGCCCCGGAGATGTCCTTGATGGTGGCAATCATGTAGCCCACCTCGCCGACGTCCAGATACTCGCGATCCACCGGCTTGGGCGTGAATACCCCCACGCGATTGACCTCGTGCGGGCGCTCCACCGCCATCGCCTTGATCTTCTGGCCGGCATGCAGGCGCCCGGCCTTGACCCGCACCAGGGCCACCACGCCCAGGTAGTTGTCGTACCACGAGTCGATGATCAGCGCCTTCAGCGGGGCCTCCGAATCGCCCTGCGGCGGGGGGATGCGCCGCACCAGCTCCTCCAGCAGCTCGCTGATGCCCTCGCCGGTCTTGGCCGACACCCGCAGGGCGTCGGTGGCCTCGATCCCGATCACGTCCTCGATCTCGTCGGCCACGCGGTCGGGTTCGGCCGCGGGCAGGTCGATCTTGTTGAGGACCGGCACGACCTCCAGCCCCTGGTCGATGGCCGTGTAGCAGTTGGCCACGCTCTGCGCCTCCACGCCCTGGGAGGCATCCACCACCAGCAGCGCGCCCTCGCAGGCGTACAGCGAGCGCGAGACCTCGTAGGAGAAATCCACGTGGCCCGGGGTGTCGATGAAGTTCAGCTGGTAGCGCTGGCCGTCGTTGGCGTCGTAGTACAGCGACACGCTCTGCGCCTTGATGGTAATCCCGCGCTCGCGCTCGAGATCCATGGAGTCCAGCACCTGCTCCGACATCTCGCGCTCGGTCAGCCCGCGACAGCCCTGGATCAGGCGGTCCGCCAGGGTCGACTTGCCGTGGTCGATGTGGGCGATGATGGAAAAATTGCGGGTCAGACGGGTATCACTCATGCGGGCCCCAGCAGGTCCAGCAGTGCCTCTCGATCAAGAAAGTGGCAGCAGAGAATGTCGCCGTCGACCGCGAGCACCGGCACCTTGGTGTTGTAGCGCTCCCGCAGGTCCGGGTCCTCGTCGATGTCGACGACGTCGAGCGTGAAAGTATAACGGCTTTGCAAAGCAAAAAGCTCCGCGAGCATGTGCTCGCAGAGCCCGCAACCTTCTCGATGGTACACCGTCAGTTGCTTCATGTGCGATGGGCCGGCCCCGGGAGCGCCCGAGGCCGGCGCGTGATGGCCGTCAATCCTGCGGAATGCGCAGGGCGATGAAGGTGGGGTTGCCACCGCGCTGGATCAGCACCGGCACGGTCGTGCCGGGGCCGGCCTGCTCGACGCGCTCTTCCAGCTCTTCCAGCGATCCCACCGGCTGCCGCGCGAACTGCACGATCACGTCGCCCGGCCGCACGCCGGCGCTGCGCGCGGGGTTGTCCTCGACCTCCAGCACCACCAGGCCGTTGTCGACGCCGAGCTCCTCGCGCGTTTCGGCATCCAGCGGCTCGAGGCGCATGCCCAGAAGGCTCTGCGGCTCGGGCCGGGCCTCGCCCGGCTGTTCGGGGGCCGCGCGGCGTTCGGCAATGTCTTCGGGCAGCGCCTCGATGGTGACCTCGAGGGTCTTGTCCTCGGAACCGCGCCGAATGTCCACTTCGACCTCGGCACCCACCGGCGTGCGGCCGACGATCGGCGGCAGCGCGCTGGAATTCGGCACGTCCAGGCCATTGAAGCGCAGGATCACGTCACCGGCCTCGAACCCCGCCTTCTCCGCGGGGCTGTCCGCCTGCACGCGGGCCACCAGAGCACCAGAGGGCTTGTCCATGCCGAACGACTCGGCCAGATCCCGGGTAACCTCCTGGATCAGCACGCCCAGCCAGCCGCGGGTGACTTCGCCATGGTCGCGCAGCTGGGTCACCACGTCGCCCACCACTTCGATGGGCACTGCGAACGACAGCCCCATGAACCCGCCGGTACGGCTGTAGATCTGGGCGTTGATGCCGATCACCTCGCCGTCCAGGTTCATCAGCGGGCCGCCGGAGTTGCCCGGGTTGATGGCCACGTCGGTCTGGATGAAGGGCACGTAGTTCTCGCTCGGCAGGCTGCGCCCCTTGGCGCTGACGATCCCGGCGGTGACCGAATGATCAAAGCCGAACGGCGAGCCGATCGCCAGGACCCATTCGCCGACCCGGAGCTCCTCGGAGGAACCCAGCTCCAGCGTGGGCAGGTCCTCGGCGTCGATCTTCAGCAGGGCCACGTCGCTCTGCGGGTCGGTACCGACGACCTCGGCATTGAACACGCGGCGATCGGACAGGTGGACCACGATCTCCGAGGCACCCTCGACCACGTGGTTGGCGGTCACGATGTAGCCGTCTTCGCTGTAGATGAAGCCGGAGCCGAGCGAATCACGCTCGCGCTGGCGCGGGTCGCCACCGGACCCCGGGGGCTCGCCGAAGAAACGCTCGAACAGGTCCTCGAACGGTGTCCCTTCGAACTGGCGCATGCCGCCGTGCTCGGGCACCTCGGTGGTGCGGGTGGCCGAGATGTTCACCACCGCCGGGCTGTGTTCTTCCGCCAGCGGCACGAAATCAGGCAGAGGCCGCGCCGAAGCGGGCAGGGACAGGGCCAGAAAGACCAGGGCGACCAGCGCCCATTGCATCGGTTTCAGCATCATTGAACCCCTCTCCGGGAAGCTTGAAAGGACATGCCTCTGGACGCCGCGAAAGCGCGCAAGTTCCCCGCGGGCCGCGGCAGGATCAGCCGGTGCGGGTGGCAACCGGCCGCACTACGCCGCTGCCCGGCTGGCGCGCGAGCACCACCGGCTGGAACGCGGCATCGCGCTGGCTCATCCAGCGGCGCACGCTGAGCAGGCCTGCCCCCAGTCCCGCGAGGCCCGCCAGGAGCAGCATGCCCTCGCCGGCCCCGGGGAACAGGGCCATGCCCAGTGCGGGCACGCCGATCAGTCCGGCCAGCGGCAGCAGATACATCATCAGCGCACCCGCAACCAGCGCGGTATCGCGCACGCCGAGAGTGACGGTATCGCCGGCCTGCAGGTCGCCGGAATGGCCGACCCGAACTTCGATGGGCTTGCGCCCGAGGACGTCCGACAGAATCCCGCTGCCACAACCGCTGCGCGCGGAACAGCTGCCACAGGTGGAACGGCGCTGGATGCGCACGCGGGCGGTGTGCCCGTCCACTTCGATGACTTCACCCTGTTCCTCGATCCAGTCACTCATGCCGCCCCCCAACGGGCTGCGGCGGATGCATGGCAGCAGCGAGGCGCTCCACGGTTTCGCGGGGCACGTCGCCGACGGCCGTGATCTGATAATCGCCTTCGATCCGGGCCACCGCGTGCGTGGCACCGGCGCGGGTCGCGCCCTCGAACCGGCGCTCACCTTCCACCGGCTCTACGTACACCGAGACCGAGGCCAGGCCATCGCTGACCACGAAATAGCGGCCGGGCTGTTCCGGATCATCGCTGCTGCGTTCACGCGCCACCACCAGGCGGAAGCCCGACGGCAGTTCACTGAAGCCCCAGTCCCGGCCGTCGGGGTCGGGGCGCAGATGTCCGCGCTCGGCGCGCACCTCGATGCGGTCAGCCCCTTCACTGACCGGCTCGAGGGCGGCGTCCGGCACGCGGTCCAGCAGTTCGAGATCGGTAAACGCCAGGCGTTCGAGCAGCTGGCCGCTCCCGGAATAGAGTTCGCTGAGCAGCGGCAGGCCGGTGTCTTCGTGCAGGCAGTAGCGGTGGCTGTAGCGCAGCAGGTCACCGGCGCGGGCCAGCAGCATGCGGCAGGCATGCCCGGCCACGCGGCTGCGACCCTGATCCTTGAGGGAATAGCCATCGTGTTCCGCAAGCAGGTGAACCGGGGAACTTACCGGCCAGCGCGGGGTGGAGCCGGCCTCCGCAGCCTGCCCGCCGGAGGCGGCCCCGGTCCCGGACTGGGCACTGAGACGGTCCACCGAGCGCACAACCTCGCGCTCCTGGCCACTGAGGGTATGCAGCCGCTCGCGATAGCCTCCGTCCTCGACGGCGTGGATCACGCGCACCGTATCGAGGCGATCCTTGCGCTGCAGGACGAATGTCCCCCGGTAACTTTCCGAGTGGACGCTCGCGGACATGCGTTCCAGCCACTCGGCGGGGCCGGGATCACTGGCGATCACCGGCAGCGGGAGCAGGGCGACGGAAGCCGCCAGCACCCAGGGCAGACCTCCGTACATCATGGTTTACTCTTCGCCAACCGAATAACGTACGCGCCCGAAGGCCGCGGAGCCCGGACCGGTCAGATCGGCGTGGTTCTCGAAGTAGCGCACGAAGCGCGGGTCCAGCTCCTCGCCAGGTCCGTCGGCCTCGGGCATGCCGGCGCCGGCGGACGCCTGCTCCGGGCCCTCGGCCGAGCGCGCCGTCTGCACCTCGGCCGGGGGCGCCCCGCCTTCGGCCATGCCGGGCGTCGCGTCACCACCGGGCTGGCCGGCACCCATCATCTGCATGCCCACCAGGGTCACCACCGCCACGGCGGCCGCGACCCCGGTACCGACCACCGGCCGGAACCACCGCGAACGGGTTGCCTGCTCGACGCCGGCGGGAGCCGGCGCGACATGCAGCGGCTCTTCCTCGGCCAGCTGTTCGCGCACGCCCTCAAGCAGGTCCGGTGGCGCGGTCATGCGCATCCCGCCGCGCAGCGAGTCCCCGATCAGGTGATAGCGTTCCCATTGCTTGCGATCTTCCTCCGACTGCAGCAGCTCGTCCACCAGGCGACGCGTCTCGAACGCCTCGGTCTCGTCGTCCACCAGGGCCGAGAGACGCTCCGTCTTGCTGACTTGTTCACTCATACGATCATGCTCATTCAGTCGTTCAACAATGGTCGCAAGGTCTCGTCGATGGCCTCGCGCGCCCGGAAGATGCGCGACCGGACCGTGCCGATCGGACATCCCATGGTCTGCGCGATTTCCTCGTAGCTCAGACCTTCGATCTCGCGCAGAGTGATCGCGGTCCGCAAATCGTCCGGCAGCTCGTCGATCGTGCGCTGGACGGCCGCCTCTATCTCCTGCGACAGCGCTTCCCCCTCGGGGGTTGCATTATCCTTGAGAGCGGAATCGCCCCCCATTTGTTCGGCATCCTGCGCATCGACTTCGGATTCGGGCCGGCGGCGCCCCTGGGAGACGAGATGATTCTTCGCGGTGTTGATGGCGATCCGGTACAGCCAGGTGTAGAACGCACTTTCGCCGCGAAAGTTCGCGAGACCGCGATAGGCCTTGATAAAGGCTTCCTGGGCGATGTCCAGGGCCGTGGCGTGGTCGTGCACATAGCGGCCGACAAGATTCACGATCTTGTGCTGATACTTCAGGACCAGGATATCGAAGGCCTCTTTCTCGCCATTCTGGACACGCCGAACCAGGGCCTCGTCGGAAGCCTTCTCGCTCATCCGGGGACTCCCGTTCGGCGACTCGTCTCCAGTATTCTAGGGTTCATGGACCGCCTGACCTGCATGAAGTTCGAAACCCGCTCGCCGGGGATTGCTCCCGGCTTCCCGGCCATTGCGCAACAAGCGCAAAACGTTACCTGACGCATGGATACAGCACAACAAGCCCGCAAAGCCGACGTGCTGGTAATCGGCAGCGGTGCGGCCGGACTGAGCGCGGCCCTGCATCTCGCCCCGCATCGCCGGGTCGTGGTCCTCAGCAAGGGCCCGGTGGACGAGGGCTCGACCCGCTATGCCCAGGGCGGCATCTCGGCAGTGCTCGACCGCCAGGATTCCTTCGACGCCCATATCGACGACACCATCGACGCCGGTGCCGGGCTGTGCGATGCGGACGCGGTGCGCCGCACCGTCGCGGCCGGGCCCGAGGCGATCCAGTGGCTGCTCAACCTCGGGGTGCCGTTCACGCGCGAATCGTTCGAGGGCCGCAGCCGGCTGCATCTGACGCGCGAGGGCGGGCACAGCGCCCGCCGCGTGGCACATGCCGCCGATGCCACCGGCCGCGCGATCGAGGACGCGCTGGTGCGCAGCACCGGCGACACCGCCAGCATCGACGTACTCGAACGCCATGTGGCGGTGGATCTGATCACCTCGCGGGTGGACGGCGTGCGCCGTGTGGTCGGGGCCTATGTCCAGGATACCGCGACCCGCGAGGTACAGACGATCATGGCGCCCACGGTGATCATGGCTACCGGGGGCGCCAGCCGGGTCTATCTCTACAGCTCCAATCCCGACGGCGCCACCGGCGACGGGATTGCGATGGCCTGGCGCGCCGGCTGCCGCATCGCCAACATGGAATTCATGCAGTTCCACCCGACCTGCCTGTACCACCCCCGGGCCAAGTCGTTCCTGATCTCGGAGGCAGTGCGCGGCGAAGGCGGGCTACTGAAGCTGCCGGACGGGGAACGCTTCATGCCGCGCTTCGACGAGCGCGCCGAACTGGCCCCGCGCGACATCGTGGCGCGCGCGGTGGACCACGAGATGAAACGCCTCGGGATCGACCATGTCTATCTCGACATCAGCCACAAGGCGGCGGATTTCATCCGCGAGCACTTCCCTACCATTCACGAACGCTGCCTCGAATACGGCTTCGACATGACGCGCGAGCCGTTGCCGGTGGTTCCCGCCGCGCACTACACCTGCGGCGGGGTTGTGGTGAATCATTTCGGCCAGACCGATCTTCCGGGCCTGTATGCCGCCGGTGAAGTCTCATGCACCGGGCTGCACGGCGCCAACCGCATGGCCAGCAATTCGCTGCTGGAATGCCTGGTCTACGCCCGCGCCGCGGCCGAGCACATCCTGTCGCAGACCGATCTGCCCGCTCCGGAGGCCCTGCCGGTACCGGCGGCCTGGGACGAATCACGGGTAACCGAATCGGAAGAAGAAGTGGTGGTGGCGCACGACTGGGACGAACTGCGTCGGCTGATGTGGGACTATGTCGGGATCGTGCGCACCCGTAGCCGGTTGCTGCGCGCGCAGCGCCGAATCCGCATCCTGCAGGAAGAGATCCACGAATATTACAGCCACTACCGGATCTCGCCCGACCTGATCGAGCTGCGCAACCTCGGCATGGTGGCCGAGATCATCGTGCAGAGCGCGCTGGCCCGACGCGAGAGCCGCGGCCTGCACTATCTGCTGGACTACCCCGAGCGTGACCCGGAACTGGACGGCATCCCCACGGTTCTGGTGCCGCCCTCGCCCGCCGGTCAGCTGGCCGGGCGCGCGGCCGGCGGGAGCTGAATGAACTTTTCGCGGTAGTGGCGCAGCTCGTCGATCGAGTCACGGATGTCCTGCAGGGCCTGGTGCGAAGCGTTCTTCGACAGCCCCTGGAGCACGTCCGGCGCCCAGCGCCGCGCCAGCTCCTTGAGCGTGGATACGTCGAGGTTGCGATAGTGGAACCAGGCCTCCAGCTCGGGCATGCAGCGGGCGAGGAAACGCCGGTCCTGACAAATGGAATTGCCGCACATCGGCGACTGCCCCTTCGGTACCCACTTTTCCAGAAACGCCAGCGTCTCGCGCTCCGCGGCGGCCTCGTCGTGGTCGCTGTGGCGGACGCGATCCAGCAGGCCCGATTCGCCGTGCGTGCGCTGGTTCCAGGCGTCCAGCCCGTCCAGGACCTCCAGCGACTGGAACACCGCGATCACCGGGCCCTCGGCCAGGATCTCGAGGTGCTTGTCGGTTACGATGGTCGCCACTTCGATGATCCGGTCCGTTTGCGGCTCCAGGCCGGTCATTTCCAGATCGATCCAGATCAGATTTTCCGCACTCGCCGTCATTGTCTCTCCTCTGCGGCACTCGGTGGTGCCCTATGATGGCGCGATGCAGTCTATCATCATGGGGACGGGCCCCGGGGGCCCGTCGCATCGAACAACGAACAAGACCGGCACCGACGAAGAAGGAGGGCCACATGCGACACCTCACCACCAGTCTGGCCGCCCTGACGCTGGCCGGCGGCATGGCCGCCACCGCGCAGGCCGACGACATCCGGATGGGCCAGGATCTGCACGACAACAACTGCGTCAGCTGCCATGCCGACATGCACGGCGGTGACGGCTCCGACATCTATACCCGCGACGGACGCATGGTCGGTGACCGCGAAGAACTCGTCGCGATGGTCCGGCGATGCGATGCCAACATCGGCACCGCCTTCTTCGATGACGAGATCGAAGCCATCGTGGCCTACCTCAACGATGAATACTACGGATTCGACTGAACCCCCATGAGCGACCTGAAGACGCGTCACTGCCAGGCCTGCGAAGGCTTTACCGACCCGATGCCGGCCGAGGAGGCGACCCGGGCCCTGGGCCAGCTGCACGAATCCTGGGAACTGGGCGGCAACACGAAGGACATCCGGCGCGAGTTCCGCTTTCGCAACTTCCACGAGACCATGGCCTTCGTGAACGCGGTGGCCTGGATCGCCCATGTCGAGGATCACCATCCCGACATGGAAGTCGGCTTCAACCGTTGCCGGGTCCAGTTCTCCACCCACGCGGTGGGCGGACTGACCGAAAATGATTTCATCTGCGCCGCGCGCGTGGATGCGCTGTTCGACTGACCCGTCGATGCAGCCTGCATGAGCCGGTCCGCCCGGAACCCGGGATCCGCGGACAGCACGACTGCGGATCCCCTGCCCGCCCGCGCGCGTGTCGCCGCCCGCCTCAACCAGAGGGCCGACCTCCTCGACGAGGACGGCCATCTGCATCGCGTGCAGCTGCAGCGCCGCACGGGGGATCTGGTCTGCGGGGACCGCGTGGAAACCGACGGCCACCGCATCCTGCGCCGCGAGCCGCGCCGCAATGCGCTGGTGCGGCGCGACGGCTACGGCCGCCGCAAGACCATCGCCGCCGGAGTGGACCGGGTCTGGATCGTGGTGGCGCCGGAACCGGCCCCGGCACGTTTCCTGATCGACCGCTTCCTGGTCGCAATCCACAACCTGCCAGCCGAGCCACGACTGCTGTTCAACAAATGCGAGCTGGACCCCGGGGGGGCGCGGCGGCTGGACCGGCAGTACGGCCATCTGGGCCTGCACGCGCTGCCGGTCAGCGTGCACGAAGGCACCGGGCTGGACGCCCTGGCGGCGGCCGCCGAGGGGGGCAGCAACATCCTGGTTGGCCAGTCCGGAACCGGCAAGTCATCGCTGATCGATGCGCTGCTGCGCCGCGCCGGCAACGCGCCGGACCAGGCCCTGCAAACCGCGACCCTGGGGCAGACCGGCGAAGGGCGCCACACCACGACCACGGCGCGCTGGTATCCGCTGGCGGGCAATGGCGCGTGGATCGATTCCCCCGGGGTGCGCGACTTCACACCGGAGCTGGACGACGCTGACGCGCTCGAGCGCGGCTTCCCGGACATCGCCGAACGGGCCCGGGAATGCCGCTTTCGCGACTGCCGGCACGCGGCCGAACCGGGGTGTGCGGTGGGAGCGGCGGTCGCCGCCTGCGAGCTGCCGCGGGAACGGCTGGAGGCCTGGCAGGAGCTGCGGGCGGAGACCCGGCGCCGGGACTGAGCCCGGCAGCGGCCCCGCGGCACGATTCAGAACGAATCAGAAGGTCAGGCCCATCTCCACGCCGAACACCGACGAGGAACCGCCGGATTCGGGACGCATGCCGTCGAATTCCAGCCGCTCCTCCATCCAGCCTTCGGACGATTCCAGCGAATAGTCATCGTAGAACAGGCTCATCGACAGCTCGCTGTCGTTGCGCAGGCGGAGGCTGCCGTCCAGGCTCAGATAGCTGGCGCCGCGCGTGTGGTCGCGCGGTTGCAGGCCAGTCCCCGCACCGACCGTTTCCCGCGAATCGCCCGCCAGCGGCTGACGCACGCCGACCCGCAGCTGGCTGTCAAAACCGCCCGACTCGAAGGTGGGTCCGAAACTGAAGTCGGTGAAATAGGAAGTGGTACCCGCATCCTCCCGCAGCTGCCCCGGCGCACTGCGCGACTCCATGCCGAAGCCCAGATCGATCCCGTACCCCAGGCCACTGGCCCCCAGGCGCTGACGGAAAGCGCCGGTCGCCTCGAAACGATCGCCCAGGCCGGTGATGTCGTCCGCCGGACGCGACACCGCGTCGGCATCCAGCATCAGGCGGTAACGCGGGTCGGGCCGGGCCTCCCCGCCCGCACCCGCCGCGCCGGAAAAGGAGGACAGGTCGCCCACGGCCGCAACCTGATCGCCGCCGTCGAGATTCAGGGTGCGGGTCAGAGAATAGCGGGTGGTGTCGTCTTCGGCCGCCGCAACCATCGGCGTCGCGAAAACCACGACCAGCATCAGCGGCACCGCCAGCCGGGCAACGACGCGCGCACGGCCCGGGGCATTTCCCCCCCCGCCCATGGCCGTTGTCCCGTCATGATATCCGCGTTGCGTCACGCCCGTTCCCCCGTTTGTCACCGCGCCGGCCTCCCCGGACCGTCGCGTTCGCTAGCCCGGGGGCCAGCCGAGGGGCCGACCGCCGAGCAGGTGCATATGTATATGATAGACCGTCTGACCGCCCTGCTGGTTGCAATTCATCACAGTCCGGTATCCGGCCTCCGCAAAGCCGCGTTCGGCCGCGACCTCCGCCGCAACCCGGGCCATGTTGCCCACCGTCACGGCATCCTCGGCGGTAAGGTCGTTGAGGGTCGCGATGTGCCGCCGCGGAATCACCAGCACATGGTGCGGCGCCTGGGGATGCAGATCCTCGAAGGCGATCACGTCATCGGTCTCGCGGACGATGGTCGCGGGGATCTCCCCGGCGACGATCTTGCAGAAGATACAGTCTTCCATGGTGCCTCCACCGCGCCCGGCCGGCGCGGTTTATATCAGTAATCGCGGCGCCCCGACAAGGCGTGCGCCAGGGTCCCCGCATCCGTGTATTCCAGCTCCCCGCCGCTGGGGATCCCCTGCGCGATGCGCGTGGCGCGGATTCCCAGGCGCCCGGCCATCTCGGCCAGATAGTGAGCGGTAACCTCACCCTCCACCGAGGTGTTCGTGGCGAGAATCAGCTCCTCGGTGCCCTGCTGGCGCAGACGTTCCTCCAGCCGGTCCAGCCCCAGCTCCTCCGGGCCGATCCCGTCCAGCGGCGAGAGCCGTCCGAGCAGCACGTGGAAGCGACCGTTGAAATCGGTGGCCGCCTCGATCGCCATCACGTCGCCGGGGCTCTCGACCACGCACAGGACCTGGTCGTCGCGATCGGGATCGAGGCAGCGTTCGCAGGTCTCGGCCGAGGTCAGCGTCCGGCACACCGAGCAGTGGCCGATGTTCTCCACCGCGGCGTCCACCGCCCGCGCCAGGCGCCGCGCGCCCTCGCGGTCGCGTTCCAGCAGGTGCAGCGCCATGCGCCGGGCGGACTTGCCGCCCACGCCCGGCAGACAGCGCAGCGCCTGCACCAGATCGTCGAGTTCGGTATCCACCGCGACCCGGCTCAGAAAGGCAGCTTCATGCCCGCCGGCAGGCCCATGCCGCTGGTCAGTTCACTCATGCGTTCCTGGCTGGTGGTGTCCACCTTGTGCACCGCATCGTTGATCGCCGCGGCCACCAGGTCCTCGATCATGTCCGGATCATCCTGAAACAGGCTCGGATCAATCCGAACCTTGCGCGCCTCGTGCTTGCCGGTCAGGGTCACGCTCACCAGCCCGCCGCCAGCCTGACCCTCGACCTCCATCTCGGCCAGCTCGGCCTGCACGCGCTGCATTTCTTCCTGCATTTTCTGGGCCTGCTTCATCATGTTGCCCATGCCGCCTTTCATCATTTTCGGTTCTCCTGTCCCGCTGCTCCGGGGTCCTGATTAAGTGTCGGGTCGTCATCGTGCAGGCGCACCGGGCCAAGCTCGGCGCCGAAGCGTTCATGCAGCGCCTGCACCACCGGATCCTGCCGCATGGCGGACTCGGCCTCAGCCTGACGCGCCTCGGCATTTGCCGCAAGACGCGCGGCCGGCGTGTCGCCGCCGGCTTCTTCCTGGTCCACGATCTCCAGACGCACGCTGCGACCGAGATGCGCCTCCAGGGACCTGGACAAGCGTTCCCTGGCCCGTTCCGTACACAGCATGCGGTAGTCGGGTGGCAGGGCGAGGGTCAGCCGCTCCGTGTCCAGCGAACGAAATTCGGCCTGCAACGCGAGCTCGCGCGCGGTGCCTGCGGGAAGACGTGCAGCGAACGCATGCCAGTCGAACTCGCCGGCAGGCACGGCCGGACCGTCGGGATCCCCGACGGGCTCCGACGACGGTGGCACGGCACCGGCGCCCGCGGCCGGTTCCGGCTTCGCTTCGGCCCGCGGTTCCCGTACCGCGGCCGCCCCCCCGGATTCCGACCGGGGGCTGGCGCGCGACGCCGCGGGCACCGAATCCCGGTCCGGAGCCACGGCCGCATCTCCGGCCTTTTCCTCTTCCTCCGCCGGCGGGACCGGGCGCGATGCGACCGCCGACCCCGATCCCGATCCCGATCCCGAGGGGGATACCGGCGCTGCAGCCGGGGAGCTCCCCGTGCCCGCGCTCCGGCCGGCAGTCGTACCTCCCGACGGGGCGCCCCCGGGCTCCGTGTCCGGCGCCCCCTCGGGGCGGAAGGCCAGCAGCCGCAGCAGGGTCATCTCGACCCCCATTCGCGGGTCCGGGGCATACGGCAGGTCACGGACGCCGTGGATCAGGATCTGATAGGCGAGCTGGATCAGCTCGGGATCCTCGCGGCCGGCGGCATCCCGGACCCAATCCAGCCCCGCCTCGCCACTGTCGGCCACCTCGCCCGCCACCTGCAGCACCGCCACCCGGTGCAACAGCGCGGCCAGTTCGTCCAGCAGGCGAGACCAGTCCGGCCCCAGGGTATCCAGCTCGGCCAGACCGTGGACGAGGGCCGCGCCGTCACCGGCGAACACCGCATCCAGCAGCCCCGTAAGTCGGGTGCGCGGCAGCAGCCCCAGCATGTCGCAGGTCGCGCCCTCGGTCAGCTCCTCGCCCGCGTAGGCAATCGCCTGATCGGTAAGACTGAGGGCGTCGCGCATCGAGCCCTCGGCCGCCTCGGCCAGACGCAGCAGGGCGCCGGATTCGGCGGTCACGCCCTCGGTCTCCAGCACCCCGGTCAGGTATTCGGCGATCAGGGGCGCCGGCATCGGCTTGAGATTGAACTGAAGGCAGCGCGACAGCACCGTCACCGGCAGCTTCTGCGGATCCGTGGTCGCCAGCAGGAACTTCACGTGTTCCGGCGGTTCCTCCAGGGTCTTGAGCAGCGCGTTGAAGCTCTTCTCCGACAGCATGTGCACCTCGTCGATGAGGTACACCTTGAAGCGGCCGGTGGTGGGGGCATAGGACACGTTGTCCAGCAGCTCACGGGTGTCGTCCACCCGGGTGCGCGACGCGGCGTCGACCTCGATCAGGTCAAGGTGCCGGCCTTCGGCGATCTCCACGCAGGAACGGCACTGACCACAGGGCTCGGCGGTGACCCCGGTCTCGCAGTTGAGACAGCGCGCGAGAATCCGCGCGACGGTAGTCTTCCCCACCCCGCGGGTGCCGGCAAACAGATAGGCGTGATGCAGCCGCTCCCCGGACAGGGCGTTAGTGAGTGCGCGCACCACATGCGGCTGACCGACGAGATCCCCGAAACGCGCGGGCCGCCACTTGCGGGCCAGAACCTGGTGACTCATGCCTCCCCCATTAAGGAAACGCTGATTAATGGAGCAGTCACCGTGACCTCCGGGCACACGGCCCCACCGGAAAGCGAAACTGGAAGGGAGGTGGCCCGCACCCGCCACACCCCGGCGCCCGACGCAGTTGCTACCGTTGCTCCCTTCCGGGCCTGGCGGGGTTCACAACCTGTCGTCGCGAGGGGACTGATACGGACCACCATAACGCTGTTGGCCGCGAGTCCGGCCAGATGCGCAAGGGTCCGGGTTTCGGGCCATTGCGTCAAGTTCCGTGGACCTCCACTCCGGAGAGGATTCCGCCCGAACGCCGACCCCGGCATCATGGGCACAAGCCGGGCGGAGCCGCGACGATAGGATGAGCCTAACTATCAATTAACTAATCAAGATTGGATTTACCAATCGAGCGCCCTTAATCTTGCACCTGTCGTCGGCCACAGGCCGGCACATGACTTTTCACCCGTTTCCGTAACCGCAATCTGCAACAGGAGAGAGAGAACATGGAACTGGAAAATCGCGAAGGTCAGCGCGTCCCGGAAGTCACCTTCCGCTGCCGCAAGGACAACGACTGGAACGACGTCCGCAGCGCGGACATCTTCAGCGGCCGCAACGTGGTGGTGTTCGCCCTGCCGGGCGCGTTCACCCCGACCTGCTCCTCGGCCCACGTGCCCCGCTACAACGAGCTGGCGCCGGTGCTGAAGAAACACGGCATCGACGAGATCGTCTGCATCTCGGTGAACGACGGCTTCGTGATGGAGGCCTGGCAGGCCGACCAGGAGGCCGACCGCATCACCTTCCTGGCGGACGGCAACGGCGAGTTCACCGAGAAGATGGGCATGCTGGTGGACAAGAGCGACCTGGGCTTCGGCGAGCGTTCCTGGCGCTATTCCATGCTGGTGCGCGACGGCGTGATCGAGAAACAGTTCATCGAGCCGGATGAACCGGGCGACCCCTTCGTAGTCTCCGATGCCGACACCATGCTGTCGCACGTGGCGCCGGATGCGGCCTGCCCCGAGGACGTGGTGGTCTTCACCAAGCCGGGCTGCCCCTACTGCGCCAGCGCCAAGCAGATGCTGGAGGACGCGGACCTGGACTATGAGGAGATCGTCCTCGGCCGTGACGCCAGTCTGCGCAGCCTGCGCGCCGCCACCGGCGCGATGACCGTGCCCCAGGTGTTCGTCGGCGGCCACCGCATCGGCGGCTCCGAAGATCTGGAGCAGTGGATCCACCGCGAGCGCCGGGCAGCGTAACCCCCCGGCCGGGACGGGCCCGCGCCCGTTCCGGCCCCGGCCACCCCGGGTGGCCATCCGTGTCCGCAGGTTTCACGACGGTTCGCCGGACGTGCGGACACGGATGGCGGACCCCGGCGACCGCTCCTTGAGCGCTCGCCGTGGCAGACTTCGAATCAGACCGACAACGAACAGGGAACAGAGCATGGAACACTACGACATCATCGTGATCGGCGGCGGCAGCGGCGGCCTGGCGGTGGCCGAGCGCGCCGCGCCCCATGGCGCCCGCGTCGCCGTGTTCGACCCGAAGCCGCTGGGCGGGACCTGCGTGAACGAGGGCTGCGTGCCCAAAAAGCTCACCTGGTACGCCGCGGAACACATGGGCCAGGCCCGCCAGGCCGGCGAATTTGCCGTCGACGTGGACATCCGGGGCATTCGCTACGGCGAGCTGGCCGAGCGTCGGCAAAAGCTGCTCGGCAACCTCAACGACTTCTGGGCTGGCCACCTGGAGAAGCTGGGCGTGACCCACATCGCCGAGCGTGCCCGGCTGAACGGAAGCGACCGCGTGATCAGCGAAAGCGGGGCCGAATACCGGGCCGACCGCATCGTGCTGGCCATGGGCGGCGCGCCGGTGGTGCCGCCGCTGGAGGGGGCCGAACTGGGCGCGACCTCGGACGACTTCTTCCAGTGGACCGAACTGCCGGAATCCATCGCAGTGATCGGGGCCGGCTACATCGGCCTGGAGATGGCCGGGATGCTGCGCTCCATGGGCGTGAAGACCGACGTGGTCGCGATGGAGGACCGCGTGCTGGAGATGTTCGATCCCGCCATCAGCGCGGCCCTGGACCAGCACATGGAGCACCAGGGCATCGGCCGTCACCTCGGGGTGAAGGTGGCCGGGCTGGGCGGCGAACCGGGCGCGGTCACCGTGCAGCTGGAAGGCGGACAGGAACTGGGCCCGTTCGAGCAGGTGCTGTGGGCCGTCGGCCGCAAACCGGCCACCGCGGACATGGGGCTGGAAGAAGCCGGGGTCGAGCTCGCACGCGACGGCACCACCCCGGTGGACGAGTGGCAGGCCACCAATGTCGAGGGGATCTACGCCCTGGGCGACATCATCGGCAAGGCCCCGCTGACCCCGGTGGCGATCGCCGCCGGGCGGCGTCTGGCCGAGCACTGGTATGCCCCCGAAAACGACCCGGTGCCGGTGGACTACGAACAGATCCCCACGGTGACCTTCACCCATCCCACCGCCGGCATGGTCGGACTGACCGAGCCCGAGGCCGTGGAGCGTCACGGCGACTCGGTGCGGGTCTACGAGACGAGCTTCGGGGGGCTGGACCGGGCGTTTGCCGAGGGCGAGGTCCCGCCGGTGGTGATGAAGCTGGTGTGCGCCGGGAATGACGAAAAGGTCGTCGGCATCCACATGATCGGCCCCCACGTTGACGAGATGCTGCAGGGCTTCGCGGTCGCGGTGCGCATGGGCGCCACCAAGCGCGACCTCGACCTGACCATCCCGCTGCACCCGACCAGCGCCGAGGAACTGGTGACCCTCAAGCAGGGCCGTCCCGGTCGCGCCGAGGGTCTGGCCGAAGCCGCCTGAGCTCCCCCGCGCCACAGGGTCGCGGGTCGCGCCCGGACAGACGTCCGGCAGGCCCGGGACCCCCCGAACGCGCACGCCTGTGGCATACTCCGCGCTACGGAAAAAGCCGCCCGGAGTGCATCTTTTGGCTACCCGCACGGACGTCGAAAACTTCCTTGAAAAACTGCGCGGGGACCTGGACCGGCAGCTGGTGGATATCCCCACCCTGCCGGACATCTCGGTCCAGGCGTTGTTCATCGTGCAGGATGACAACAGCACGATCGCCGATCTGGTCAACCTGATCTCGCGCGACACCGCGCTCGCCTCCCGCCTGGTACGTCAGGCCAACAGCCCCGCCTACCGCGGACTCCATCGCTGCTCCACCATCCACTCGGCGGTCACCCGCCTGGGCATGGAGCGGGTGCGGCAGGTCGTGCTGACCCATTCCATGAAGGAGGTCTTCCAGACCGGCAACGAGGCGATCCGCGAGCGCATGGAGCAGCTGTGGGAACACAGCCTGGAGGTCGCCATACTCAGCTACCTGCTGGCGCGCAAGCAGCGGCACCTCGACCCGGACATCGCGCTGCTCGCGGGACTGGTCCACGACATCGGCGCGGTTCCGATCCTGCGGCGCGCGGAGAAGGTGGAAGTCATCTACGAGGACCCGCGCGCGGTGCAGGCGGCCATCGACGCGGCCCACGTCGCGATGGGCCGTGCCATGCTCAAGAGCTGGAACTTCGACCCGGAGATCGTGCGCGCGGTCGGGGACCACGAAAAGATCCGCCAGGATCCCGGAGACAGCGAACCCGTCTCCTACACCGACATCCTGCAGGCCGCCAACGTCGAATCCTACGGCGCTACCGGGCACCGCCTGGCGGCGGTGGACCGCCACGAAATCCCGGCCTTCCGCCGGCTGACCGGCGATCCCGACCGTCTGACCCTGGACTGGGACACCGACGAGGCCGGGCTCAAGCACATCAACCAGATCTTCGAGTAGCGCAGCGCGCTCGTCCCGCCCTGGCTACAGGTTCTCCGGCAGGCCACCCACAACGTCAAATCCGCCGACAGCGGAAAATCGCCCCGAATTGGTCTAAGGAAACACGGATGAATGCGCACGCTCGCGCGCGAGCCCGGGCTACATAAGGGAGATCGACGCCCGAATCGCTCCGGCCAGCTCTCTGTTCGGAGGTAACGCGCGGGTAAGCGGATCCGGTTTGCCAGCGCCGTCCGGAGATCCCCATGAGTGAACGCCATCTTGTTCAGTTCTACAGCCCCGAAACCGGGACCAGGTCCTATCGACAAACGCAGCGTCGCGGGCGCGCCACCGAGATCGACCTTCCCTACGACATCGAGGCCCGCATCACGCGGGAGCGCGGACAGAATGTCGACGAAGCCCGCACGGGGCGTGTCGTCCTCTACAAGGGCCCCGAACAGGAGCGCATCTGGGCAGGCGAGTGGCAGACCGGGACGACCTTTACCGGGACGCTCCCTGCCGACCTGGAGTTCGAGCCGACCGATGCCCTCATCCTGACGACCGAGATCCGCGACAACGGCGACTTTGCCGTCTGGCCGCGCTGCGAGCCGGTCTACATCGGGGCGCCTGCGTCGCTGGAAACCCCGCGCTGGGTAGCCGTGCGCTTTACCCGGAATCCGGGCGACGGAGACATCTGGCGGGGTGTCGGCTACGTCTGGTATCCGGGGCGGTTCCCCGACATCACCCCCAGCTACCACAAGCGCCGTGACCCCCTGATTGTCCGGGGCCGGCCGGGCGAGCACGACCTGTGGGCGCAGCGCATGACGTTCTGCACCGTCTATCAGCGCTCGGAATTCCAGTATACCGACAAGGGCCACGTCGCGAGTCACTTCAAGCACGAGTACCGCCGGCACGACTACTTCAAACCCCTGCACCTGCAAGTAGGCCTGTTCCGCGACGGCCACCGGAATCAAAGCACGATCCAGTCCACCTGCTCCGGATTCATCGACGAGGACCAGACCGCCGTGATCCTGAGCGCCCCGGGGCGTGTGGTGGAGGTGGACGTCCACGGCACGATGAAAACCCTGTGGGGGGTCCGGAACAAGAAAGACCTGATCACTCCGGCGCCGGGCAACCCGCATGTCTGGACGGTGCACCACCCCGACCATTTCGAGACGGTTCGCAAGGACATCGGGCACTGCTGGCAGATCTGCCCGCACCCGGACGACGAGGGGATCGTGTTCATCGCGGCGTCCCACCATCACTGCATCTATCGGGGCGACCGGCGCACGGGCGAGATCGAGGTGTTCGCCGGGACCGAGCACGAAAAGGGCTACCAGCGCGGCCTGTCCGAGCCTCGCGGCGTCGCCGCCCGCGACGGCTGGCTCTACATCAGCGACTACCGCAACCTGCGTATCGTCCGGACGCCCCTGGACGGCAGCGGAGGACTCGAGGAAGTCATTGCCAGCATGCGTCCGAGCGGCCTGTCGCGGAGACAGGACTTCCCCTTTTGGGACGGCACCCAGGAGATCGACGTACATTTCGACCAGGACGTCGAAGTGATGCGCGAGCGGGCGGTGTGGGGCGAAGCCGGCAAGGCCGCGTTCCTGTACCCGACGCAGATCGACTTCACCTCCACCGGCGACCTGATCTGCACGCACGACCTGCAATTCTCGATCTCCAGGATCCGCCTGGGCGATCCCGTGACGATCGAGCACCTGGGCGACGTCCAGTACTACCGGAAGGAGTACATGACCGTCTCGGTGGACCGGGAGGGTTCGCTGTACGCGGTGGACGACTTCATCGTCACCGCCGGCGACGACCGTTCCGACGTGCTGTTCAGCGTAGACGGGGAGAACCTCGGCATCCCCAGCTTCTTTCCGGACGGCGGGGGCTATGACCGCGACTGGAACCGCGCCAGCCGGATGAAATACAACAACCTGTGCATCGTCGGGCGCGGCGCCATGTGGTACGGGGGCAATACCGGCCTCATGCGTGTCACTCGCAAACGCGAGAGCGACCCAAAGATCAACAACGCCAGGTACAAGCGCGGTCGCCGTGCCTTCCGGCGTGCGCCGTCCCCGTACCGCCCGGCGCTGGAGCTGGTCCACGGGCCGCGCGGCAACGGGCATTTCGGCCGGGAGACCATCGACGACCTGGGGGCCATGGACGAGCAGGCGTTCCGCAAGTGGCTGGATGCGCAGGGCCGGCGGGACATACAGGGCGACGAATTCGACGACCTGTACTACTACATCGCGATGGAATCGGCGACCGGCAAGGGCATGGCCGAGGACGTCGAGGTCGCCGTCCCGGTTGCCCCGCCCTGGCCCGACCCGCAGCCGGGCGAACCAGAGCCCGAGAAGGAGGAGGGAGAGCAAGACGGGACGAGCCGGTAATGGCTGTCCTGGCCGTCACCTGCGGCATGGGCATCGCTCGACTGCCGGGTCATGAAGCCCCGGCTGCGATGCCCGCCCGTTCCGGTCACTCCCACTCGATGGTAGCGGGGGGCTTGCCGGAGATGTCGTAGGTGACGCGCGAGATCCCGGGGATCTCGTTGATGATGCGCCGCGAGACGTGGTCGAGGAATTCGTACGGCAGATGAGCCCAGCGGGCGGTCATGAAGTCGATGGTCTCCACCGCGCGCAGCGCGACCACGTAGTCGTAGCGCCGGCCGTCGCCCATGACCCCCACCGACTTGACCGGCAGGAAGACCGCAAACGCCTGCGAAGTCCGGTCGTACAGGTCGGCCTTGCGCAGTTCCTCGATGAAGATCGCATCCGCCCGCCGCAGCAGATCGGCGTATTCCTTCTTCACCTCGCCGAGGATGCGCACGCCCAGGCCGGGCCCGGGGAACGGATGGCGGTAGACCATCTCGGTAGGCAGGCCCAGCTCGACGCCGATCTTGCGCACCTCGTCCTTGAACAGCTCGCGCAGCGGCTCGACCAGCCCCAGCTTCATGTTCTCCGGCAGGCCGCCCACGTTGTGATGCGACTTGATCACGTGGGCCTTGCCGGTCTTGGAGTCGGCCGACTCGATCACGTCCGGGTAGATCGTGCCCTGGGCCAGCCACTTCACGTTCTCGAGCTTGCCCGCCTCTTCGTCGAAGACGTCGATGAACAGCCCGCCGATGATCTTGCGCTTGGCCTCGGGGTCCTCGATACCGGCCAGGGCGCTCATGAAGCGGTCCTCGGCATCCACGCGGATCACGTTCACGCCCAGATGACGGGCAAAGGTCGCCATCACCTGGTCGCCCTCGCCCTCGCGCAGCAGGCCGGTGTCCACGAACACGCACGTGAGCTGATCACCGATCGCCTTGTGCAGCAACGCGCCGACCACCGAGGAATCCACCCCGCCGGACAGGCCCAGCACCACGCGCTGGTCGCCGACCTGCTCGCGCACCCGCGCGGCCATGTCCTCGATGATGTTGTCGGCGGTCCACAGCGCCTCGCAGCCGCAGATCTCGTAGATGAAGCGTTCGAGGATCCGCTGCCCCTGGGTGGTATGCGTGACCTCGGGGTGGAACTGCACGCCGTAGAAGCCGCGGTCCGGGTCGGCCATGCCGGCGATCGGCGCGGAGTCGGTGGAGGCCATCAGGCGGAAGCCTTCCGGCAGCTCGGTCACGTGATCGCCGTGCGACATCCACACGTCGAGCATCCCGTAGCCCTCGGGCGTGGTGTGGTCCTCGATATTGCGCAGCAGCGGGGTATGGCCGCGGGCACGCACCTGGGCATAGCCGAACTCGCGGCGTTCGGAGGGTTCGACGCGCCCGCCCAGCTGTGCGGCCATGGTCTGCATGCCGTAGCAGATGCCCAGCACCGGCGCGCCCAGCTCGAACACCACGTCCTCGGCGCGCGGCGGTGCCTCGACGTTCACCGATTCGGGCCCGCCCGAAAGGATGATGCCGGTGGGCGCGAACGCGCGGATGTCCTCCGCCGGCATGTCCCAGGCATGCACCTCGGAATAGACTCCGGCCTCGCGGACGCGGCGGGCGATCAGCTGGGTGTACTGGGAACCGAAGTCCAGTACCAGAATGCGGTGGGCGTGCAGATCCTGGGTCATGAGGTCATCCACTGCCCCGGCCGGGCGGCCGGGGGGTGTGTCGGGGATCCGGCCGGCGGGCCGAATCAGTCCATGCGATAGTTCGGGGCTTCCTTGGTGATCGCCACGTCATGCACGTGGCTCTCGCGCATGCCGGCGGCCGTCACGCGCACGAACTGTGGTTTGCTGCGCATTTCGGCGATGTTCTGCGCGCCCACGTAGCCCATCGAGGAGCGCAGGCCGCCCATCAACTGATAGATGATGGCGACGATCGAGCCCTTGTACGGCACCCGGCCCTCGATGCCCTCGGGGACGAACTTGTCGGCCGGGGCATTCGGATCCTGGAAGTAGCGGTCGGAGGAACCCTGCTGCATCGCGCCCAGCGACCCCATGCCGCGGTAGATCTTGTACGAACGCCCCTGGTAGAGCTCGACCTCGCCCGGCGCCTCCTCGGTGCCGGCGAACATCGAGCCCAGCATCACGCAATGGGCGCCGGCGGCCACCGCCTTGGCGAGATCGCCGGAGAAGCGCACGCCGCCATCCGCGATCAGCGGCACGTCGGTCCCTTCCAGGGCCCCGGCCACCTCGGAGATCGCGGTGATCTGGGGCACGCCGACCCCGGCCACCACGCGGGTGGTGCAGATCGAGCCCGGGCCGATACCGACCTTCACTCCGTCGGCGCCGGCGGCCACCAGGTCCTTCGCCGCATCGGCGGTGGCGATGTTGCCGCCCACCACCTGCACGTCCGGGTAGTGCTTCTTCACCCAGGCCACGCGGTCGAGCACGCCCTGCGAGTGGCCATGCGCGGTATCCACCACGACCAGGTCCACACCGGCCTCGACCAGCGCGGCCACGCGCTCGTCGGTTCCCTCGCCCACGCCCACCGCGGCACCCACGCGCAGGCGGCCGCGCTCGTCCTTGCTGGCATACGGGTGTTCGGTGGACTTCTGGATATCCTTCACGGTGATCATGCCGCGCAGCTCGAAGGCGTCGTTGACCACCAGCACCTTCTCGATGCGGTGCTTGTGCAGCAGCCCGAGGATCTCCTCGCGCCCGGCACCCTCGCGCACCGTCACCAGCCGTTCGCGCGGGGTCATGATCTCGGAGACGGGGGCCTCCATACGGGTCTCGAAGCGCAGGTCGCGCGAGGTGACGATCCCGTGCAGATCGGTGCCGTCCACCACCGGCACCCCGGAGATGTGGCTGTCCCGTGTGAGCCGCACCACGTCGCCAATGGAGGCGTTCGGCCCCACGGTGATCGGCTCGCTGATCACCCCGCTCTCGTACTTCTTCACCTGCCAGACCTCGCGGGCCTGGGCCTCGGCCGGCATGTTCTTGTGCACGATGCCGATGCCACCCTCCTGCGCCATGGCGATCGCCAGGCTGGCCTCGGTCACCGTATCCATGGCCGCGGAGACCAGCGGCGCGCTGAGGGTGATGCCGCGACTGATCCGGGTGGAGATATCGACGTCGCGCGGGATGACGTTCGAATGCCCGGGAATCAGCAGAACGTCATCGAAGGTCAGGGCTTCACCGAGTATCCGCATGCACCACTCCAGACAGGGCCCGGGGACCGGGAGGAAAGAGCCGAACAGTATAGAATCCGGGGCTTGACGGGTAAAGGCGGATCGGGCAGGTGCGTCGCATCCGCAGCGCTGCGAAGTTACCCTTGTATCTCCGCATTCCGAAGGGTCCAGACATGTCATCGACATCCCGTCTTGCCGGCCGCCGCCGGTTCCTGTTCCGCCTCCTGCCGGCAACCGCGCTGCTGGCCGCCGCACCCGCCGGCGCCGACTGGTGGGAACGCGGCCGCGAGGCCCTGGGAAGCCTGACCGGGGGCGACAATGGCAGCGCTCTAAGCCAGGACGAGCGCATCGACGCCCTGCGCGAGGCGCTGTCCATCGCCACCCGCAACGCCACCGGCGAACTGGCGCGCCACGACGGCTTCTGGGGGAACCCGGAGGTGCGCATCCCGCTGCCCGGGCTGGTGCAGTCCACGCGCGACACCCTCGACCGCTTCGGTGCGGCGGGCCCGGTCGACGACCTGCACGAACGCATGAACCGGGCCGCCGAGGATGCCGCCCCGCAGGCCCGCGAACTGTTCCTGGACGCCATCGAGGACCTGACCCTGGACGAGGCCCGCGAGATCATCCGGGGCCCCGACGATGCCGCCACCCGCCACTTCGAGACCCGCATGAGCGACCCGCTGGCCGCGCGCATGGAACCGGTCATCGACGAAGCCCTGCGCGAATCCGGTGCCATCAGCGCCTACAACGACCTGCTGGCCGAGGTCGAGGACATCCCGTTCGTCGCCGACATCGCCTTCGATCCGGTGGACCACGTACTGGGCTACGCGATGTCCGGTCTGTTCGACACCCTGGCAAAGGAAGAGGCGGCGCTGCGGGCCGACCCGGTCGGGCGCGGCACCGAACTGCTGGAACGCGTATTCGGAGGCGGCGAATGAATGATTCCGCCGCGGTCCTGACCGTGGCCCAGCTGAACCAGTGCGCGGACGGACTGCTGCGCGACGGGCTGGGATCGGTGCGGGTCGAGGGCGAGGTCTCCAACCTGCGCCGCTACCCGTCGGGCCACCAGTACTTCTCGCTGAAGGACGAGAACGCCAGCGTCAACTGCGTGCTGTTCCGCGGCAACGCCCGGCGCGCGGCGCCCTTCGCCGACGGCGACGCGGTGCAGGTGGGCGGGCGCGCGGGCATCTACCCGGCCCGCGGGCAGTTCCAGATCGTGGTCGAGCGGCTGGAGCCGGCCGGCGAGGGCCGGCTGCTGGCCGCCTTCCAGCGGCTGAAGAAGCAGCTCGAAGCCGAGGGCCTGTTCGACCCGGCGCGCAAGCGCCCGCTGCCCGCCTGGACCCACCGCCTGGGGGTCATCACCTCCGCCCAGGGCGACGTGCGCCACGACATCGAACGCACCCTGGCGCGGCGCTTCCCGCTGCTGCTGCCGGTCACCCTCTACCCCACCGCGGTGCAGGGCGCGGCCGCCGCCGACCAGATCGTCGCCGCGCTGGAACGCGCCGGCGCGGAGCAGGCAGTGGACGTACTACTGCTGGCCCGCGGCGGCGGCTCGCTGGAGGATCTGCAGGCATTCAACGAGGAGAACGTGGCGCGCGCGATCGCCGCCTGTCCGATCCCCGTGGTGACCGGCGTGGGCCACGAAAGCGACGTCACCATCGCCGATTTCGTCGCCGACCTGCGCGCCTCCACCCCCACTGCCGCGGCCGAGGCGGTCAGCCCCGACGGCCCGGCCCTGCGCCAGCAGCTCGGCGAGATCCGCGCCCGCCTGGAACAACGCCTGGAGCGCCGCATCACCACCGACCGCGCGCGCCTGGAGGCCCTGGCCACACGGCTGCAGCGCCGCCATCCGCGCCAGCTCCTCGAGCGCCACGACCAGCGCCTGGATGAACAGCGCGAACGCCTGCAAAGAGCCTGGCGCCTGAACCATGAACGGGCCGAGCAACGGGTGCATCGGGCTCGGCTGCGGCTGGCCGGCGCCTCCCCCGGGGCGCGCCTGCAGCAGGCCCGGCTGCGCCTGGAGCACCTGCACAACCGCCTGCAGCACCAGCGGCCCGATCGGGATCTGGCCGCGCGGCGCGAACACCTGCGACGCCTGCAGGCACGTCTCGAGGGGACGACCCGCCGGCAACTGGACGCGCAACGACGCCAGTTCGAGGCCAGCCGGCGCCAGCTGCGCTCCCTGGACCCGACCGCGGTGCTGCAACGCGGCTACGCCATCCTCGCCACCGAGGCCGGCGAGCTCCTGCGCGATGCCGCGGCGGTCTCCACCGGCAGCGCGGTCCATGCCCGCCTGGCCCGCGGCTCGCTGGAGCTGGCCGTAACGGGTACACATCCGCAGGGAACGGATGCCGGCGCCGAGTCAGACCGCAAGGCAGCCCCCGGGACCGCCAGCAACCGCCCGGCATCCCGCTCCGACGGAGACCCGTCATGACCGACACCGCCCCCCGCGACCCGTTCGTCCGCGGCCCTGCCGCACCCGACCCCGCCGCACTGGAACGCGAGGTGGCCGCGGCACTGGAGGAGGATCTCGGCCCCGGAGGCATGGCCGCCGACGTGACCGCAGCGCTGGTGCCGGCCGGGCGCCATGCGCGCGCCTCGCTGTGGCTGCGCGAGGACGCCGTCATCTGCGGCCAGCCCTGGGCGGAACGCGTGCTTGCCCGCCTGGACCCGAACCTGCGCATCGAATGGGCGGTCGCCGAGGGCGAGGCCTGCGCGGCCGAGACCCGGATCGCCCGCATCGAGGGCCCGGCCCGCGCGCTGCTGGCCGGCGAGCGCGCCGCCCTCAACCTGCTGCAGACCCTGTCCGGCACCGCCACCGAAACCGCTCGCTGGGTAGCGCGCCTGCAGGACCACCACGCGCGCATCCTCGACACCCGCAAGACCCTGCCCGGCCTGCGCCACGCGCAGAAGTACGCGGTGCGCATCGGCGGCGGCCACAACCACCGCCTGGGCCTGTGGGACGCGGTGCTGATCAAGGAAAACCACATCGCCGCCTGCGGCTCCATCGCCGCCGCGGTGCAGCAGGCCCGGACACTGGGCGCGGGTCGCTGGGTGGAGGTGGAGACCGAGAACCTGGACGAGGTCGACCAGGCACTGGAGGCCGGGGCCGACGTGATCATGCTGGACGAGCTGAAGACCGGCGATCGCGCGGAGGCGGTGCGGCGCATCCGCGGGCGCGCCATCTCCGAGGCCTCCGGCGGAGTCTCGGCCGATACCCTGCTAAAGGTCGCCGCGTCCGGCGTGGACTACATCTCGGTGGGGGCGCTGACCAAGCACCTGCGGGCGGTGGACCTGTCGCTGCGGCTGGACGACGACCGCTGAACCGCCGCCCGCGCAGTGCCTACCACCACTTCTCGTATTTGAGCTGCGTCTCGGGGATACCCCAGTCGCCCAGCAGGGTCGCCATGTCCTCGATGAACTCGCGCGAGCCGCAGAAATAGAACAGCGCGTCGCGCGGCAGCTCCAGCGACTCCAGCAACGGGTGCGAGATGCGCCCGGTATGCCCCAGCCAGTCCTCGGCTTCACGCGTTACGGTCAGGGTCACGTCGATATTCGACGCTGAAGCGAGGCGCTCCAGCTCCTCGGGGAACAGGACCTCGTCGCGCCGCGCGACGCTGTAGACCAGATGCGCGTTCACCTCGGGGGCCGATTCGTGCACGTAGCGCAGGATGCTGAACAGCGGCGTCACGCCGATACCGGCGCCCAGCAGCACCACGTTGTCGGCCATGCCGCGCTCGAAGAAGAAATCGCCCTGCCCCGCGGTGATGTAGACGGTATCGCCCTCGCGCGCGGCGGTATGCAGGTGATGGGTCGCGGCGTGGTGATCGGCGTACTTGATGGCCAGCTGCAACCGGCCGTCGTCGCGCGGCGGCGAGACCACCGAATACCCGCCAACGAACGGCTTCGCCTCGCCCTGCGGGATCACCAGATCCAGCCACTGCCCGGCACGCGAGACAAAACGCTGCGGATCCGCCGCCAGGGTGAAGGTCCGGATCAGCGGGGTAACCTGTTCGATGCGCTCGATGCGCGCCGGCATGAAGTGGTCGGGCAACGAGTCCGGGCCATGTTCCATTCGGGATTCCTTGTGGGTTGTCGGGATCGTTCAGGGGGTTGGTCCACCGGCACGGTGGCCCGGGGCGGACGGCGGGCTGACGGTCCGCGCGCTCAGGCTTGCGGGTCTTCGGGTTCGTCCGATTCGCCGCGCAGCTGGCGACGGGCCCGCTGGTACAGGCGCTCCTGGGCGTCGAATCCCAGCGCATCCAGCGACTGCCCCTCGGCAGCCGCCAGGGCCTCCATGCGCCGATAGCGCGCCTCGAACTTGCGGGTACTCCCGCGCAGGGCGCCCTCGGGATCCACGCCCAGGTGGCGCGCCCAGTTGGACACGGCGAACAGCACGTCGCCCACCTCCTCGGCCACCGCATCCGGGTCCACGCCCTCGGCCACGGCCACGCTCACCTCGGCCATTTCCTCATGGATCTTGTCGACCACAGGCCCGGCGTCGTCCCAGTCGAAGCCGTCACGCGCGGCCCGCCGCTGGGTCTTGACCGCGCGCGCCAGCGCCGGCAGCGCCAGCGGGATGTCGTCCATCGCGCTGGCATGGCCCCGCTGCTCGCGGGAGGCGGCCTTGTCGTCCTCCCAGGCTGCCTCGCGTTCGGCATCGTCACCGAAGGCGTGGCCGGCAAACACGTGCGGATGGCGCCGCACCAGCTTGTCGGCGATCCCGCGCGCGACGTCATCCAGATCGAAGCGCCCGGCTTCCTCGGCGATGCGCGCCTGGAAGACCACCTGAAACAGCAGGTCCCCGAGTTCTTCCCGCAGCTCGGCGGTGGAGGCCGCGTCACCGGCGTCACGCGCGACGGCGTCGGCCAGCTCATAGGCCTCTTCGAGGGTATGCGGGACGATGCTGGCGGCAGTCTGCGCACGGTCCCAGGCACAGCCGTGCTCGGGGTCGCGCAGTCGCGCCATGATCTCGCGCAGCCGGGTCAGGGGGTTGGATTCCGTCATGTGCGGGCAGTGTACGGACCGCGGTCGCCCCGCGCCAACGCCCCGATCCCGTGACGGAAAAGCCGGCCCGGCGTGCCTGCACGCGCCGGGCTCCGACCGGGCTCCGGCCGGGGGTCGGTGCGGCCCGCTGCGACCCCGGCGGTGGCCTACTGCGGGTCGGCCGGGTTCAGGCGCGGATGGGTCTCCTCGCCCCACCACCAGACGGCTGCACCGGACAAGAACATGGCGATGGCCACGAACCAGAAACCCCAGTCCACCGTACCGCCCACATGGGCCACGATACCCAGCCCCAGCGCACCGATCCCGTAACCCAGGTCACGCCAGAAACGGTAGGTGCCGATCGCCGAACCGCGCCAGTTCGGATGCGCGATGTCGGCCACCGCGGCACTCAGGTTGGGGTACAGCAACGCCATGCCGAAGCCGGTCACGGCCGCAGCGAACGACCACCAAAACACGCCCTGGCCGAGCAGGGTCAGGGCCACCCCGGCACCGCAGATCCACATGCCCCAGACGATCGGCTTCATGCGGCCAATGTGGTCAGACAGCCGTCCGGTGGCAAACTGGGAACCGCCCCAGACGAAACCGTAGATCCCGACCACCCAGCCAATGGCCGCAAGGCTGAGCCCCTGCTGATAGAGGAACACCGGGTAGAACACCCACACCAGGGCATCCACGAACTTCTCCACCAGGCCGGCCTGGGAAAACGCGGCCATGCGGCGATCGCGCCAGGACATCAGGGTGAACACCTGCCAGGTCGTGGGTGAATCCGCGATGTTCTGCGGATAGCGCGCCACCGGCCCGTCGTTGCGGCCGGCCGCGTGGCGAGCCCCTTCGGCCTTCGCCCAATCCAGGGTCTCGCGCACCAGCAGCACGGTCATGAGGATCGCCAGCGCGATCACCACCAGACCGAAGATCAGCAGACCGACACGCGGACCGAACGCCGCCGCCATGTAGCCGGTAACAATCCCGGCGACCGCCACCCCGACATAGCCGGAGAACTCGTTCATCCCCATGGTGAAGCCGCGCTCGTCGGCCCGGGTGATGTCCATCTTGGCGGTCTGGGTCATCGACCAGGCCAGACCCTGGTTCACGCCCAGCAACACGGTCGCCGCCACGATCCAGCCCCAGGTCGGGGCGTACAGGATCATGAACGGGATCGGGATGGCCGACAGCCAGCCCAGCAGCAGGACATTCTTGCGGCCCATGCGCTCGGACAGCCGGCCGGCGACGAAATTGAGCGCCCCCTTCACGATACCGAAGGCCACCACGAAGGCCGTCAGCAGCATGAACGAGCCCTCGGCGACGCCGAACTCCTCCTCGGCCAGCGCCGGGATGACCGTACGCATCATCCCGATCGTCAGGCCGACGAAGAAAACCTGGATCAGCTGCTGGCTGAACTGCCCGAGGTTCTCGCGGATCCCGTGCGTGATGTGATCGTAGGCCTCGGCGGCCTTGTGCTTGTCCATGTTCCGGTTTCCTCTGGAAATGCGTTGTCTCGCGGCCGGGGCCCGGCCGCGTCAGTCCCGCTCGTCGGTCAGCGGCAGGCCCGCGTGGCGCCATTCGGCCACGCCCTCCTCCACGCGTTGCGCAGCGATCCCGTGCTCGCGCAGCAGGGCGACGGCCTCTTTCGCCATCAGGCAGTAGGGGCCACGGCAGTAAGCGACCACCGGGCGGTCGGCCGGCAGTTCCTGCAGGCGCTGATTCAGCTCTTGCAGCGGGATGGAGCGCGCGCAGGGGAGATGCCCGGCGGCGTACTCGACCCCGGGGCGCACGTCCAGCACCACCACGTCGCCGCGCCGGGCCTGTTCCAGCAGTTCCGGACCGGCGACCGGGGCCAGCTCGTCGGCGCACTCGGTCAGCTCGCGGGTGGCCGCCTGCAGCTCCAGAAGGCGCTCCTCGGCCAGCGAACGCAGCACCACCCAGAAGTCCGCGACGTGGCGGCCAGCGAGACGATAGTGGACATGACGCCCGGCGCGACGAGCCTCCACCAGACGGGCCTCGCGCAGGGCCTTGAGGTGGGCACTGGCCAGTTTGACGCTGATGTCGGTGTCCGCCGCCAACTGCTCGACGGTCTTCTCGCCCTGCACCAGCACCTCGATCAGCTCCAGGCGCCTGGGGCTGGCCGCGGCGCGCGTAATCCGCGCCACCTGCTCGTACAGCACATCCTTCAGTTCGCGCTCGTCCATCCCGGTGTAACTATCATTCCAATATTCTTTGGAATGAACGATACCGAGACCGGCCCGGCGACACAACCCCGGTTTCCACAGGCCCTTCGGCCCTTGTGCCTTTGTTGCGTGCCACCTATTTCTGAGTAAATTGGTCAACAATTCATTCAGCACATTCTGATTCGCTGAATGAAGCCACAATGCCCCCGGGCATCTTCCTCAAACCAAGGAGGACGTTATGAGCAACCTGATCCAGAACTTTCCGCCGGACGGCGTGGTGACCATCAACCGGGTCATCCTCAAGCCGGAATACAGCATCGACGACCTGCAGGAACGCGTGGCCGTACTGTGCGAGAACGTGAAGACCTACCACTCGGACAGCGGCTTTGTCGGCGGCTTCGTGGCCCTGAACTCGGGCTCGGTGTCCAACGAGGGTTCCACCATCGGCCAGGCCGTGGAGAGCCCGATGAAGGACAAGGAAGCGCTGATCATCACCTTCTGGCGCAGCTTCGAGGAGCACGAGGAGTCGCACCGCAGCGAGACCTTCCAGCCGCTGTTCCAGGAGGTCCTGGACCTGTGCGAGAACGGCAACGAGGAGATCGCCTACGAGATGTTGTGGTCCGGCGCGGCCTACGATCCCGAAGAGGCGAAGGCCGCGCGCGAGGCCAAGGAGACCCACGCAGCCTGATTCGGGCATCTCTCCGGACACCCCTTCGTACGAGAAGCGTGAACTTGCCGGGGCCTTCGGGCCCCGGCTTTTTTGTGCGCGAGCGGTTCTGCGCGAGCGGCTCCGGCGGGGATCACCGAGTCCGACGGGCGTCCTGCGGGGAGCGGGAAGTCAGTCGTGGTCGCGTTTTTCGGTGGAGCCGGACGAGGCCTCGGAATCCTCCGAGGCAAGGGTATGGGTCTCGGGATCGTAGCGATTCTTCAGTTCGTCCTTGAGGGTGCCTTCCCACAGCGGGATGCCGACGAAATACCCGGCGCGACCGATCAGGTGCGCGGCCACCGGCGCGGTGAGGATGATGAACACCACGATCGCCAGCGCCCGCGCGGTTACCGCACCATCATCGAAAAACACGGCGACGGCTACCACCATGGTCCCGCCCCCCAGAGCACCCGCCTTGGTCGTCGCGTGCATGCGCGTCAGCAGGTCCGGCATGCGCAGGGCGCCCAGGGCAGCCAGCAGCATCAGCAACGAACCCAGCAGCAACAGGAACGCGGTGAGCAGTTCAATCATCACTACGCTCCCCTCCCTTTTCCAGATAACGCGCGAAGCCCACCGCGGCGAGGAACGCGGTGAGTGCCAGGACCACGGCCACGTCGAGGAAGTTGGCCATGCGCGTGGCCACCGCATGGGTCGCGATGAACCCGACCGTCAACGATGCGATCAGCTCCAGCGCCACCACCCGGTCGGGCAGGCTCGGTCCCTTGATCAGACGGATGAAGATGATCACCAGCGCCAGGCTGAGGATCACGAAGGTCGCGGTCACGGCCCAGTCGAGAATCGGCATCAGTCGATCAGCTCCATCACGCGGCTTTCCAGGTCCTGCAGTTCGCGCCTCAGCTTGTCCTCGTCCTGCAGATACATCGCATGAATGTACAGCACCTTGCGATCGGTGGAGACATCCAGGCTGAGGGTGCCCGGTGTCACCGAGATCAGGTTGGCCAGCACGGTGATCTGGGCATCGGTATGGGCGCGCAGCGGGAATGCGATCACGCCGGGCTTCATCAAATGGGTGGGCGTGAGCACGTCCCAGGCCACTACCAGGTTGGCCTTGACCAGATCATAGATGAAGAAGCCGATAAACGAGATCACTTTCGGCACCTTCCAGAAGAAGCTGCTGTGATCCGCCTTGCGGTTGAACGCGACCCACAGCGCCAGATAGCTGAAAACCAGCCCGGCAAGCAGGCTGTTGGCCGTGAAGCTGCCGGTCAGCATCATCCAGGCCACCGCCAGCAGCAGGTTGAGTGCGAGCAGGTTCATCGCGCGTCGGCCCCCAGAATCGCCTCGACATAGGCATCCACATCCAGCATCTGCTCACCCGCTGCGATCGACAGCTGCAGGAACGGCTCGGCCGCCACGCCCATCAGCACCGCCAGCGCCGCCAGCGCCGCCACCGGACCGTACAGCAGCCACAGGCCGCCGCGGCCGGGCCAGGCGGCCCCGTTGGCGGGGGCCTCCTCGCCACGTGGATCGGCCTTCCAGAACGCCTCGGCCCAGATCTTCACCATCGAGTAGAACGTCAGCAGGCCGGTCAGCAGGGCGATGCCCACGATCCAGTAGGCTTCGATCTCCAGACCGGCGCGCACCAGCATCAGCTTGACCAGGAAGCCGGACAGTGGCGGCAGGCCGGCCAGCGACAGGGCCGAGATCAGGAACAGCACCGACAGCCCGGGGTGGGTACGGTACAGGCCACCCAGGTCCTTCAGCTCGTGCGTCCCGCGGGCGAAATAGGAGATCCCGCTGATCAGGAACAGGTTGGTCTTGACCACGCTGTGATGGATGATGAACAACAGCGATCCGGCGAGCGCCAGCGGCGTATGCAGCGCCAGCCCCATGATGATGTAGCCGATCTGGCTGACACTGTGGAAGGCCAGGATGCGGCGGAACTCGAACTGCGCCGCCGCGCCCAGCACGCCTACCAGCATGGTGAAGCCGGAACCCCAGAGCAGGATGGTCTGGGTGACCTCCGGGGCCTCGGTGAACATCAGGGTGAAGAAGCGGATCAGCGCATACACCCCGACCTTGGTCAGCAGTGCGGCGAAGATCGCGGAGATCGCCACCGGCGGGGTGTGGTAGGAGGCCGGCAGCCAGAAGAACAGCGGGAAGGCTGCGGCCTTGATGGCGAAGGCGACCATGAACAGTACGCCGACCACGGTTACCAGCCCGGTATTCTCGGCCTCGCCCATCTTCGCGGCAAGATCCGCCATGTTCAGGGTACCGAACATGCCGTAGGTCAGGCCTACCGCCGCCAGCAGAATCAGCGAGGAGATGAGATTGAGGGTGACGTACTTGATCGCCCCCTCCATCTGTGCGCGTTCCCCGCCCAGGATCAGCAGGGCGAAGGACGCGACCAGCAGGACCTCGATCCACACATACAGGTTGAAGATGTCCCCGGTCAGGAAGGCCCCTGCCACCCCGGCCAGCAGCAGCTGCAGCAGCGGGTGGTAGCCGAAGCGCTCGTGATCCGGCGTCATCGACACCAGCGAGTACAGGGCCACGATCAGCCCCATCACCCCGGTGAGCAGGACCATGGTCGCGCTCAGCAGATCGGCCGCCAGCACGATGCCGAACGGCGCCTGCCAGCTCCCCATGTGCATGGCCAGGACGCCATCATTCCACACCGCGACCAGCAGCCAGATACCGGACGCGGTCAGCGCCGCGCTGCCCAGCACGCCCACCGCGCGCTGGACCCCGCGCCATTGCCAGACGGCAAGCGCGAGGGCCCCGAAAAACAGGGGGATGATGACCGGAAGGGCGACCTCGATCCTCACGTGTCCGTATCCTTCATTTCGTCCAGGTCATCTGCACCCACGACCTCATAGGCGCGATGGATCAGCACCACCGCAAAGGCGAGCACACCGAAGCTGATGACGATCGCGGTGAGGATCAGGGCCTGCGGCAACGGGTCGGCCACCGGCCCTTCGGGCGTGAGCATGCCTTCGGGGATCAGCGGCGGCGCACCCCGGGTCAGCCCCGAGGTGGCAAAGATCAGCAGGTTGGCGGCGTTGGACAGCAGGATCAGGCCGATCACCAGCTTGACCAGGCTGCGCCGCAACATCAGGTAGGTGGCCGTGGCAAACAGCACGCCCACCAGGATCGCGAGCAGGGGTTCCGCAGTCATTCTTCCGCCTCCGCCAGGGCCAGGACGATGGTCAGCACGGTGCCGATCACCACGAGGTACACGCCGATGTCGAACACCAGCGGGGTGGAGAGCTTGAGCTCGCCGAACAGCGGGACCTCCACGTCCCACCACAGCGAGGTCAGATAGGCACGCCCCTGCAACAGCGCGGGCACTCCCGACACGGTCGCCAGCAGCAGACCGATGCCCAGCATGTTGCGCGGGTCGATGCGCAGGATGGCGCGCGCCTTGTAGACATCGAAGGCGAACATGTACAGCGCGAACGCCATCGCCGCCACCAGACCGGCGATGAACCCGCCGCCCGGCTCGTCATGACCACGCAGCAGCAGGAACACCGAGAACAGCAGCAGCAGTGGCAGCAGCAGCCGCGTCCCCGTCTGCAGGATGAGCGAGCCGGCCATCATGACTTGCGGTCCTCCGCGCGGAACTTGATCATCGCGTACACGCCCACCGCCGCCAGCGCGAGCACGAACAGCTCGCCCAGGGTATCCAGGGCGCGGAAGTCGACCAGGATCACGTTGACGATGTTGCGCCCGTAGGCCGACGGCTCGGACTCGGCGATGTGGTATTCGGAGATCGCCGGGAAGTACTGCACGCCCAGGGTGGCCATCAGGACCGCGGTCATGGTCACGCCCACCACCAGCGAGGCGATCACGTCACGCACCCGCGTCAGCGGATTGGAGAACTTCAGGAACCCGGGCAGGCGGAACAGCACCAGCACCAGCAGGATCACGGTCAGGGTCTCCACCAGGACCTGGGTGATGCCCAGGTCCGGCGCGCTGAAGAACACGTAGATCAGCGACACACCGAAACCGATGATGCCCAGCGAGGCCACCGCCGCCAGACGCGAGTTGGTGGTCGCCACGAACAGCGCCGCCAGCGCCACCAGCGCGGCGATCACCCACTCGTGGACCAGGATGTCGGCGAAACTGACCGTGATCTCAAGCCCGCCCAGGGTGGCGAAGGTCGCCAGCACCAGGGCCACGGTGGTCAGCATGGTCACCATCACGTAGGTGCGCAGGTAGCCGTTCTGCAGAACGCGGGTCTGGAACGCCGAGAACCACACCAGCCCGTCCATGAAACGATCGTAGCCGCGCTCCGGCGCAACCCGGAACGCCGGCGCCATGACCCGGCCGATCCCGGCGCGCACCGAATCCCAGAAGCGATAGATGACCAGACCCGCGGCGAGACTCAGCAGGGACAGGCCCAGCGGCAGGTTGATGCCGTGCCACAGCTTGAGCTGCATCTCCGGATCGGCGCCGTGGATGGAGGTGGCCGTGGCCACCACCAGCGGCTGCGCCAGGGCCGGGAAGATGCCGAAGATCAGGCCCAGGGTGGCCAGCACCGCCGGACCGGCGAGCATCGCACCGGGCGATTCATGCGGCGTGCGCGCGTACTCCGGGCGTGCGCCGAAGAACGGCCGCAGGCCGACGATGGCGGCCACGGCCACCACCAGGATCGCCGAAGCCACCGCCAGCAGCGGCAGGACCACGCCCAGCGCGTCCGGCGCACCCAGCGCCGCCTCGAGCATCAGCTCCTTGCCGACGAAACCGAACAGCGGCGGCAGCCCGGCCAGCGACAGCGCGGCAATCACCGAGAAGGCGGCGGTCAGTGGCATCGCGCGGCGCAGCCCGCCCATGTTCGGGACTTCCTTCTCGCCGGTGCCGTGGTCGATGGAACCGGCGAGCATGAACAGCGCGCCCTTGTACAGCGAGTGCGCCAGAAGGAAAGTCGCGCCGGCCATCGCGGCGTAGGGCGAATCGATGCCGATCAGCATCGTCAGCGTGCCCAGCGCCATCACCGTGGAGTAGGCCAGCAGCTTCTTGATCTCGGTGCTCTGGATGGCCATCCAGGCGCCGGTGAACATGGTCACCGCGCCAAACAGGCCGAGTGTCCAGGTCCACAGTTCGGTGCCGCCCAGCTCCGGATTCAGGCGGGCCATCAGGTACACGCCCGCCTTCACCATGGTGGCGGAATGCAGGTAGGCCGACACCGGCGTGGGCGCGGCCATCGCATTCGGCAGCCAGAAATGGAACGGGAACTGCGCCGACTTGGTGAAGGTACCCAGCAGGATCAGGATCACCAGCGGCAGATACAGCGCATGCTCGTGCAGCGAATCCTCGCCGGCGAGGATCTCCGAAAGCTCCCAGGACCCGGAGGCCACGCCCAGCAGCACCAATCCGGCCAGCAGGGCCAGGCCACCGCCGACGGTCACGATCAGGCCCTGCAGGGCGGCCTTGCGCGCCTTCAGCTGCTCGTGATTGAAGCCGATCAGCAGGTAGGAGGTGATGCTGGTCAGCTCCCAGAAGATGAACATCAGGATGATGTTGTCCGCCAGGACCAGCCCCAGCATGGAGCCCATGAACGACAGGATCAGGACATAGAAACGTCCGAGATCCCGGTGGCCTTCCAGATAGCGTCCGGCATAACTGACCACGAAAACGCCAATGCCCGCGATCAGCAGGGCGAACATCAGCGACAGGCCATCGATCAGGAAGGAGAACTGGACGTCCAGCCCGGGCATCCACTGCCAGGCCAGACGCACGGTTTCGCCGGCCGCCACAGTCGGGACGAAACTCGCGAAATAAACGAACAGGGCCGCCGGCAGCAGGGCCAGAACCCAGCCGCTGTGGCGCCCGGTCGCCCGATGCACCACGGGCGCCAGCGCCGCCACCACGAAGATTGAAAGAATCGCGAACAGCATCCAGACGGGGGTCCTGAAAGGGGATCGGGGAGCGCCCGCCGGGCGCCCGTCACGGAAGCGGGAAGGCTACCGGGTCAACCCCGACAGCGCAACAGACCCCACCCCCGGCCGGAGGGTCAGTTCAGCCAGTCGCTGCGCCGGCGGCGGGTCGGCAGCCGTGTGAGGATGATCCCCAGGATCGCGCTGCCCACGGCCACGGCGGCCCCGGTCATGAACCAGCGCCGGTCGCTGTCGGCGCGCATCACTTCGACCTGACGCCGGTAGTCCTCGGCGGCTTCGCGGGTCTCCAGGAGCTCCTCTTCCAGGCGCTCGTTGCGCCGCTGGATTTCCTGCGGCCGTTCGGCAATGTCGCGCAGCTCCTCGAGCTCTTCCTGCATGCCGGCCATGCGTTCGGACTGCTCTTCGACTTCGCGCTGCAGTGCATTGCGCTCGTCCAGCAGTTCGGCGATGCGGCCTTCCTGGTCGTCGGCGCCGGAACGGATCTCGGCCAGTTCCTCTTCCACCTCGGCGAGGCGTTCGCGCGCATGCGGCTCGTCCTGCAGGTAGCGGGTCAGGATCCATGCCTCGTTGCCACTGGGCAGACGGATACGGCTGTAGCCGCCATCGTCCTCCAGCACCTGCACCTGGTCACCGGCATCCACCGAACTGACGATCCGCCCGCCCTGCGGACTGCTGTAAACGGCCGTCTCCAGACTGTCCGAGACGTATCGCGTCTGCGCCGCAGCCGGCGCAGTGCCTGCGACCATCAGGGCCCCCGCCAGCGACAGCACCACCAGCCCGTTTCGGATCTGCAACCTGCGCACCATGCCTTGCCTCGTCATTGGCCGCGCCCGAGCGGGGCGCGGCGATGTTTCGGAAGAGGGATCATTCTAGGGAAACACTGACCAATGTACACGCTCGCGTTGGCACCCCGGGTTTTCCGAGACAAGGCGCGTCGTGCAGCGGGTAGTGGTTCTACCCGCAAGCGGCGCAACGCAGGATCGGGGAACCCGGGGTGCCAACCCCCACAAGCCATTGAACACAGGGGCTCGGCCGCTTTTGCGCGCGCACGGCGTTGCGGTTCCCTTGTGCAGAGTAACTGCACGGCAGTCACCGCGCCTTGTTCGCACGCAAAAGCGACTCGAGCGCGAGCGTGTACATTGATCAGTGTTTCCCTAGGCAGCCGTCGGCGAATGTGCACGCATCCCTCCGGCTTCCGGTGACACGGTTCACGCCCCGTTGCGGCGTGCGGCCAGCCAGCGCCGGATGGCGGCCGGCACGAAGATGATCAGCTCGAAGGTCGCCGGCAGCAGACGCCGCAGTTGACAGGCCCCTACCGCCGCCAGGTACAGGATGCCCGCGAGCACGCCGAGCCCGGCACTCAGCACACCCCCGGCGAGGATGCGGGTCGCCTGCAGAAAGCCCACCACCCACACCGGCACCAGCGCCAGCAGCAGCGGAATCAGCAGCCCCAGCGCCGCCCCCACCAGCTGTTCGGCATGACGGATGCCGGGCGGGAGGCCGCGCTCCTCGCCTTCCAGCAGCAGGGACACCAGTTCGTGCTGGTACACCAGCCAGTCGAGATGAAAACCGGTGAGTGCTGACACGCCGGCCACCAGGATCAGTACCGCGATGGACAGCGCAGCCAACGCCCGGGGCGCCCATCCTCCGCCCTCCATCAGGGCCTGCGGCAGGACGCGAGTCACGCCCCGGGTCTCGGCCAGGATCCACCCCGCCAGCACCGCGATGCCCAGCAGCAAATACAGCATCCATTCGGATCCCGGTGCCAGGAGCATCCCGGTATCCGAAGGCTCGGGGAACATGCCGGCCAGCGCCGGGCCGAACACATGCTGGTGGATCACCACAGCCAGCACGGCCAGGGCCAGCCCGGCCGCCCCCATCAACCACTGGGTCGCCGCCTGGGCATGGGCCGGGAGGGCGCGCCGGACCGGACGGTCGACCTCCTCGCAGCGGTTCAGTGCCCGGTCCAGACGCTCGCCCTGGCGTTCGAGCCGTGCCAGGCGTTCCTGCACCCGCTCCAGACTGCCGACCATCTCGCGCAACGGGCTGTCGGCGCGCCGCCGGGCCGACAGCAGCGCGCTGGCCGAACGACGCTGCTCCTCCAGTCCGGAGCGGGCGATACGCAGTATGGTGTCCTCCATGTCCTGCGCCAGGCGCCGGCTTTCCGGCGTATCACTGGCAGGACCGCGCGCCAGGGCCTCCAGCCGTTCGACCCATTCGGGCTCCTGGATCAGCCGCTGCTCGTCGCGCTGATAGGCCTCGTCCAGCACGCGCAGCGTGTCGCGCGCCTGCTGCCGCAATGCCGGCAACTGGGCGAGGTCATGCCCGACCATCTCGGCATAACGACGCTCCAGCGCCTCTACCGCGGAATGGATGCGTTCGGCCTCCAGGCGCTCCAGATGCCCCCCATGCCAGTCGCGCACCGCATCCCGCAGATGCAGGACCTGGCGTCGCAGGGCGCACACACCCCGTGCGACCGCACCCGCCAGCGCCACGAGAAAACGCCGTAGCGGTTGTCGCGCAAGATCCAGCACGCCGATGGCGATCACGATCGCCAGGATCCACAGCAGGACGGTAACCGCCACTCTTCCCCCTTTCGGTCCGCACCCGAAGCGACCGGAAGGCCGGCGTCCCCGGGAACGGTTTCGCGGTCTGTATGATGATCACGATTATGCACGACCCGTACCCGGCTCGCCGCCCGCACCACCGACGCAGGGCGATCGTCCCGGCCTCAAGTTCCGCGGGGCCGCGCCGATACCCCGAGTAAATCTTCGGAGGATCCGCGATGCTTGATCTCGATCTCCTGTCCGGCCCGTCGGTGACCACCCGCGAGGAACCGGAATGGCTGGACACCGGCTTCACCGCGGGCTGGATTCCGGCCTTTCGTCACCGGGGCAACGGCCAGGTCCATGCCAGCCATCTGGAGGACGGGCGCCTGGCCAGCGCCCACATCCTGGACACCCTGCCCGCCGAGTGGGTGGCCGAACGCGACGCCCGGGGGCGCCCCGGCGCCCTGGTCCCGGAAGTCCAGGCCGGCTATCTGCGCGGGGACCGTTTCTTTACCCTTGCGGAGTTGCTGCGCTACCCGGCCGACGCCTGAACCGGCCTTTTCCCGCCGCCGTGCAACGCGGCGGGAATTGCTTTTGCCCGCCGGTTTCGGTCCAATACCGGGCTTTTCCCCCGAGCATCTTTCAATGCAGAAGAATCAGTACGATCGCGACGAACTCCTGGCCTGCGGCTACGGCAACATGTTCGGCCCGGGCAATGCTCAGCTGCCGGTGCCCAACATGCTGATGATGGACCGGGTCACGGAGATCAACAGCGACGGCGGGCAGTTCGGCAAGGGCGAGATGGTGGCCGAGCTGGACATCCACCCCGATCAGTGGTTCTTCGCCTGCCACTTCCCGGGCGATCCGGTGATGCCCGGCTGCCTCGGGCTGGACGCGATGTGGCAGCTGGTGGGGTTCTATCTGGCATGGCTGGGCAACCCGGGGCGCGGACGCGCGCTGGGCGTGGGCGAGGTGAAGTTCACCGGCCAGGTCCTGCCGACCGCAGAAAAGGTCACCTACCACGTGGAGATGAAGCGGGTGATCTCGCGCAAGCTGGTGCTGGGAATCGGCGACGGCACGGTGCAGGTGGACGGCCGCACGATCTACGAGGCCAGTGACCTGCGCGTCGGCCTGTTCACCTCCACCGAGAATTTCTGAGCGGCGTCACCCGGCAGCCACCCCCGAGCCCGAGCCCCGGCCCGGGGCCGGGGGCAACCCCAGAACGTCCCGATGCCCGACGCGCAGGCGGCAGCCGTCGCCGATCACTGCAGCCCGGCGCCGCCCGGCCCAGGCCCGAAAGTCCCCGGCCCGTGTCGGCTCCATGGCAGCCGCCGCTTCGGCCCAGCCGTCGATCAGGGCCCGCACCAGCGCCGGCCTGGCCGCATCCAGCTCCCACGGTGAGGCGGCCGCCTCCACGCGATAACCATGACGCTCCAGCGCTCGCTCCAGGTGCATCGCCGCCCCCGGCCCCAGCGCCGGCCCGAAACCCTTGTCGGTGCCCTGGTGGCGATTGACCGCCGCCAGCAGGGCCGCATCCTCCGGGTCCGGCTGCGACCATTCGATCCGGCCGTCGTAGCTCAGCGCGAACAGGACCGCGGCCCCGCGCGCGGCACAGGCAGCGACCAGTGCATCCAGCCACCGGGCCGAGACCAGATCCAGCAGCGCCGCGCCGGTCACCAGCAGCGGGGCGGGCGCCGCACCCGGCAAGGCCGGAGGCGCGGCAGCGAAGTCCTCCACCCGCAGGTGTTCCACGCGTTCGCCGCCGGCGTCGCGGCGGGCCGCGTCCAGCAGGGAGGCATCATGATCCACCAGGGTCCAGAGCTGCGGGTCCGGCAGCCGCGGAGCGAGCCAGCGCAGGTTCGAACCGCTGCCGGCGCCCAGATCCAGCACCCGCAGCGGTGCCTCGTTCGCTCCCCGAACCCGCACCACCCACTCCGCAAGTGCGTCGGCCAGGGACGCCGGGCGCGCCGCATGATCCACGGGCTCGCGCAGGCCCAGCCACTCGCGATCGAAGTGCTCGCTCACTGCGTCAGCTCGCGCAGCGCCCGATCCATCGCGACGACCGCCTGGGGCCAGTCGGGCATCTGCCGCGCGGCCCGCCGGCCGGCGGCCCCGGCGGCAAGCCAGGCCTGCGGGCGCTCCAGATAATCCGTCAGCGCGGCGCGCAACGCCGGGACGTCGCCCGGCGGCAGGCGGGCACCCGCGGCGGCCGGCACGGTGTACGGGATCGCACCACCGGTGGTGGCGATCACCGGCAGGCCGCGCGCCATGGCCTCGGTATACACCATGCCGAACCCCTCGTACTCGCTGGGCAGGACGAACAGCGACGCGCCATCGAACCAGGCATCGAGATCGGCCTCGTCGCAGGTTCCGGTGACGGTGACCCGGTCGCGCAGATCGCTGTCCTCGATCCGTTCACGCAGGCGACGCACGAATACCGGGTCACGATCTGCCGGCCCGGCCAGCACCAGATGCCAGGCGCGATCCGTCAGTCCGGCCAGCGCAGCGATCAGGTGGTGCTGCCCCTTGCGCGGGATCAGGGCCCCCACCGCCAGCAGGCAGGGCGGCTCCCCGGGACCGGGCCCCGATGCCGCCGCCTGACGTTCCACACCGGGCGGGACCACCCGCAGGCGCGGACGCTCGATTCCCCATCCGGCCAGCACGTCGGCGGTATACGCGCTGGTGGTGACGATCCCGCGGCTGCTTCGCAACCCGGCCCGCTCCAGCGCGAGGAGCTCGCGGCTGCGCGCGGGTTCCAGGCCGGTCTCCAGCCCGAGCGGGTGATGCACCAGCGCGAGCAGACGCAGCCGCTGCGCGTGGCGCTCGAGCACCTCGGGGAAGGCGCCGCCCGCGAGGCCGTCGACCAGCACCCGCTGGCCGTCGGGGGCCGCCGCCAGGGCCGCATCCAGCGCCGCCGCAGCGTCCGCGGAAGGTCCGGGGAAGTCGCCCTGAAGCTCGTCGACTGCCGTCTTCCAGCCGCGCTCGCGCAGGCCCGCCAGCATGCGCGCATCGAATCGGTAGCCACCGGTGGGCTGATCCAGCGCCCCGGGAACCAGCAGGCGCAGATCGGCGGCCTCGCTCAAGGAGCCGCCTCGTAGGCGGCCCAGGCCACGTGGGATTCGTGCAGGGTCACGCAGACCGCGTCCAGGCCCCGTGCGGAAGCGCCCAGACGCTCCTCGTGGATGGCGGTGGCGATGCGCCCGTGAATCGCCCGGGCGAGGAATTCGGTCGTGGTGTTCTGCCCCTCGAACTCGGGTCGATCGTCCAGGTTCTGGTAGTTCAGTTCGGCGAGGATGCTGCGCAGCACCTCGCCGGCCCGGCCGATGTCGACCACCAGACCATCGTCATCCAGCTCGGCCCGGCGGAAGGTCACGTCCACCACGTAGGTCGCACCGTGCAGGTTCTGCGCGGGACCGAACACCTCGCCGGCGAAGCTGTGGGCAATCATGAAGTGATCGCGGACATTCAGGCTGTACATGCGGGCGTCTCCCCTTGGTAATTCGGTCGGGCTCGTTCAGACCCACACTGGGTCGGGATCGGGATAACGGATGCGATGGCACAGTGTCGTGGCGGCCTCGGGCCCGGCTACCCGCGGCATCACCCGCGGCAGGTCCTCGAAACGATCCTCGCCGCTGATCAGGACCTCCAGCGCCGGATCGGCGAGCAGCTCCAGCGCCAGCGCCAGACGCCGGTGATAATCCCAGCGCGCGGCGCGTGCCGGCGGGATACGGCCCACCTGGCTGCTGCGCAGCTCCAGACGCCGCGAATGAAACCCGGCTCCCAGCGGCAGACTCACCGGCGCATCGCCATACCAGCTGGCCTCCACCACCCGGGCCTCGGTGCCCGCCAGCTCCAGCGCCTGCACCAGCCCGTCGCCCTGACCGCTGCAATGGATCACCGCATCGCGCGACGCGGCCGGCAGGGTCTCGCGGGCCGCCGCCGGTGTGTGCAGGGTCAGCCCCAGCGCCCGCGCCGGTTCCGCCCGCGCGGGCTCGGGGTCAATCAGATCCACCCGGGCGCCCGGGATCGCACGGATCAGCCAGGCGCACAGGAACCCGACCACGCCCGCACCGATCACCGCCACCCGGTCGCCGGGACCCACCCCGGCGTCCCACACGATGTTCACGGCCGTTTCCATGTTCGCCGCCAGTACCGCGCGCGCGTCCGGGACGGCGTCCGGGATCGGCACCAGCATGGAATCCGGTGCGTTGTAACGGTCCTGGTGCGGGTGCAGGCAGAAGACCCGTTCGCCGGCACGCCCGCCGGACTCGACCACGCCTGCGCTGATGTAGCCGTATTTCACCGGTGCCGGGAAGTCCCCTTCCTGCAGCGGTGCCCGCATCGCGGCGTACTGATCCGGCGGCACCCGGCCCCGGAACACCAGCGACTCGGTACCGCGCGAGATCGCGCCATAACGCGCTCGCACCCGGCATTCCCCGGGGGACGGAGGCGGCAGTTCCATGTCGCGGATCTCGCCCTCGCCGGGCGCTGTAATCCAGAAGGCTCGTGCGCGGTTCATGCGGGCTTTCGCGACCAGAGGGACACTGCGCCATGCTCCCGAAGATGTGGAATCCGCAGTGTGCCGAGTCTCCACCACCCGCCGCAATCCCACCGAGGAAAGGTCGCCGATGTCCGTCTCCGCCGCCCTGCGAAAGCCGCTCCGGTCCGCCGACCTGGCGCTCGCCGGACTGCTTGCCATCGGCGTCGCAACCCTGACACCGATCGGTCCCGCGCTGCTGCTGGCGACCGCTTTCCTGTGGGGGCTGCTGTGGGCCCTGCTGGTCCGGGGGGCCGCGCATGCGGACGGTCTGTCCGGGATCCCGGGCCCCGGCAACCGCGTGACCCTGGTGCGCGCAGCCCTGGCCGCCCCGGTTGGCGGGGTCGCACTGCTGGCCCTGATACCAACGGTCGACCTGCCCGTTTACTGGCTGCCGGCCTGGGTCGTGACCCTCGCCCTGCTGGTGCTGTTGCTGGACGGAGTGGACGGAGCGGTGGCACGACGCAGCGGCACCGCGTCGGCCTTCGGCGCGCGTTTCGACATGGAGCTGGACGCGGCACTCATCCTCGCGCTGTCCGTGCTCGCGTGGCAGCCCGGACCCGCGGGCGTCTGGGTGCTGGCGATCGGGGCCATGCGCTATCTGTTCGTGCTGGCCGGGCGCGCACTGCCCTGGCTGCGCGCGGAGCTGCCACCCAGTCGGCGGCGCCAGACGGTATGCGTGCTGCAAACCCCGGCCCTGCTGGTCGCCCTCGCCCCGGCGGTTTCGACGTCAGTTGCCATCGCCACCGCGGGCTTCGCCCTCGCCGCGCTGACGGTTTCATTTGCCGTGGATATCGTCTATCTGTATCGGAAGAAGTCCGGTTCACGCCCACAGGCCCCGGAGGAGACACCATGAGCCATCGATTCCCCACCCTGGCCGCCACGGCCCTGTTGACCCTGGCGTGGATGTTGCCCGGCGCCAGCCTGGCGATGGACGAATGGGAGATCGACACCGAGCACTTCGCGGTCGGGTTTCTGGTGGATCATGCCGGATACGCCCGGGTGCTCGGCATGTTCCTCGAGGCCGAGGGGGCCTTCATGTTCGATCCGGACACGGGCGAGCTGGGAGAAGGGTACTTCGTGGTACAGACCGACAGCGTGTTCTCCAACCACGAGGAACGCGACGATCATCTGCGCAGCGATGACTTCCTCGACGTGGAAAACCATCCGGAGATGCGCTTCATCGCCACGGACTACGAACCCACCGGGGAGGACAGCGGGCAGCTGACCGGTGATCTGGAACTGCTGGGCGAAACCCGGCCGATCACCCTGGACGTAACCATCAACAAGGTCGGACGCTACCCGTTTCCGCTGGGCGGCATCTTCTCCCGCCCCTACGTGCTGGGCGCCTCGATGCGGGGCGAATTCCAGCGCAGCGACTTCGGCATGGACTACGGTCTGATCCGGGACATCGTGGGGGACACGGTGGAACTGATCATCGAATTCGAAGCGCAGCGGCAGTAGCTGCCCGCAGCAACCGCCCGGGAAAATTCGGAGACCCGAGCCGAGTCTCCGAGACTGCCTTCAGGCCGTGGTGTTGACCAGCGTACCGACGTTGTCGGGCAACGCCTCTGCCGCGCCGGCCGTCGCCTGCACACCGGCATTCCCCAAAGTTTCGGGCATGCCTTCGATCAACTGCGTCACCGCAGCCTCTTCGGCCTCCATGGCACGATTCATCACCGCGATATCCTTCTGCTGCATCAGGTTTGCCTGCTGCAGCTGCACGGATTGAGAAACCGCTGCATTGACATCCATGGGCACCTCCTTCGCATTGGCGGGCACTTCCGAATACACAAACCGCCCGCACCGGCGCTAACGGCAGGTCCCGGTCATCCTTGAGCCTCGTCTCCGGCCATCTTTGCCTCTGCCACCGGGCGCGCCGTGAACCGCCGCATCACGCCCCGCGCGACCCGATCCTGCGGATCGATGGCAAACCCTGCCGCCTCCACGCTCGCCTCGGTATCCCGGTTGGGATGACAGCCCCCCGCCACGCAGGTCCAGGCCGGCTGCACCCGGTCCTGCATGCGGGCGAGCATCGGCCGTGTATGCCGCACGTGCTCCAGCATCCGCAGTTCCCCGTCTGCCCGCAGGACCCGGCGCACCTCGCCCAGAGCAGCCGGCGGATCCTGCACCGAACAGAACACCAGCCCGGATACCACCGCATCGAACTGCCCCTCGACGAACGGCAGGGCCTCGGCGCGGGCCACCACCAGCGGCACCCCGGGGGCGCGGCGTCGCGCACTCCGCAACGCGAGGAAGTCCGGCTCCACGCCGATGACTTCCGCCCCCTGCGGATACAGCGGCAGATTGCGCCCGGTTCCGCAACCGACCTCCAGGATCCGTCCCCGGGCCCCGGATACCAGGCGCATCCGCCAGCGACGCAGGCCCAGCGCATCGGCCAGCACCATGAAGCCATCGTAAAGCCAGGGGATCTGTTCCAGTCCGCGCATGTCCGTCGTTCCGTATTGATTCACCGCCAGAGAAACCGTGAACTGTATCGCATGTCGCACCCGCAACCGGAACCTCTCTCCGGTTATCCCGTCACAGCTAACGAGTGGTGACGAAAAACTCTCCACGGGTGTTTCCGTAACCCCGGTCACGATGTGGCCACTGCATGGTGTTGACCCGGTCCCCGACCGGTACACCGAGACAACCGACTCCCTCCGTCACACGGTTGTTTCAGTACTTTGAGCCCGGCTTCCGGCCGGGCTTCTTTTTTTCGCCCTTCCCATCCGCCGCCCCTTCAATTGACACGGATCAACAAAGAAGCGGTCCGGATCCCGTCTGCGATGCGCAACCCGGCTCATTCTGTTACACGGTAGAGGGTTATCTCTCCACTATCGGAAAGGGTGTTCCCCATGACCAGCCTCAACTGGAGCTCCAATCTGGAACTCGGCCTGGATGTGATCGACGAACAGCACAAGCGGATCTTCGAATACCTGCAGCAGACCGAACATGCGATCGCCACCGAGAACGAACAGGAAGTGCGCGAGGTGGTGGACGGACTGCTCGACTACACCTCGTCCCACCTGGTGTTCGAAGAGGGCCTGATGGAGAAGGCCGGTTACCCGGCCCTGGATGCCCACCGCAAGGTGCACGAGGCCTTTGCCGCACGCATCGAGAAGCTGCGCGGAGAACTGGAACAGGGGCACGACACGTTCGGCGTGGCGCGCAAGATCCGCTCCGATCTGGGCCTGTGGTTGATGAACCACATCAAACGCGATGACCTCGACTATGTCCCCTATGTCCGACCGATCCTGGAAGGGGGCTGGCTGTCGCGCTGGAAGAAAAAGATCTTCGGCGGCTGATTCCGATTCCGGACCAGAACGAAAAAGGCCCGGATCCAGCGGTACTGGATCCGGGCCTCCGGAATATGGCGTCCCCACGGGGATTCGAACCCCGGTCGCTGCCGTGAAAGGGCAGTGTCCTAGGCCTCTAGACGATGGGGACGCAGAGGCAACGTCATGTTGCAAACTAGTCAGGAGGTCCTTGCGGCCTTTCACTTCCGCGGCTGCCTTTCGGACGATGCAGGATGGTTGTCACCACACCGTTGAAAACCAGCAGGAACCCCAGCGGGACCATTGCGACCAGTGGCTTGGACCATGTCTGCTCACCGGCAAACATCAACCCGAAACCGCCGAACAATCCCACAATCGACAAAACCAGCCCAACGTAGATGGAGATCATTCCAAAACGATGCATCGCTGATCCTGCCATTCGCCGTAATGGTGGAGCCAGGCGGGATCGAACCGCCGACCTCCTGCATGCCATGCAGGCGCTCTCCCAGCTGAGCTATGGCCCCGTAACCGGCGAGGTGCGTAATGTAGCCACACCCCTTTTTTCTGTCAACCCGCTTGCGCGGAAATCTTCGCGATGGCCCGCTCGATCCGTTCCAGCGAGCGCTCGCGCCCGATCAGTACGAGCGTGTCGTCGATCGGAGGCGATACAGTACCGCCCGTCAGCGCCACACGCAATGGCTGAGCAACCTTCCCGAGCTTGAGGTCGAGGCGTTCGGCCGTATGCTGCACCACCTCGTGCAGTGCCTCCTTGTCCCAGGCGCCCAGGGCACTGAAGCCGTCGTGCAGGGTTTGCAGTACCTCGCGGGCCTCCGGCGTCAACTGCTTGCGCTCGGCCTTCGGATCGTATTCGTCGAAGTCGCGATAGAAATACACGCTGTTCTCGGCCATCTCGCGCAGCGTACGCGCCCGCTCCCGCTGCGCCAGCACCACCTGCCGCAGTTCCGGCCCCTCGGCGGGGTCCACGCCCAGCTGGCCCAGGTGCCAGCCCAGCTCCAGCGCCACATGGTCGGGGTCAAGGCTCTTGATGTAGTGCTGATTCAGCCACAGCAGCTTGTCGGGGTTGATGGCCGAGGCCGACTGATTGACGTCCTCGATATCGAACAGCCGCACCAGCTCGTCCAGCGAAAAGATCTCCTGGTCCCCGTGGGCCCAGCCCAGACGCACCAGATAGTTCAGCAGCGCCTCGGGCAGGTAGCCCTCCTCGCGGAACTGCATCACCGACACCGCCCCGTGGCGCTTGGACAGCTTGGCGCCGTCCGGGCCCATGATCATCGGCAGGTGGCCGTAGCGCGGCGGCTCCACACCCAGGGCCTTGAGGATATTGATCTGACGCGGGGTATTGTTCAGGTGGTCATCGCCACGCACCACATGGCTGATGCCCATGTCCATGTCGTCCACCACCACCGTGAGGTTGTAAGTCGGCGAACCATCGGAGCGGGCAATGATCAGGTCATCCAGTTCGCTGTTCTGGAACGCTACCTTGCCGCGCACCATGTCATCAACGACGGTCGCGCCCTCGTCCGGGGTGCGGAAACGGATCACCGGATCCACGCCCTCGCGCGGTTCGGTACGCGCACGGCAGCGGCCATCGTAGCGAGGCTTTTCCTTGCGTGCCTTCTGTTCCTCGCGCATCGCATCCAGCTCTTCCTTCGTGCAGTAGCAGCGATAGGCGTGCCCGGAGGCCAGGAGCTGGTCGATCACCTCGCGGTACCGGTCGAAATGCTCGGTCTGGTAGAACGGGCCGTGGTCATAGGTCAGCCCCAGCCAGTTCATGCCCTCGAGGATCGCGTTCACCGATTCCGCGCTGCTGCGTTCGAGATCGGTGTCCTCGATGCGCAGCACGAATTCGCCACCGTGGTGACGGGCGTACAGCCAGGAGAACAGCGCGGTGCGGGCACCGCCGATGTGCAGATAACCGGTCGGGCTGGGGGCAAAACGGGTACGAAAGGCCATGCGCGAACACTCGCTTCCGGTAGTCAAAAGGGCCGCCTAGGGTAGCAGAACGACCCGACCCCATACGCCTTTCATGGACTACACTCGAATGGAACCCCCAGCAGACCCGAATGCGGATCCAAGGAACTGCCATGAGAAGCTTCCCGTTTCCCCGAGTATCCAGCCTGGCCCTCCTGGCCGGCGGACTGGCCCTGGCCTCCGGGGCCCTTGCCGACCTCGAACGTATCGCCGCCCCGGAGGATGCCGAGGTCTATTTCATCAGCCCGCAGGACGGTGACACCGTGGAAGGCCCGGTACACGTCCAGATGGGCCTGCGTGGCATGGGCATCGCTCCGGCTGGTGTGGAGGCCGACGACACCGGTCATCATCACCTGCTCGTGAACAAACCACTGGACGAGGTTGATCTCGACGCCTCCCTGCCATTCACCGATCACAAGCACCACTTCGGAGGTGGCCAGACCGAAGGGGAAATCGAGCTGGAGCCCGGGACTCACACCCTGCAGCTCCTGTTCATGGACTACCGCCATATCAGCTTCGATCCCCCACTGGTCTCCGAAGAGATCACCATCACCGTCGAATAACCGTTACGGCCACACGGGCTCCATAACGCACAAAAAAGCCCCCTCCACGCATGGAGGGGGCTTCGATGCAGGGATTCGCATCAACGCTCAGGCGCTGCGCGACCCCCCGTGCATCACGGCAGGGCCGGGATGGTGATATCAGGCATCTCGCCGGTCAGGGCATGCATGAACGCCTCGATGTCTTCCAGCTCGTCTTCCGTGAAGTCGGTGTCCAGCATCTCCTGCCCCATGATCTCAATGGCTTCCTTGAGCGTTTCCGTCTCGCCATTGTTCATGTAGGGGTAGGTCAGGGCCACGTTGCGCAACGTCGGGGTCTTGAAGGCGTACTTGTCGCGTTCCTCCCCGGTCACCAGATAGCGCCCCTTGTCCTCGGAACCGGGCACCTGGATCTGGTGGAAGTTCGAGTCCGTCAGCGCCGGGCCGCGATGACAGGCCACGCAGCCGTTGTCCGCGAACAGGGCCATGCCGCGCTTCTGCTGCTCGGTCATCGCATCCTCGTCACCCACCAGCCAGCGGTCCAGATCGGAGTTCGGCGTATTCAGGGTGCGCTGGAACGAGGCCAGGGCCTTGGCCACGTGATCGGTGTTCACGACGTTGTCGCCGTCATAATCCGGGTACGCCGCGTCGAACATATCGATGTATTCGGGGAACTCCTCCAGACGCGCGATCGCCTCTTCCAGCGGCATCGCCATTTCCACGGCGTCCTGGATCGGACCCAGGGCCTGGCCTTCCAGGTCATCTTCGCGGCCGTCCCAGAACTGGGCCTCGAAGAAGCCGGAGTTCAGCACCGTCGGACTGTTGCGCTCGCCGACCTGGCCGTCGTGGCCGACTGCGCGCGGGATGCGGTCGCCCCAGCCCAGCGCCGGGTTGTGGCAGGTGGCGCAGGAGATCACGCCCGAGCTGGAGATCCGCGGCTCGAAGAACAGGAACTTGCCCAGCTCCACTTTCTCGTCGGTCAGGGAATTGTCGGCCGGGATCGGCGGCAGGGCCGGCAGCGGCTCGAACATGTCGCGGTACTGGTCGTAGTCACCGGCGAACGTCGGGGCGGAAAGGCCCAGGGCCACGGCCGTACAGGCCGAGACGAGCAGGCCCCGGAAAATGCGCTTCTTCTGCATGGTTCGCTCCTTCTTATTGGGCTGGATGCGGCCCGGCGGAAAACCGTCACCACATGGACTCAGTCTAAAAGACCTGCCGCTTCTTAAGGGCGTATTTTTGAACCAATGCTGGACAAGATTGATACAGATCAATCCTGCATCCAGCGTTCAGTCCCCGTCCATGCCGCGGTAACGGCGCACGTGCGCCGGGTCGTACAGCGCACTGTCGCGGAAATCGCCCGGGTCCAGCGCCGGGCCCACCAGGATCAGCGCCGAGCGCCGCGTGGTCAGGGCCTGCGCCCGTTCCGCGATATTCCCAAGCGAACCGCGCACCACGGTCTCGTCCGGCCAGCTGGCACGGAAGACGATGGCCACCGGGCAGTCGCAGCCGTAGTGCGGCCGCAGGTCCTCGACCACGGTCTCGATATTGTGCAGCGACAGGTGGATCGCCAGGGTCGCCCCGGTGGCGGCAAAGCTCGCCAGCCGTTCGCGCTCCGGCATGGAGGACGCCCGTCCCGGCGTGCGCGTCAGCACCACCGACTGCGCCACCTCCGGCACCGTCAGTTCCCGCCCCAGGGTCGCGGCGGCGGCAGAGAACGCCGGCACGCCGGGCGTGATGCTGTAATCGATCCCGGCCGCCTCCAGCCGGCGGATCTGCTCGCCCAGCGCGCTGTAGACCGAAAGATCGCCGGAGTGCAGGCGCGCCACGTCCTGGCCCGCCGCGTGGGCGCGTTCGATCTCCTCCATGATCGCGTCCAGCGTCAGCGGCGCGGTGTTGACCACGCGCGCCCCCTCCGGGGCATGCTCCAGCACCGCCTCCGGCACCAGCGAACCGGCATACAGGCACACCGGGCAGGCCGCGATACGATCGCGCCCGCGCAAGGTCAGCAGATCGGCCGCACCCGGCCCCGCTCCGACAAAATGAACCGTCATCATCCCTCCTCGAAAAGCTTGTCCGTCCCGTTCACCGTGCGCACCGCGACCGCGCAGCTCGCCCGCGCGGAGAGCCGCCGCGGCAGCAGCAGGCGCGCCCCGTCGCCGGCCACCGCCAGCGCCGCCGCCTCCGCCACCGAACCGACCCCGGCGGCGGCACGCGAACGCGCCGACTCCGTGGACAGGGCAGCCTCGCGCGCG
>NZ_MUZR01000009.1:185-49936 GCF_001995255.1 Thioalkalivibrio halophilus | reverse complement strand
TACGTTGACTGATAGGGGGTGTGTGGTATGCGAATTGCTTCTGGACCCGTATGTATTGCTCACGGGGGCGATCCCGTGGGAATCCACTGAGGATCTGGAATCAGGAACCCGGTCAGGCGTTTGTTCGATACCGAACCGATCGCGTGTAACCGGTCAACTAGCCTCGAATGCTTCATGCATTCGATGGGGGCCAGTGAATGGGCAACAGTGAGGAACCAGTTCCGGGGTCATCGTTTCGGTCCGCCCTGAATGCCGGGCCAGGCATGATCTTGCTGATCGAGGACAGCCAGTCCGATGCCGAATGGATCCTGAAGGCACTGGGGGAGCCGGAGACGCGAAGGTTTGATGTGGTATGGGTGACGTGTCTGGCCGATGCCCTGGGGCATCTGGCACGCAACACGTTCGACGTGGTACTGCTGGACCTGATGTTGCCGGACGGAGAGGGGGTCGAGGCCTTTGACCGGGTTTACCGGGCCCAGCCCGAGGCCCTGATCCTCGTGCTGAGCGCGGCCGATACTGAAGAAACCGCGCGCCGAGCCGTTCGCCACGGGGCATTCGACCATCTCGCCAAGGGACGAGCGGATCCCTATTGGCTCCCGCGTGCGCTGCGCTATGTGATGGAACGCAAGGCTACCGAGCGGGTATTGCGCCAGGCGGAAAAGAAACTGTTCGAGGAAAAAGAGCGCAGCCGGGTCACGCTCGACTCGATCGGCGACGCCGTGCTGGCCACCGATCTGGATTACAACGTGACCTATCTGAACCCCGTGGCGGAGCAGATGACCGGCTGGTCCGGGGCGGAGGCGCTGGGCCAGCCGCTGAGGAAGGTGTTCAACATCATCGACGGGGCCACCCGCGAGGCGGGGCAAAATCCGGCCTGGCGGGCCATCGATCAGGACCGGACCGTGGGGCTGGCCATGGACTGCGTGTTGATCCGTCGCGACGGCACCGAGATCGTGATCGAGGATTCCGCGGCACCCATCCACGACCGCGATGGCCGGGTGACCGGGGCGGTGATCGTATTTCACGACCGCAATCAGGCGCGCGCGGTCACCGAAAAGATGGCCTATCTGGCCCAGCATGACGGGCTGACCGGATTGCCGAATCGACTGTTGCTGAAAGAACGGTTCTCACGGGCGATCGCCCTGGCCCGGCGCAATCAAAAGCTGGTCGGGCTGCTGTTTCTGGATCTGGATGATTTCAAGGAGATCAACGACTCGCTCGGGCACGCGATCGGTGACCGGGTGCTGCAGGGCGCCGCGGAACGTCTTCTGAGCTGCGTGCGGGCTTCCGACACCGTCTGCCGCTATGGCGGTGACGAGTTCGTGATCCTGCTGACCGAAATCAATCAGGCGCAGGATGCGGCGCTGGCTGCCGAGAAGCTGCACGCGGCGTTTGCCGAACCGCTGGCGATCGACGGGCACAGGCTTCGCATCCATTTGAGTATCGGCATCAGCCTTTATCCGAATGATGACGACAATGCTGATGACCTTATACATGACGCGGATGTTGCGATGCTGGATGCCAAGGCGCATGGCAAGGGTCGTTGTCGATCTTTTACTGCCGGGATGCGGCTGGGGCATGTGACCTGAAGCTCGCATAATGTGAAAAGACCTCTATCCTTACTGAAATGACAACTTTGTTGGCACATCTGATAGGGCAGGTGTCGTGCAGTCGTATGATCTGAACGGGAGCTTCAGGCGGTCGGGGGGGAGAACGGCCTTAGTCACGGGGAGGAATTGAAGGATATGTCGCAATCGACTGAACCAGGGGAAAACCATATTCTCGGCATGATTTCTTCGGAAGATTGTGCGCGCGTGTTTGCGTTGCTCGAACCCGTCACGCTGACGCTGGGCGAGGTGCTGTGCGAGTCCGGTGATCGGCCGAGCTACGTTTATTTTCCGGTCGATTCAATCGTGTCGCTGCTGTACCTGACGGAGAACGGCTCCTCGGCCGAGATCGCGGTGGTGGGCAACGACGGCATGGTCGGCATCGGGTCGTTCATGGGGGGTGGCAGCATGACCTGTCGCGCGGTGGTCCAAAGTGGCGGCCATGCCTTCCGGCTGTCGGTCCCGCTTTTCGACGGCGAGATCAACCAGCATGGCGAGCTGATGCGCCTGATGCTGCGCTACAGCCAGGTTCTGATCACGCAGATGGCGCAGACGGCGGTCTGCAATCGCCACCACACCATCAAGCAGCAACTGTGCCGCTGGCTGCTGCTGTCGCTGGACCGGCTGCCGGGGAACGAACTGGTCATGACCCAGGAGCTGATCGCCAATATGCTGGGCGTGCGCCGCGAGGGAATTACCGAGGCGGCCCGCAAGCTGCACGAGCTGGGCGTGATCCACTATCGGCGCGGGCACATCACGGTGCTGGACCGTCCCGCGCTGGAGCAGCTGAGCTGCGAGTGCTACAAGGTCGTCAAGAAAGAAACGGATCGGCTGATGCCGTGGCCGGACCGGGAGCAGGAACCGGTGTGTGGCATCCGACACTTGACTGCTGCCCGGGTGCACCAACGTCACTGAACCGCGCTACGGGCTCCTGGGTGTGCATGACCGCTCACACACGGGATCCCGATCGCGGCGGCCAGACTGGCGATGGGCAGATGGACGACGAAAGTCCCCGCACCCACCATCGACATCAGCAGGGCGCCAAGCGCAACGATGGCCGCATTGGTGCCCATGGTGCTGAGCCAGGGCATCCGTCCCGCGCGCTGGCTGTATGTACGCAAGCGCACATCCCCGGCCTCCCGGCAAGCCGGCTGCGCATTCTTGCCGGTTCGCTGGGCGCCGTTACGCCACGCTGTGTGTTCGGCAACGTACAGATCTCCCCGTCCTGCTGGCGCGAGAGTGAAGCCATGCATCAGTCGCAATGACGCGACCGATATCGCTCACCGTGCCGGAGGAACTGCATCATGCCCGTGGGAACCATCCTGATTATCGTCCTTATCCTTCTGCTGATCGGCGTGATCCCGACCTGGTCACATAGCCGGAACTGGGGTTATGCCCCCAGCGGGCTGATCGGAGTGGTGCTGATCATCCTCCTTGTCCTGCTGTTGCTGGGTCACATCTGATACCGCCGGAAACAACGGCAAGGGAAGGTTTGACCGGGCTTTTTCGCCGCCCTTGCCCTTCTAAAGAGGAGTCCTGGATTGTGTACAATTACAAGCACTTTGCGCTTCTGTTCGTTGCTGTGCTGCTGGCCCTGTTCATGGCGGGCTGTGCCGCCACGGAGAGTCAGAGAAGCTTTGGCGAAACCGTCGACGATTCCGTGATCTCCTCCAAGGTGAAGACGGCGCTGTTCAACGAGCCCTCCCTGAGCGGATTCGAGGTGAGGGTCAGGACCCACCAGGGCCGCGTGCAACTGAGCGGTTTCGTCAGCTCACGGGAGGATATCGACAAGGCGGTGGAGATTGCGAGTGGTGTCGAGGGCGTGCGGTCCGTCGAGAACGACATGCAGCTCAAGTGACCTCCGTTGAGCTCTACGGCTCCGGGCTGTTGGGGCCGGTGATGTCGAGCAGGGTGATCACCACCCCGTCGATCACGTTGTCCAGCCTGCGATAGGGCATGATGCGGACCGAGAACCAGCGGCCGTCATCGGCCCGGACCTGCTTCTGCGAAAAGGCGAGGGTGCGCAGGGTTTCGCGCGCATCGTCGTGCAGGCCGGGGTAGTCGAGAGTCGTGTTCAGGTCACTCAGCGGCCGCCCGAGGTCCCGTTCCCGCAGGTGGATGAGGGTCGCGGCCCGTTCGGTATACCGCCGCACGTTCAGGTTCTGGTCCAGGAACAGGATCGCGATCTCGACACTGTTGAGCAGGTTCTGCATGTCGCTCTGGGCCAGTGCCAGATCGTCCAGCTTGGTCTGAAGCTCGGCATTGATGGTCTGCAGTTCCTCGTTCATGGACTGCATTTCTTCCTTGGACGTCATCAATTCCTCGTTCGCCGAGCGAAGTTCCTCATTAGTGGACTGCAGCTCCTCGTTGGCGGACTGCAGGTCTTCCCGGGAGGAACGCGCCTCGTTGCGCAGGCGGTGGATTTCGTCGTGGCATTGCTGCAATTCGGCCGTGCGGGCGTCTCCGTCGGCATCCTGGATATCGCCGTCACCCGGCGGGGGAAGCGGGGCATCGCGGAACACGATCATGGTCATGCCCTGCAGGGGCCCGGGTTCCTGCAGGGGATCCACCGTGACCGCCACGCGGCAGGGGCCACCCGGGCTTGTCACTTCCACCCGGTGGAGGTGCTGCGGCTGCTGGCTGGCGGAGGCCCGTTCCAGCGCACCGACCAACGCCCCGCGCAGCCCCTCGCGCGCCATCGCGAAGATATTCCAGGTAGCCTTCCCGGCCGCGGGCTCCAGGTATTTTCCGGTATGCCCGCTGATGTAGACGATGTCCCCCGCTTCGTTGAGCAGGACCGCCGCCGGTGCGTACACCTGCAGCAGCAGCTGGTCGGCCGCCGTCTGGAGGTTGCTGGGGAGTGGAGAACGGGGGTCGGAAGGGGACACGCGAGCCTCCTTGGTTCTGCCGGAAAGCGGTGGAAACGAGTTCAGCAGGAAATGGGCGCCGTTCTGCAGGGCCGCGTCCCGGCGCTGATAGAGCCGCAATCGGAATTCGACGGGCGTAAAAAGGGAGCCGAATGCCCCTACTGTTTCGGCGCCACCCAGTAACAGCAGTCCTCCGGGACGCAGACAGTAATGGAACAGGGGCACCAGTTTGCGCTGCAATTCGGGGCCGAGATAGATCAGCAGGTTGCGGCAGGCGATCAGGTCGAGCCGGGTGAAGGGGGGGGCGAGCGCCACATCATGCTGGGCAAACAGCACCATGTCACGGATTTCCGGTTTGATTCGGTAGTGGGTCTCGTGCTCGATGAAAAAACGGTCCAGCCTCTCCTGACCGATCTGGTCGCGGATCGAAAGGGGATAGATGCCGCGGCGTGCCGTCGCGATGGCATCCGCGCTCAGGTCCGAGGCGAAGATTTCGAGGGTGAACCCATGGGGTTGCGGCAATCGTGCCACCACTTCACTGAAGACCATGGCCAGTGAATACGCCTCTTCGCCGGTGGAGCAGCCGATGACCCAGGCGCGCAGCTCGGGCTCGTGAGCGCGCCGCGCGAGCAGTGCCGGCAGGGCCGTTTCCGCCAGATATTCCCAGACCATCGGATCTCGAAAGAAGGCGGTGACGCCGATCAGCAGCTCCGAGAACAGCAGGTCGGTTTCCTGTGTGTTGTGTTCCAGGAAATCCGCGTAGTGCACCAGTGAAGAGAGTTCGTGAATGCCCATGCGTCGCTCGATCCGGCGCTGCAGGGTGCTGGACTTGTAAAGCGAGAAGTCGTGCCCGGTGCGTTGTTGCAGCAGACGCACGATCTTTTCCAGGGCCTGCGCTCCATTGTCCTGGCTCGGGGGGGCCGGGTCGCGCATCCGGGCCGCATAGGCCTGGATGCGGGCCGGCAATGCCGCGGGCGGGCCGATGATGTCGGCACAATCCGCGGCCATGGCGCTGCGCGGCATGGACTCGAACTGCGCCGACCCGGGCTCCTGGGCCACGGTCAGGCCGCCTACTGCCTTGATGGCCAGGGCACCCAGCGTGCCGTCGGAGCCCATGCCGGAGAGCACGACTCCGATGGCCCGTTCTCCCTGGTCGCCGGCCAGGGAGGAGAACAGCACATCGATCGGTAGCCGCAGGCCCCGCGGCTCCGACGGACGGGCCAGTTGCAGGGTGCCATTGGCCACGGTCAGCTGGGTGTCCGGCGGGATCACGTACACGCAGTCCGGCCTGACCGGCATGCCGTGTTCGGCTTCACGCACCGGCATCGCGGTTACGCGTTGCAGCAGCTGGGGCAGCAGCGCCTTCTGCGTCGGATCCAGATGCTGCACCACGACGTAGGCCAGGCCGCTGTCAGGCGGTACCTTTCCGAGGAATTGCTCCAGTGCCGCCAGGCCACCGGCGGAGGCGCCGATACCCACGATGGACGGCGGCCGGGTCGAGGAGGGAGGCGTTTGAGTCTCCATTGCCCGCCGAAGCCCGAGGCTGTGCTCAGGCCTCGGGAGATTGGCCGGATGGCGAAACGATCAGCAGTACGGAGTCGCCGCTCGCGGAGGTATTGGCCACGACATGGAGCTCGTGCACGACGCCTTCCTCCCCCGTGCGTTGCACCTCGCAGCATGCCTGGGCGTGACCATCCCGCAGGCGGCCGAGCAGGCCGGTGAGCGCGGGCTGGCTTCCGTGGGCGAGGAAACCGGCGAGACTCTCGCCAACCAGGCTGGTGCGTGTGGCCCCCAGCAACTGGGCACCGGCCAGATTGGCTTCGATGACCTGACCCTCCGGGGTCATGGCGAAATAGCCGACCGGGGCGAAATCGAACAAGGCCTTGTAGCGGTCCCTTTCCTGGGCCAGCTCCTGCTCGTTGGCCACCAGTTGTTCATGCTGCAGATCCAGCTCCACCTGGTGGGTCTGCAGCTCATGCAGCAGCTTGAGTGCTTCGCCGGCTTCGGTCGGGTTGCTGGCCAGCCGGTACAGCAGCGCCAGTGCGTCCGGGCTTATGGTCCAGCCGCGACTGGGCGGAGCGGTGCCTTCCCGGAGCCGTTCTTCGGCGTCGCTGCGTAACCGGTCATGGTCGCCGGGATGGTGCGTGAGACTGGACATGGAACCTCCGTGGGAGATGAGGGCGAGCGGCATTCGCCCCGCCCTGGACCGCGGAACCCAATCCGGTTCCGCGGGCTTCCCCGGGTGTCGGATTGTGCCGAACCCATGGGGACAGTATGACCTCCCTTAAGTATACGGCCTTGATCGAGTGTTCGTCGTCGTACAGACCGCAGAGAATCGACCGGTCATGCTGGTCAATCTCGGTTGCGAAATGCGATTCCGAGGCATTCCCACCCCGGAGAAGAACCTCATGAACAACATAATTTATATCATAGGTCTGATCGTCGTCATCCTGTTTATTCTGGGTTTTTTCGGACTTCGATGAATGCATTCCGGTTCGCCGGATCCGGAAGAACCCCCGTGGGCTGCGGCCGGAACGGGCCGCCACAAAAACTGAGGGAAACACGCATCCGTGTTTCCCCGGGAGGCCAATCATGAGCAAACTTCGACAGCGCAACAAAGAAGCCAGGAAACCACCGGTATTGACGCCCAAAGAGAAGAAGGCGGCGAAGAAGCTGAAGAAGCAGGATACGACTGCGCCGCGGATTATTCCCCGCTGAAGTGCCTTGCTCGCGCGAACGTCACGTCGTTGCCCGAGAGAAGGTTGCGCGGCGCAACGCCGTGGATCGGCCGGTTGGCGAGTCACGCGTCGGGTGCATGAGCCGCGGCTGCGAGGCCTTGCGGCCGCCTGGAGTGTGGTGCTTCACGGGGCGCTTTTCCGGCGGGCCGTGTGCCAGTGAACGGGATCACCGACGTGCAGGGTCCCGGTCTCGAGCGGGCGCAGGCATATGCCGCTGTCGTGGCGCAGGGCGGCCGCCAGGTTGTAGCCGACGACCTGATTGAGCCAGCCGCAGGGCGGTCGCGGCCGCTCGATGACGAAGCGCGTGTCGCCGATACGGAGTTCTCCCTCGCGCGGGCTGCGTCCGAGTCCGGAGACCACCAGGTTGCGGCGGTGCTCTCCGGGGACGAGATTGGCGGGATGGCGCAGGCGCCGCGCGCGGCGCCGGGCCCGTTCGAGCTCCTCGGCGCCGATCAGGGTGACGCGGCAGGCCTCGACGGGATGCCAGTGCCCCCGGCCCTCGTGGTAGCGATCGCCCTGGAGGCCCGCGAGGTCGAGTTCGATGCGCTCGCACGGGGCCATCGGCGCGCCAGCCTGTTCCGCGATCCAGATAGCGTCCAGCGTGCCGGTCGCGGTGCGGCGGCGGAAGGGCCGGATCATGGGGCGTCCGGGGCTTTCTGGTCCCTCGGCCACATCCTGTCCAGTGCGCGGTAGCGTTCCACCGCGGCGGGGTCCACTGTCCGGTCGCGTTCGATCTCGAAAGATTCCATGGGATCGGCCCTCGGTCTGGCTGTCCCATGCTACGACCGTTCTGCGGACGAAAGGATCCCCGGCGAGTTCCAGCAGGTGGGAGACGTAGTCCTGGCGCAGGGGGTGCATTGTTGAGCTGGAAGTGTCACGCCGACCGGAGGCTCTCGCACTGGCGCTGGATCAGTAGCCGGTGAAGGCCGCGTTGCTGATGCCCGGCTTCGGCAATCCGCCGGGGTATCGCGCCGGTTATTCGTCTTTGTCCTCGTCGTCGTCCTTGCCGCTGGGGGTGATGGTGCGCCCCAGGGCGGCCGCGGTGCTGCCGGTGGCCTTGACGGTGCCGGTGGTGACGCTGACGGCGGCGCTGGTGGCCGAGCTGGCCACGCTGACGGCCGCGCAGCCACTGGCCAGCGGCAGGACGATGGCGAGGAGGAGCAGCGGGCGCGCGCAGTGATGCATTCGCATGGGAGGGGCCTTGCGACGTGGACAGGTTTACAGTCTGGCCGGAACACCCGCGCCTTGAAAAGTCCGGGGCTGCGGCGCGGGTCTCATCAACGGCGTCGACAGACCAGGAAGACCTCTTCCACGCCGTCGGTGGCGACCATGCCGGAATGGAGTTTCAGCGGTTTCTGCAGGCGCAGGCCCAGGGGCATGAGAAAGCGGTTATAGACCTTCATGGCCACGGGCCGGTGGCGCTCGAGGAACCACATGCCCAGGTCGTTCAGCCGCGAGGAGCGGGGTTTCATGCCGAAGATCGCGCTTTGTTCCACCTCGAGCCCGTGGTGGTCGAGCAGGTCCATGAGGTGGTCGGGTTCATAGCGGCGATAGTGGCCGACGATGTCGTCGAACGGCGTCCAGTATTCCGGGTGGAGCGGGGTGGAGAGCAGGACCTGTGCGCCGGGTTCGGCCACCCGGCTGATCTCCGCCAGTGCCGCTTCGTCGTCCTCCACGTGCTCGATGATGTCCAGGGCGCTCACCAGACCGAAGCTGTCGTCGGCGTGCGGCAGTTCGGAGACCGGCGCGGTATGGGTGATGCCGCCCTCGGCGGCGAGGGTATCCAGCGCCGGCGGGCTGATGTCGACGAAGTGGGTGTTCTCGATAGGCAGGCGCGGGCGCATGCCGGGGCCGACCTCGAGTCGCCGGTCGTGGCTTCGGGCCAGGCCGGAAACCAGGCCCCAGGTGTTGAAGCGTTCGGGGCGGACCAGCCGGCTGTCCGCCCATAGCTGGTCGTAGAACCGCTGGTTGACGTCGCTGACTTCCGCTGACGGAGGGGCGGCTGGATCGTGCGTCATGGGGAGGGCCGGTGTTGAGCGTGGGGCCCAGTGTAGTCGCCCGGGCCGGGGGACGCAGGTGGCGGTTCCGGGTGCTACTGGCAAAAAGGGGAATGCGTCACGTTCTCAGTCCTGCGGCGTGTCCGGCCCGGCAAGCACGGCGACCGCTTCCGCGGGCAGCCGGAGCCCGGTGTGATCCAGGCGGATGTCCGGCTCGGAACGCAGGTGCAGCGACAGATGCGAGGCCTCCGGTGGCAGGGTGAGGGTCTGCGGCCGGGCGGCGAGGTTGCAGGCCACCACCAGATCCGGACGCAGCAGCAGGAGCCAGCGGCGGGATTCGTCGAACTCCACGCGCAGTCGGTCGAGACGGTCCTCGGCGAGGGCGGCTCGGGAATGGCGGAGCCGGATCAGGGTACGGTGCCACTCGAGGATGTCCGCATGGGGTGCCTGCAGCGGTTCATCCCAGTCGAGCCGCGAGCGCTCGAAGGTTTCGGTGGCCTGCGGATCCGGGATGCGCGCGGGATCGTGGCCGAACCCGGCGAATTCCTCACGGCGCCCCTGACACACCGCCGCGGCCAGATCCGCGTCGCGGTGATCGGTGAAATACAGGAACGGGGTGGACGCGGCCCACTCCTCGCCCTGGAACAGCAGGGGGATGAACGGCGAGGTCAGCACCAGCGCGGCACCGACCTTCAGCAGACCGTGCGACAGCAGATGGCTGCTGCGCTCCCCGGTGGCCCGGTTGCCGATCTGGTCGTGGTTCTGCAGGCAGCCGACGAACCGTCGCCCCGGCACGTCACTGGCCGGCCGCCCGTGCGCCCGCCGGCGGTAGCGCGAGTAGCAGCCGTCCAGGGCGAAGCCGCGGGTAAGCACTCGGGCAAGGTGTTCAAGTCGGCCGAAATCCGCGAAATAGCCCTGCGATTCGCCGGTCAGCAGGGCGTGCAGGGCATGGTGAAAGTCCTCGTTCCACTGCGCATCCAGGCTGTAGCCGCCGACCTCGACCGGCCGGATCAGGCGCGGATCGTTCGCATCGCTTTCGGCGATCAGCGCCAGCGGTCGGCCGGTCTGCGTCTCCAGGTGCCGAACCTCGTCGGCCAGGGCCTCCAGCAGGTGGGTGGCGGAGGTGTCGACGATGGCATGGACCGCGTCCAGGCGCAGGCCGTCGAAGTGATAGTCGCGCAGCCACATGCGGGCGTTGTCGAGGACAAAGCGCCGCACCTCGTCGCTGTCGGGGCCATCGAGGTTGACGGCATCGCCCCAGGGCGTGCTGTAGGTGTCGGTGAAATAGGGACCGAACTGACCGAGATAATTGCCGTCCGGGCCCAGGTGGTTGTAAACGACATCCAGGAGCACGGCGAGGCCGCGCCGGTGGCAGGCGTCCACCAGGCGCTTCAGGCCGTCCGGGCCGCCCAGGGCGTGATGCGGGGCGAACAGGCTGGTCCCGTCGTAGCCCCAGCCGCGGTCGCCGGGGAACTCGGCCACCGGCATCAGCTCGATGTGGGTGATGCCCAGCCGGGCAAGGTGGTCCAGGCGGTCGATCACGGCATCGAAGGTGCCGGCCGGCGTGAAGGTCCCCACGTGGATCTCCATGATGACCGCGGAGGCCAGCGGCGGGGCGCGCCAGCCCGCATCGTTCCAGTGGAATCGGGAATGCTCCAGCCAGCGCGACGGCCCGTGGACGCCCTGTGGCTGCCAGGGTGAACGCGGGTCCGGGAAGGGGCCGCGATCGTCGACCCGGAAGGCGTAGTCCACGCCGTGCGTCAGGGCGGGCGTGTCCACCGCCCACCAGTCACCCTCGCGGCGCGCCATCGGGAAGCGTTCGCCGGCGCATTCCAGGGCGACGCGTTCGGCCTGCGGCGCCCAGACCGTCACCCGCGTCACTGTGGCTCCCCCACCCGCTCCAGAAGGGCGACCGGGAACGCGGCCAGCAGATCCGCGAGCGGGATGTCGCCGCCTTCGAGGTCTTCCCCCGTGAGGACGTTCCGCCAGTGCCCCGGTGGCAGGGGAAGTACGGTGTCCTGCCAGTCGTCGGCCAGTCCAAGTATCAGCCGGGGCACCAGGGTCAGCACCTGGTCGCCGCGCAAAAAGGCTACGGCGTGGTCGGCCCGGGGGCCCCGGGCGGCGACTGGCTGATAGCTGCCGTCGGCGGCCCCGAACGCCCCGGGCCGGCGCCGACGCAGGGCCAGTGCCTCGCGCAGCAGCCATAGCTTCGGGAGGCCTTCATCGGCGCGCTCCAGGATCTCGGCGGGGGACAGCACGTCCAGTCGGGCCAGCTGCTCACGGCGCAGCCTGAAGTCCACCGGCCGCCGGTTGTCGGGATCCACCAGGCTGAGGTCCCACAGTTCCGTCCCCTGATAGGTGTCCGGCACCCCGGGTGCCGTGCACCGGATCAGGGTCTGCGCCAGGCTGTTGACTCGCCCGGGCGCCACCAGCGGCCGGACGAAGGCCTCGAGCGCCTCGACGAATGCCCGGTCGTCCAGCAGGCCGCGGGCGAAATTCATTACGGCGTGTTCGTAGTCCGGGTCGGTCCGGGTCCAGCGCGTGTGCTGCTTTGCCTCGCGGACGGCCTTCTCCAGGTAGGCGCAGAGGCGTTCGGGGTCGATGGGCCAGGCACCCACCAGCGTCTGGTAGATCAGATACTCCGTCGCGGCATCGGGGCCGGTACTCGCACGGTAACGGGCGTTGCGCTTGCGCCATTTCTCCACGGTGCGGCCCCAGTCCTGCGGGATCTCCGACAACAGCAGCAGGCGGGCGCGTACGTCTTCGCTGCGCTTGGTGTCGTGGGTGGATGTGGCGAGCATGGCGTCCGGGTGCTGTTCCAGGGCGTCGCGACAGGCGCGATGGAAATCGGCGGGGGATACCCCGAACCGGTCCGGCGCGCCGCCCACCTCGTTGAGCGCCACCAGCCGATGAAACCGGTAAAAGGCGGTGTCCTCCACGCCCTTGGCCATCGCCGGGCCGGTGAGCTGCTGAAAGCGCAGGGCCAGCTCGGACTCCTGCTCCCCTTCCACCTCCAGCGAGAGCAGGGCGCGCAGGAAGTCCAGGAGCTCGGCATCCAGCTCCGGGGCTTCGGCATGCGCCTGTTCGATGGCGCTGCGGATGTAGCGGGCATCGGCCTCGGTCACGTCGGCGCCCCGGGCCAGATAGGTGCGGTAGACGGGAAAGCGGGCGGCGACCTCCAGCAGCACGTGATGCAGCTGCTCGCGGGTGTAATCACGGTGGCGGCGATGGCGCTCGCAGATCAGCACGAACAGCGAGGTCAGCCGGTGGAGTTCACTGCCCAGAAGCTCCCGCAGGACCTGGCGCTTGCTCGCGACCACCACGGTGTCGCAATCCGCGGGTTCCCCGGTGAAGCTCTCGTACAGCGAGGTCATCGGGGGCTCCCCGGCGGGATCCACGAACAGGCCCTGGACCCGGTTCAGAAAGTCGTAGCCCGTGGTCCCCGCGATCGGCCACTGTGGTGGCAGGCGCTCGCCGGGTTCCAGGATCTTCTCGGCCACGATCCAGGCCTCCGGGCAGGCCTCGCGCAGGCGCCGGAAGTATTCCCCGGGGTCGCGCATCCCGTCGGGGTGGTCCACCCGCAGTCCGTCCACGCTGCCTTCGGCCGTCCAGCGCAGGGGCAGCTCATGGATCGCGTCAAAGACCTCGCGCCGCTCCACGCGCAGCCCGGCCAGATCGTTGATGTCGAAGAAGCGGCGGTAGCCCAGATCCTCTGCGGCGGTGCGCCACCAGGCAAGCCGGTAGTTCTGTTCACCGATCAGGGCGTCCAGCGCATCGGGGCTGGCGTTGATGGCATCGACCTCGGCCTGGACGGCGGCCCGGGTCCCGGCGTTGTCGCGGCAGGTCTCGTCCAGTAGCCGGTGGATCACATCCTGGTCGCGTCGGCGCCGTTCGGCCGGCTCGCCGCCGGTCACCCGCGGGCGTGGCAGGCGTGCGCAGGACTCGGCCAGAAAGCCGAGCAGCTCCGGGCCGCTGCGCCGGTAGACCCGCTGGAGCAGGTCATGCAGGGAGGAGGGGTCGACGGGGAAGCGGTGTTCGTAATAGTGCAGCGTGAACCGGCCTTCGGCGAACCGCAGCTGCAGTTCGCCCGCCTCGAGGATACGGCCGTAATGGTCGCCCAGGACCGGCAGCAGTACCTTGTCGGGCCAGCGCTCTTCCGCGGCTGCCCAGTCAACGTCGAACCAGGGGGCGTGGCGGCTGGAGGGCCCGTTTTCGAGGACATCCCACCACCAGGGGTTCTGGTCGCCGGCGATCGCCATGTGATTGGGAACGATGTCCAGCACCTGCCCCATGCCGGCGCGGGCGAGGGCGACGTTCAGCCGTTTGCGCGCGGCTTCGCCGCCCAGTTCGGGATTCACGCGGCCCGGGTCGACGACATCATAGCCATGGGTGCTGCCGGAGACGGCCTGCAGGAACGGCGACAGGTAGACATGGCTGATGCCCAGGTCGGCCAGGTACGGCACGACCGCGGCCGCGTCATCCAGGGTGAACCCCGGATGCAGCTGGAGACGGTAGGTTGCGACGGGTCGAGCGCTCACCCCTCTCTCATAGCACGAAACCGTCAAAACCGGAACGCCCGGCCGGGTCGGATGCGGATCAGGTCCGGCCCAGGTTGATGCCGGTGGAGATCAGCCCGACGTGACTGAACGCCTGCGGGAAGTTGCCGAGAAAGGCCCCGCTGCCCGGGTCGATCTGTTCCGGCAGCAGGCCCAGCGGGCTGGCCCGGGCGCACAGCGACTCGTAGAGCTCCATCGCCGCGTCGCGTTCGCCCTGGCGCAGAAGGTTGTCGGCCAGCCAGAAGCTGCACAGCAGGAAGGCGCCCTCGTGGCCGGCCAGTCCGTCGGGGGATTCATCGGGAAGATAGCGGAACAGCAGTCCTTCGCCGGCGCCCAGCCGACGCACCACCGCGCGAGTGGTGGCGATCATGCGCGGATGGTCGGCGGGAATGACCCGCCGCAGCGGCAGGGCCAGCAGGCTGGCGTCGATCCCGCCGCCGCCGAGGTGTTCGGTCAGGGTCTGCTGGTGCGGGTCCCACGCCTGCTCGAGGATGGCCGTGCGGATCCGCTCGCACTCCATTTCCCAGCGTCGGGCATCGGTCTCCATGCCCATGGATCGGGCCATGCGCGCCCCCCGGTCCAGTGCCACCGCGCACAGCGCCGCGGAGTAGGTGAACGGGCGCCCCGGCGTACGCACCTCCCAGATCCCGTGGTCCGGCGTCTGCCATTCCCTCGCCGCTGCTTCCACGAGGCGCCGCAGCCGGTCCCATAGCTCGGGTTCGAGTGCGCCGCCGCGACGCACCCATTGCCAGGCACAGTCCATGATCTCGCCGAACACGTCATGCTGGCGTTGCTCGGCGGCGGCGTTGCCCCAGCGCACCGGCGCAGAACCGCGATAGCCCTCGAGTCCGGGGTCGTGCCATTCCGGTGGCGGAGCGTGGCCGTCCACGTCATACAGCACGCGTGGCCGCCCGGCCCGGTCCACCGCATCGAGTACCCAGCCAAGAAAACCCTCGGCCTCGTGCCCCATGCCGATCTGGGCAAGCGCATAGACCGAGAAGGCCGCGTCGCGGATCCAGGCATAGCGGTAATCCCAGTTACGCGGTCCCCCGATTGCCTCCGGCAGCGAGGAGGTGGGCGCGGCGATCATCGCGCCGGTCGCGGTGTAATCCATCATTTTCAGCGTGATCGCGGAGCGGCGGACCAGCGCCGTCTGCGGACCCTGGTAGCGGAACGAGCGCATCCAGTTGCGCCACACCGCGATGGTGTCCGCGAGGAGCTCTTCCGGCGGGCGGGGGTGAAAGTGGTGGCCCGCGGATTCCCAGCTGAGGATGAGGTGGTGGCGTTCGCCCGCAGACAGCTCGTGGGTGGTGTCCAGCCCGGCCAGCGGGAGCGAGGAGGCCAGGTGCGGCTCGATATCCGGGCGGCGCTTCAGGCGCAGCTGCAGGCCCGCCGCATGCGGTCGGCACTCGGCGTCACCGCGCGGCTCCAGCCGGACCCGCAGGCGCACGCGCCCCTCCACCACTTCGATCATCCGCAGGAGTTCGCCGCGCCCGGCGGGGGCATCTTCGGACAGGTCGGCGCCGGCCCGAAAGGTAAGCGCGTCGGTCACGCGGACGCGTCCCTCCGGCCCCAGGAGCTCCGTTATGAGCACCCCGGTGTCCGGCTCGTAGCGCTGCGTGGCACCGGTCAGGTCCTCCGGGGCCACCGTGAAAAAGCCGCCGTTGCGGTGGTCCAGCAGGCCGCAGAACAGTGCGTCGGAATCGAACCGCGGGACGCAAAGCCAGGAGATGGAGCCGTCGCGCCCCACCAGGGCCGCGGTGGTGCCGTCGCCGATCAGTCCGTGGTCCTCGATCGGGAGGTAGCCATTGCGCGGGTACGGGGGCAGCTCGGTGGCGTTCAACGGAACCCCCTGCAGTTTTGTCATTAGCGAGAAGATTGGGGTTTCGTGACGAATCCTGTCAATGCGTATGATGGAAGTCGCATTGCCCACCACGTTGCGCGGGCGCCGTCCCGCCGGAGGCCAGCGGATGAGCGTTCAGACCGTCGACGAACTCCTGGCCTCGCGCTCCCCCGAGTCGGGACGCGAGGCGGTGGTGGCCATGACCCGCGATGGCCACGAAACCACCGAGCGGGCCGAGCTGCTCGAAAGGGCGGCGAAACTGGCGGCCGGGCTGCGCGAGGCGGGGCTGGAACGCGGGGACCGCGTGGTGCTGTTCGCCCCCAACAGCCCGGACTGGATTGCCGCGGCGCTGGGCGTGATGAATGCCGGGGGCAGCGTGGTCCCACTGGATACGCAGATGCCGTCCGAGGATCTGCGCCACGTCCTTGCGGACTCGACCCCGCGCTTCGTCTTCACTACCTCGGGGCTGGAAGAACGGCTGGCGGATGCCCCCGGCGAGTGGCAGGTCCGCCTGTTCGACGCCGCAACGGATGCCCCGAATGCCTGGGTGAGCCTGCTGCAGGCCGAGCCCGCCGGGTCGGTCGCGCAGGCCGGGGATGTGGCCGCGGTGTTCTACACCTCCGGCACCACCGGTCCGCCCAAGGGCGTGCCACTGACCCACCGCAACCTGGCCAGCAACGTGGAGGCCCTGTGTACCGAAGAGGTCGCGGACCATCGGGATCGGGTACTGGTGCCGCTGCCGTTTCATCATGTGTATCCGTTCACGGTCGGCATCCTGGTGCCGCTGACCCTGGGTGCGTCCATTATCGTGCCGTTTTCGCTGGTCGGGCCGCAGATCGTGCGCGGCCTGCGTGATGGCGAGGCGACCGTGATGCTGGGCGTGCCCCGGCTCTACGAGGCCGTGTGGAAGGCGCTGCAGGATCGCGTGGCCGGCCGCGGGCGAGTACCGGCGCTACTGTTTCGCGCGATGCTGGGCCTGTCGAAACAGGCGCGCCAGCGCTTCGGCCTGCGCCCGGGTCGTCGTCTGTTCGGAAGTCTGCACCAGCGCCTGGCGCCGCGCCTGCGCATGGTGGTGGCCGGGGGTGCGGCGCTCGATCCCGCCCTGGGTCGCAATCTGCAGGCACTGGGCTGGGAGGTGGCGACGGGCTACGGCCTCAGCGAGACCTCGCCCATCCTCACCTATAACCCCCCGGAGCGGGTGCGACTGGACGCCGCGGGGGTGGCGCTGCCGGGGGTCGAACTGGCCATCGACGACGGTGGCGCCGGCGATGGCCGGGGCGAGGTGATGGCCCGCGGGCCGAACGTATTCGCCGGCTATCTCAATCTCCCGGACAAGACCGCGAAGGTCCTGGACGCGGACGGCTGGTTCCGCACCGGGGATACCGGCGAGATCGATGCGGATGGCTTTCTTTATCTGCACGGTCGTGAATCCGCCATGATCGTGCTCTCCGGTGGCGAGAACATCGATCCCGAACGCGTGGAGGGCGCGCTGCAGTCGGCCGAAGGAATCCGCGAGGCGGGCGTGCTGGAGCATGACGACCGGCTGGCGGTCGTGGCGGTGCCGGATGCGGGTCTGATGCGTGAGGCCGCCGGCGAAGAGCTTGAACGGCGGGCTCGCGAGGCCGTCAACGAAGTGGCGAAGTCGCTGCCCACCCATCACCGGCCGGGCGTGGTGCGCGTCGCGCTGGATCCGCTGCCGCGTACCCGGCTGGGCAAGCTGCGCCGGCACAAGCTGGAAGAACTGTTCGAGGAGCTGGGGCGCGAGGACGCGGTCTCGCGGGCCCGTCCGGAGCCGGTCTCGCCGGAATCCTTGGCCCCGGAGGACCAGCAGCTGCTGTCCGACCCGGGCGCCGAGCGCACCTGGAACTACCTCGCCGAGCGTTTCCACGACCGGCGCCTGACCCCGGACACCGGGCTGGCCGACGAACTGGGCATCGATTCGCTCAGCTGGGTCGACCTGACGCTGGCGCTGCAGGACCGCGCCGGGATCGATCTGGACGACTCGGCGATCGAACGGGTCGAGACGGTGCGCGATCTGCTGCAGGAGGCGGCGGCCGCAGGCGTGGCCCGCGAGGGGCAGGCCGATCTGAAGGAACAGCTCGCGGATCCGGAGTCGCTGCTGGAGGCCGACCAGCGAACCGCGCTGGAACCCCCGGGGGCACTGCGCCGCGGCGCCGGGGTACTGCTGCTGGGCGGGGCGCGTCTGCTCTCCCGGCTGCTGATGCGCGTGGAGGTGCACGGTCAGTTCCCCGCGAACGGACCGTACGTGATCGCCCCGCGCCATCTGAGCTTCGTCGATGCGCTCGCGCTGCTGCCGGCCCTGGACCGGCAGCGCCTCGAGTCGCTGTACTGGGCCGGTTTCCAGGGTTACCTGTTCACCGGCCCGCTGTCGCGGGCCTTCAGCCGCACGGCGCGGATCCTGCCGGTGGACCCGGGGGCCGCGCCGCGTCGCAGCCTGGCCCTCGCGGCGGCCACTGTGCAGCGCGGTCACGGACTGATCTGGTTCCCCGAGGGCCAGCGCTCGCCGGACGGAAGCCTGCAGCCCCTGCGTCCCGGCATCGGGCTGGTGCTGGCCGCGCAGCCCGTCCCCGTCGTACCCGTGTGGATCGAGGGCACCCGCGAGGTGATGGCCCCGGGGCAGCGTTTCCCGCGGCCGGGCGGGAAGGTGCGCATCGTGATCGGCGACCCGGTAGACCCGGAGGTGTATGGCAGCGACGAAAGGGAGATCGTCGCTGCTCTGCAGTCCGCGCTGGAGGAGCTGGGCCGGCGCTGAGCCGTATCATGTCCGCATCAACGCCGGTTGCCCCTTCGTTTGGAGGGGGCGTGCGAGCGTGTGTCGGGCCATCCTCGGGCATACAAGTGAATGGATGAAGATCACGCAGCACTGGCGGGAGCGGGACCATGCGCACAAAGCCCTTGAGCCTCATTTTTGTCACCGGTCTGCTGGCCGGCGCGCTCGGCGTGGCGTCGCCGGTGATGGCCGATGATCACGTGAGCATCATGGTGTTCGATGCCTCAGGGTCCATGTGGGCGCGGATGGAAGACGACAAGTCGCGCATCGAGGTGGCGCGCGAGGTGGTCGACGAGTTCGCGGCCAGCCGCGACGCCAGCATCCCCTTTGGCGTGGTCGCCTACGGACATACCCGCCGTGGCGACTGTGACGATATCGAGGCCGTCCTGCCGCTGGACACCCACGAGGGTGACGAGATCGCGCGCACGATCCACGATCTAAACCCGCAGGGCATGACGCCGCTGACCGACTCCATGGCCAGGGCTCGCGAGATGATCCCGCGCACCGCGGAGTCCGCGGACATCATCCTGGTGACCGATGGCCTGGAAAACTGCGGTGGCGATCCCTGTGCGCTGGCCGCCGAGATGGCGGAGGAGGGCATCGACCTGCGCGCCCATGTGGTCGGCTTTGCGCTCGAGGAGGAAGAGGTTCAGACCCTTTCCTGTGTGCCGGAGCAGACCGGTGGCCAGCTGTTCACCACGCAATCCGGCGAGGAGCTCAGTGCCGCCCTGGACGAGATCGCGGTAGCGGAACCCGAGGCGCTGCGCGTGCAGCTGCGCGCGCTCGACGAACGCAATCCCGAAGAGCACGTGCGCCGGGTGGACTGGGAGGTCGCCGACGAGGCGGGCGAGTCGATCTTTTCCGGGGAGTCGCGGGGGATCATCGACCTGGAGCTGGTGCCCGGTCGTTACACGGTCGAGGCCGAAGCGGAGGTCTTTGCCGGCGAGACCGAGTTCGAGATCACCCCGCAGACCGACGAGCCGGTCGACATCATGATGGCGAAGACGCAGGCCACGCTGGAGCTGAGCGCCGAGGACGCCGAAACCGGGGATGCCCTGGGCGGGGTCGACTGGGTCGCGCTGAACGTGGAGACCGAGGACGCGATCGAGGTCCGCAGCGAGGATGCCGATCCGCTGGAACTCCACCTGGAGCCCGGGGAATACCGCATCATTGCCGAACGCGGCGCGACGAGCGGTGATGCGCGGGAGATGGCGACCCTCGCGGAAGACCGGGAAGTGGTCGTGACGCTCGAACAGGAACTGCCGGACGCCGAGCTCCATGCCCCGGACACCGCCGGCGTCGGTTCCATGGTCGATGTCGGCTGGGACGGGCCCGGCGAGGATCGTGACTTCATTGCCGTGGTGGAGCCGGGCGCGCCCGAGGATGATACGGGCCATTCACGTCGCGCCAGCGACCGCGTGCAGGGCGAGGAGCAGGTAACCCTGCAGATGCCGGATGCCCTCGGGCCCCACGAGCTGCGTTACGTACATCGGGAAACGGGGGCGGTTCTGGCCACCCGGACCATCGAGCTGGAGCCGGTGGAGGCAGCCGTTTCCGCATCCGAGGAGGTTCCGGCCGGGGCGCAGTTCGAGGTCGAGTGGGAAGGTCCGGTCAACCGCAACGACTACATCGCGATCGTGGAAGCCGGGGCCCCGGACGACGACACCGGGCATGGCCGGCGGGCCACTGCGCGGGTTTCGGAGGACGGCGAGCCGGTGACCCTCCAGGCCCCGGATGCGCTGGGCACCTACGAGGTGCGCTACGTTCTCCGGGACAGTCGGCGGGTGCTGGCCTCGCAGGAAGTGACGCTGACCCCGGTGGAGGCTTCCGTCTCCGCACCGGAGGAGGTCCCGGCCGGGGCCTATTTCGAGGTCGAGTGGGAAGGCCCGGTCAACCGGAACGACTACATCGCGATCGTGGCGGCGGGCGCGCCGGACGATGAAACCGGGCATTCCCGCCGCGCCACGAGCCGGGTTTCGGAGGACGGCGAGCCGGTGAAGATCCAGGCGCCGGATGCGCTCGGCACCCACGAGGTGCGCTACGTGCTGCGCGACAGTCGCCGGGTGCTGGCCTCGCAGGAGGTGACGCTGACTCCGGTCGAGGCGTCGCTGGAAGCGCCGGACACCGTGCTGCCGGGTGCCGATTTCGAAGTGCGGTGGGAGGGACCGGAGAATCGCAACGACTTCGTGGCCATCGTGGAGCCGAACGCGCCCGAGGGTGACAGCGGCGACAGCCGCAGCGCCAGCAGTCGTGTCTCCGGCGACACCGAGACCCTGACCGCGCCGGACGAGGAGGGCGAGTACGAGATCCGCTACGTGATCCGCGATTCCGGCCGCACCCTGGAGGCCATTCCGATTGCCGTCGGTGGTACCGACGTGACCCTTTCGGCCGAAGATACCGTGGCCGCCCGGAGTACGGTGGAGGTGAGCTTCACCGGGCCGGGGCGCTTCGAGGATCTGATCGAGATCGTCGAGGCCGGCGCGGACCCGGACGCCAGCGCGGTGCAGGATGCACGGGCCTCGCAGGGCAGTCCGGTGCAGCTGTTCGCACCTTCCAGTGCGGGCAGCTACGAGATCCGCTACCGCGCTTCCGACAGCGGCGAGGTGCTCGAAACTATCCCTCTGGAGGTGGAATAGGGGGCCGGGGCTCAGGCCGTCTCCAGGGGCAGGCGCCCCTGGGCGGCGAGGCGCAGGCAGGCATCGACCGCCTGCGGGTCATAGAGGGTGCCGCGGCGTTTCTGAACCTCTTCCAGGGCGACGTCCAGCCCGAGCCCGGGACGGTACGGGCGGTGCGAGTGGATGGCCTCCACCACGTCGGCGACCGCCAGGATGCGCGATTCGAGCAGGATGGAGTCACCCTGGAGGCCATCCGGATAGCCGGAGCCGTCGAGGCGCTCGTGATGCTGGCGCACGATGGTGGCCACCGGCCAGGGGAAATCGATGCCCTTGAGAATCTCGTAACCGGACGCGGGGTGCCCCTTGATCAGCTCGAATTCCGTCGCGGAAAGACGTCCGGGCTTGGCGAGGATCTCCACCGGGACCGAGATCTTGCCGATGTCGTGCACCGCGCTGGCCACGTGCAGGCCCTTGCGCCGTTCCGGGTCCAGGTCCAGTTCCACCGCGATCGCGTCGGCGAGCTGCGTGGTGCGCTGCTGGTGCCCGGCGGTATACGGGTCGCGGACTTCGATGGTGGCGGCCATCGCCTCGATGGTGCGTTCCAGCGAGTGTTCCAGCGCCGCGCGCGACTGCTGGGTGCGCAGGCCGTACACGAGATCGCCGGCGAGTTCGCTCAGCAGGGCGACGTCGTCCGGCTCCGCGAAGGCATCCCGCGAGCGGGCCGCGACCTGCAGATCGCCCAGCGGCCCCCGGTCGTCGCTCAGCGGCAGCACCAGGACCAGAAGGGGGAGATCGACGGTCCTGCGCACCAGGCAAGGACCGTCCGGTTTCGTCCGGTCGGGGCCCGGTGTCACCGGTTCCGTGTCCATGCCCGCGAGCTGTTGCCGACCGTCCCGCAGCCGGACCCGAGCGGCGGCGTAGCCACCGGTGGTGGTGATGGCGGCGGTCATGCCGCGCAGGAGCTCGTCCGGACTTTGCGCGTGTACCAGCGCACGGTTGCCGGCGGAGACGGTATGCAGTGCACGGGTGCGCTCGTGGACCAGGGCCTCGAGCGCCTGGTGGGACTGGTGCATGGCCAGATGGCTCTTCACCCGCACCAGCACCTCCTCGGCGACGAAGGGCTTGGTGATGTAGTCCACCGCGCCGGCGGCGAAGCCCCGCAGCTTGTCTTCGGGTTCGCGCAGGGCGCTGAGGAAGATCACCGGGATCTCGGCGGTTTCGGGGTCGGCCTTGAGGCGCCGGCAGACCTCGAAGCCGTCGAGGTCCGGCATGCGGATGTCCAGCAGGATCAGTGCGGGCCGGCGTTCGGCGACCGATTCCAGCGCCATGCGGCCGCCCGGCGCCACGCGCACGCCCAGGCCGGCCTGCTGGAGCACGTCGACCATCAGGCGCAGGTTGCTGGGGTTGTCGTCCACCACGAGGATCCCGTCGCCGGCATCGGAGGACATGGCCGGGTGCGGGTGGCCGGAATCGTTCTGCGGGTTCACGTCCGGTTTTCTCCAAGCGCCTTGAGGAGGTCTTCGTAGCGGAACGCCTCCGCGGCCTTGTGGATCACCCGGGCGCACTCGGGTTCCTCTTCGTGCAGCGTTGCGACCCACTCGTTCATGCCCTGCAGGTCGCCGGAACGTACGGCGCGTGCCAGCGCCTCGCGGCGTTCCGGAGAAAGGGGCCGCAGCTGTGCGGCCAGGGTTTCCGGCGCGGGCGCGTCGTCCGCCGGGGTCGGGGTGTCCGTTTCGGCATCGGCGTAGCGGAATTCCACGCCCAGGTGGCGTTCCAGCGTGCCGAAGATGTCGTTATCGCTGTAGGGCTTGCTGATCAGATCGGCACAGCCCGCCTCGCGGATCTCGCGGGCCTGGGCGAGGGAGGCCGAGGCGGTCAGGGCGACCACCACCGTGTCCTGGCCGCCGGGGGCCTCGCGGATAGCGCGCGTGGCCTGGTAGCCATCCATGCGCGGCATGCGCATGTCCATCCACACGAAGTGCGGCTGCCATTCGCGGTAGACCTCCACGGCCTCTTCACCATCCGCCGCCAGACGGACATCGAATCCGGCCTCTTCCAGCTGCCGCTGCAGCAGGATGCGATTGGATTCGGAGTCGTCGGCCACCAGGATGCGCCAGGCCGGCTGACCCGGCGCCAGGCCCAGCACCCGACGCGCGGCGGGGGCCGGTGTATCGGCGGTGTCGTCGGCCGCTTCCAGCGGCAGGTCCACGCTGAAACGCGACCCCTGACCCGGCGCACTCGAGACATCCACCGAACCGCCCAGCAGTTCCGCGAACTGGCGAGTGATCGACAGCCCCAGGCCGGTCCCCTCGGTGGTGCCGGCCGCGCCACCCTGAACGAAGGGTTCGAATATGGATTCCTGCTGTTCCGGCGGGATGCCGGGGCCGGTGTCCTCCACGCCCAGCTGCAGGCGCCGTTCGCCCGCCGGATCTTCCCGCGTCTCGGCGCGGAGCTCGACGCCCCCGGTTTCGGTGTACTTGATGGCGTTGCCCACCAGATTGATCAGGATCTGGCGCAGCTTGCGCGCATCGCTGCGGATGAAGCGGGGCAGCTCGGGATCGGTGTCCAGGGTCAGCGTCAGGTTCTTCTCCCGGGCTCGTGCACCCAGCGTTGCAACCACATCCTCCAGGGTCTGCGGCAGGTCCAGCGTGACCGGCTCCATGGTCAGGCGGCCGGACTCGATCCGGGCCATGTCCAGCACGTCGTTGATCAGCGACAGGAGGTGATCGCCGTTGCGTTCGACCAGGCCGAGGTGGTCGCGCTGTTCGCCCGTGAGGTTGCTGCCCCGTGCCGCCAGGCGCGAGAACCCGAGGATCGCGTTCAGCGGGGTGCGCAGCTCGTGGCTCATGCTGGCGAGGAAGACGCTCTTGGCGCGATTGGCGTCTTCCGCCTGTCGCCGGGCCTCGTCCAGTTCGGCGGTGCGTTGTTCGACGCGGCGCTCCAGTCCGGTGTTCAGCTCGCGGATCTGCTGTGCGGCGGCATGCTGGGCACGGACGTCGCGACTCAGGCGCCGGGCGCCCGCACTCAGTCCGGCCAGGCCCAGCAGCCAGACGCCGGACAGCGCTGCCAGCGTGACCGTGGCGGTCTCCGCCTCGCGTTCGCGGTAGTCGTCCAGGGGCACGGCCACGGACACGCCGCCGCGGATGTCGCCCACCTCGTATCCCTGATGGGCATGGCATTCCAGGCAGCCGCGCTCCACGCGCATGGGCGCCATGTAGCGCAGATGGGGCTCCTCGTCGATGTCCGCCACTTCCAGGCGTTCTTCCGCGCCTTCCCGGAAGGCCTGCAACGCCTCCTCCTCCCACGGATCGGGCGCATTCTCCGGGCGCAATGGCTGCAGGCTGGTGATATTCCCGCGTACTCCGAACAGGTCGCCGAACTGCTCGTTGAGATGGCGCAGCATGTAGGCGGGGTTCATCAGGGTCAGCTCCTGACCCGAGGGCGTAGTGATGTCCCGCTCCGGCAGGTGCGCCAGGTACGGGTTGGGCTGGACCAGATCGCTCACCGGCACGTAGACCCCGCTGTGCAGGGTGCCCCAGAAACGGAAGGCCTGATCCTTGTTGAAGTTCGCCTGCGCCTCCTGATAGGCGAGATCCAGGGTCATGGTCCGGAAGTGGTCCAGCAGCCACAGGCTCAGCCCGGCAAAGGACAGGGTCCACGCAAGCGCCGCCAGCACCACGTACTTCCGCAGGTGTCGCAGTTGCGCCCGGAAGGCGGTGTCGGCATGCGCGTCGGACATGGGACTGTGAACATCCATCGTGATGGAGTTCACAGTCTAACAGTTCACTCGGGCAGCACCCCTACTGACCGATGCGGTAGCGCGAGGCGAGCTCGCGTACCCGCGAGGCGATATTGGTCAGCTCGTGGCTGGCGGTCTCGGTCTGGTTGGCCCCGCCAAGGCTCTCGCTGGTCGCCTCGTTGATGGAAATGATATTGCGGTTGATCTCCTCGGCCACGGAGTTCTGTTCCTCGGCGGCACTGGCGATCTGGGTGTTCATGTCGCGGATGCGTTCCACCGCCGCGACGATCCGGCTCAGCGCGTCACCGGCCTCCTGCGCATTGCTGGCGGTGTTTTCGGCCATCTCGCGGCCCCGGCCCATGGCATCCACGGCGTTGCGGGTGCCGGCCTGCAGGTTCTCGATGGTCGACTGGATGTCGGCGGTGGAATCCTGAGTGCGGGAGGCGAGGGTGCGGACCTCGTCGGCCACCACCGCGAAGCCGCGCCCCTGCTCGCCGGCGCGCGCGGCCTCGATCGCGGCGTTGAGCGCCAGCAGGTTGGTCTGCTCGGCGATGCCACGGATGACGTCCAGCACGCTGCCGATCTTCTGGCTCTGTTCGTCCAGGGACTGGACGGCTTCGGCGATCTGCCCGACCTCGGTTGCAAGCCGGCCGATGTCGCCGACGACCGATTCCACCACCTTGCCGCCCTCCCGCGATTCGCGATCCGCTTCGTGGGTGGCGCTGGAGGCGTCCGAGGCGTTGCGTGCGACTTCCTGCACGGTAGCCGTCATCTCGTTCATCGCGGTGGAGACCTGTTCGGTCTGTGATCCCTGTTGATCCAGGTTCGTCTTGGTCTGGGTCGACACCGCCGAGAGTTCTTCCGCCGCCGAGGCCATCTGGTCGGTCATGCCGCGCAGCTCGCCGATCGTGTTCTGGAACTCGTCGAGCATGGTGTTCAGGCAAGTGGCCGTGGAACCCAGTTCATCGTGGCTTTCGACGTCCACTCGTCGGGCGAGGTCATGGTCACTGACGATGCCCTCCATGGTTTCGCGCATGCGGCCCAGAGGGACGGCAACCCCCCGGTAGGTCATCCATCCGGTGCCGAGTACGACGATGAATCCGGCGAGGGCGACCGCGATGAAAACGAGGACCGAGCGGTTGTACAGCTCGGCGATCCGGGTCGCTTCCTCTCCGGCGACACGGAGTTGCAGGTCCACCAGTTCGTTGATCTTGTCGCTGATCGGATCGATGGATGCATACAGCGGGCCGTTGAATTCGCTCAGTTCGCCCGAGACGTTGCCGGACATCCCCGAAAGGGCGCGTTCCAGTCGGTCCAGATCCGCGTTGGCATCGCGAAACAGGCCGCGGGCTTCCTCGGCCAGGCGCGCCTCCTCTGCGGTGAGTTCGGTCGCCATGTAGGTTTCCCACTGCTGATCGATATGCGAACGGGCGCCGCGCACGTCCTGCAGGGCCTCTTCGGCGGTGAGCATCCCGTGATCGGCCTTGTTGACGGCGTCAATCACCAGCACCGCGTAATCGTCGGCGATCTCCTTGAGCTGCTGCAGCGGGATGACGCGGTCCTGGTGTACGCGGTCCACGCCGGCCTCGATGTCCCCCATGAAGCGCACCGAGAGCAGCGCGATCACGATCAGCGCGATCAGCGGGAGCGCCACCAGGAGCTGGATTTTCGCGCGAATACTGAGAGTTTTACCCATCGGGGATTCCTTGATCATTTGGGCGGGCAGAGTCGGCAAAGAGGGCGGATCGTACAGGTTGTGACGACTCCCCTGCCGAAAACTAAAGCGGATCAGTGTTTCCTCAAGGCCTGCACGACGCCTCGGACGGCACCCCGGACATGGATCATCTGCAATGACGGCTTTATCACCCCAACGAGAAGTCCGGGCGGCGGTGGAGCGGTATTTCGATCTCTACTTCCGGACCAGGCTCTGTATGCCGCCAGGGCCGGCGGACGCGATCGCGTGGAACGAGGCTGACCCCCCACGGCCCTCGCGTTTCGTGTATAGTGCGCAGCTGACCGTGTGGTCATTCCTTTTCGCCGGGCCCGGGGCACTCCTGTGCCGTCGCTGTTTCCGGCCCGTGTGAGTACTGTGTGATGTCCGAATCTCCCTCCTTTGACCAGCTCGGTCTGTCCGAGTCGCTGGTCCGTGCCCTGTCGAATCTGGGCTTTGCCACCCCCACCGCGGTTCAGGCCGCCTGCATCCCCGCCCTGCTGGGTGGTCGCGACGTGCTGGGCGAGGCCCAGACCGGCACCGGCAAGACCGGTGCGTTCGGCCTGCCGCTGGTGGATGGCGTGGACGCGGCCCTGAAGGCGCCGCAGGCCCTGGTGCTGGCCCCCACCCGCGAGCTGGCCGGTCAGGTGGCCGACGCCCTGAGCGGTTTCGCGGCGGGTCTGGACGGCATCGAGATCCTGCCGGTCTACGGCGGCCAGCCGATGGGCCAGCAGCTGCGCGCCCTGCGCGACGGGGCCCAGGTGGTGGTTGGCACGCCCGGCCGCGTGGCGGATCACGTCCGCCGCGGGAGCCTCGATCTGTCCAGCCTGCGCATGGTGGTGCTGGACGAGGCCGACGAGATGCTGCGCATGGGCTTCGTCGAGGAGATCGAGTGGCTGCTGGAGCAGACCCCGGCCGAGCGCCAGACCACGCTGTTCTCCGCGACCATGCCGGCGCCGATCCGGCGCATCGCGCACCGCCACATGCGCGAGCCGGAAGAGATCCGCGTGGGTGCGGGCAACGAGGCCGGCGTCGACATCGACCAGAGCTACTGCCTGGTCGATCAGCGCAACAAGCTCGAGGCCCTGACCCGCCTGATGGAGACCGAGCCGGATCTGGACGCGGCGGTGGTCTTTGCCCGTACCAAGGCGGCGACGGTCGAGATCGCCGATCGGCTGGGCGCCGCCGGCGTGGCCGCATCGGCGCTCAACGGCGACATGGAGCAGGGCGAGCGCGAGCGCGTGGTCGCCAACCTGCGCGACGGTCGCCTGGACGTGATCGTGGCCACCGACGTGGCCGCGCGCGGGATCGACGTCCCGCGCATCAGCCACGTGTTCAATTTCGATGCCCCGGGCGATGCCGAGGTCTACGTGCATCGCATCGGGCGTACCGGCCGCGCCGGGCGCAAGGGTCGCGCGATCCTGTTCCTGGAGCCGCGCAAGCGGCGCATGCTGAAAGACATCGAGCGCCTGACAGGCAAGTCCGTGCGGGAACGGGCCGTGCCCGACCGCGAGGCGGTGCGGGCACGGCGCGAGGATCGCTTCGCCGAGCGCGTGCGGGCTGCCGTGGCGGATGACGCCGGGGATCGTCACGCGGCCCTGGTGGAACGCCTGCTGGCCGATGGCGAGACCTCGCCGCAGGATCTGGCCGGTGCCCTGGTGGCGCTGGCCACCGAGGGGTCCCCGCTGGATGCCTCCGCCACCGCCGGTGCGGACCCGCTGGCCGGCGCGGCCCGTGCTGCGCGCGACGACCGCTCCGGTGGCCGCGACAAGGGCGAGCGTAACAACAAACGCCGCGAAGGCGGCCGTCAGGGCGATCGCGACTCGGGTCCCGAATCCGGCATGGTGCGCTACTACATGCCGGTGGGCCGCACCCACGGCGTCGCGCCGGGCGCGATCGTCGGGGCGCTGGCGAACGAGGGCGGGCTCAAGGGCCGCGACATCGGCCGCATCGGCCTGCAGCAGGAACACTCGCACGTGGACCTGCCGGAGAGCCTGGACGAGGGCGCGATCCGCAAGCTGGGCGGCATCCATGTCGCCAACCGCCGCCTCGGTCTGACGCTGGAGATCCCGGCGCCGCAGGGCCCGGGCCACGACACGCCGGCGCGCAAGTCGAAGCCCGCATCCCGCAAGCCTGCCGGCGGCAAGCCGGCCACCGGCAAGCGCCCCGCGTATCAGGCGACGGGCAAGGGCCCCGGACGGGCTGCGGGCAAGGGCCAGGGCAAGAACAGTACCGGAACCCTGGGCATCCGCCGCAAGGCCGCCAACGGCTGATCGCCGAAGAGGCGGCCGGGGGCCGGCTCAGATCCTCAGCTTTCGCAATGCTCGCAGACGGCGTCGGCGGAGGCGTCGTCCGGATATCCGCCCAGCCGCCGGCGGACCTCCTCCTCGTCCATCGCCCGGATATCTTCGGCCAGGCGGTCGAGGTGCGTGAGGATGGTCGCGGAGCACTGCTTGAGATGGGGTAGCAGCTCCCGAGCCCGGTCCAGCCGCCGGGTGTCGTCGAACCCGGTGGAACCGAACAGCCGTGCCAGCGGTGTCGGCTTCTCGGTCTGTTCCTCGAACAGGATGTTGAAGATCCGCCGGTAGGTGGCGTGGAGTTCGTCGTGCGGCGGTTCGATCCGGCAGTAGGATGCCAGATCCGACAGGCCGCGCCCTTCGCCGTAGTACCACTGGCCGAACTTGCAGTCGGTGGGGGCGACCGGGACCTTGTCCTGGTCCAGCGGGATCCCTTCGATCAGTCCGTGGGCGTAGCTGACCCACATCTTGTGGCTCAGCCGGGCGCGGTGGATCCGCTTGATCACGTCCGCTTTGGTCATCTTCGTCTCTCCGAGCGACGCGGAGCGCCGCGGCAGAGGGGGTATTCAGGGATGAAGCGACCCCAATTCTGGCCTGCCCGCGGCGCGGATGGGACGGCCGGAATGCGGAACCGTTCACGGTTCCGCACATCGTCCGGGAGTCAGTCGGCGGTTTCGTGCTCGAGGTGGTCGATCAGGTGCTGGATGTCGGCGGGGTCGGCCGCGGCGGGGAGGCGCTCGAGGACACGCTGGCGGCGTGCTTCCGGCGTGAGGGGGGCGCGTTCGTCGACTACGCCACGCTCGCGCAGGAATTCGTGCAGCTGTTCGCGATGGCCGGCCCGCAGGCGCTGTTCCGTGCCGCTGGCCATGGTGATCGGGTGCTGCTGCAGGCTTTCCAGCAGGGCCTGCGGGTCGCCTTCGAGTTCCGTGGCGCGCTGCGCCACGCCCTCCAGCGCGTTGTCGGTGAGCACGCCGGCATCACGGGCCTCTTCCAGCAGGCCCCGGTCCACCGTTCGGTTGTGGCCGATGCGCCGGGCCGCAAGCCAGTGTTCCAGCGCGAGGGAGCGATATGCCAGCGCGGCGCGCCGGTGCTCGTCGGGCAGGGCGCGGCGTGCGATCCGGCCGTCCAGCAGGCTGCGTAGCGGGCCCACCCGATCGACCCGCCAGACCTGCATCAGGTCGCGCGCGGTCGCGGGATCATCGAACAATACATGCAGCAGGTGGACGTCTTCGGCGGGCCGCGTCGGGTCCGGCCGTGGAACCCCCAGTTCGCGTGCCCAGGCGGCCAGGTCCTTGCCGGCCGGCTCCGGGATGACGGGAGCCGCTGGGAGCGCGAACCGCGCAGGTTCGGTCGCCTCCAAGGGGAGCCCGCGCAGCGCCTGCAGGTCCACGCGGTGCGGCCATTCGCCGGTAGCCTGGTGCCATAGCTGCACTTCATAGTCGCTGGCGGCCAGGTACAGGATCTGGCGATCCCCGTCGCGGGCCAGTTCCTGCAGGGTACGGAACATCACGCGGGCGCGTTCGGGGTCGGTGGTGGCCAGGGCCTCGTCGATCAGCAGCGGCCAGTGTCCGGCTCCCCCGGTCGCCTCGCGCGTCTCGACCCGGGCCAGGCGTAGCGCCAGCAGCAGCTGCATGCGGGTTGCAGTGGAGAGTTCGCCGGGGGGACGCAGCGCGCCCTGCACGCGGTCCTCGCCGACAAAACCGTCCTCGTCCTCGCTCAGCCGCAGCGCCCACTGGTGGTGGGTGAAGCGGGCAAAGGCCTCGCGCGCGCGGCGCAGCAGTTCCGGTTCTTCCTCGCGGCGGAACTCCTCCTGGATGTCGTCGAGCAGGAAGCGCCCGGCTTCGGCGTCCAGGGCCTCGTCGCGCCGCCGTTCCAGCTCCTCCCCGGCGGTCTGCTCGGCCGCCAGTGCTTGTTCCCGTTCCCGTTTGCGGCCGGTCTGCGCGATGCGTTCCCGGATCTGACTGCGTTCTTCCTGCAGTGGTTCCAGTCGTTCGGCACGGTCGGTGGTTTCCGCAAGCTGGCGTGCCAGGCTTTCACGGTCGCCGGGCGGGTCCCCGATGCCCGCCAGGGCCAGCAGATCCGCGCGGGACTCGAGCTGGCGGGCCAGGTCGTCGCGCCGCAGGGCCTGCTCCTGGCGCTGGCGCTGCAGGGCCTGCCAGTCTTCCCGCTGTTCCAGACGACGGTCCAGGGTTTCCCGCTGGTCGGGCTCGAGGCCGACATCGGCCAGTTCGCGTGCCTCTTGTCGGTCGATTTCCGCCAGCGCTGCCTGCAGGCGGCGACACTCGCGATCCATCTCCGCGATCCGGCGTTCCGCTTCCGCGGCCTGAACGGCGCGGGCCCGCAGGGCCTCGAGCGCCGCCGCCAGATCCGCGGCGGAAGCCTCTCCGGGGGCGGCGCCGTTCGGGTCGGGAGTCGGCCAGCGCGCGAGGGCCTCCTGCAGTTGTTGTGTCAGGGTCCGCACCCGGCCGGCGATTTCCGTGTGCCGCGCTTCGGCCTGGCCGAGCGTCAGTTCGGCCTGTTGCAGGGCGCGTGTACGTTCGAGGAAGTCGTCGAGTCGCGCGGCCAGGGCGGGATCGAAGCCGGCCTCGCGGGCGAACTCGGCCTGTTCGGCGTCGAGTTGCTGCAACGCCGCGTCCACGGTGTCGCGGTCGGCGCGCAGGGTCTCGGCCTCGTCGAAGCGCCGGCGGGTCATGCGCAGTGCGTCGCGCTGCTGTTCGACGGCCTCGAGGCGGGTGCGCACGCCGGCTGCGTCCCAGGCGCCCGGGGGAATGTCCAGGTCGAGGTCCTCGAAGTCGCGGGCGAGGCGTTCGCGCTGCGCCGTTCGTGCCATGGCGTCGGCCGAACGCCGCAGGCCCGCCGGCAGCACGCGCGGAAAGAGCAGCGGGATCAGCGCGAGCAGCATCACGCCGCCGCCGATGGCGGCCAGCCACGGGGGACCGAGGACCCCGCCATACACTGCGATGCCGCCGCCCAGTGCGGCCCCCGCCACCGTCGGCAGGACCGGCCGGGCGGGTTCGGCCGGTGCCGGCAGGGCCAGCCAGTCGTGCAGCAGACGGGCGGCGCGTTCGTAGCGCTGCAGGGCCTGTTCCGGAGAGTTCTCCGGCGCGCCCTGCAGGCGGGCCTGCAAGGCCGTGCGGCGGTCCTCCAGTTCCTGCCGCCGACGGGTCAGATCGCGAGCGCGGTCGAGCGTGGCATCGTCGAGGCGGGGCAGCTCGCGCGCCGCGGCCGCGTGCCCGTCCAGGCGGGCGATGGCCTGCTCGCGGGCAGTCCGGGCGTCGGTGCATTCGCGGGCCGCGGTGGCGAGTGCCTGTTCCTGCTGGCGAAGCTCGTCAAGCCGTGCGCGCAGGCGATCCAGTTCGGTTTCGTCGGGGCGTTCGTTCTCCAGGCCGGTTTCGGCCAGCCGGGCGTACGCCCGGTCACGATCCTGTTCGGCCTGAGCCAGTTCCTGTCGGGTGTTTTCGCGCTGGCGGGCCAGCTCGTCCAGACGCGCGGGCTCGCGGCCGGTGAGATGCTCCATGTCCGGCGGGAAGCGCTCGAGCTGCGCGTCGAGGCCGCGCAGGGCCTGTGCGGTGTCGTGCAGCTGCAGGGCGGTGTCCAGGGCGCGACGTTCCTGATCCGCGTTGCGCGCATCCTCGATGGCCCGGTCCAGATCCGGCAGGCGGCGTTCCTCGTCCGCGATCCGGCGCTGGTCGCGTTCCACCTCTTCGCGGCTCCGGCGGGCCTGCTCCAGCTCCCGGCGTTCCTTGTGGCCGGCACGCGGGGCGGAATGGAACAGCGTCTCGCGCAGGGCCGGCAGGTCGAAGCCGCCATTGAGTTCGCGCCGCAGGTGGCCGGCCAGCGCCTGTTCGCTGGCGCCCTGTACCTGCAGCAGGTCTTCCACTCCGATCAGGTAGCTGTCCAGCAGGTCGGGGGGCGGCGGAGCCGGCGGATCCGCGGGCCGGCCGTCGCATTGCCACGTGACGTGGGTGCCGTTGCGGTCCACCGTCCAGCGGTGCTCGCCATCGTGAAAGCCCGCGGTCAGGGACAGCTGGTGCGGATCGCCCGCGCGGTGACCGGCCAGCAGGTAGCGCAGCGCACGGATCAGACTGCTCTTGCCGGAGGCGTTGGGTCCGGTGACGAAATTGATGGTCGGGTCCAGCTCGTTGACGGAAAAACTGCGGTCGATGCCGGGCAGTCGGCGGATGTCGATATGCTGCAGTTTCACGGGCGGGCCTCCGTGTCCGGATCGGCCAGCAGGTGTTCCAGTAGCCGGCTGCCGCTGTCGGCCAGGCGCGCAGCGACGGCCTCGTCATCCAGTCCGGCCTCGGGCAGGCCGCGCCAGCGGGCGTCGGTGGCGACCGAAGCCAGGCGCTCGCGTGCCTGTTCCAGCAGGGCGCGGCGGTCGGGATCGTCGACGGGATGTTCCAGCAGCCGCAGGCGGCGGGCGAGCAGGCCGGCGTGGTCCTGGCGCCGTGCCAGCTCGTCGAGATCGACGGGCGGGCGGGTGTCGGCAAGGATGCGTTCGATGAAGGTGAAGCGCTCGGGGCTGGCGGCAATGCTTTCCTCGCGGTGCTCCTCCAGTTGCTGCGCGACCTCGCCGGCCAGGGTGGTTTTTCCGGTCAGGCGCAGGCGCAGGCCGAGGGCGCGTGGCGGGGCGGGGCGCGCATCGAGTTGGGCTTCCAGCTCGCGCAGGCCCTGCAGCAGGCGCGTGCGGGCCTGCTCCGGGGCCTCGAGCCCGGTGAGGTCCAGATCCAGTCGCGCCCAGTGCAGCGGCGCCAGGCATTGCTGTTCGATCGATCGGATGCGGTCGCCTTCGACGGTGATCAGCCACGGGCCGCGGGAGCCGTGTTCGCCGGGGTGCAATCCGGTAACGGACCCCAGGTAGCCGCCCGAGTAACGCGGCGCAGCCGACGAGGTTCCCGGTCCGGCGAGCGTGTCCAGGGCATCGGGTCGATGGATATGCCCCAAAAGCCATGCGTCCAGCCCGGCGGCGGCGAGTTCGGCGGAGCTGACCGGGGCGTAGTGCGAGTCGCGCGCGTCGCGGTCGGCGTGCAGCAGGCCCAGGTGAACGCTGGCTGCCGCGCCTTCGCCCCGCGCATGGAAGTCATGTCCGGCGAGCGGGCTGGTGGTCACCCGCCGCGACGGGAACGACCAGCCGTGCACGGTCACCCGGTCTTCGTCCGCGCCCAGGGTGAGGCGCTCCCAGGTCCCGCCACGGCCCAGCAGGTGGAAGCCCTCCAGTTCGTCGGCCAGGCGTGGCAGCACGGTGACATCGTGGTTGCCGGCGACGCCCACGACGGTGATGCCGGCCTGATCGAGCTGCCGAATCCCCTGCAGCAGGAGGCGGTAGGCCTCGAAGAAGTCGTCTTCGCGCTCGACCAGGTCACCGGCCAGTGCTACCGCGTCCACCTGCTGTTCAATGGCCAGGCGGACACAGCGCTCCCAGGCCTCGGCCGGGCCCAGTTTGGCGCCGTCGTCGGCCAGCGCGGCCGGCAGCCGGGACGGACGGCGACCCAGGTGCATGTCGCCTACGGCGAGGATTCGAACGGGCATGGAGGTCCCTTTCCGTGTTCGGGGCCCTATGGTGGCACCGCCGTGGCCGGGGGAGAAGCCCGGCAATGCGCGTCCAACATCCCCTCCGTCCGGAGGGGGACAGGTTGGAGCCGGTGCGCGATGCTGGGAGGCGACGGCAAAATCATCTCCGGGGGGAGGGCCATGAAAGATTTCAGCATGCGGGAGACCCTGGGTCTGCTGCGCAGTACCGCACCGTTTCTGGTGTTCCGGTTCGTCATCTACGTGGGGATCACGCTGGTGTACGTGATCGGCACGGGGGTCGGTGCGGGGCTCGGCTACGGGATCGGCTACATTGGTGACAATCCGGGGGTGTTCGGCCTGTGGGGCGGCTTCATCGGCTTCGGCCTGGTGGGCGCGGTGGTGTACTTCTTCCGCGAATACCTGCTGTACATCGTCAAGGCCGGGCATATCGCGGTGCTGGTGGAGCGCATGGACGGGCAGGAGCTGCCGCAGGGCCGCGGCCAGATCGAGCACGCGCGCGAGGTGGTGCAAGAGCGCTTTGCCCAGGCCTCGGTGCTGTTCGCGGTGGATCAGCTGATCAAGGGCGTGCTCAAGGTCTTCAACCGGGCCTTCTTCAGCATTGCGGCGCTGATCCCGCTGCCCGGTACGAAGGGTCTGGCGAGCTTCATCAACACGGTCATTAACCTGTCGCTCACCTATCTGGACGAGGTGATCCTCGCCTACAACATCCGCACCCGGGCCGAGAACCCGTGGGCAGCCAGCCGCACCGCGCTGATCCTGTATGCGCAGAACTACAAGGCGTTCCTGAAGAACGCGTTCTTCCTTGCCTTCTTCATCTGGGGCATGACCTTCCTCGTGTTTCTCGTCATCCTTGCCCCCGTCGCCGGCCTGGTGGCGCTGATCCCGGCGCTGGCCGGTCCGCTGACGGTCGTCATCGCGCTGGTGCTGGCCTGGGGCGTGAAGCAGGCCGTGATCGAGCCGGTCGGCATGGTCGCGTTGATGCAGGTGTTCAACCGCGTGACCGAGGGGCAGGAGCCCGACCCGGAATGGGAAGGGCGTCTGGAAAAACTGACCGGCAAGTTCGGCGAGATGCGGCAGAAGGCCGCGGCCTGGACGGGCGGCTCCGGGCGTTCCGATGAGACGGACGATATGGCGACGGCCGGTGCCGCCAGCAGTGGTGGTGAAGGGGCTGACAGTGATGCCCCGACAACAGGCCCTGTCGAGCAGGATCCCGAAGATCGTGGGCGGGACGCCCCGGATCGGGGCGTTAGGTAAACGCCGGTTCATCGACCCGGATTTACGCAGTTTCGCCGAGGCACACGGATGTGCCCCGATCAGCCGACCCTCCGTTTGGAGGGGGGCACCGGCTGGCCTACAATCAACGGAATGCGCCTTCGTCCTGAGCATATAAAAGCAATCCGCGAGGTCGTGCGCCGCGAATGCGGTGCGAGCGCCCGTGTTCGGCTGTTTGGCTCGCGTCTGGACGATGCAGGGCGAGGTGGCGATGTCGACGTGCTGGTTGAGCTGGATGACCCGGTCGAGCGCCCGGCCATGCTTTCCGCCCGTCTCTCGGCCATGATCAGTCGCCGGCTCCAGGGGCGTGCAGTGGACGTTGTCCTCTCCGCCCCGAACATCACCCGGAGCCCGGTTCATGACATTGCCGAAAGAGAAGGGCAGCTTCTGTGAAGCTCGGGCACGAACAACTGGAACGTCTGCGGTTTCTCGCGCGTGTCGTACAGCGTGAGCAACAGCATCTTCTGACCACCGACCAGCGCGTATTCAACGAGCCATTCACCCCGGCCCGTGCGCGCGACCTCGCCGAGAAAGTAGACGAGGCCGAACGAGTGGAAGCCTTTGTCAGCCGATTTGGCCGCCTTCAGGATACCCTGGGGGACAAACTGCTCCCGCTCTACCTCGAAGCGCTGGGAGAACATGTTGGCGCCGCCATTGACAACCTTGACCGAGCCGAAAAGCTGGGGCTGATGCCTTCGAGTGACGACTGGCTGGCCATGCGGAAACTGCGCAACCAGATGGTGCACGAATATATCGAGGACCCAGTGACCCTTGCCGACGCCCTGCAAACGGGGCACGAATTCGTGCCGACGTTGCAGTCTGTCGTTCAGGCATTCCTGACTGACATGCGCGCCCGTGGCTGGACCATTGCGGAGACATGACAGACGACCCGTTTAGAGATCACGGTGGCCCTCTCATGTCATTGGCTGCTTCTGGTTCTGCGGGCTAAGATCGCCAGTGATCAGCTCCCGTGAGAAGCATTCCGTGCCCGAATCGGCCCGTCCGCCATCCGATGTCCCCGAAGCCGATTCCGAAGTGGAGGGCGCGCGCCGGCTGGCCGAGCGGCTGAAGGCGCGTTACCGCAAGCGGATTACCGGCGAGCTGGTGATGCCGGCGCGGCCGGCCAGCACCGCGCCTATCCCCGACGACCTTGATCCGGCGATCGCCACCGCGCTGCGGGGGCGCGGCGTCGAGCGGCTGTACAGCCACCAGCGCGCGGCGTGGGACGAGGTCCGCGCCGGGCATCACACGGTGGTGGTGACCCCCACTGCTTCGGGCAAGACCCTGTGCTACAACCTGCCGGTGCTGCAGGCGGTGCGCGAGCGCAAGGCGCGCGCGCTGTATTTGTTCCCCACCAAGGCCCTGTCGCAGGACCAGGTGGCCGAGCTGATGGAGCTCAACGAGGCCGGTGATCTGGGCGTGCGCGCCTATACCTTCGACGGCGACACCCCGGGCGATGCGCGCAAGGCGGTGCGCACGCGCGGCGACATCGTGGTGACCAACCCGGACATGCTGCATCAGGGCGTGCTGCCGCACCACACCAAGTGGGCGCAGTTCTTCGAGAGCCTGGAATATGTGGTCATCGACGAGACCCACAGCTACCGCGGGGTGTTCGGCTCGCACGTGGCGAACGTGATGCGCCGGCTGCGGCGGGTCTGCCGCTTCTACGGCGCGGATCCGGTGTTCATCCTGAGCTCCGCGACCATCGCCAACCCGCAGGAGCTGGCGGAAGGGCTGGTGGGCGCACCGGTGGAGGCGATCACCGAGAGCGGCGCGCCGGCCGGCGAACGCCACCTGCTGCTGTGGAATCCGCCGGTAGTGAATGCCGATCTCGGCATCCGCGCCTCGGCGCGCTCGCAGGTCACGCGTATCGCGCGCACGGCCATGCGGGCGAAGCTGTCCACCATCATCTTCGCGCGCACGCGGCTGATGGTGGAGATCATCACCCGCTACATGAAGGACGTGTTCGACAACGACCCGCGCAAGGCGGCGCGGGTGGCCGCGTACCGTGGCGGCTATCTGCCGAACGAGCGCCGCGAGACCGAGAAGGCGCTGCGCGGCGGCAACGTGGACTGCGTGATCGCCACCTCGGCGCTGGAGCTGGGCGTGGATATCGGCAGCCTGGACGTGTGCCTGCTGACGGGCTACCCCGGCACCATCGCCAGCACCTGGCAGCGGCTCGGTCGCGCCGGACGGCGCAACCGGCCCTCGCTGGGCGTGCTGGTGGCCAGCTCCGAGCCGCTGGATCAGTACATCATCCGCAACCCGGAGTTCTTCCTCGGGCAGTCGCCGGAGCAGGCGCGCATTGCCCCCGACCAGCTGCTGATCCTGCTGGACCACGTGCGCTGCGCCGCCTTCGAGCTGCCGTTCCGGCGCGGCGAGACCTTCGGCGGCGAAGATCTGGAGGCGCTGCTGAATTACCTGGAAGAGGAGGGCGTGCTGCACCGCGAGTCCGACACCTGGCACTGGACCGAGGACAGCTACCCGGCGCAGAGCGTCAGCCTGCGCTCGGTGGCCGAGGGCAACTTCGTGGTGGTGGATACCAGCGACGGGCAGCAGAAGATCATCGCGGAGGTGGACTTCTCCAGCGCCGCCGAGACCCTGTACGAGGGGGCGATCTACCTGGTGCAGGCGGTGCCCTACCAGGTCGAGCACCTCGACTGGGACGGGCGCAAGGCCTTCGTCACCCGCACCCGCGCCGATTACTACACCGACGCCATCGACTACACCCGGCTGAAGATCCTCGACGACTTCGAGCGCAGCGCGGCCGGGCAGGGGGAGGCCGCGCGAGGCGAGGTGCATATCGTCCGCCGCATCCCGGGCTACAAGAAGATCCGCTACTACACCCACGAGAACATTGGCTACGGCAATATCAATCTGCCGGATCAGGAGATGCACACCACCTCGGTGTGGTGGCAGATGGCGCCGGAGGCGCTGGAGGAGCATTTTGCCTCCCGCCACGAGGCGCTGGACGGCTTTCTCGGCGCGGCCTACGCGATGCATCACGTCGCCGCGCTGGTGGTGATGTCGGAACCGCAGGATCTCGGTCGTGCGGTGGGTGACGGCGACGCCCGCTGGTTTGCCACCGTGGGGGCCGGCGGGCGGGGACAGCTGCGCACCCTCGACGGCGGCGAGCGCGACCCCGAGCAGGAAGCGCGCTTCCGACCGGCGGTGTTCCTGTACGACAACTATCCCGGGGGCGTGGGGCTGTCGTCGCCGCTGTTCGATGCGCGGGCGCGGGTGGTCCGCGACGCCCTGGCCTTGATCCACAACTGCGGCTGTGCCCATGGCTGTCCCGCCTGCATCGGCCCGATTCTCGCCAGCGACGAGGTGCGCGGGTTCTCGCCCAAACAGGCGGCGCTGACCGTGCTGGAGGCCCTTGGCGAGGGGGCGGCGGCATGAGCCTGTCCGACCGGCTGAACACCCTGCGACGGCAGGCCGGCGTGACCCCGGAACGGCGCACCGCGGACGAGGTTGTCCGGGACGGGGCCGGACCCTCCGGTTCGGCCCCCGGGGGTTCGGAAGCCGGCCCTGCGGATGCCGCAGGCGGGACGGCCCCCGGGATCGAATCCGGGCAAGAAACCGGTTCGATGACGGACGCCTCCGCAGATCCGGGGGGTGCGTCGGGAAACGAAGGGTCCGTGCGCGAAGGCCGGGCGCCAGCGACCGGGCAGGGCGAAAGCCCGCAGCGCGCCCGCGCCCTGGCCGAGCTGCGCGAACGGGTCCGGCGTATGGGGGCTGCGCCGAAACAGCCCAGCGCGCAGGATGTCAGGCACTCCGCCGTATCCCCCGCAGATGGGAAGTCAGACGGGGCGACGGCACCGACCGCGATCCCCCATGGCCCGGCCGTATCCGTTGACGAACTCGCCGAACGTCTCGGCGGCAGCCGCATTGGCGAACACGTGATCCTGCTGGATCGCGAGCTGCCACCGGGGCACGAACATGGCCGGCTGGCTCTGGGGGAGGCCCTGGAGTCGGCGTGGCCGTTCTGGGAGGCCGGCGAACGGGTGGGCTTCATCGACACCGAGACCACGGGGCTGGCCGGCGGTGCCGGGACCGTGGCGTTTCTGGTGGGCCTGGCGACGCCGACCGGCGAGGGCCTGCGCCTGCGCCAGTGGCTGATGACCGCGTTCGCCGGCGAGGCCGCCATGCTGGAGTCGGTGGATGCCGCGCTGGCCGGCTGCGAGCGCCTGGTCAGCTACAACGGCAAGACCTTCGACCTGCCGCTGCTGCGCGACCGCCGGCGCATGCAGCGTCGAAACGATCCGGCGGACAGCGCCCACACCGACTTTCTCCATCCGGTACGCGCGCTGTATGGCCATGCCTGGCCCGACTGCCGCCTGCGCACCGCGGAAGAACGGCTTCTGGGCCTGCAGCGCCCCGATGACCTCCCCGGTTCTGACGCGCCGTGGGCGTGGCAGGCGTATCTGCGCTTCGGTCAGGCGGATTTGCTGCAGCGTGTGGTGCGGCACAATGCCGACGATATCTTCAGTCTGGCCGTTCTGGGTCCCGCGCTCGCCGGGGTGCTGGCCGACCCGCCGGCGCAGTTGGCTTCGCCCGAGGGCGCCGCGCGTCTGTTACACCGGCTTCGGGGGCCGGTGGAAGCCCGCCGGCTGCTGCAGCAATGCGAACAACGGCTGAACCCCGCCGGGCGGTTGTGGCTCGCCCGGGAATGGCGCCGCGCGGGTGTCTGGGAACGCGCGGTCGCTCTGTGGCAGTCTCTGGCCGAACAGGGACACCCGGAAGCCATCGAGGCCCTGGCCAAATACCACGAGCATCAGCGCCGTGACCCCGCGACCGCCCTGGAGTGGGCGCGTCGCCTGCCGGATTCTGCCGCCGCGCGTGCACGGTGTGCCCGGCTGGTACAGCGCCTCGGCCGGGATGCAGGCCTGCTCGCCGACGCGAGCCCGGACTCGGCGCCCGATCGGCCAGAGGGCTGGCCTCCCACCGGTTGAAGCCGGGCTGGGCCCCGACCGGTCCGTTCCGGTGCCGGGGATTTGTTACGATCCCGGAATCCCTCGCCACGTCGAGTCCATGCCCATGCGCCTGTCGAACGAAACCCGCGAGACGATTCGCACCACGGTGCGGGAGGTCTTTGGCGAGGAGGCTCGCGTGCTGCTGTTCGGTTCGCGCACGGATGATGCCGCGCGCGGCGGGGACATCGACCTGCTGGTGGAGCTGCCGCAGTCGATGCCGGATCGGCGGTCGCGGGAGCTGACCCTGGTGGCGCGCCTGCAGAGGCGCCTGGGGGATCGCGAATTCGATGTGGTCACCATCGATCCCGATACGACCTGCGAGCCGATTCATCGCGAAGCCCGTCGCACGGGGGTGCCGCTGTGAACGAGGAAAGTTTGCTGCCAGTCGATCGCTTTCTGCAGACGCTGGAGATCGTGCGCCGGGAGGGAGAACATCTGGACTGGAGTCGCGGGCGGCTGGCAGCGGAATCGATCGACGCTGAATGGGTGCGAGCGCTGGACGACGCCCCGGAGCGAGCGGAGCGCATGGAAGCATTCGTGTCCCGTTTCGGCCGCATGCAGGACACCATCGCCGACAAGCTCCTGCCACGCTGGCTTCTCGCGCTGGCGGAAACACCGGGCAGTCAGATCGAGGTCCTCAATCGGGCGGAACGTCTGGGTGTGATCGAGGACCTGGAAGACTGGCTTGAAGTGCGGCGGCTGCGCAACCGGCTGGTGCACGAGTACATGCGCGATCCGGAGACCTTCGCCGAAGACCTTTGTCGTACCCGCGCGCACACGGATATGCTGCTGGACACCTACGAGCGGGTGCGGCGTTTCGCGGTGGAGCGCATGGGACTGGATTCCACGGCGGTGCCCGTATCGCTTGTGGGAGCGAAATAGTGCCGGCATGTCGCTGATCCGGCGCTATCCGCCCAAGGCGCCGGCGCCCCGCCGGGAGATCTTCGGCTGGGCGATGTTCGACTTCGCCAACCAGGCCTACACCCTGCTGATCATTACCGTGATCTTCGGCGATCTGTTCACCCGCGTGATCGTGGGGGACGGGCCGGATTACCGCCTGGGCAACCTGCTGTGGAGCGTGGCGCTGGCGGTGAGCTACGGCCTGGTGGTGGTTCTGGCGCCGCTGGCGGGGTCGATCATGGATGCGACGGCCACGCGCAAGCGGTTCCTGCTGGGTTCATGGCTGCTGACGGTGGTCACCACGGGACTGCTGTATTTCGTCGAGCCGGGGCTGATCTGGTTCGGCATGGCGCTGATCATTGCCTCCAACTTCGGGTACGCCATCGGCGAGTCGTTCATCGCCAGTTTCCTGCCGGACCTGGGCCCGCCGGAGCGGCTGGGCTGGATCTCGGGGCTGGGCTGGGGGCTGGGGTATCTGGGCGGTCTGGTGGCCACGGCGTTTGCGCTGGGGCTTCTGGGCGAGGTGACCGAGGACAACTTCGACCGCATCCGCTGGGTGGGGCCGTTCGCGGCGGCGTTTTTCCTGGTCTCGGCGCTGCCGACCTTCCTGTTCCTGAAGGAGCGCGGTACGCGGCGCCAGCTTGCGCGCCGGGTGCAGCTGGGGCTGGGCTGGCGGCGCGTACTGCAGGCGCTGCAGCGCCTGCGCGAGGATCGCGCGCTGCGCAGCCTGTTCGTGTCGATCTTCTTCCTGATGGCGGGGATCTACATCATCATCGCCTTCACCTTCATCTATGGCTCGCAGGTGATCGAGTGGGATGAGTCCACGCGGGTGACGATGTTCGTCATCACCCAGATCACGGCGATCGTCGGGGCGATCGGGTTCGGCTGGCTGCAGGATCGCGCGGGGCCGGTGCGGATCTACCGCCTGACGCTGATCATGTGGTGTCTGGCGGTGCTGGCGATCTACGCCACGCCCACGCTGGCGGACGCCCTGGCCGCGCTGCTGGGCCGTCCGGTGGAGGCGCAGGAGGTGTTTCTGGCGGTGGGTGCGGTCGCCGGGCTGAGCCTGGGGGCGGCGCAGTCGGCCGGCCGCGCGCTGGTGGCGATCATGTCCCCGCCGCGCGAGGCCGGGCGCTGGTTCGGATTCTGGGGCCTGGCGGCCAAGGCCGCAGCGATCTTCGGCCTGCTGGGACTGGGCCTGCTGCAGGCCTGGCTGGGGCTGGCCAACGCCATCCTGTTCTGTCTGGTGCTGTTCGTGATCGCCCTGATCGCGTCTGCCCCGGTGCGCACGCCCGACCACATCGCGGGCGTGTGAACCGTTGAGCCGGCCGGGGCCGGCTCGCGGTTTGTGGCTCAGTGCGCGTGGTGGCCCTTGTGCAGGTATTCCACGCCGTCGAGGCTTTGCAGATGGATCTCGCGCACCGGGATGAAGCGGGCGCTGCCCGGGGTCACGATCTCTTCGGTCACGCGCACGCGGTAGGGCGGCTCGTGGTTGAGCAGCTGGCCCACGTAGCGCTTGCCCTCGGCCTCCACGCGCACCGGAGTGGTGTCCTCGTAGCGGCTGAAATTGTAGGAGACGTTGCGCGGGTACTGCAGGTTGCCTTCCGAAAAGGTGCTCATCTCCGGATTCTCGCTGTTGGGTTCATGGTCGCGGCATATTCTACCCGCTCTGCTTGATGGTGGCGAAGGCATCGAGGGCGGCCTTGCGGCTCTGTTTCAGGTCGACCATGGGGGCGGGGTAGTCGGCGGCGAGGCCGGGGCGCAACTGGTGGATGTTGCGGGCGGGGGCGCGGGCGAGTTCGGGGACGAAGCGCCGAATATAGGCGGCGTCGGGGTCGAAGCGTTCGCCCTGGCGCTGCGGGTTGAAGACGCGGAAGTAGGGCGCGGCATCGGCGCCGCAGCCGCCGGCCCATTGCCAGCCGAGGGTGTTGGCGGCGAGGTCGGCGTCGACCAGGGTGTCCCAGAACCAGCGCGCCCCGGCGTGCCAGTTCAGGCGCAGGTTCCTGGTGAGGAAGGAGCCGACGGCCATGCGCATGCGGTTGTGCATCCAGCCGGTCTCCCACAGCTGGCGCATGGCGGCGTCGATCACCGGGATGCCGGTGCGGCCCTGCTGCCAGCGCTCCAGGTCTTCCGCCGACTCGCGCCAGGGGAAGGCCTCGAAGCGCTGATTGAGAGGCTGCTCCGGGGTGTGGGGGAAGTGGTACAGCACGTGGTGGGCGAAGTCGCGCCAGCCGAGTTCGCGCACGAAGGGCTCGGCCGGGCCGTCGGTCGGCTCGTACCCGGCCTGGCGCAGGGCGCGCAGGATCTGCGTCGGGCTGATCTCGCCGAAATGCAGATGCGGTGACAGCCGCGAGGTGCCGTCGGTGTCAGGGCGCTCGCGGCATTCGGCGTAGGCGCCCACGCCGTCATCGATGAAGCTCTGCAGACGTTCCAGCGCGGTGCGCTCGCCCGGGTTCCAGGCGGCGGCCAGCCCGCTGTCCCAGCGGATGCGCGGCAGCAGATCCAGGGTTTCCAGCGGTTCCGAGGCCGGGGGCGACGGCGGCGCGGGGATGCGGCTCGGGGCCGGCAGCGGGTCGCGTTCCAGCCCGCGTTTGCAGGCGGCGCGCCAGTACGGGGTGAAGACCCGGTAGGGCGTGCCCTGACCGGTGGCCAGCTCCCGGGGTTCGTGCAGCAGGGCAGCGGCGAAGCTGTGCACCTCCAGGCCGTCCTCGCGCAGCGCGGCCTTGATGGTGGCGTCGCGCGCGGTGATCGCCGGTTCGTACAGGCGGTTCCAGTACACCGCGCCGGCGCCGGTTTCGCGTACCAGCGCGCGGAGCTGTTCGAGGCTCGAACCCCGGCGCAGGGTCAGCGTGGCCCCGAGGGCCTCGAGCTCGCCCGCCAGCGCCTGCAGGCTGTGATGCAGCCACCAGAGCGACGCCGCGCCGGGGGCCCAGGGCGCTTCTTCGTGCGGGGCGTGGATGTACACCGGGATCACCGGGCCGCCGCGGCTGAGAGCGGCGTGCAGCGCGGGCTGGTCGGCCAGGCGCAGGTCGCGGCGCAGCCAGACGAGGGCGGGGGGCGGGGTACTCACAGGCGGTCTCCTTTGCGCAGGCGCCGGCGCAGCTCACCCGCGCGAGGTCGTGTTCCCGCGCGCCGCCGAGGACGATCAGCAGCGTGCGCAGGGGCGTCGCCATCGCCTCGGGCCCATCCAGGGGTTCAGCCGCGGCCCAGGTACTGCCAGAGCCGGTCGGCGGCTTCCAGGGGCGCGCCGGGCAGGATTTCCACCGGGCGCTGGCTGTCGAGCTTTGACAGCTCGAGGGCGGCGGAGCCGGCCAGGTAGACCGGCGCTCCGGGTGCCGCCAGGATTCCCTCCACCTGATTGAGGTCCGGGCTGCGCAGCAGGCGCGACGAGCCGTGCAGGACAATCCCGCGCGCACCCAGGGTGCCGACCAGCGACTCCAGCGCGGCCGCACTGGTCGCGTCGAACAACGACAGGGTTGCGAGACCGCGTCGGGCACAGCTGACCTGGAGCAGCATGCCGCCGACCTGCTGGTGACCGCCGCCCAGCACCAGGCAGGGCACCACAGGCCCTTCGCAGGCCCGCAGGGCATTGCGCAGCTGGTCGGCCAGGGCGGCGGTGGCCCAGGCGGAGAATACCGCCAGGCGCACCTCGCCCTCGGGCGAATGGCGGGACTCCTCGCGCAACTGACGATAGACCTCGAGGAAGGCGCGTTCGTGCACCCCGTCCCATCCGTGACGCATCACCAGCCGCGCGTAGGCGCGGTCCAGCTGCTCCACGTCCAGCGGGTCCACCGCGTGGTACAGCGCGTCGGCAATGGGGTCGGCGGTATGCGGGGCAATCCCGGGGCCACTGATCGCGGGCCGTCGGCCGGGTGCCGGCGAGGTGGGTCCGTCGTCCCCCTCGGGTTCGGCGGGATCCTGCGCCGCGGCGTCTTCGTCGCGCTGCAGCACGCGATGGACCTGCGAGACCGGGATGCCCTGGTCCAGCAGTTCCATGATCCGACGGACCCGCCGGATGTCCTCCTCGCTGTAGAGGCGGTGTCCCTTGGGGGTGCGCATCGGGCGGATGAGCCCGTACCGACGCTCCCACGCGCGGAGGGTGACATCATTGATGCCGGTCTCCGCACAGACGTGCCGGATCGGGTACAGCCCCGCCTGCTCGTTCGAGTCGTTGTCGGTTGCGATGGCCATGCTCCGAACTATACAGGATCTGTACAGACCATGTACGAAAAAGGTGGATGCCGGCTCGGGAATTCCGCGAGGGAATGCTTGATCAACTTGAGCGGTCTCACAGACATTACACGTCCGGATTGAGGTAGGCCATGAGTTTCATGAATCCCGTGTCCGAAATGCGCCGCACGCTTGCGGTTCTGGCGGCAGGTCTGGCGCTGGTCCTGGCCGGAGCCCATCCGCTGGCGGCCGAGCCGGCGAATCCGGAGATGGCCGACAGCATTTCCCCGTATCTGCGTCTGCACGCGGAGGACCCGGTGCAGTGGCGGGCCTGGGATCGGGACCTGCTGGACGAGGCCCGCGAAAGCGGCCGGCCGCTGCTGATCTCCAGCGGTTATTTCTCCTGCCATTACTGTCACGTGATGCACGAGGAAAGCTTTCTCGACCAGGGCATCGCCGAGCGGCTCAATGAGCATTTCATCCCGGTCAAGCTGGACCGAGAGGTGCATACCGCGCTGGACACCTACCTGCTGGAGTTCCAGCGCGCGACCGGGGGCAGCGCCGGCTGGCCGCTGAACGTGGTGGTGATGCCCGAGGGCCATGCGCTGACCGGGGTGGTCTATGCCCCGCGGGATGGCTTTGCCGACTTCCTCGACGGCGTGGTGGAGCGGCTGACGGCGGATGAGGAGCGCCTGGCCGAACTGGCCGCCGCCGGCTCGCGCGAGCTGGAACAGCGTCTGCGCGACGGGGAGAAGCCCCTGTCGGCGGAGCGTGCGGCACGCCTGCCGGATGTCCTCTGGAGCCGCATGGAACGCGAAGCGGATGATCTGGGCGGGGGCTTCGGGCAGGAGACCAGGTTCCCGCATTCCCCCTATCTGGATGCACTGCTGACCGCACAGGAAGACACCCGCGCGCCGGACTGGGTCGGGGAATTCCTGAGCATCACTCTGGAAGAGATGGCCGGATCCGGGCTGCGCGACGTGCTGGGCGGCGGTTTCTTCCGTTATTCGGAAACCCCGGACTGGGGTACCCCGCACTTCGAGATCATGCTGGAGGATCAGGCGCAGCTGGCGCGTGTCTACCTGCGTGCTGGCGAGCTCTTCGGGCGCGAGGACTGGACGCGGATTGGCCTGGAGACCCTCGATTTCGTGGGCCGCGAGATGGCCCTGCGCGATTCCGACCCCGGCGCGGCGGTTGCACCGGAGAGCGATTTCCGGGGCTTTGCCTCCAGCCTGTCGGCGCTGGACGACGAGGGCCGCGAGGGCGGTGCCTACCTGTGGCCGGGCTCGGCGCTGGAGGCCGCGCTGGAGGATCACCCCGAGCCGGAGCTGGTGCGGGCACGTTTCGGCATGGACGGCTCGCCGTCGTTCAGCGACGGCCACCTGCCGGCCGATGGTATGGATACCGCGGCACTGGCCGAGCGCTTCGACCTCGACGAGGACCGGGTGCGCGAGTACGTCGACCGGGGCCGCGAGGCGCTGATCGAGGCGCGTCAGGAGCGCGGCCTGCCGCGTGACGAGAAGGTGCTGACCGGCGCCCACGGCATGCTGCTGTCGGCGCTGGCCGAGGCGGTGCGTCAGGACCTGGGCGAGGAGTACGAGACCATGGGCCGGGACGTGCGCGACTGGCTGGCGTCACGCGCCGACGAGCCGGAGGACCTGCCGGCGCTGCTGGGTCTGCCGGCCAAGGAGGTCGGCCCGGCCACGCTGCCGGACTACGCGTACGTGGCCCGCGGCCTTCACGACTGGGACGCCGCCACCGACAGCGGCGACGGCGAGCGGGTGCGCGCCCTGCTGCGTACCGCCTGGACGCGTTTCTCCGGCGAGGACGGGTTCCGCACCACCGAGGACCCGCCGCTGCCGGGCATGATCGCCGAGCGTTTCCATCCGGCCGTGCACCGCCCGTCGGGGGCCACCGCCATCCTGCAGCTGACGGCCGAACACGCCGCCGCGGATGCGGATCTGGAGTCCGCGCTGGCCGACTATCCGCTGGAGCCGGGGCAGGGCATCGAGAGCAATCCCCTGCACCACGCGGGCCTGATCCTGTGGCTGGAGGAACGCGGGGACGAAGGCTAGACTGCGCCTTTTCCACGCAAGCAGGAGTGTGCGCATGTCCGGTCAGCCCACGGCGCTGAAATCCGTCACCTTCCACGGCCTGGAGCCCGGGCCGCGCCTGATCGTGCTGGGTGCGGTGCATGGCAACGAGCTGTGCGGCACCGAGGCGACCGAGCGGCTGCAGGCGGAACTGGAATCCGGCGAACGCGAGCTGCTGCGCGGCACGCTCACGCTGGTGCCGCGCACCAACCCGCTGGCGGTGCAGCGCAACCAGCGCATGGGCGAGCGCAATCTCAATCGCAACCTGCGGGTGACCGAGGATCCGCAGGATTTCGAGGATCGTATCGCCAACCGGCTGTGTCCGCTGCTGGCGGCGCACGACGTGCTGCTGGACCTCCACTCGTTCCACACCGGCGGGCAGCCGTTCATCATGCTCGGCCCGCGTGACAACGATGGCGAGCTGGAGCCGTTTGCGCAGGCGGCCGAGGAACAGGCGCTGGCGGCCTGCCTGGGACCGCGGCGCATGGTGGAGGGCTGGCTGGACACCTATGCGCGCGGGGTGGAGAAGCGCATGAAGAACCCCAACGCGAGCCACCGGGCGCAGATCCTGTCCACCGATCCAAGCTACGGCATCGGCACCACCGAGTACATGCGCAGCCAGGGCGGCTACGGGGTGACCTTGGAATGCGGCCAGCACGACGACCCGCAGGCGCCGGAAGTGGCGTACAACGCCATCATCAACGCGCTGGCGCAGCTGGCGATGCTGCCACGGCGTGCCACGCCCGGGCAGGCTGACCCGGAAGTGCTGCGCCTGGTAGAGGTGATCGATCGCGACCACCCGGATGATGCCTTCGCCCGCGAGTGGAAGAGTTTCGATCCGTTGACCCGGGGTGATCTGATCGGCGTGCGCGCCGACGGGACCGAGGTGCGCGCGCCGGAGGACGGTTTCATCGTGTTCCCCAACCCCAACAGCCTGCCGGGGAACGAGTGGTTCTACCGCGCGGAGTTCAGCGACCGCGAGGTGCCCCCGGGTCCGCAGTAGGCCCCGGGGGCACAGCGGGCCCGGGGGCCGCGGCAGACAGAGTGCGGCTCAGTCGTCCGCGGGCAGTCTGGCGGCGCGCCGCAGGGCGCGGTCCACGGCGTTGAGCGCCTCGAGCTCCTCGCGGCCGCCGCGGTCGCCGCTTTCGGCATGGATCAGCTCCAGGCGGGGCGGGGTGGTGTCCGGGGGCGCCGCCAGCGCTTCCAGGCCGCCATCGCGCTCCACCCGGTTGATCTGCTGCCAGCCGCGTTCGGTCTGCAGCACGCCCTTGAGGCGGTCCGCGTCCTGTTCCCGGATCAGGGCCTCCAGCGCCGCGTGATCGAACACGGTGGACGTCGGGAAGCGCCATGAACGGCCGACGAACCCGTCGCCGCGATTGTCGATCACGACCCAGTCGCCCGTGTCGGATGCGGGCGCATGGTCATGTTCGTGTTCATGCCCATGGTCGTGATCGTGGCCGTGGTCATGGCCATCGTCCGCGTTCGCGGACAGGTATGCCCGGGCCTCCGGGAACAGGGCGCCGCCGTGCTCCAGGCGCGCGGCGTCCAGCAGCGCCGCATCGATGTGCCCCTCGCGGGTCTCGATCACCCGCGGGCGCGGAGCTGGCAGGCCGGCCACGAACGCATGCAGGGCCTCGCGGTCGGCCTCGCTCCAGGCGTCGGCCTTGTTCGCGATCAGCACGTCGGCCACCGCGATCTGGTCGTTCCAGTTGGGGTGCTCGCGATGGCGCGGCGAGGCCAGGTGGCGCGCGTCCATCACCGTGACGGTCGCGCGCAGATCCAGCGCGGTGTCGTAGGGCGGGGCGGTCAGGGTACGGATGATCTCGGCCGGATGCCCGAGGCCGGTGGGCTCGATCAGGATGCGATCGGGCTGCTGCTGGCGGATCAGGCGGTTGAGGCCCACGGTGAACATCTGCGCGGAGACGCAGCACAGGCAGCCGCCGGGGATCTCCTCGGTGCGCACGCCGGTGTCGGCCAGCAGGCCGCCGTCCACGCCGATCTCGCCGAACTCGTTGACCAGTACCGCCCAGCGCTCGTCCTGCGG
>NZ_MUZR01000009.1:0-159 GCF_001995255.1 Thioalkalivibrio halophilus | reverse complement strand
GTGGTGGTCTTGCCGACCCCGAGGAAGCCGGTGACGAGGTTGACCGGGATGTCGCGGTGGGCGGGTTCTGTGCGGCTCATGGCGGTCTCCGTGATTCGACGGCGAAACATGATAACAGTGGTGGATCGCGGATCCCGCGGCGTTTCGTCCCGGAACCGG
>NZ_MUZR01000008.1 GCF_001995255.1 Thioalkalivibrio halophilus | reverse complement strand
GCACCCGCCCCGACCAGCGCGCCCGGGCCACCCCCGCACGGTTTCCCCACAGCCCGCCACCGGATCCGTCCATGCTCCATCCCCGCACCACAGTCGCCAGTGCCCGCCAGTTTCCCGCACCCGGGTCGGATCGCGCCAGCGGGCGGAGACCATCATGCCCTGTAGCCCGGTCGTGGCGGGGTGGAATCGGGATGGATATCGTGGCGCTCGGCCGGAGAGATCCTGCGAATCAAGAGCGGGATCCTGGCCAGAATGTGGGGCCTGCTCGCAGGCGAAGTCCCGGCTGGTTCGTGCGGAGAATAGCGTGGGAAACCTCCGGGAAGCCGCCGGCTGGCCGAACTGGAACTGGGGTGCGGAGCGCATTGCCCGCCCGCTGGCCGCAGCGGCCCGGGAACAGGGCCGTCTGCTCGGGCGGATGCAGGGCGTGGGGTTCGCGCTGCGGGACAAGACCAGCGACTCAACCTGGAATTGACCCATTGGGACCAGGCCAACGCCGATACCCTTCGACCCCGCTACGGCGGGTTTTTTGTGTCGGAACATAGTCCGTGTCCGCGATGGCGTTGGTACTCGCAGAACGACCGTTGGTACACGCTCCTGTACACGACTCGCGAAGTGGTACAAATCCGGGTACACAAACGAAAAAGGCCAACCCGAAGGCTGGCCTAAGTCGTTGTTTTGTTTGGCTCCCCGGGACGGGCTCGAACCGCCGACCTAGTGATTAACAGTCACCCGCTCTACCGACTGAGCTACCGGGGAATTAGCCGCGTATCGTATAGCCCGATCCGGGGTCCGTCAAGCGTTTCGGGAGGCGAACTCGCGCAGGCGTTCCAGTGCCTTGTCCAGCATCTCCAGGCTGGTGGCGAAGGACACGCGCAGATGCCCGGGGGCCCCGAACGCGCTGCCCGGGACCAGGGCCACGCCGGCCTCGTCCAGCAGTCGCTCGCCGAGGGCCACGTCGCTGTCGACCCCGGCACGTTCCATCAGGCCGGTGACCCGCGGGAAGCAGTAGAAGGTACCGTCGGGCATGCGGCATTCGATGCCGTCGATGGCGTTGAGGCCGTCCACCACGTGCCGCGCGCGCTGGGCGAACGCCGAACACATCTGGCGCACGCAGGTCTGGTCGCCGTTGAGGGCGGCTTCGGCGGCTGCCTGGGCGATGGAGGTCGGGTTGGAGGTGCTCTGCGACTGGATCTTCTTCATCGCGCCGATCAGCTCGGCGGGGCCGCCGGCGTAGCCGATGCGCCAGCCGGTCATGGCGTAGGCCTTGGACACGCCATTGAGGACGACAGTGCGCTCCAGCAGGTCGGGGGCCGCGTTGACGATATTCACGAACTCGGTTTCGCCGAAGCGGATGTGTTCGTACATGTCGTCGGTGGCGATGACGATCTGCGGATGGCGCCGCAGCACCTCGGCGAGGGCCTCCAGTTCACCGCGCGAGTAGGCGGCGCCGGTGGGGTTGGAGGGGCTGTTCAGGAAGATCAGCCGGGTGTTGCCGGTGATCGCGGCTTCGAGGGTCTCCGGTCGCAGCTTGAAGCCTTCTTCCTGCGAGGCGCTCACGATGACGGGCCGCGCGCCGGCCAGCATCGCGATGTCGGGGTAGGAGACCCAGTAGGGGGCCGGCACGATCACTTCGTCACCCGGATTGAGCAGGGCCTGGCACAGGTTGAAGATGCTCTGCTTGCCGCCGGAGGAGACCAGGATTTGCCCGGGAGTGAACGTGAGCTCGTTATCACGTTCAAACTTGCGGATGATGGCGTCCTTCAGACCGGCCGTGCCGTCGACCGCGGTGTACTTGGTCTCACCGCGGGCAAGCGCATCAATCGCCGCCTGCTTGATATGCTCCGGCGTATCGAAGTCCGGCTCGCCGGCCCCCAGCCCCACGATGTCGCGGCCTTCGGCGCGCAGCCGGGCGGCCAGGGCCGTCACGGCCAGGGTGGGGGAGGGCTGGATGCGCTGTACACGATCGGATAGCTGGATTTCCAAGGGACTGCCTCGATGTGGATGGGGTCGAGCAGGCGGAGAGGCCGACCGGCTCGCGGCCCGAAATGATACTGAAATCAGACGCGGAGGATAAGCGGTTGGCGGAACATGAAGATGGAACGTTCCGGGTGGTATCGAAATACCAGCCGGCGGGGGACCAGCCCCAGGCCATTCGCGAACTGACCCGGGGCATCGAAGACGGCCTGGCGCACCAGGTCCTGCTGGGCGTGACGGGTTCGGGCAAGACCTTCACCGTCGCCAACGTGGTGGAGAACCTGCAGCGCCCGACGATCGTGCTGGCGCCCAACAAGACGCTGGCCGCGCAGCTCTACGGCGAGTTCAAGGAGTTCTTCCCCAACAACGCGGTGGAGTATTTCGTTTCGTATTACGACTACTACCAGCCGGAGGCCTACGTCCCGTCCTCGGATACGTATATCGAGAAGGACGCGTCGATTAACGACCACATCGAGCAGATGCGCCTGTCGGCCACGCGCGCGCTGCTGGAACGCCGCGATGCCATCATCGTCGCCTCGGTCTCGGCCATCTACGGCCTGGGCGACCCGCGCAAGTATCTGTCCATGGTGCTGCACCTCAAGCGCGGCGAGCGCATCGACCAGCGCGACCTGCTGCGGCGCCTGGCCGAACTGCAGTACACCCGCAACGACACCGAACTGCGCCGCGCGACCTACCGGGTGCGCGGCGAGGTGATCGACATCCATCCGGCGGAATCCGAACGCGAGGCGGTACGCATTGAGCTGTTCGATGACGAGATCGAGCGGCTGTCGTACTTCGACCCGCTGACCGGCGAGGTGTCGGGCACGGTGCCGCGCCTGACGATCTACCCCAAGACCCACTACGTCACCCCCCGCGAGACCCTGCTGGAGGCGGTGGACAAGATCCGCGACGAGCTGAAGGAGCGCCTGGATTTCCTGCGCCAGGAGAACCGGCTGGTGGAGGCCCAGCGCCTGGAACAGCGCACCCAGTTCGATCTGGAGATGATCCTGGAGATCGGCTACTGCAACGGGATCGAGAACTACTCGCGCTATCTCTCCGGACGCGCGCCGGGCGAGCCGCCGCCGACCTTCTTCGACTACCTGCCCGAAGACGCCTTGCTGGTGATCGACGAGTCGCACGTATCGGTGCCGCAGGTGGGCGGGATGTTCAAGGGCGACCGTTCGCGCAAGGAGACCCTGGTGGAGTACGGCTTCCGCCTGCCGTCGGCGCTGGACAACCGGCCGATGCGCTTCGAGGAATTCGAGCAGCTGATGCCGCAGACCATCCACGTCTCGGCCACGCCGGGGCCGTACGAGCGCGAGCACGCCGGCGCCATCATCGACCAGGTGGTACGGCCCACCGGGCTGCTGGACCCGGAACTGGAGGTGCGCCCGGTGGCTTCCCAGGTGGACGACTGCCTGTCCGAGATCCGCGACCGGGTGGAGCGCGACGAACGCACCCTGATCACCACGCTGACCAAGCGCATGGCCGAGGATCTGACCGACTACCTGTCGGAGCACGGCGTGCGCGTGCGTTACCTGCACTCGGATATCGACACGGTCGAGCGCATGGAGATCATCCGCGACCTGCGTCTGGGCGAATTCGACGTGCTGGTGGGGATCAACCTGCTGCGCGAGGGCCTGGACATGCCCGAGGTCTCGCTGGTGGCGATCTTCGACGCCGACAAGGAGGGCTTCCTGCGCTCCGACCGCTCGCTGATCCAGACGATCGGCCGCGCGGCGCGCAACGTGCGCGGCAAGGCGATCCTGTACGCGGACACCATCACCGGCTCGATGCGCCGCGCGATCGACGAGACCGAACGCCGCCGCGCCCGCCAGATCGAGCACAACGAGGCCCACGGAATCACGCCCGAAGGCATCCACAAGAGCGTGGCGGATATCCTCGAGGCCGGTCAGGCCGCGCCCGGCACCCGGCGCAAGTCCGGCGAGCGCAAGGGCGCGGACAACAAGGTGGCCGAGGAGGCCGCCGACTACGTCGACGCGCCACAGAATGCGGCGCGCGAGATCGAGCGTCTGGAACAGGAGATGTTCCAGAAGGCGCGCGACCTGGAGTTCGAGGAGGCGGCGCGTCTGCGCGACCGCATCGAGAAGCTCAAGGCCCTCGCTTTCCTGCCCGAGGCCTCGCTATCCTGATGCGCCCCTGACACCCCGGACCCGCCCATGCGCACACAGGATCCCCGCCCGCCCGGCGTGGTCATGCTCGACCTCGTCGGCACCGAACTGACCACCGAAGACCGCGAACGCCTTCAGCACCCCGCGACCGGCGGGGTGATCCTGTTCGACCGCAATGTCGGCGGGCCCGAACAGGTGCGCGCCCTGACCGGCGCGATCCGCCGTGAGCGCCCCGAACTGCTGATCGCGGTGGATCAGGAAGGAGGGCGGGTACAGCGCCTGCGCGAGGGCTTCACCCGCTTCCCGCCGATGCGCAGCCTCGGGGAGCTGCATGACCAGGTGCCGACACGGGCGCGCGAACTGGCCCGTGCCGCCGGCGAACTGCTTGCCCTGGAGCTGCAGTCGGTGGGCATCGATTTCAGCTTTACGCCAGTGCTGGACCGGGATCTGGAGATCAGCGAAGTCATCGGCGACCGTGCATTTCATGACGATCCCGCGGTGATCGCGGAACTCGGGCTGGCATTCGTACGCGGTCTGACCGCCGCCGGCATGGCCTCGGTGGGCAAGCATTTCCCCGGACACGGGGCCGTGGCCGCAGACTCGCACGTGGCCGTGCCGGAGGATCCGCGCCCGCTGGCCGAGATCGAGGCCGGAGATATCGAGGCATTCCGGCCACTGACAGGGCATCTGGAAGGGATGATGCCGGCGCATGTAGTGTATTCCGCTGTGGATGCGCGGCCCGCCGGATTCTCCCGTACCTGGCTTCAGGCCATCCTGCGCCGTGAGACGGGCTTCCAGGGGGCGATCTTCTCCGACGACCTCGCGATGGCCGGCGCCGAAACCATGGGCTCGCCCGCCGAGCGGGCGGACGCAGCCCTGGAGGCGGGCTGCGACATGATCCTGATCTGCAATCGCCCGCAGGAGGCCGATACAATCCTCGATCACCTGCGCGAACACCAGCAGAATGCCGACACCCGGGCGCGCCTGCGGCGCATGCACGCCCGGGCCGTGGAGAGCGATCCGCGCCGTCGCGAGGCCCTGCGCGTCCAGCTGCACGCCTGGCTGGAAGCGGGCCATGCAAGCCCGACGAAGGGTTCCTGACCGCAGCGTTTGCCGCCCCGTTGGCGCCGGGCTACCGACCCGCCTATAATGCGCCACCGGTTCGACACTGAGCTGCTAATAATATACTTAACCAATCCCACAATGATGGAGAATCGTCATGGCCGATAAGCTCATGATCGTCATGGTCAACACCGACCCGAACAATCCGTCCGAACTCGGCGCTCCGTTCTTCCAGGCCACCGTGGCCGCCGCCATGGAATACGACGTCGAGGTCGTGATGACCGGCCGTGCCGGCGAACTGGCCAAGAAGGGCGTGGCCGAGAATCTGTTCGTGCAGGAAGGCAGCAGCAAGAGCGTCTACGACTTCATCAAGGACGCCCACGAAGCCGGCGTCGTGCTGAAGGTCTGCACCCCGACGCTGGACCTGTGGGGCAACGACCTGATCGACGAAGTCGAGGAAACCGTGGGCGGCGCCTACGTGATCTCCGAGGCGATGGACGACGACACCGTCACCTTCACCTACTGAGGCGAAGCGACGGAATCCGTCGAGTGACCGGCCGGCCCCAGCGTCGGCCGGTCCTGTTTCGGGGCGGGGCATTCGCCACGCCCGCAGGCCGGGACTCCGCTTCCGGCCCCAGACGACCGGGGACCCGCATGAATCCCGAACAGGCACGTGCCACGCTCCGCGACGCCGACTGTCTGTACAGCCGTGACGCGGTGGAAACCGCCATCGACCGACTGGCCGAACGCACCGCGCATCAACTGGCGGACGAGAACCCGCTGGTGCTGGGCGTGATGAACGGCGGAGTGGTCCTGCTGGGCGGGCTGCTCACCCGCTGGTCCTTCCCCATGCAGGTCGATTACCTGCACGCTACCCGCTATCGCGGCGCCACGCGCGGCGAGGAACAGCTGCACTGGCTGTCCCTGCCGCACCAGTCCATGCAGGGACGCACCGTCGTGATCGTCGACGACATCCTCGACGGCGGCATCACCCTGGCCGGCATCCAGAACTTCTGCCGGGAGCAGGGCGCCCGTCGCCTGGTCACCATCGTGCTGGTGGACAAGGCCACCCCCGAGCGGGACCCGTCGATTACGGCCGACCATGCCGCCCTCGAAGCGCCGAACCGCTATCTGTTCGGCTACGGGATGGACTACCAGGACTATCTGCGCAACGCGCCCGGCATATTTGCCGTGGCCGAAAACTGAGACACCATACCCGACCAGCGAATCACGAGAGCGCGCGATGACCGCACCCCGACTGGCCATCATTGGCGGCACCGGACTGACCCGACTGAAGGACCTGGAGATCACCCACCGTCGGGTGATGCACACGCCGTATGGCGAACCCTCCGGCCCGCTGGTGTTCGGACACCTCAACGGCATTGAGACGGTGTTCCTGCCGCGGCACGGGGCGCGTCACACCATCCCGCCACATCAGGTGAACTATCGCGCCAATATCTGGGCCCTGCACAACACCGGGGTCGAGGCCGCCATCGCGGTGGCGGCGGTCGGCGGCATAACCGAATGCATGCAGCCGGGGCAGCTGGCAATCCCCGACCAGATCATCGACTACACCTGGTCGCGCGCGAACACCTATTTCGAAGGTGGCCACCTGGACGAGGTCACCCATGTAGACATGACCTGGCCGTACTGTCCCGAGGTTCGCGAAAAACTTCTGAACGCAGCCGGCGAGCTGGAACTGCCTGTCTGCGAGCAGGGGACCTACGGTGCTACCCAGGGACCGAGGCTCGAAACCGCGGCGGAGATCGACCGCATGGAACGAGACGGCTGTGACCTGGTGGGGATGACCGGCATGCCGGAAACGGCCCTGGCTCGGGAGCTGGGCCTCAGTTATGCCGCCTGTGCGGTGATTGCCAACCGTGCCGCCGGGCGCAGCAAGGGCGAGATCACCATGGACGAGATCGGGCGCAATCTGGAAACCGGGATGGAGCAGGTCAAACGTCTTCTTGCTCGCGTGATCGCGAGTCTCGACTGAAGGGGTGCACGCAGACGAGCGTGCTTCTCCGTCCATCTACACGATTTAACATAATATTCATTATGCGACATTACATGGACACAGGAAGGAATCGGTTTACGCTGATTACGCGCCGTGTCGTCAGTCGCGGGTGGCGATGTCGATGCCCTCGCCCATGACGTCCACGAGGAAGTCGATCTGCTCCTCGGTGATCACGTAGGGGGGCATGAGATAGGAGACATTGCCCAGCGGGCGCAGCAGCGCTCCCCGGGTCAGACCGTGCCGGTAGATGTCGAGCCCCCGCCGTTCCTGCCACGGATACGGGGTCCGGCTGGCCTTGTCCTGCACCAGCTCGACCGCGGCGATCATGCCGTGCTGGCGCACGTCGGCCACGTGCGGGTGATCATTGAGCGGCTCCAGGCGGCGCGCGATGTGCGCAGCCAGCTCGCGATTGCGCTCCAGCACCGGTTCGGACTCGAAGATGTCCAGCGTTGCCAGCGCGGCCCGGCACGCCAGAGGGTTCCCGGTGTAGGAATGCGAGTGCAGGAACATGTTGAGCTTTTCGTAATCGTCGTAGAACGCCTGATAGACCGTATCGGTGGTCAGCAGCGCCGCCATCGGCAGATAACCGCCGGTCAGGCCCTTCGACAGGCACAGGAAATCGGGCGTGATCGGCCCCTGCTCGCAGGCGAACAGGGTCCCGGTACGGCCGAAGCCCACCGCGATCTCGTCGGCGATCAGGTGCACGCCATGGCGGTCGCAAGCCTCGCGCAGCAGGCGCAGGTATTCCGGGTCGAACATGCGCATGTGACCGGCGCACTGCACCAGCGGCTCGACGATGACCGCGGCGACCTCGTGGGCGTGGCGTTCCAGCGCCTGTTCCATGTGCGCGAACTGGCGGCGCGCCACATCGGCGCAGTCCTCGCCCGGCTCGCGGTGAAAGCAGTCGGGCCCCGGGACATTGATCACGTCCAGCATCAGCGGCTCGTAGGTATGCCGGTACAGCGGCACGTCACTGACCGAGAGGGCCCCGATGGTCTCCCCGTGATAGGCGTTGGAGAGCCCGATGAAGCGAATCTTCTGCGGCTGGCCGACATTGCGCCAGTAGTGGAAGCTCATTTTGAGCGCCGCTTCCACGCCGGCCGAGCCGTTGTCGGCCAGGAACACCCGATCGAGGCCCGCCGGCGTTATGTCGATCAGGCGTTCGCTCAGCTCCACCACCGGTTCATGGGTGCAGCCGGCCAGGATGACGTGCTCCAGGCGGTCGACCTGGTCCTTTAGCGCGTCGTTGATGCGCGGATTGGCGTGGCCGAACAGGTTCACCCACCAGGAGCTGATGGCATCCAGATAACGGTTGCCGTCGAAATCGTACAGCCACACGCCCTCGCCCCGCTCGATCGGCAGCAGGGGAAGCGTGCCCTCCTCCCCGTAATCCTTCATCTGGGTACAGGGATGCCACAGGGCACGCAGGTCCCGCCGGCGTACGTCTTCGTTGCTCATGGATCAGACCCCGTGGCCGGCCTTCATCGCCTCGAATTCGTCCTCGAAGAAGAATTTCTCTTCACCGAAAGCCGGTTTCAGCTGATTCAGCCAGGTGGCGTTCTCGTCGTAGCGGGCAAAGAACGGACGCTGCACCCAGTCCGGGTTGCGACCCTGGATGAAGCGCAGCACGAAGACCTTCTCCCCGTGGATCTCGGTCACGCCCTGGATCTCCACCTTGCCCGGATCGGCGCTCATGGATGGCCCGCGCGCGGTGCGAGCCAGCCCCGAGACCTGCTGCATCGCCTCGCGGTAGATCTCCCATGCACGCGCCAGCGGCACCTCGAAGTAGCGCCGGGCGCCGGTGTCACGTTCCACGAACATATAGTACGGAATGATCCCGAGCCGCACCTGCTCGCGCCACAGATCGGCCCAGGCCTGCGCGTCGTCGTTGATGTGGCGCAGCAGCGGCCCCTGAGCACGGATCTCGGCGCCGGTGTCACGCACCCGGCGAATCGCCTCGCGGGCGATCGGCGTGCGCAGCTCGTTGGGATGGTTGTAATGCGCCATGAGCGCCACGTGCTTGCCGCCCTCGACCAGCTGTTCCAGCAGCCGCAGCAGGTCATCGGCATCACTTTCGGTCACGAAACGGTAGGGCCAGAAGGACAGCGCCTTGGTCCCGATCCGCACCGTCTGGACATGCTCCAGCCCGGGTTCCAGCAGAGCTTCGAGATAGCCGCGCAGGTTCCTGGTTTTCATGACCATCGGATCGCCACCGGTCATCAGAAGATCGGAGATCGCCGGGTGCTGGCGCAAGTACTGGTGCAGCAGATCGGCATCGGTGGAGGCGATGCGCAGTTCCTTGTCCCCCACGAACTGGGCCCAGCGGAAGCAGAAGGTGCAGTACGAATGGCAGGTCTGTCCCTGACTGGGGAAGAACAGCACCGTCTCGCGATACTTGTGCTGCAGGCCGTTCATGACCTCGCCGTCATCCTCGCTGGGCCGGTTCAGTTCCATCTGGCCGGCCGGATGCGGGTTCAGCTCATCCCGCAGCTCCTTCGCCAGGGCCGCGATCTCCTTGCGCTCGGCCCCGCGGCGATGCAGCGCAGCCATCCGCTCGTAGGCCTCCGGGGACAGCATCTCCCGCTGCGGGAAGGTGAGCTGGAACATCGGGTCGTCCGGGATATTGTCCCAGTCGATCAGCTCGTCGATCACGTACTCGTTGATCCGGAATGGCAGCACGCTGGCCACCACGCGCATGTCGAAACGCATGGATTCGGGCACGCGCTCGAGGGCTTCGATCCGATCCAGGTTGCGATCGTTGTAGACCTTGAAGTCACGTGGCTCGATCGAGCCCATCTCCGGGTCCCGGTAGAACTTGAGAACGGAATTCATCCGTGCCTCCTGTCGACGGTCGATGCGCCCGCTCCGGCCCCCGGGCCGTCGCGATCGTGGGAATTACGGTTACTTCGGGACCGAGGCGGTCACACGGCGGGCCTTCGGGGCGAGGGCTGCCGCCTCGGTGGTGAGCGGCGTCAGGGAAACAGCGACGCGTACGTTATCAAGCACCTCGCGGGCGGACAAGAGATTTCGCGTGACTCTCAGGTTACCACCCCTGCGGCAGTGTGGGTTACCCTCGCCGAACCTGAAAGGAGGGCGTCATGCACCCGGAATTCCCCCACAAGGACATCATCCACCTCAACCATGCCGCGGTCGGACCGTGGCCCCGGCGCACCGCCGAAGCGGTCGAGGCCTTCGCCCGCGAGAACCTGCATTACGGCTCGCGGGGTTATGGACGCTGGCTGGAAACCATCGCCGCCACACGGGAGCTGGCGCGGCAACTGATCGGTGCACCCGAGGCGGAAGACGTGGCCTTCGTGAAGAACACCTCGGAGGCGCTGTCCATGGTGGCCTTCGGTCTGCCCTGGCAACCGGGGCAGAACATCGTGATTCCCGAGGGGGAGTTTCCCTCCAACCGCGTGGTATGGCACGCCGCTGCCCAACGTTACGACCTGGAAGTCCGGGAGGTCGCCATCGGCGAGGAGCCCGAGCTGGATCTGCTGCGGGCCTGCGACCAAGCCACGGCCCTGGTGTCCGCGAGTGCGGTGCGCTATGACTCGGGCCTGCGCATGGACGTTCAGTTCCTCGGCAACGAGCTGCACGGGCGCGGCATCCTGTTCTGCGTGGATGCCATCCAGCATCTGGGCGCCCTGCCCTTTGACGCCCCGGGATGCCGTGCGGATTTTGTGATGGCCGACGCGCACAAGTGGATGCTGGCTCCGGAAGGCATCGGTCTGTTCTACGTCAATCCGGAGGTCCGTGATCGCCTGCAGCTGAACGAATACGGCTGGCACATGCTCGAGCACGCCGGCGACTTCGACAATCCCGCGCTGACGCCCTCGCCCGGCGCCCGGCGTTTCGAGCCCGGCAGCCCCAACATGCTGGGCATCCAGGCGCTCCATGGCAGTCTGTCGCTGTTGCTGGAAACCGGCATGGACCGGGTGGACGAAGAGATCCGGGAGCACTGGCTGCATCTCGAGGATCGCCTGCGCGGACTGGGCTGCGAGATCCTCAGTGCCCGCCACCGCCGCGCCGGCATCCTGACCTTCCGCCCCTCCGCGGGCCTGCTGGGGGATACCCCGCTGGAGACCGTCTACCACCGGCTGCAGGCGGACGGCATCCTGTGCGCCATGCGCGGCGGCGGGATCCGTTTCTCCCCGCATTTCTACCACGAGACCGCGGATCTGGACCGCGCGGTGGAGGGGCTGCGCGAGGCCCTGCCGGGCGGGTAAGGCCGTTCAGAAGGTGTGGGTTTTGCGATCCGAATTGAGCATGCCGCCCAGGTGATCCTCGATCCGGCGGCGGGTCTGCCCCTTGTCGGAGGTGTTGAACTGGACTCCGATACCGCGCAGGCGATTGCCCTGGGCCCGTGGCGGGGTGATCCAAACCACCGTACAGGGCGTTGGCAGGCGATCACCGTCCTCCAGCAACGACAGCAGCAGGAAGACCTGATCACCCAGCTTGTACGACTTGTCGGTGGGAATGAACAGCCCCCCGTTGCTCACAAAGGGCATGTACGCCGCATACAGCGCGGGTTTTTCCTTGATTGCCAAGGTCAGCATCCCTTGCCCGGCCATGAGCCCTCCCCAATTTCCACAGTGGTTTTTGCAGCGGCGCTCAGTATGCCCCGGAGCGCCCCCGCGATGCCAGCCGACTGGCCGTCGCCTGCGGCAGCATGGCCGCCGCCATGTCTTCCAGCCGCAGCTGCGGGTTCAGCTGCGCGCGCGCCTGACGCTGCCAGCGCCGCGATTCCTGGACCAGCGAGGCCAGTCCCCGCGCCCCGCGCTCACGGGCAAAGGCCTGCAGCCGATCCGGCGGGAACTGCGCGGCGAATCGATCCACCTCGCCGCTCACCAGCCAGCGCTGGGCCGACAACAGCAGGGCCTGCCAGCGCGGCAGCAGGGTCTCCAGGTTGCAGCGCGCCAGGTGCGTGACCGCCGAATGCAGCTCGCGTGTCTGCAACAGTTCCGCCAGAGCCTCACGTTCCTGTCGCCAGGCGGCGTGACGCTCGGGATCCGCCAGGAGTTCGGCCGCGACCACCGGGCGTCCGAGGCTGGCCGCCCAGGCCTCATCCACCGCCGAAGAATCCGGCGCGCCGGCGGCCAGCCAGTCACGTGCGGCCTCGAGATCCGGCGCCGGAAGATGCAGATCCTCGCACCGGCTGCGAATGGTGGCCGGCAGGGCCGAGGGTCGCGCGCTCTCGAGAACGATCAGCCCGCCCGCCGGGGGCTCTTCCAGGGTCTTGAGCAGCGCATTGGCCGCACTGGCGTTCATGGCGTCCGCCGGATGCAGCCAGAGCACTCGCCAGTCACCGGAGCCGCTGAGCGCCAGGAATTCACCGGCTTCGCGCACGGCATCCACCGGGATATCCTTGCCCGGCTCCGGCGGCATCACGTCGTGCAGCTCCGGATGCACGCCCCCGAGAAAACCGCGACACCCGCCACATTCCCCGCAGGCCGGCTGCGTGCCCGTGGCCCTTTCGCAGAACAGGCGCTGCAGCAGGGCCGAGACCAGCAGGCCCTTGCCCACGCCCTCGGCGCCGGTGACCAGCAGGCCACCGGGCAAATGCCCGGCCGCCGCGCGCAGCACCAGCGCCTGCCAGGGCTGCGCGAGCCACGGCGGCACCGCGCCCGGCTCGTTCACGTAGACGCCTCCAGCAAACCGCGGGAGCGCAGTCCATCGAGCATCCGCTGCCCCACGGTGGCGGCATCCGCCGAGGCATCCACCATCAGATAGCGCTGCGGTTCGGCATTGGCCCGGCGCCGGTAAGCCGCGCGGGCACGTTCGAAGAAATCCATCGCCTCGCGCTCGATGCGGTCCCGTCGTCCCCGCTGCACGGCCCGCTCCAGCCCGGTTGTCGGGTCGATGTCCAGCAGGATCACCAGATCCGGTCGCAGATCGCCCTGCACCCAGTCCTCCACTGCCGCAACCCGGGTGTCGCCCAACCCGCGTCCTCCGCCCTGATAGGCAAAGCTCGCATCGGTAAAACGGTCGCTCACCACCCACTGTCCCGCATCCAGGGCCGGACGGATCACTTCGGCGAGATGCTGCGCGCGCGCCGCGAACATCAGCAGCAGCTCCGCCTCCGGGATCATCTGCGGCAGGTCCGGATCCAGCAACAGGCCGCGGAGGCGTTCGCCCAGCCCGGTGCCCCCGGGTTCGCGGGTCGCGCATACTCGGTGGCCGGCCGCCTCCAGCGCCGCGACCAGGGTTTCCATCTGGGTGGTCTTGCCGGCCCCTTCTATGCCCTCGAGGGTCAAAAATCGCCCGGTCATCAACGTCCCCTTCGGCCGTAGCGGCTCGCGTCGCCATCCAGCTGATAGCGAATCACGGCCTCGCGATGTTCGCGATAGGTCTCGGAAAAATGGTGGCTGCCATCATTGCGCGAGACAAAAAAGAACTCCCGGGTGTCCGCCGGCCGCGCGGCCGCTTCGATGGCGGCCCGGCCCGGCAGTGCGATGGGCGTCGGCGGAAGCCCTGCCCGGGTATAGGTGTTGTACGGATGATCCCGCTCCAGCTCCGCGCCCGTCAGTCGTTGCACGCCGGTCTCCTGCACATACAGCAGCGTGGGATCGGTCTGCAGCCGCATCCCCTCGCGCAGGCGATTCACGAACACGGCGGCCACCCGGTCACGCTCGTCGCCGCGCCCGGTCTCGCGTTCCACGATCGAGGCCAGGATCAGCAACTCGTACGGCTCCTCCAGCGGCAGATCCTCGGAACGCCCCGCCCAGGCCGCATCCAGCGTGGCCCGCATCGCCTCGTGGGCCCGCCGCAGGACGTCCAGCGAGTCGGTCCCGGAGCCGAAGAAATACGTATCCGGCAGGAACCAGCCTTCGGGGTGCTCGATGTCGTCGAGGCCCAGGACATCCGGCAGATTGTGGACACCCACCGATTCCGCCGGCGGGTCCAGTTCATCATGCCGGCGCACCGCGGCGAGTGCCTGGCGCACGGTCCAGCCTTCCGGCAGTGTCAGACGGTGCCGCACCACGTCGCCACGTGCCATGGCCTGCACCAGGTCCGCCGGGGTCATCCCGGCATCCACCGCGTACTCGCCGGCCTGGAGCCGGCCCGCCACACCCTGTCGCCGGGCATACACCTCGACCACCCGCGCCGACTCCACCCAGCCGCGGCGTTCGAACTCCCGGCTGAGGCTGCGCAGACCGGTCCCCGGCTGCAGCTCGAAGCGCTGCGGCTCCTCCAGGGCCAGCGGGCGTTCCAGCTGGGCCCGATACCAGTCGGCCAGCCACAGCGCCCCGGCCGCAACCGCCAAGAGCGTCAGTACGCCCGCCAATGCCATGATCTTCCTAATCCGCTTCATGCAGTGCCCTCCTGAGCGCCTGCAAGGCAGCAGGCTCGGTCCTCGCCGCCCCGCCCCCGATCAACACGCCCGCGGCCAGCCCCAGCCGCGCGTTGCTCACATACAGTCCGTCGGCGGCCTGCAGACGCTCGTACGTCGGCCAGGCGACCTCGGTGCTGACACCAAATTCCTCGGCCTTCTCCAGCACCCAGGCACGTCGCGTGCCGGCGATTCCGGCCTCGTCAACCGGCGGTGTCACGAGGTGAGTCCCCTCGCGCAACCACAGGTTCCCCTGCGTGGCACAGGTAATCCGACCGGCGGCGTCCCGCAGGATCGCCTCATCCTCTCCCTCGCGCCAGTGCATGCGCGCCAGCACGTTATCCAGGCGTCCCAGGTGCTTGATCCCGCCGAGGGCCGGATTGACGCTGGCCGGTATCGTCGAAAACCCGATGCGCAGCGGCGTCGCCCCTGCCGGGTCCGGCCGCGACATCTCCGGCCCGGCACTGACCAGCCGGGTGACCGCTGGCTCCGCCGGAGGCGCATAGCCTCGCGGGCCGCGGCCCCGGGTCAGGGTAAGACGCACCAGCCGTTCGCCCGGCCCCGCCGCCGCCTCGATCTCCCCGCGCAGCCACTCCGGGTCCTGCGCGGGGAACCCCAGGCGCTGCAGCCCCAGCTCGAGGCGCGCCCGATGCCACGCCCACAGGCAGGCATGCCGCTGGCGTACCAGTACCGTCTCGAACAGCCCGTCGCCCAGCAGCAGGCCCCGATCGTCGGCCGTCACCTCCGATCCGGAGCCATCGTTCGCCCGACTCACCCCCCCCGCTCCACATCCGTACCCAGCGCATCCAGCAGACCGCGCGCCTTGTGCCGGGTCTCCTCGAGCTCCTGGTCGGGATCCGAATCGGCGACGATCCCGGCGCCGGCGCGAAACCGCAGTTCCCGGTCCCGCACCACCAGGGTACGGATCAGGATATTGGTATCCATGCGACCGTGATCACTGACATAACCACAGGATCCGGTGTAGGCCCCGCGCGGCACTCGGCCCTCCAGTTCCTGGATTACCTGCATGGAGCGGATCTTGGGGCATCCGGTGATGGTCCCGCCCGGGAAGGTCGAGCGCAGCAGTTCTTCCGCGCGCGTCCCCGGCCGCAGCCGTGCCGTGATGCTGGACACGATGTGGTGGACCCGGCGGTAGCTCTCAATGGTCATCAGCTCGGCGACCCGCACGCTGCCGGTACATGCCACGCGGCCCAGATCGTTGCGTTCCAGGTCCACCAGCATGATGTGCTCGGCGCGTTCCTTGAGGTTGACCTCCAGTTCGCCATAAAGCTCACGGTCGGCGTGCGCATCCGGGTCGCGCCGACGGGTGCCGGCGATCGGCCGGGTTTCGGCGACGCCTTCCTGAGCCGACACCAGGCGTTCCGGCGAGGAGCTGATCACCTCCGCTCCCGGCAGCCGCAACCAGGCCGCAAACGGCGCAGCGTTGGCACCCCGCAGGCGCCGATAGAGCTCGCCGGTATCCAGGGACCGGTCGGCACGAGCGTGCCATTCGCGTGACAGGTTGGCCTGGAAGGTATCCCCGGCGCGGATGTACTCCAGCGCCCCGCGCACCGCCGCGCGGTAATATTCGGGATCGTCCTCCTCGATCTGCAGCACCGGCAGGTCGCCGCCCCCCGGGCCCGCCGCCGCGTCCGTTGCCACCGCCGCCAGGTCGGCCTCCAGCTGCTCGCGCCGCGCGCGATCAGCCTCGGAATCCACCCACCAGGTGACTCCTTCGTGATGATCGCGGATCAGCGCGGCAGGAAACCGCGTCGCAACGGCCGTCGGCAACCATGGATCCGGTGCAAAGCGCCCCAGCGCGGGCTCCAGGTGCCAGGCGAATTCGTAGCCCACATACAGGAACCAGCCACCGAAGAACGGCAGATGGGCATGTTCGGGGGCTGGCATGCACGCGGTCGGCGGACACCCCAGATCGACATCGGCCGCCGCCAGCAATGCGTCACCATCGCCGGCATCCAGCGTGCGCCCGGGGAACGCAAACAGGATGGAAAAGCGCGCCGGCGCCTGCCCGATCAGGGCCGACTCCAGCAGATGCGGATAACGCTGGGGGAAACGCCCTGCGAGGACCGCCAGATCGATCCCCGAGGGCAGCCTTTCGACGGCCATGCCCGCGCGAGGCCGGCGTCAGATGGCGCGGAACACCAGGGTTCCGTTGGTGCCGCCGAATCCAAAGGAGTTGGACAGGGCCACGCGGGTGTTCATGTCACGGGCCTCGTTGGCGACATAATCCAGATCGCAGCCCTCACCCGGATTGTCCAGGTTGATGGTTGGCGGCGAGACCTGATCACGCAGGGCCAGCGCGGTAAACACAGCCTCGATCCCGCCCGCGGCACCCAGCAGGTGCCCGGTCATGGACTTGGTCGAATTGACCAGAAGGTTCTTCGCATGATCGCCGAAGGTCCGCTTGAGCCCCTCGGTCTCGGCCAGATCCCCGGCCGGGGTAGAGGTTCCGTGGGCGTTCACGTACCCCACTTCCTCCGGCTCAACGCCCGCGTCTTTCATGGCCCGGACCATGCACTTGGATGCCCCGCTGCCATCCTCGACCGGCTGGGTCATGTGATGGGCATCGGAATTCCAGGCGAAGCCGCCGATCTCGCAGTAGATGTTCGCGCCGCGGGCCTTCGCGTGTTCGTACTCCTCCAGGACCATCACCCCGGCCCCGTCACTGAGTACGAAACCGTCCCGGTCGGCGTCCCATGGCCGCGAGGCGCGGGCGGGATCGTCGTTGCGGGTCGACAGCGCGCGCGCCGCGGCAAAGCCGCCGATGCCCAGCGGCGTGGTGGCCATCTCGGCCCCGCCCGCAACCATCGCGTCGGCATCGCCATAGGCGATCATGCGCGCGGCGTCACCGATGTTGTGGGTGCCGGTGGCACAGGCGGAGACGATGGAGATGTTCGGCCCCTCCAGTCCCCGCATGATGGAGAGATTCCCCGCCACCATGTTGATGATGGCGCTGGGGACGAAGAACGGAGAGATCTTGCGGGCCCCGCCCTTCAGGTAGGCACCGTAGGAACGCTCGATGTAGGGCAGCCCCCCGATGCCGGAGCCAATCGCGACCCCGATCCGCTCCGGATCGGAACTGTCCGCGGACAGCCCGGCATCATCCAGGGCCTGGAGTCCCGCCGCCAGACCATAGATGACAAAGGTGTCCATCTTCTTCTGGTCCTTGACCGGGACATAGTCATTGGCATTGAAGTCCCGCACCGCGCCGGAAATCTTGACCGGCATGTCCGAGGCATCGAACACGTCGATGGGCGTGATCCCGCTCTTCCCGGCCTTGATGCTGGACCAGGCCTGGTCGATAGTGGATCCGACCGGGGACACGATGCCGAGGCCGGTGACCACAACACGTCGCTTAGCCAATGATTTTCTCCCTCGAAAGACGGCTGCACGCGGACGGCGAAGAGGGGGACGCGCCGTGTTGGCGCGCCCCTCGCCGCGACCATGGACCCGATCAGTCCTTGGCGTGCTCGTTGATGTAGTCGATCGCCTGCTGCACGGTGGTGATCTTTTCGGCCTGCTCGTCGGGGATTTCCGTTTCGAATTCCTCCTCGAGCGCCATCACGAGTTCGACGGTGTCAAGCGAATCCGCGCCCAGATCGTCGACGAAAGCGGCGGCGTTCGTGACATCCTCTTCCTTGACTCCCAGCTGCTCGACAACGATTTTCTTGACGCGTTCTTCAATGCTGCTCATGGTTGAAACATCCCCTTGGATATGAGGCGGGTCCGGTAAAGGTCCGCCATTCTATTGAAAAGCACCGCCGTGATCCACAACCCCGGCGGAGGACTCCGCGTAACGGGCCCGCGGCTCAGTGCATGAATCAGTGCATGAACATGCCGCCGTTGACGTGCAGGGTCTCGCCGGTAATGTAACCGGCCTCGTCGGACGCCAGAAAGCCCACCGCCGCCGCCACTTCCTCGGCGTCACCCAGACGGCCCAGCGGGATCTCGCCCAGCAGCCGTTCGCGCGTCGCCTCGTCCAGCTCGCGCGTCATGTCAGTGTCGATGAATCCGGGGGCCACCGTGTTGACCGTGATATTGCGGGCGCCCACCTCGCGCGCCAGGGAGCGGGCGAAGCCGGCCAGCCCGGCCTTGGCGGCGGCGTAGTTGGTCTGTCCCGCATTCCCGGCCGTCCCGACCACCGAGCCGATCAGCACAACCCGCCCGCGGCGGGCCTTCATCATGCCCTTGATGACCTTCTGCGTGAGTCGAGCGGCCGCGGTCAGATTGGTGTCGATCACCGCATCCCAGTCCTCGTCCTTCAGGCGCATAAAAAGGTTGTCGCGGGTGATGCCCGCGTTGTTCACCAGCACCTCGATGCCGCCCTCGGTCGCCTGAATGTCCTCCAGCGCGGTCCTGACCGATTCGGCATCGGTGACGTCCATGGCGACACCGCGGCCGCCCCAGGGGGCCAGGGCCTCCGAGATCCGGCCGGCGCCGGCGTCGCTGGTGGCGGTGCCCACCACCTGCATGCCCTGTTCCGCCAGACGGCGGGCGATGGCCGCGCCAATGCCGCGGCTCGCCCCGGTCACGAGAGCGATTCGTTGGTTTTCCGACATCAACGGTTTCCTTGCTGTTGGGAAATGGGCGTCAGCCGGCGGTCAGCCGGTCACGGACGCTTTCCAGGGTGGCCCGATCGGCCACGTCCGGATGATCAATCGAACGGTCGATGCGTTTCGCCAGCCCGGTCAGCACCCGACCGGGGCCACATTCCACCTGCACCCCGGCGCCGGCATCGCGCAGCCCCTGAACGGTTTCGACCCAGCGGACCGGGCGGTAGAGCTGCTCCGCCAGTCGGGTCTTCAGGCTGTCCACGTCGCTCGCCGGTGCGGCGGTCGCGTTCTGCCACACGGGAATCTGCGGGGCACGGAATTCGGCGGTGTCCAGCGCCGCCTGCAGACGTTCGGCCGCCGGGCGCATCAACGCACAGTGGGAAGGGACCGACACCGGCAGCTTCAGCGCCCGTTTGGCGCCCGCATCGCGAGCCGCCGACACCGCGCGGTCCACGGCCCCGGCCGTGCCGGCGATCACCACCTGTCCCGGTGCATTGAAGTTCACTGCCTCCAGGGTGTCGCCCTCGGCCTGTGCCTCGCACAGGGCGATCACGTCGGCATCCTCCAGGCCAAGGATCGCGGCCATGCCCCCCTCGCCTGCGGGCACGGCCTCCTGCATGGCCCGGGCGCGCTCCGCGACCAGACTAACGGCATCCGGAAACCGCAGGGCCCCGGCCGCCACCAGGGCGCTGTATTCGCCCAGGCTGTGTCCGGCCACCGCCATGGGCTCCGGAACCCCCTGTTCACGCAGCATCCGCCAGCAGGCCACGCCAGCCGCCAGCATCACGGGCTGGGTCCAGCGGGTCTCGTCAAGCTGTTCCGCCGGTCCGTGCTGAACCAGGCTCCACAGGTCGGCGTCCAGGCAGTCCGAGGCTTCCTGAAAGGTATCGCGTACCACGGCGAATTCATCACCGACATCGGCGAGCATGCCCACCGACTGGGACCCCTGTCCCGGAAAAACCGCTGCCCAGGAAACTGTCATGGTTCGTGTCCGAAATTCACTGGATGAGAAAGCGGGCGTAGTTTAGGCGCTGATGCCGGCCCCGGCAAACCCCGAAACGCGACCGGTTTCGTGTCCATCGAACGAAAAACCGGGAGTTTCCCTTGAGTTCCATCCATGCATCCGCATAATGTCGCAACCCTGATTCATTACGCGAGGAACTGCATGGCGAAGGAAGACGAAATCGAGCTCGAAGGAACCGTCGTCGAGACGCTCCCCAACACCACCTTCCGGGTGGAGCTCGAGAACGGGCACACGGTCACCGCGCACATCTCCGGGAAGATGCGCAAGCACTATATCCGGATCCTGCGCGGCGACAAGGTCATCGTGCAGATGACGCCCTACGACCTGAGCAAGGGTCGCATCGTCTACCGCAACAAGTAAGCGCGCCACAGTCTCCCCGGCATGCAAAAGGCCGGCGCCCCCGAAGGGTGCCGGCCTTTTTCGTGAGGGACACCACAGGCTCGTGGTGTCCCGTTCGTGGTCGGATCAGGAAGAGACGGCGGGTTCGTGGATATCCAGCTCGAGACCGTCCTCGCCCAGGCGCACGGTCACTTCGCCACCCTGCGCCAGCTTGCCGAACAGGAGTTCGTCCGCCAGCGGCTTCTTGATGTGCTCCTGGATGGTCCGCCCCATCGGCCGCGCACCCATCTGCGCGTCGTAGCCGTGCTCGGCCAGCCAGGCGCGCGCCTCGGATTCCACCGTCAGGGTCACCTTCTTCTCGTCCAGCTGGGCCTGGAGCTGGGTGAGGAACTTGTCGACCACGTTCAGGATGGTCGCCTCGTCCAGCGGGCCGAACTGGATGGTGGCATCCAGACGGTTGCGGAATTCCGGGGTGAACGTCCGCTTGATGGCCTCCATCGCGTCGGTGGAGTGATCCTTGCGCGTGAAGCCCACCGACGGCCGCGAAGCCGCTTCGGCACCGGCGTTGGTGGTCATCACCAGGATCACGTTGCGGAAATCCACTTCCCGCCCGTTGGCGTCGGTCAGCGTGCCGTGGTCCATCACCTGCAGCAGCACGTTGAACACGTCCGGGTGCGCCTTTTCGATCTCGTCCAGCAACAGCACCGAATGCGGATGCTTGAGGATCGCGTCCGTAAGCAGGCCGCCCTCGTCGTAGCCGACATAACCCGGCGGGGCACCGATCAGGCGCGAGACCGTGTGGCGCTCCATGTATTCGGACATGTCGAAGCGTGCCAGATGGATGCCCATCTGCTGGGCCAGCTGACGCGTGACCTCGGTCTTGCCGACACCGGTCGGACCGGCGAACAGGAAGGAACCGATCGGCTTGTCCTGATCACCCAGGCCGGAACGCGACATCTTGATGGCCGTGCTCAGGGTGCCGATCGCCTCGTCCTGACCGAACACCGTCATCTTCAGGTTGCGTTCCAGGTTGCGCAGGGTCTCCTTGTCGGTGCTGGACACCGATTTCGGCGGGATGCGCGCGATCTTGGCCACGATGTTCTCGATGTCCTGCACGCCGATGGTCTTCTTGCGCTGGCTCACCGGCAGCAGCTGGCGACTGGCACCGGCCTCGTCGATCAGGTCGATCGCCTTGTCCGGCAGGAAGCGATCGGTGATGTAGCGGTCCGACAGCTCCGCCGCAGCCTGCAGCGCCGGCTTGGTAAAGCGCACGTTGTGGTGCGACTCGAAACGCGACTTGAGCCCTCGCAGGATCTGATAGGTTTCATCCACCGTGGGCTCGGGTACCTCGATCTTCTGGAAACGCCGCGCCAGTGCGCGGTCCTTTTCGAAGATCCCGCGATACTCCTGATAGGTGGTCGAACCGATGCACTTGAGCTCACCGGAGGCCAGCATCGGCTTGATCAGGTTCGAGGCATCCATTACCCCGCCGGACGCGGCACCGGCCCCGATGATGGTATGGATCTCGTCGATGAACAGGACCGCGGCGGGTTCCTTCTTGAGCTGGGCGAGCACCCCTTTCAGGCGTTTTTCGAAGTCGCCGCGATACTTGGTTCCGGCCACCAGCGCGCCCAGGTCCAGGGCATAGACCGTGGCTTCCTCGATCGCTTCCGGCACCTGGCCATCGACCACACGCCGCGCCAGCCCCTCGGCGATCGCGGTCTTGCCGACCCCGGCCTCGCCCACCAGCAGCGGGTTGTTCTTGCGCCGCCGGCAGAGGATCTGGATGGTGCGCTCGATCTCGTGGTCCCGCCCGATCAGCGGGTCGATCTCGTCATTGCGCGCCTTCTCGTTGAGGTTGGTCGCGTACAGCTGCAGCGCGTTGGTCTTTTCTTCGGTCACCGTCTCGCCCTGCTGCTCGGAGGATTCCTCCGCCTGCTCCTGGTGAATCTGGCCGAGCTCGTCCTCGCCGACCTTCGAGATACCGTGGGAAATGAAGTTGACCACGTCCAGACGCGAGATGTTCTGCTGGCCCAGCACGTACAGCGCCTGACTGTCCTGCTCGCCGAACAGCGCCACCAGGACGTTGGCCCCGGAGACCTCCTTGCGACCACTGGACTGCACGTGGAACACCGCGCGCTGCAGGACCCGCTGAAAACCGAGGGTCGGCTGGGTCTCGCGCGTGTCGTTCGGCGGGATCCGCGGGGTGTTTTCGTCGATGTAGGCCTCCAGTTCGTCGCGGATCCGGTCAAGATCCGCACCGCAGGCACGCAGTACGGTGGCTGCACTGGGGTTCTGGGCCAGGGCCATCAGCAAGTGCTCCACGGTCACGAACTCGTGGCGTTTCTCGCGGGCCTCCTTGAAGACCAGGTTCAGACTGAATTCGAGTTCCTTGTCGAGCATGGGGGTCAGGCCTCCTCCATCGAGCATAGCAGTGGGTGCTGATGGCTCCGGGCGTATTCATTCACCTGGGCCACCTTGGTCTCGGCGACATCTCGAGTGTAGATGCCGCACACGCCCTTGCCCCGGGTATGCACCTGCAGCATCACCCGGGTGGCCTTCTCGCGATCCATGCCGAAGAAGGTCTCCAGGACCTCCACCACGAATTCCATCGGCGTGTAGTCGTCGTTGTTCAACACGACCTTGTACTGCCGTGGCGGCTTGAGTTCCGGCCTCGATTCATCGACCGCAACGGAATCGTCGTGATCGGGTTGGCGGGGCTTATCGTCACTCATCTTTCGGTCCAGCTCGCACTCGTGGCGCCCTCGGGCACCGCGTGTTCATTTCTGTAGAGTCCTGACATCATCGAACGGTTCCCGGCGCTTGCCAAGTGTCCGCATGGCGCGGGAGGCCAGCCCGCCTGTGGTGGGAGCGCAGCCCTCTGCGCGATCAGGCATGGCCGATCGGCCAGGGGGCTGGCCTCCCACAGGCTGTATCTCCACTGGCTGCCTGCGCCCGGGTCGTTCAGCCGTCCATGTGGCGGATCATCGCCTCGCCGAAGGCGGAGCAGGCGATCGGTTCCACTCCGTCCATCAGCCGCGCAAAGTCATACGTCACCTCGCCGGCGGCGATCGCGCCCTCCATGCCGCGCACCACGAGATCCGCCGCCTCGGTCCAGCCCAGGTGGCGCAGCATCATCTCGGCCGACAGCACCAGCGAGCCCGGATTGACCTTGTCCTGACCGGCATACTTGGGCGCGGTACCGTGCGTGGCCTCGAACATCGCGGTGGTGTCGGAGATGTTGGCCCCGGGCGCGATGCCGATCCCGCCGACCTGGGCGGCCAGGGCGTCGGAGATATAGTCCCCGTTCAGGTTCAGGGTGGCGATCACCGAGTAGTCCTCCGGGCGCAGCAGGATCTGCTGCAGGAAGGCATCCGCGATGACGTCCTTGATCACGATCTCGCGACCGGTCTTCGGGTTCCTGAACACCTGCCACGGGCCACCGTCGAGGTCCTCGGCACCGAATTCCTCGCGCGCCAGCTCGTAGCCCCAGGCCTTGAAGGAGCCCTCCGTGAATTTCATGATGTTGCCCTTGTGCACCAGGGTCACCGACGGGCGGTCATTGTCGATCGCGTACTGTATGGCCTTGCGCACGAGGCGCTTCGTACCCTCGCTGGAGACCGGCTTCACGCCGATCCCCGCGGTATCCGGGAAGCGGATCTCGCGCACGCCCATCTCGTCCTGCAGGAAGTCGATGAGCTTTTTCGCCTCGGGCGTGCCGGACTCGAACTCGATGCCGGCGTAAATATCCTCCGAGTTCTCGCGGAAGATCACCATGTCGGTTTTTTCCGGTTCTTTCAGCGGGCTGGGCGTACCCTGGTAGTAGCGCACCGGACGCAGGCAGACATACAGATCCAGCTTCTGCCGCAGCGCCACGTTCAGCGAACGGAAGCCGCCGCCCACCGGGGTGGTCAGCGGGCCCTTGATCGACACCTTGTATTCGCGCACTGCATCCAGCGTCTCATCGGGGAGGCCGGAGTCATCGTCGTAGACCTGCGTGGCCTTCTCGCCGGCATAGACTTCCATCCACTCGATCGCCTTCTGGCCGCCATAGGCCTTCTCCACCGCCGCATCCGTGACCCGGCGCATCACCGGGGTGATGTCCGCGCCGATGCCGTCCCCCTCGATATAGGGGATCACCGGACGATCCGGCACCACCAGGCCGCCGTCCTTGCCCACCTCGATGGGTTGGCCTTTCTCCGGGATGCGAATGTGCTGGTACGCCATGAAGACTCCTTTTGCAGCGCCGTGTCATTGGGATTTGGATGCCGGCGATTATACATGGCCTCCGTGGCCTTCGCCGCCGGGCGGCGGGTATCATTGCGCCATGAATGAACGCCTGCGCTGCCATATCACCGTCGCTGCGGTCATCGAGGATCGAGGCCGCTTCCTGTTTGTCGAGGAAGAGGATGCGGGCCTGCGCGTTCTCAATCAGCCCGCGGGCCACCTGGACCCGGACGAGGACCTGATCGCCGCAGTGCGGCGCGAGGTCCGCGAAGAGACGGCCCTCGAATTCGCCCCGCAGCACTCGCTGGGCTGCGACCTGCTGCGTCTGGCCGACGGCGCGGTCATCCTGCGCGTGGCCTTCACCGGCACGGTGTCGACACCGGCGCAGCCGATCCGCCGCGACCCCGCAATCCTTGCCACCCACTGGCTGGATGCCGCCACCGCGCTGAACGGTCATCGCCTGCGCAGCCCGCTGGTGGCCCGCAGCCTGCGACGCTGGGAATCGGGTCTGCGCCTGCCGCTGGAATCTGCCGGCGAACTCGTCGACAACGTGCGGCCCGCCCCCGCACGCCCCGAGGAATGAGCCGCATGGCCACCAGTGAACGCATCATCGTCGGGCTCTCCGGCGGCGTGGATTCGGCGGTCGCCGCCCTGCGCCTCCTGCAGACGGGACACCGCGTCGAAGGCCTGTTCATGAAGAACTGGGAAGACGATGACGCGGACGGCCACTGTGCCGCGGAAGACGACTACGCGATGGCCCGCGAGGTCGCGGCCACCCTCGAGATCCCGTTGCACAAGGCGAACTTCGCCGAGGATTACCGCCAGCGGGTCTTCGCCCACTTTCTCCACGAGTACCGCGCCGGCCGCACCCCCAACCCGGACATCCTGTGCAACCGCGAGATCAAGTTCCGCGCCTTTCTCGAGCAGGCCCAGGCACTGGGCGCCGACGCCATCGCCACCGGCCACTATGCCCGCGCCTGGCACGGCCCCGACCACAGCGAACTGCGACTCGCCGAGGACGCCAACAAGGATCAGACCTATTTCCTGCACGCCCTGGATCAGGCACAGCTGCGCCCGGCCCGTTTCCCGCTGGGGGACCTGCCCAAGGAACGGGTGCGCGAACTGGCATACGAGCACGGTCTGCCCAATCACGCGCGCAAGGATTCCACCGGCATCTGTTTCATCGGCGAACGCCCGTTCCGCGAATTCCTCGCCCGTTATCTCGAGGGCAGCGAGGGCGACATCTGCACCCCGGACGGTCGCGTGGTCGCCCGCCATCACGGCCTGATGTTCTACACCCTGGGGCAGCGTCAGGGACTGGGCATCGGCGGGGTCGAAGGCGCGGCCGATGCCCCCTGGTACGTGGTCGACAAGGACCTCGCGGGCAACCGACTGATCGTGGCGCAGAATTCGGCCCATCCGCTGCTGATGAGCCCGGAGCTGACGACCGAACCCGTGCACTGGATCCACCGCTTTCCGGCCGACGGGGAAACCCTGCAGGCGCGTCTGCGTCATCGCCAGCCGCTGCAGGACTGTCGAGTCTATCCGGAGGCGGACGGACGCGCGCGCGTGGTCTTCGAACAGCCGCAGCGTGCGGCCACGCCCGGCCAGTCCATCGTGTTCTATCGCGACGGCACCTGCCTGGGGGGCGGCGTGATCGCCACACGCCACACCCTGTCCGCGGACACCCCGGTTGCCGCCGGGGCATGAGTCCGGAGGGCGGTTTCCGGTATAGTGCCTCCCCTGATACCCAGACCCGGACGGACACGGCTTGGAGCGCAGCGACCACAACCGCACCCTGGCACTGGCGGCCATCTTTCAGGCCGCGAGCCTGGTCAAGGACCTGGCCTGGCGAGGCTCCTGCGACGAATACGAGCTGGAGGTCCTGATCGGAAGCCTGTTCGCCTTCGACTCGACCACGCCCGAGGAGATCTATCGCGGCGAAGTCAGCCTGCGTACCGGGCTGGAACGCGTGCGCACCCAGCTGGAAAGCGGTGGCAAGCCGCCGGACATGGAGATCACCCGCTACGCGGTGGGGCTGATCTTCCTCGAACGCAAGCTGCAGAAGCGCGGCGACATGATGCAGCAGCTGGCCGACGGCCTGCAGGGCGCCCAGCGGCAGGTGGACTACTTCACCCTGGCCCACGAGAGCGTGATCTCGCGGCTGGGCGAGATCTACAAGGAGACCATCTCCGAGCTCGGCCCGCGCATCATCGTCCAGGGCGAACAGAACAATCTCTCCAACCCGGATACCGCGGCCCGTATTCGCGCGCTGCTGCTGGCCGGCATTCGCGGCGCCGTGCTGTGGCGCCAGGCCGGCGGCTCGCGCTGGAAGCTCCTGTTCGGGCGCAAGCGCCTGATGAACGAGGCCGGCCACATTCTTCAACGTCTCAACACCTGACTTCGGATGGACGCATCATGAGCGACGCTATGCCCCGGAACACCCGCACCCTGTCCGCCGGCGGACACGAGTGCCAGTACGTCCCGATCGCCGACGACCGACGCGCGCAGACCCTGCCCTTCGCGCTCAAGGTGCTGCTGGAAAACCTGATGCGCCACGAGGACGGGCGCACGGTGACCCGCGACGACATCGAGGGCCTGCTGGACTGGGACCCGGCGGCGGAACCCTCGCGCGAGATCGCCTTCCGGCCGGCGCGCGTGCTGCTGCAGGACTTCACCGGCGTCCCCGCGGTGGTCGACCTCGCCGCGATGCGTGACGCCATGGAAGACCTCGGCGGCGATCCAGCGAAGATCGCGCCCCTGCAGCCGGCGGAGCTGGTGATCGACCACTCCGTGCAGGTCGATTCCTACGGCGAGGCCAATTCCATGAACCTGAACGCCGAGCTGGAATATTCGCGCAACCGCGAACGCTACAGCTTCCTCAAATGGGGCCAGCAGGCGTTCGAGACTTTCAAGGTCGTGCCCCCGGATACCGGCATCGTGCACCAGGTCAACCTGGAGTACCTGGCGCGCACCGTGTTCCTCGAGGACCGCGCCGACGGCAGCTGCATGGCCTATCCCGACACGCTCGTCGGCACCGACTCCCACACCACCATGATCAACGGCCTGGGCGTGCTGGGCTGGGGCGTGGGCGGGATCGAGGCCGAGGCCGCCATGCTGGGCCAGCCGATCTCCATGCTGATCCCGCAGGTGGTCGGCTTCCGCCTGACCGGCAAGCTGGCCGAGGGCGCCACCGCCACCGACCTGGTGCTGGTGATCGTCGAACAGCTGCGCAAACACGGCGTGGTCGGCAAGTTCGTCGAATTCTTCGGCGACGGCCTCGCCGACCTGCCGCTGGCCGACCGCGCCACCATCGCCAACATGGCGCCCGAATACGGCGCGACCTGCGGCATCTTCCCGATCGACGACGAGACTCTGGAATACCTGCGTCTGACCGGCCGCGAGGAAAGCCACATCCAGTTCATCGAGGCCTATGCCCGCGGGCAGGGCCTGTGGCGCGACGACAGCGCCCCGGTGGCGCGCTACTCCGACCTGCTGGAGCTGGACCTGTCCACCGTCGAGCCGAGCCTCGCCGGACCCAAGCGTCCGCAGGACCGGATCCCGCTGAGCCAGGCGGGTGCCGAGATCAGTCGCCACCTGGACACGGTCCTGAAGGAACGCGTTTCCGGCAAGGACGAGCCGTCGGAGGCCGAACGCTTCGCCACCGAAGGCGGCCATACCGCAGTGGGCGTAGAGCATCAGGCGGAAGAACCGCATCACACAGCCATCGAGATGGGCGGCGAGACCTTTACCCTGGACCACGGCGACGTGGTGATCGCCGCGATCACCTCCTGCACCAACACCTCGAACCCGTCGGTGATGCTGGGGGCCGGCCTGGTGGCTCGCAAAGCGCGCGAGCGCGGCCTGAAGGTCAAGCCGTGGGTCAAGACCTCGCTGGCCCCCGGCTCGCGCGTGGTGACCGATTATCTGCAGAACGCTGGCCTGCTCGAGGACCTGGAAGACCTGGGCTTCTATGTGGTCGGCTACGGCTGCACCACCTGCATCGGCAACTCCGGTCCGCTGCCGGAAGCGATCAGCGAGGCCATCGTGAAGGACGACCTTGTGGTCTCCTCGGTGCTCTCCGGCAACCGCAATTTCGAGGGCCGCATCCATTCCGAGGTGCAGATGAACTTCCTCGCCTCACCGCCGCTGGTGGTGGCCTACGCCCTGGCCGGACGCTCGAACCTGGATCTCTACAACGATCCGCTGGGCGATGATGCCGATGGCAATCCCGTCTATCTCAAGGACATCTGGCCGACTTCTCAGGAGGTGCGTGACGAGGTGGCCCGCCATGTCGGCGCCGGCAGCTTCACCACCGCCTACGGCGACCTCTATACCGGCGAGAACCGCTGGCGCAATCTCGAGGCCCCGTCAGGCGACCGCTTCGATTGGCAGGAAGACTCCACCTACGTGCGCAAGCCGCCCTACTTCGACGGCATGGGCATGACGCCCGCCGAGACCCCGGACATCGAGGGCGCGCGGGTCCTGGCCCTGCTGGGCGATTCGGTGACCACCGACCATATTTCGCCGGCGGGCTCCATCGCATCGGACAGCCCCGCCGCCCGTTACCTGGAAGAACAGGGGGTCAAGCCCGCCGACTTCAACTCCTATGGCTCGCGGCGCGGCAACCACGAGGTGATGATGCGCGGCACCTTCGCCAACGTGCGCCTGCGCAATCTGCTCGCACCGGGCACCCAGGGCGGCGTAACGCGGCACCTGCCGGACGGCGAGCAGATGTCCATCTACGACGCCTCCATGCGCTATCAGGCCGAGGGGACCCCGCTGGTCGTCATCGCGGGCAAGGAATACGGCACTGGCTCCTCGCGCGACTGGGCCGCCAAGGGGACCCTGCTGCTGGGCGTGAAGGCGGTCATCGTGGAAAGCTACGAACGCATCCACCGCTCCAACCTGGTGGGCATGGGCGTGCTTCCGCTGCAGTTCCACGACGGCGAGAACGCCGAATCGCTGGGCCTGACCGGCGAGGAGACCTATACCATCACCGGCATCCGGAGTGGCGAGGCGAAGGAAGCGACGGTGACCGCCACCGCCGATGATGGCTCACGGAAGGAGTTCCGCGTGCGCGTACGGCTGGACACCCCGCAGGAGATCGACTACTACCGTCACGGTGGAATATTGCCGTACGTCCTGCGTCAACTTGCGGGCGAAGGCTGAATCGCATCATGTCGCGAATCGCCCCCACTGCGGAACTGCGTGCCGGGATGACGCTGGCCGCCCCGGTGCATGACCGTTCCGGTCGCCTGCTGATCCCCGCGGGCATGACCCTGCAGGACAAGCATCTGCGGGTCCTGCGGGCCTGGGGCGTCAGCGAGGTGCGGATCCAGGACGGGGACCCGCCCGCGACCGAACCCGTCCCGGATGCGGCCGAGGGTACGCAGCCGACCGCCGGCGAAGAGGATCCGGATGCCGCCGAGGCGCGCCTTGGCGCCACCGCGGACGAAGCGCTGGCGGAACGCTTCCAGCACTGCGACATCGAGCGCTTTCCGATGGACGGGATCTACCGCATCGCGCGACGTGCGATGATCGACGAACTTCGGCAGTCCAGGGGTGCGGGCTCGCGATGACTATGCGGTTGGAAGATTTCCTGCAGGCGGATGACGCGCTGTGCAGCTTCTCCGGTGCGTTCAATGCCATCGTCGAACGCATCAACGATCCAACCGCGAGCGTCGCCGACATCACCGAGGCGATCGAACTGGACCCCACAGTCGCAGCCAAGACCCTGCGCCTGGCCAATTCGTCGTTGTACGGGTTCCCGCAGGAGATCGAGACCCTGCATCGGGCAGTGGCCATCATCGGCCTGCAGCAGATCCGGCAGATCGTACTGTCCACCGTGGTGATCGAACATTTCCGCGGCCTGCCGGTGATCGGCGTGGACATGAGTTCGTTCTGGCGACACAGTCTGGCGACCGCGATCATCGCCCGCGGGATCGCCCGTTTCCGTCGCGAAGCCAACGTTGACCGGCTGTACCTGTTCGGGCTGCTGCACGACATCGGCCGTCTGATTCTGTTCCTGCGCCTCGGCCGCGATACCGAGGACCTGATCAACCTGCGCGAACGCGACGGTGAGCTGCTGTTCGTCACGGAACAGCGTTTTCTCGGATTCGACCATACGACCATCGGCAGCGGCCTGCTGGAGCAATGGGGCATGACGCCCGCTCACGTGGAAGCCACCCGCTATCACCACGACCCGCTGGCCGCGCCCGCCTTCCCGGTCGAGGCCGGCATCGTGCACGTCGCCGATTCGCTGGCCAACGCCCTGCGCCTGGGTTCCTCCGGGGAGCGCATGGTGCCGCCGGTCCGGGCCGAGGCTTTCGAACGGATAGGACTGGAGACCGCCGCCTGTGAAGATATCGCCGATACGGCACGCGAACAGCTCGATCAGCTGGCCCGAATCCTCCTGGACTGACCCCGCCATGAGCCCTTCGTACCGGACGCCGGAAGAATTCGAGCAGCTGCAGGAGCGAATTCGCTACCTGGAGCAGAGCCTCGAGGGCAACGCCTACGTGATGGACGTGCTGTCCTCGACGACGGCAATCTTTGGCGATACCGAGGGCAACCGCCGCCCCGAAGTGATCGTGCGCAACACCCTCGAAGCCGTGCGCCGCCTGCTGGCGCTTCCGGAGTCGGCCATCTATCTGCTCGACGGCGACGCCTCGTTCAATCTGGCCCAGCACGACGCGGAAGACGATACCCACGGTGACCTGCCCGACCGTGTGGAACAGCTGATCCAGCAGGGGACCTTCTCCTGGGCCCTGCACGAAAACCACCCGGTGTTCCTGCCCGCCGGCGAAGATGGCGGGATGGTGCTGCTGCACGTCATATCCACCCGTACCCGGGTGCGCGGGATGTTCGCCGCCCGGCCGGGCCAGGACGAAGCCCCGCGTCACGAACTGGTCATGTCCGCCCTGACCCTGGTGCTGTTCAACGCGGCCTACGCGCTCGAATCGGCCGATCTCTACCACCTGATGGAACGGCGCCAGCAGGCCCTGCAACGCATCACCGAACGGCAATCGCGCGAGCTCCTGCATCACATGTCGCACGACTCGCTGACCAACCTGCCCAACCGCATGCTGTTCAGTGATCGTCTCGCCCAGGCCATGGAGCGTCATGCCAACGGCTCCAGCCATGTCGCGCTGATCCTGCTCGACCTGGACAATTTCAAGCGGCTGAATGACGCGCTGGGTCATCGCGCGGGGGACGAACTGATCCGCAAGGTAGCCACCGATCTTTCCGTCCTCCTGGAGACCCCCCGCGGATCAACGGGTGGCCAGGGCCCCAGCCCGACGCTATCGCGGCTGGGTGGCGACGAATTCGGCATCCTGGTGGAGGGGATCCAGGGGCTGGAGGGCGTCGTCCGTCTGGTGACCGAAATCGTGCGGACCACGGCGGTGGAACGGACGGTGGCCGACCATCCGGTGCTGACCTCCTGCTCGGCCGGGATCGCAGTGTTCCCCTACGACGGCGACGAACCCGACACCCTGCTCAGCAACGCCGACGCCGCGATGTACGATGCCAAGGAACGCGGCCGCAACGGCTTCCGCTTCTACACCCAGGACCTCAATTCGCGAACCTTCCGGCACTTCCGCCTGGAAACCGACCTTGGCGGCGCCATCGAGGATGACCAGCTGCGGCTGCACTATCAGCCCAAGATCGAGCTGGCGACCGGCCGTGTCGTGGGTGCCGAGGCCCTGATCCGCTGGGACCACCCGCGTCTGGGGATGCTGCCCCCCGGTCAGTTCATGGAAATCGCGGAAGACATGACCCTGATCGAACAGATCGGAGAATGGGTTCTGCAACAGGCCTGCCGCGATCTCGCCTCCCTGCCCGGAACCGCGCAGGCGCTTCCGCATATCGCCATCAACGTCTCCGCGCGCCAGCTGCGCCAGCCCAATCTTGCGGAGGAATTCTTCGCGATCACCGAGGAACACGGGATCCCCGCCGACCGCATCGAGCTGGAGCTCACCGAGAGCGTGATCATGGATGACGCCGACACCGCCGCGCGCGTGTTCCAGCGCCTGCGCGAAGTCGGCATGTCACTGGCAGTGGACGACTTCGGTACCGGACATGCATCGCTGACCCAGCTCAAGCAGCTTCCGGCCGACACCCTCAAGATCGACCGCTCCTTCGTGATGGATCTGGAGAAGAGCCACGAGGACGCCAAGATCGTGCGTGCGATCGTGGTCATGGCGCGCAGCCTGGACATGCAGCTGGTGGCCGAAGGAGTGGAAACCGACGCGCAGATCCACTTGCTGCGGGAATTCGGCTGCGATTACGCCCAGGGGTTTCGCTATTCCCGGCCGGTCGCCTTCGACGAATTGCGGGAGATGATCGTCAACGACGTGCGCATGCTGCCCGAGTCCGAATAACGCGAACACCGAACCGCGCCGAACGGCCGGTTCAGGCGCCGCCGTCCGCTCCTCCGGTCAGACGCAGCGGATCCAGCAGGCCGCGCAGGCGATCGCGGTCCATGCCGGTGTGCTCCGCCGCCACTTCGATGATCGGCCGCCCGGAGGCGTAGGCCTCCTTGGCGATGCGGGCCCCCGCCTCATAACCGATCTCGGCGTTGAGCGCGGTCACCAGGATCGGGTTGCGATCCAGGGCCGCGCGCATCACCTCCTCGTTGACGCTGAAGCCCGCCACCGCGCGCTCGCCCAGATGGTCGGCGGCGCGCGCCAGCAGCCCCGTCATCTGCAACAGGTTGTCGGCGATCAGCGGCAGGCCCACGTTGAGCTGGAAATTGCCGGCGGCGCCGGCGGCCGTGACCGCAGCGTCCAGTCCGATCACCTGGCGCGCCGCCATCAGCACCGCTTCAGGAATAACCGGGTTCACCTTGCCGGGCATGATCGAACTGCCCGGCTGCAACGCCGGCAGCGCAATCTCGCCGAGTCCCGCGAGCGGGCCCGAGTTCATCCAGCGCAGGTCCTCGGCGATCTTGATCAGCGCGGTGGCCACGGTCCGCAGCTGACCCGAATATTCCACTGCGGTGTCCTGGCTGGCCAGCGCGGCGAACCCGTTCGGCTCGCGCCGGAATGCCAGCCCGGTGCGTTCGGACAGGCGCTCCGCCACCCGCTCGCCGAACCCTTCCGGGGCATTGACCCCGGTACCCACCGCGGTCGCGCCGATGGCCAGCCGCCCCAGCCGGTCGCGGGTCGCCTCGAGGCGCTCCACCGCCTGCTCCAGCTGCGTGCGCCAGCCGGACAGTTCCTGGTCCAGGCGTACCGGCATGGCATCCATCAGATGAGTACGCCCGGTCTTGACCAGGGTCTTTGCCCCCGCCTCGCGCCGTGCGATGGTCGCGATCAGGCGCCGCACCGCCGGAAGAAGCTCGTGTTCCAGCTGGTTGAGCGCGGCCACGTGCAGCGCCGTGGGGATCACGTCGTTCGAGCTCTGCGAGCGGTTCACGTGATCATTGGGGTGGACCGCCCCGGTGGCGCCGGTCGAGGCCAGATGCGCCAGCACCTCGTTCATGTTCATGTTGCTGCTGGTGCCCGAGCCCGTCTGGTACACGTCCACCGGGAAGGCATCGGCATGCTCGCCCAGCGCCACCGCCTCGGCCGCCTGCACGATGGCCTGCGCGGCCTCTCCGTCCAGCTGGCCCAGACCGTGATTGGCCTCGGCACAGGCCGCCTTGACCTGCGCCAGGGCACGGATGAAGGCGCCCGGCAGCGGGCGTCCGGCGATGGCGAAGTTGTCGATTGCACGCTGGGTCTGCGCGCCCCACAGGGCATGTTCGGGCACCTCCACGGTGCCCAGGCTGTCGTGTTCCTGGCGATGGCCTGATCGGGTCATTCCTGGCTCCGGCGGTCGACTTGATCGTTGTATTATACTGCGCCGCACAAGCAAGCCCCATCACAAGGCCGACCATGTCCCTGAACGCCCTCACCGCCATCGCCCCGGTCGATGGCCGTTATGCCCGTCACACCCGCGACCTTGCTCCCTGGTTCAGCGAGCAGGGCCTGATGCAGGCCCGCGTGCGCGTCGAGATCGCCTGGCTCAAGGCGCTGGCCGCCGAGCCCGCGATCACCGAGGTCCCGGCGCTCTCCGCCGAAGGCACCGCCGCGCTGGAGCGCATCGCGGCCGAGTTCGACAACGCCGCCGGCGAACGCGTGAAGGCCATCGAGGCGACCACCAATCATGACGTCAAGGCGATCGAGTACTACATCAAGGAACAGATGCAGGACCATCCCGAACTCGCCGCACGCATGGAGTTCGTGCATTTCGCCTGCACCTCCGAGGACATCAACAACCTCGCCTACGGCGTGATGGTGGGCGAGGCGCGCAACGAGGTGATGCTGCCGGCGCTGGACGGCATCGTGGATACCCTGCGCCAGTTGAGCGGGGAGTTCGCCGACCAGCCGATGCTCTCGCGCACCCACGGTCAGCCCGCCTCGCCCAGCACCATGGGCAAGGAATTCGCCAATGTGGTGCATCGCCTGCAGGCCCAGCGCGAGCAGCTGGCCGGCGTGGTCTGCCGCGGCAAGATCAACGGCGCGGTGGGCAACTTTAATGCCCACGTGGTGGCCTACCCCGAGGTCGACTGGCCGGCACTGGCGCGGCGCGTGGTCAGTGACCTGGGCCTCGAGCCCAGTTCGCACACCACCCAGATCGAGCCGCACGACTACCTCGCCGAGATGTTCCATGCCTTCATGCGCGCCAACACCATCCTGCTGGATGCCTCGCGCGACATCTGGGGCTACATCTCGCTGGGCTATTTCAAGCAGAAGGTCGTGGCCGGCGAAGTCGGCTCCTCGACCATGCCGCACAAGGTCAACCCGATCGACTTCGAGAACGCCGAAGGCAACCTCGGCCTGGCCAACGCGGTGTTCGATCACCTCGCCGGCAAGCTGCCGGTCTCGCGCTTCCAGCGCGACCTCACCGACTCCACCGTGCTGCGCAACATCGGCATGGGCTTCGCGTGGTCGCTGATCGCCTGGAAGGCCTTCGCCCGCGGACTGGGCAAGCTGGAGATCGAATCCACTCGCATGGACGAAGATCTGGATGCCAACTGGGAGGTCCTCGGCGAAGCGGTGCAGACGGTGATGCGCCGCTACGGCATCGATTCGCCCTACGAGAAACTCAAGGACTTCACCCGCGGCCGTCGGATCACCCCCGAGGCCCTGCACGAGTTCATCGACGCGCAGGACATCCCCGAGGAGGCCCGCGCGCGCCTGCGCGAGCTGACCCCCGGGCGTTACACCGGTCTGGCGGACCGCCTGGCCCGCGACGTCTGAGTCGACCATGGCAGCGCCCGATCCGGATACCCCGCTGACCCTGCTGGGCGGACTCACGCCGGCCGCGTTCCTGCGGGATTACTGGCAGCAGAAACCCCTGCTGATCCGCGGCGCGATCCCCGGGTTCCAGAACCCCATCGAAGCCGACGATCTCGCCGGTCTGGCGACCGATCCCGAGGCCGGCAGCCGGCTGGTCCTCGGCCATCGCGAGCGCAACGACTGGGACGTGGAATACGGCCCGTTCGAGCCGGACCGCCTGGCCCGGCTGCCGGAACGCGACTGGACCCTGCTGGTCAGTGATATCGAACGGTTCTGGCCCGATGGCCCCGGATTCCTCGCACAGTTCGATTTCATCCCGCGCTGGCGGCGCGACGACCTGATGATCTCGTACGCCCCGCCCGGCGGCTCGGTGGGCCCGCACGTGGATCAGTACGACGTCTTCCTGTTTCAGGCGGCGGGCCGCCGCCGCTGGCAGATCCAGGATCCGCCCGGGAACCCGGAATGCTTCGAGGATTTGCCGCTGGCGATCCTGCGGGACTTCCGGCCCACCGACTCCTGGGATCTGGAACCGGGCGACATGCTGTACCTGCCGCCGGGCGTCCCGCATTACGGTGAATCCCTGGATCGCGAATGCATGACCTGGTCCGTCGGCTTCCGCGCCCCGGCCATCCTCGACGTGCTCACCGGGTTCCTGGAAGAACGCGCGAACGTGATCGGGGATCAGGCCCGCTTCGAGGACCCGGGGCGCCCCGCCGACCAGTGGCCGGGGGAGCTTCCGGCCGGCGACCGGCGCGAACTGCGCGATGCCCTGCGGGCCCTGCTGGCCGCGGACGACGCCGATCTGGACGCCTACCTCGGCCGCTTCCTGACCCGTCCCACGGCAGGCACCGGGCTCGCTGCCCCGGACGAGGACGCCCCGCCCCCGGCCCCGCAGCCGGGTGTGCGTTACCGCATCCATCCGGGCATCCGTCGGGCCTGGTTCCACGGTCCGGACGGCCCGGTGCTGTGCATCGCCGGGCATGATCACCCCACGCCGGCGCTGGAACCGGAACAGCTGGAGATCTTTTGTACCGTGGAGAGCCTCGCCGCGGCAGACTGGGAAGCCGGCTTTCCGTCGATCCATCAGGTGCTGGAAGATGGCCTGCGCGAGGGGTGGCTGGAGCCCGACGACTGAGGGAAACACTGAGCGGCGGTACCGCCCGGGGCCAGCCCTGCAGCGGATTTCAGCCGGCCGGGGCCACCGCGTCGACCTGCGCCGCCGGACAGGCGGCCGCCGCCCGTTCGATCAGTTCGGGGCCGGCATCGGGACGATGGGCCCCTTCGGTCAGGATCCGCCGCCACTGCCGGGCCCCGGGTTCGCCGTGGAAAAGCCCCAGTATGTGGCGGGTCAGCCGCGCCAGCGGCACGCCCTCGCGCCGCATCCCTTCGGCCATGTCCTGCAGCTTGCGGACCACCTCGGCACGCTCGGGCCGCCGGGCCTCGCCGAAATACAGCCGGTCGACCTCCGCCAGACTCCAGGGGTGATGATAGGCATGACGGCCGAACATGACCCCGTCCAGGGTGGTCAGATGTTCGCGCGCGGCCTCCACGTCATCCAGCCCTCCGTTCAGCACGATCACGCACCCCGGGAATTCGGCCTTCAGCCGGTGTACCCGCGCGTAGTCCAGCGGCGGGACGTCGCGGTTGTCCTTCGGGCTCAGTCCCTGCAGCCACGCCTTGCGCGCATGCACGATGAAATGCCGGCAACCGGCATCCGACACGGTACGCACGAAGGCATGCAAATCCGCATCCGAATCCTGCTCGTCGATACCGATGCGATGCTTGACCGTCACCGGGATGTCGACCGCCGCCTGCATGGCCTCCACCGCGCGCGCGACCCGGTCGGGTGTCGCCATCAGGCTGGCTCCGAAATCACCCGACTGTACCCGGTCCGACGGACAGCCCACGTTGAGATTGATCTCGTCGTAGCCGAAGTCCTCGCCAATGCGCGCGGCCTCCGCCAGCGTGTCGGGCTCGGATCCCCCCAGCTGCAGCGCCAGCGGATGCTCGACCTCCGCGTAGCCGAGGAGATGCGCGCGATCGCCCCGCACCACCGCGTTGGCATGCAGCATTTCGGTGTACAGCAGCGCATGCCGCGTCAGAAGCCGGTGGAAGCGTCGGCACCAGCGGTCCGTCCAGTCCATCATCGGCGCGACGGAAAAGCGCTCCGGCCGGCCCGCGAGCGATGGCACGCAGGCCGTCGGCGAGCCGGATTGCGGCGCGCACACGATGGGGTTGGCAGAAGGCGGATCGGACATTCCGGGCTGAACCATAAATGGGCCGCCCATGGTGTCCCGGCGCGCCCCCGACGTCCAGCAACGCCCGACTCTGCCTGTGCCAATGCGACACGGGTCAGCCTGACCCGCTGTGTCCGACCGACTCGACCGCCCGCGCCCGAACGCTTCGGCGTCTTTTTGCCTGCATGCGGGCCTGCGCATGTACAATCCGATGCGAATTCAGTCACGGAATCGCCGGATGACGTCTCCCGCAACCCCGCAGACCAACGATTTCCAGCAGAACGTTTCGCGCATGGTGGAACGCGCGATGCGCTACCTCGAGATCCCCGACGGGGCGTGCGAGGCGCTGCAAACCTGCGATTCGGTCATCCAGGTGTCCTTCCCCATCCAGTTCCGGGACCGCGTGGAGGTCTTTCATGGCTGGCGAGCCGTGCATTCCGCGCACCGGCTTCCGGTCAAGGGCGGCATGCGTTTCGCACCCAACATGGACCAGGCCCACGCCGAGGCCCTCGCGGCACTGATGTCCTACAAGTGCGCAATCATCGACATCCCGTTCGGCGGTTCCAAGGGCGGCCTGCGCATCGACCCGCGCCAGTACAATGAATGGGAACTGGAACGCATCACCCGCCGGTTCGCCCACGAACTGATCCAGCGCGACTACATCTCTCCGGCGCAGAACGTCCCGGCCCCCGACGTCGGCACCTCCCAGCGGGAAATGGCCTGGATGGCGGACACCTATCGCCAGCACCGTCCGGACGATATCAACCACGTCGCCGCGGTGACCGGCAAACCGGTGGATCTGGGCGGCATGCGTGGCCGGCTGGAAGCCACCGGCCGCGGCGTGCAGTACGCCCTGCAGGCCTTCTTCCGTTCGAAGGCGGCCGTCGCGGAGGCGGGCCTCGAGGGCGGCCTGAGTCAGCAGCGGGTCATCGTCCAGGGCTTCGGCAACGTGGGCTATCACCTCGCCCATTTCCTGCAGCAGGACAACAACGTCCGCATTGTCGGGATCATCAAGAGCGACGGCGGCATCTACGCCGAGCAGGGCCTCGATGTCAACGCGGTACATGACTACATGAACCGCACGGGCACCCTGGAAGGCTATCCGGGCGTGCGTTTCGAACGCGATGGCAACCGCCTGATGGAAGAAGACTGTGACGTGCTGGTCCCGGCCGCGCTGGAAGGCGCGATCCACGAGGACAACGCGCCGCGCATCCGCGCCCGCCTGGTGGTCGAGGCCGCCAACGGCCCCTGCACCTTCGAGGGCGACCGCATCCTGCAGCAGCGCGGAATCACGGTGCTGCCCGACGTGTTCGTCAATGCCGGCGGCGTGGTGGTCTCCTATTTCGAATGGGTGCGCAACATCCAGCACATCCGCTTTGGCCGCATGGAACGCCGCTACGACCAGGCCCAGGGCCAGCACATCGTCAGCGCCATCGAGATGATGACCAACCAGGATGTGCCCGAGTGGCTGCGCGACTCCATCGTGCGAGGTGCCGAGGAGATCGATCTGGTGCGCTCGGGCCTGGACGACACCATGCGCGAGGCCTTCAGCGAGATGCAGGAAGTGCGCGAGGTGGAAAGCAACGGTGAGGTCCTCGACTACCGTACCGCGGCGTACCTGATCGCCCTGCGCAAGATCATCCGCGCCCGTCCCGACCTGAAGGTCATCTGACCCGACCGAAACGGGCCTCCAGCGCCGCGAACACCGCCCGCAGCCCCATCGCCTCGCCACCCTTCGGCCGGCCCGGGCGTGCGCGGGTGTTGAAGGCCATGATGTCGAAATGCAGCCAGGGCGTTTCGGCCGGCACGAAATCCTGCAGGAACAGCGCCGCGGTGATCGCCCCGGCCTGCCCGCCCGAACTGGCGTTGACCACGTCGGCCACGTCGCTCTCCAGCATGTGCCGGTACGGCGCATGCAGCGGCAGCCGCCAGACCGGATCGTCCCACGCCCGTGCCGGCTCTTCCAGGGCGGCCGCCCAGGCGTCGTCGCTGGCGAAGAACGCGGCGATCTCGTGCCCCACGGCCACCCGCGCCGCACCGGTCAGGGTCGCGAAATCCACCACCAGGGCCGGCTCCAGTTCGCCCGCGCGGTCCAGCAGATCGGCCAGCACCAGGCGGCCCTCGGCATCGGTATTGTCGATCTCCACGGTACGCCCGCTGCGCGTGCTCAGGACATCGCCCGGACGGAAGGAACGCGAACCCACCGCATTCTCCACCGCCCCGATCAGGACCGTCAGGCGGACTGCAAGTCCGGCCCGCATGATCAGGTCGGCCAGCCCCAGCGCCGTGGCCGCACCGCCCATGTCCTTCTTCATCTGCCGCATCGCACTGTCGGGCTTGATGTTCAGACCGCCCGAATCGAAACAGACCCCCTTGCCCACCAGTACCACCGGCGGGGCATCCTCCGGCCCCCAGGTCAGCTCGATCACCCGCGGGTGGTGTTCGCTGGCGCGCCCTACGGCATGGATGCATGGCCAGTCCCGGGCCACCTCATCGGGATCCGCCACCACCCGGGCGGCTCCGCCGTGACGTTCGGCCAGATCCTCGGCCTCCGCCGCCAGTTCGCCCGGCATCAGATCGGCCGGGGCCGTATTGATCAGATCGCGGGTGTGGCCGATCGCCGCCACCATGGATGTGACCCGCTCCCGATTCACCCCGTCCGGCCAGATCAGCCGCACCGGCGTGTCGTCGGTCGGTGGCTCGCTGCGATATCGGCGAAAGCGATAACTTCCCAGCCCCCAGCCGACCGCCGCCCGTTCGATTGCCTCCGCTGTCAGTCCCGCCTCCTGCAGGCGATAATCTCCCCCCGGCAGGGACCCCGCCGCCGCGGCGAGCATCCACAGGGGCTGGTCGACGTCGTAGCCGACCAGGACCGCTTCCAGCTCACCCTGGTCCCCGGCGATCTGCAGAACACCTCCGGCCTCGCCGGTAAAACCCGTCGCCCGCGCCCAGCGCGCATAGCGCGCGGGCCGCCCCTCCAGCGCGGCATGCAGGGACTCCGGCGTCACCGGGATCAGTTCAACAGCGGCGGGCGACTCATCAACAAAAACGGATTCCACTGGGGGCTTCCTCATCAGCACGGCAAAGGCCCCATAATAACGCCACCTGCGGCCGGGACGCCCGGCCCCCACCGACCGACAGGGAACGTGCCATGACGCCAGCACTGGAAATCCGCGGGCTGCGCAAGACCTACAACAACGGCTTCGTAGCCCTCAAGGGAATCGATCTCGAGGTCTCCCCCGGCAGCTTTTTCGCCCTGCTCGGGCCCAATGGCGCCGGCAAGTCCACCACCATCGGCATCATCACCTCGCTCGTGAACAAGACGGCCGGGGAAGTCCGGGTGTTCGGCCACGACCTCGACCGGGATCCCCAGGGCGTAAAGCGCTCGATCGGTCTGGTCCCGCAGGAGTTCAATTTCAACCAGTTCGAACCGGTGGGCGAAATCGTCGTCAACCAGGCCGGCTACTACGGCATTCCCCGCCGCGAGGCCTGGGACCGCGCCGGCCACTATCTCAACGAACTGGGCCTGTGGGACAAGCGCGAGAACATGGCCCGCACGCTCTCCGGCGGCATGAAACGCCGCCTGATGATCGCCCGCGCCCTGGTGCACGAACCGCGGCTGCTGATCCTCGACGAACCCACCGCCGGGGTCGACATCGAATTGCGGCGCTCCATGTGGGACTTCCTGCAGAAGATCAACGACGACGGCCGGAGCATCATCCTGACCACCCACTATCTCGAGGAAGCCGAATCGCTCTGCCGCAACATCGCGATCATCGACGACGGGCGCATCATCGAGAACACCACGATGAAGCAGCTGCTGGCCAAGCTCGAGACCGAGACCATGGTCCTGGACCTGGTGGAACCCCCACTGGCGGTACCGGAGGGCGGCCCGATCCCGCTGCGACGCATCGACGAGCTGACCCTGGAGGCCGAAATCCACTCCAACCAGAACCTGAACGATCTGTTCCAGCTCCTTGATAACCAGGGGATCCGGGTCCAGAGCATGCGGAACAAGGCGAATCGTCTGGAAGAGCTCTTTGTCCGCATGACCCAGAACGAGGCCACCCGCAGCCCGCTGACACCCGGCGGCGACGGAGCCACCGAGCAGCAGGAGGGCCAGGCATGACCCGCGCGGATCTCCGGTTGTGGGGCACCGCCCTGCGCACCATCGCAATCAAGGAAATACTGCGTTTTGCCAGAATCTGGGTGCAGACCGTTCTGCCCCCGGTCGTCACCACCGCGCTGTACTTCATCATCTTCGGCGGCCTGATCGGCGAACGCATTGGCGAAATGGAAGGCTTTCGCTACATGGACTTCATCGTTCCCGGGCTGATCATGCTGGCGGTGATCACCAACAGCTATTCCAACGTCGTATCATCATTTTTTGGTTCAAAGTTTCAGCGTCATATCGAGGAGCTGTTGGTCTCGCCGATCCCCAACAGCGTCATCATCCTGGGCTTCATATTCGGCGGCGTAGCACGCGGGCTCACCGTGGGCGTGGCCGTTCTGATTGTCTCGCTGTTCTTTTCGCCCCTGAGCGTGCACAACCCGATCGTGATGCTGCTGGTCGTCCTTTTGACTTCCATCCTGTTCGCACTGGCCGGGCTGATCAATGGAGTCTTCGCACGAACTTTCGACGATATCGCGCTGATTCCAACGTTCGTTCTAACCCCTCTGACCTACCTCGGAGGCGTCTTCTATTCAATCAGCCTGCTGCCCGATTTCTGGCAGGGCGCGTCCATGCTGAACCCGATCTTTTACATGGTGGACGCCTTTCGTTACGGCAGTCTGGGAACCAGTGACTTTCCCGTGATCGCATCCTTTGCCATCATCGCGATGTTCATCATTGTGCTCTATGGTCTGGCACTGTGGCTTCTGAATCGGGGAACGGGCATTCGCTCATGAAGACATTCAAGCGACGGCACCGCGAGAATCGGCGTATCCGTGAGGGTGGTTCACATCGCGGCCAAACGTGGTATAAATCGGCAACGCCCAACGGAACCACGTCCATGAACGGTCAGCGCAGGATCACGTCTTCGGTCATCGTGGGAACCGCCGGCCTCGCCCTCGCAGTGGGTTCCGGCCTGGTCCTCGCCTCCAAGCCACAGGAAACGGAACAGCCCCTGCAGATCGCGCCACTCTCGACCGCGGACTCCGGGTCGCCGTACAACGGTTCCGGGTCTCGGGACACGGGGACCCGTGCCGACTGGAGCCAGGCCTCGGTGGCCGAACCGGTGCCCGCGGTGGGCGGCGCGGTTCCGCCGGGGGACACCCGCACGGTGGCATTCGCGTTCGAACCGGAGCGGGATGCCGGAGAGCCGCCGTCGGCCAGCGAGCCGACGACCGGGGCCACTTCGTACGAAACCTTTGACCTGGATGACGACGAGCCCTCCGCAACGGCCGAACTCGGCCACTCGGACTGGAATTCGCACACCCTGGATCGCAACGAGCGCCTCTCCGGGCTGTGGGAACAGGAATGGGATCTGCCGCTGGCCACGCTTTATCGCCTGCTGGACGACGACGAAAATGCCGACATCCTGAACCGTGTCCGCCCGGGCCAGGAGATCGAGTGGCAAGTGGACGACGAAGGCTACCTGACCCGGATGCGGCTGTGGACCGACAGCGCCTCGGGCTACGAATGGGTCCGCGAGGAGGACGGCTGGGACTTTGACCGCCATGAGGTCGAGAATGCCCGCGAGACCTCGCACCTGATCATCAGCGCCGAGATCGACGGCTCGATTTCCGCGGCCCTTTCTCGCCAGACCGAACTGTCCTCGCGGGCAGCCGCGGCGATCGCCGTGCTGATGGACCGCCACCTGCCGGTGCGCCTGAACGCACGCGCCGGCGATGAATTCACCCTGCTGGTGGAACAGGAGACCGTCGTCGGCGAGGACACGCCGCAAAACCTGAGACTGCTGGCGTTCGACTACAACGGCGAGCGGATTCAGGAGGAAGCCGCGCGCAACGTCAACGGACGCTTCTATCGCCCGGACGGCGAAAGCCTGCTGCCGCCGTTCGACCGCCGCCCCTTCTCCGGCAACTACCGCATCAGCTCGGGCTTCGATCCGCAGCGACGGCACCCGGTTACCGGCCGGGTCGCTCCGCACCACGGAACGGACTTCGCCATGCCGGTGGGGACCTCCATTCAGGCACCGGCGGATGGTCGAGTCACGCGCGTCGAGCACGACCGGTATGCCGGTCGCTTCATCGTGATCGCGCACGGGCAGGGCTACTCCACGCGCTATCTCCATCTGGACCGTGCCCTGGTCAGCCCGGGGGATGATGTCGAGCGGGGCGATCGCATCGCCCTGTCGGGCAACACCGGACGCAGTACCGGCCCGCACCTGCACTACGAGGTGCACGTAAAGGGACGGCCGAAGGATCCGATGCGAGTGGCGTTGCCCGAGAGCGACTCGCTCGAAGGCGAAGACCTCGAGCAGTTTCGCGAGATCGGCGAAGTCCTGTTCGCGCAGCTGGAGAACGGGCAGCGCGGCGAACAGGTCGCTCTGCGGCCGTTCAGCGAACTCGCCGGGCAGTAAGAACCAGCCCGCCGCTCCCGCCGTTGCCCGAAGCACTGGCCTTTGCACGTCTCGAATGGAGGGACGGACAGCCCGTCTCTCCCGAGTTCGGCGACGGCTATTTCGGCTCGGACGCGCCGCTCGAGGAAGCGCACGAAGTCTTTCTCGAGGCCAACGACCTTCCGCGGCGTTTTGCCCGGCCCGGCGCCCGACTTGCGGTCGCCGAGACCGGCTTCGGCACCGGTCTCAACGCCCTTCTGACACTGCGGGAGTGGCGCTCGCGGGCGCAGCCCGACGGCTTCCTGTCCCTGATCGGCTTTGAATCACGCCCCCTGCACCCCGACGACCTCGACCGCGCACATCGGATGCTGGGGCTGGACGGACCTGACGCCGAGCGTCTGCGCAGCGGTTACCCGCCTCCGGTAACCGGCCTGCACCGGATCCATTTCCCGCAGGCACGAGCAGTCCTGACCCTGGTGTTCGGTGATGCGGCCGTCACCCTCCCGCAGCTGAATGCCGGCGTGGATGCCTGGTACCTGGACGGATTTGCACCGCGTCGCAACCCCGGCCTGTGGAATATTGGCGTGTTCCGTCAAATGGCGCGGATCTCCCGGCCCGGCACCACCTTTGGAACCTATGCAGCGGCCGGACAGGTGCGGCGGGACCTGGAAGCGGCGGGCTTCACCGTGCGGCGGGAACCCGGCCATGGCCGGAAACGCGAACGGCTGTGCGGTCATTTCGGCGACAGCAAACCCGCAAGCGACCCGGAAGGTCGCCCGCGGCCCGAGCGCGTGGCGGTCATCGGCGCGGGTATTGCCGGGCTCTCGGCCGCCCTCGCCCTGCAGGACCGCGGCTGCAACGTCCACCTGTTCGATCCCGCCGGTCCCGGCGGCGGAGCCTCCGGTAACCCCGCGGCGGTGCTTCTGCCCCACCTGCTGCCCGACGACGCCGGGCTCAATGCCCTCGCCCTGACCGGGATGCGGCATACGCATGCGCTGATCAAGCGTGCCGCCGAAGGGCTGAACGGCGATGAATCCGAGGTCCTGCTGGGAGACAGCGTCGCCTTCCATGGTATTTCGGGGCATGCGCGCAAGCGCGTGCAGCGCCTGCGTGCGCGCGATCCGGCCGAGAGCGGGTATCTGTTCGATCCCGCCGCCACCACCCCTGCCGGCGCCCCGGGCCCGGTTCTGGACTACCCCGGCGGACGAGCGGTCAACATGAGCGCCCTCTGTCGCGGCCTGGCCGGCGCTCTCCCGGCAGTGGAACGCTACCGGGTCAGGGAGATCCGGCCCGGACCCGACGAAGTGCTGCTGGAGTTCGACGGGGATCCGGCAACAAGCACGACGTTCCACGCCGTCGTCATCGCCACGGCTGGCGTGCCCCTTTGTCCCGAACAGGCACGGCTCGACACCGTTGGCGGACAGATGACCCGTCTGCGTTACCCGCTGGCAAGTCGCGATTTCCGGGTGCGCACCGGCCAGGGCTACTGGATACGCCAGGACACGGACGACCACTGGATCGGCGCAACCTATCGCCATGACGGCCTGCCCGATGATCCGTCCCTCCCGCCCGAACCGACTATCGAAGACGACCATCACAACCTGAGGCACCTGGCATGGGTACCGGGGATGCCGTCTCCGGAGGATGCCCGCATCATGGAACGCTGGACCGGGATCCGCGCCGTCTACCGGGACCGTCTGCCGCTAGTGGGAGCATCCAGCATGGACGCGCGCGGCCGGGTGATGCTGACGCTCGGGCACGGCTCCCGTGGGCTGCTGTATGCCCCGATCAGCGGTGAACTGGCCGCCGACCGGCTGGTGGACCTGCCGGAACCCGTTGAAAAGGCCGTGGCGCGGCGCCTTTCACCGCGGCGCCTGGACAAGGGTCCGGGTTAAGGAAACGCTGATCCATGTGCACGCTGGCGGTGGTTCCCCGGGTTTTCCGAGACAAGGCGCGTCGCGCAGCGGGTAGTGACTCCGCCTGCAAGCGACGCAACGCAGGATCGGGGAACCGGGAGTGCCAACCCCGATCAGTGTTTCCTTAACGGACGTCGTCCCCCTCCACCCACGCCACCGCATTGCGTCCCCGCCCCTTCACCCGGTACATCGCCCGGTCGGCGGACGCGATCAGTTCGGACAGGCTCTCGCCGTGCTCCGGATGAAACGCAACGCCAATGCTGGCCGTGACGACGACCGAAACCAGCGCACCGTCATCCAGTGTCAGCTCCCATCGGGTTTCGAAGACGCCGCGGAGCCTCTCGATGAGGGGGGGCACTTCATCCCGTGAGGCGAGGGATCCCGTCAGTATCAGGAATTCGTCGCCACCCAGACGCACGAGCAGGTCTTCGGCCCGCAGCTGGTCCGCGAGAGCCGCGGACAACCTGCGCAGTAGCTGGTCACCCACCGCATGTCCGTACTGGTCATTGATCGGCTTGAAACGGTCCAGATCGATGAAAATCATGGCCAGCTGCTCGCCCTGGCGTCGGGCACGGGAAGACATGCGGGGAAACGCGCGTTCCAGCGCCGCACGATTGGCCGCCTCGGTCAGTGGATCCTGCCACGCGAGCGTCTGGAGCCGCTCTTCCAGGTGGCGGCGGGCCGTGACATCCAGCGCATGCCAGACCACCGCCGCCCGGCCTTCGAAATGCGCGGCAATGGGACGCACGCGGGCCTCGAACCAGCGTTGCCCGTCCTCGCGGCATTCGCCCGGGGCATATCCCTCCGCCGATCCGGCCGGATGCAGAACGCCCGGGTCCAGAAGATATTCGGTTTCCTGCAGGGCTCCCTCGGAGAGCGCACGCCTTACAACCGCGAGAAACTGCCGGGCCACGGGCTCGGGCAGCAACTCCTCCACGCAATGGCCCACGATCGCCCCGGGCCCCTCAGCGTCGACTTCCCCCCGTGCCCAGGCATCTCCGAAGGAGCGATATACCCTCCCCTCTTCGCCAATGACCAGCGCGTGCCCGGGCATGGCCTCGAACAGGGCATCCTGCAGGTCGCGCGCCTGGGCAAGGGCCTCGAACAGCATCCGGTTTTCGTGCACGTCCACGAGGATGAGGAGCATGGCCTGCCCCTGCTCCCATGGGATCGGCACCCAGCGCAGCAGATGGAAGCGCCAGTGACCATCCGCCATGAGGACACGGACCTGACGGCCGGATGGCTCCGGGTCTTCTTCGGAGAAGTCGAGATCGGCCGGCAGACCTTCGATATCGTCCGGATGAAACAGAGCAAGGTCTTCAACCGTACCGAGCACACCGGGGGTGCGCCCGGTAGCGCGGCGAAACGCCGGATTGGTCCAGAGCAACCGTGTACCCCGCACCACCAGCGTGGCATCTTCCAGGTTGCTGACCAGTGCATGATATTGCGCCAGAAGGCGACGACGGTCGCGGACGTATCCCGTCACGCGCCAGCTGAGACCGCCCAGGGCCAGCGTACCGACGATCCCGAAGGCCCACCAGGCCGGTGGCCGGGCGGTGGGAATGGCATCCTCCGCCGGGCGCGCCAGCAGCACCCATTCGCCACCGGCAAAACTGACCGTCTGGCGCCATTCAATGGGACCGGCCGCGATCTCCTGCGGATCATGGAACACCTCACCACGCGCGCCAGTCCCGTCCCTGCCCTTTATGGCAAGCTGCACGAGACCGCTGCCCTGCCCGAAACCCGCCCGCTCCAGAATCGCCTCGAAATCGAGGGCAACGCTGGACATCGTGAACAAGGGGGCAGACGGCGAACCGTTCGTCACCCCGTCAACGGAGCCCGGTACTCCAACCGGGCTGCGTACCAGCAGGCCGACCCCGCCCTGCTCCAGTTCCCAGGGCCCGGCCACCACCGTCTGTCCGGAATCCATGACCCGACGGAACGAGTCTCCCTGTTCGGGGTGCTCCGCAACGTCGAGGCCGAGGGCTTCACGATTGCCCTCCAGCGGATACACGAAATGGATGCGGGAACCTGCCAGCAGCGTCAATGAGCGGAAGACTTCCGGATCCCGGCGATAGAGCCGTTCGGCCACGCGTTCGAATTCCTCGACATCCAGACCGGGCCGGGCCTCGGCATAGGCCGAAAGACCGATGGTGGCGTGAACCAGACTGTTGATCACGCTTTCCAGGCGCGTACGCTTGCTGGCTACCTCGCTGGCGAGGTTGGAGTGATGGCGCTCCGTGAGCTGCCGCTCCCAGGCGCGATCCGCCAACAGGAACATGCCGGCAAACAGCAGCATTGCCACGAAGCCGACGGCCAGTGGCAGGGAACGCGGACTCCCGTGAAGGACCATCCCGCCAACGTCGTGGGCCCCGGGGTTTCGACCAGAATCTTCTTCGGACGGCTGGCTCATTTCCCCTGTCCCCGCAAACCTCATTTCCCCTGTCCCCGCAAACGGGGTCCCTTGAATCCACAATGCATCGGGAGCGGCACGAAAACCATTGCCTGTTGTCCTTCCGCCGGAAGAGCACAGATTCCCGGCAGAGAAGCTGGTGGGGACGGCCGGACTCGAACCGGCACGGCCTTGTGGCCGGCAGATTTTAAGTCTGCTGCGTCTACCTGTTTCGCCACGCCCCCGCAGACACGGCGGATGATACCGCGTCAATCGGCGGAGGACATTCCCTCCTCGCCGGCGTCGAATTCCGCCAGCGGCAGCGGGACGTGCATCGACGCCGCCATGGCCCGCAGCAGTTCCACTTCGGCGGTCCGTACCTGCCCCCCGTGCGTCACGGTCGTCAGCATGGCCCGCACAAGGCGTTCCTTGTCCGCCATGCGCAGCGCATCGAGGGTATCCAGCACCTGGTCGAGGACTCCCGCCCATGCCCGGCTCCCCTCGGATTCGGTCCAGGCTTCGGGGAAATCCACCGCCGCCGGCGCCTGTCCCTCGATGCGCTCGATCCCCGCCGTCAGTGCGGCGCGTCCGGCGTCCGGGTCCCCGGGGTGGCCATGACGCGCGAGCACGGCCAGCAGGAACCGGGCCTCTTCGTGGTGCCGATCGAGTCGCCCATGTCCACCGGCACCGTCGTCACCAGGCTTTCCGGCATCCATCAGATGCCGGTTGAGCAGACGCCCCAGGGCATATTCAAATGCCGAAACCCGGCCATCCGCATGGATCAGGCTTTCCACCAGCTCCTGCAACTGCTCGCGTTCCTCGCGCGGGTGGCGGCGCAACACGGGGAAGGCCATCTCCAGCAGCGGAATCCGCAGGTCGTCACGCAGTTGCGGCACCATGTCGAGCAGCTGTCCGACCCTGCGCTCGCTGTCCCCGCCGCGTTTCTCCGCGACCATCAGGCGTTGTTGCTCACGCACATCGGGGTCGGCATTCATCAGGAGATACAGCACCACTTCCGCTGCCCAGCCATCGCTGTGGGCGGCCTGTTCCAGCGGCCCCGGCATCGAGGCCATCAGGAGCCCGGCACCGAGTATCTGCGCCAGTCCCGGATCGGCAATGCCGTCCACCAGCCGGTCGGCATCCAGGGGCAGCCCCCCGGGGCCCCGCCGGTCTTCCTTTTCCTCCTGCTCGGCGGCCGCCTCGGCCGCGGCCTGCCCCGACTCGGCTTCTTCACGCATGCGCCGGGCGACCTGCTCGAACTCGGACGGATCGAACCCCGGCTCGATCGCCCGAATCCGTTCCTCCAGTGGGGGGTGCGTCGCGAACATGCGCCCGAGGCCTCCACTGGCGAACAGCATGTGCCCCACCTCTTCGGAGTCCGCATCGAGGCGGGCATGACGTGCGCCGATCTTCTTCAGAGCCCCGGCGATGCCATCGGGCTGACGGGTAAACTGCACGGCCGAGGCGTCCGCCAGATACTCGCGCTGGCGCGAAACCGAAGCCCGGATCCAGCGGCCGAAGAACAGGCCGATGTAGCCCACCACCAGCAGTGCCAGGCCCGCGGCCATCAGACCGGCGGCGTTGCGGCTGTCACGCGAGAAACGCATGGCGATCAGCACCCGCTGCCCCACCAGGGCAAGCACCAGGATCCCGTACAGGATTCCGATCAGACGAATGTTCAGGCGCATGTCGCCATTGAGGATATGCCCGAATTCGTGGGCGACGACGCCCTGCAGCTCGTTGCGGTTGAGGGTTTCCAGGGTCCCCCGGGTCACCGCGATGGCTGCGTCGCCCGGCGCATGCCCCGCAGCAAAGGCATTGATGCCGCTTTCCTCCTCCAGCACGTAGATCTCCGGTACCGGCACCCCGGAGGCGATCGCAATTTCCTCGACCACGTTGACCAGGCGTCGGCGCAGCGGGTCCCGGGTGTCCGGCTCGACCCGCGTGCCGCCCAGCTCCCGGGCGACCTGGCCACCCCCGCCTCGCAGTGACGACGCCCGGTAAAGGCTCGCGCCACCGATCAGGACGATCGTGAACAGGGTCACCCAGAACAGGAGATCGAGATTGTTCCGGACCAGCTTGTCCAGCTGCAGGGGCTCGCCCGGCTGTGCCGATGGATCGTGGCCCAGAAACAGCAGGGCGATCGCGTTCATCGCCACCACGATGGCCAGGACGGCCAGGGAAAACAGGACCAGCAGGACCCGGGTGCGGCGATGCGCCCGGTCCTGGTGTTCGAAAAAGTTCATGGTCGGGCTCGCTTACTGGAAGTTGACCTCGACCGCCTCCCGGCGCTGCGGATCCTCGATTTCCAGCAGCTCGGCGCGACGGAAACCGAAATTGTTCGCGATCAGGCTGTTGGGGAACATTTCGCGCAGGATGTTGTAACTCATCACCGCGTCGTTGAATGCCTGCCGCGCGTAGGCGATGCGGTTCTCGGTGCTGCTGAGCTCTTCGGAGAGCTGCATCATGTTTTCGTTCGCCTTGAGGTCAGGATAGGCCTCGGACAGCGCGAACAGACGCCCGAGCGCGCCGGACAGCCCCTGTTCGGACTGCGACAGCTCACGCATGGCCTCGGGGTTGGAAGGATCGGCCGCCGCCTTCTGCAAGCTGCTCTGAGCCTGGTTCCGGGCCTGGATGACCGCCTCCAGCGTATCTTTCTCGTGCGCCATGTAGCGATCCGCGACCTTCACCAGATTGGGGATCAGGTCATACCGGCGGTTGAGCTGAACATCGATCTGCGCGAACGCGTTCTGATAGCGATTGCGCGACGTCACCAGGCGGTTGTACGTCCAGACCCCCCAGATCACCAGAAGGATCACGATCCCGAGCAGGACCCATTCCATGTCTCTTCTCCCATGCTTGCAACGAGGTCTTGGCAGTGTACGCCTTCCACCGGCGGCTCGCGAGCGCGACGCGCGGGCGCGGGATGTTTATCCTTGGGACATATGTCCATCCAATCCCGGCCACTGCTCCCATGAATGTTTCATCCCTGCTGGGCATGATCGGCGGGCTGGCGCTGTTCATCAGCATCATCGCCTTCACCAGCCAGGACCTGCTGGTATTCCTCAACCTCCCCGGTCTGGGCATCGTGGTGGGCGGGACCCTCGCTGCCACCCTGCTCAGCTACCCCCTGCATGAGCTGGTGCGGGTGTTCCGTCTCGCGGCCACGGTCATCCGCGACGAGCGCTACGACGTCACCCAGGACATGGAGGAGATCGTCGAAGTCTCGCGGCTGTGGTTCGCCCAGAACCTGCCCCGAGTCCAGGAGCGCCTGGAGAGCCTGCGCAACCCGTTCCTCAAGACCGGGGTCCAGCTGGTCATCGACGACACGCCCATGGAGGACGTTTCGGATCTGCTGCACTGGCGTCTCGCGCGTCTGCGGGCCCGCGAACTCGCCGAGGCCCAGGTGTACCGCACCATGGCCACCTATGCGCCCGCCTTCGGCATGCTGGGGACGCTGCTCGGCCTGATCAACCTGCTGCTGACCACCGAGACGGACGATTTCGCGGTAATCGCCGTGAACCTGGGCATTGCCCTGATCACCACCTTCTACGGCATCCTGCTGGCCAACCTTGTGTTCCGCCCCATTGCCATCAAGCTGGAACGCCGTACCGAGGAACGCGTGGTCGTGATGACCATGGTGCTGGAAGGCATCATGCTGATGCGCAAGGGGCGTACCCCGGGCTACATCCGCGAGACCCTGCGTTCGTTCGCCGAGAACCACCACGATGAAATCCGTCAGGTTCCGCCGACCGAGGAAGACGAACCAGGAGCGGGCGGGCGCTGAACCATGGCCACGAACGGCGAACCGGAACCGGCCGCATCCGCTCGGGACCAGGCTCGGTCCCGCGACGGGGATCATGTCCTCGCGCGCGATGCGCTGGCGCCGGAAACCGGGCGCAGCCCCGACAGCCTGCGCGAGGACGAACACGCCTGGATCCTGACCTACCTCGACGTACTGACTCTGGTGATCGTGGTCTTCGTGATCATGCTGACCTTCGCCGAACCGCGGGACGAAAGCATCCGTGCCGCCGATGACGACCCGGTGGAGCTGGTCTATCGCGACCTCTCCAATCTGGTCGATCCGCGGCTGTTCCGGCTGTCACCCGAGGCCCCGGAAGTGCCCCCCGGGCCGGTCGAAGATCCGCCGCTGGCCGCCGATCCGCCCTCGCCCGTGGCGACCCCGGCCGACGACCCGCCGCCGGAGGCCGATCCCGAGGCAGTCCGCGACATGCGCGACCGCGCGCCGGAGGGCGTCGAGGTCATCGCACAGCCCGGCAGCATCGAGCTGCGGATCCAGGACGACATACTGTTCGCCACCGCGCAGGCCGATCTGGCCGCCGACGGGCAGGCGTTGCTGGACGACCTCCTTCCGCTGCTGGAAGAACACGAGGGTCGCGTGACCATCGAGGGCCATACGGACAACGTGCCCATCGCGACCCCGCGCTTCCCGTCGAACTGGGAACTCTCCTCGACGCGCGCCAGCGGTGTAGTGCGCTATCTCGTCGACCGCGGCATCGACCCCGGCATCCTGCAGGCGGTCGGCCACGCGGACACCCGACCGGTGGCCGACAACGACACCCCCGAAGGGCGTGCGGAGAACCGCCGCGTATCCATCGTGCTCGAAACCCCCGCCGACTCCTGAGACCCGGATCAGGCGACCTCGCCGGCGGCGTGACCGGAGGCCCAGGCCCACTGGAAATTGTGGCCCCCGAGATGCCCGGTGACATCCACCACCTCGCCGATGAAATAAAGCCCCGGGTATCCCTTTGCCTCGCAGGTGCGCGACGACAGCGCGCGGGTGTCCACGCCCCCGGCCATGACCTCCGCACGGGCATAGCCCTCGGTCCCCGACGGCGTGAACACCCAGGGCTGGAGACGACCGGCCAGCGCGGCCAGGTCGGCGTCGGAGAAACGCTCCAGCGGCCGCTCCGCCACCTCCGGATCCAGCCAGTGCCGGGCGACCCGCCGGGTGAGCCATTCGCCCAGCACCCGACGCAGCTGGCGCTTCGGCGTCTCTTCGCGCGCTGCGCGCAGCCCCTGTTCCAGGGACTCGCCGGGGAAGAAATCCACCGTCACCGATTGCCCCGGCTGCCAGTACGAGGAAACCTGCAGGATCGCCGGACCGCTCACGCCCCGGTGGGTGAACAGCACATTCTCGCGAAAGCCCGCATCGCCCGCCTCGGCCACCGCGTCCAGCGCAATGCCGGACAGCGCCTCGACCGCCGCGCGTGCGTCACCGTCCAGGGTCAGCGGAACCAGCGCGGGCCGCGTCGGCTCCAGCGGGATATCCAGACGTTGCGCCAGGTCCAGGCCGAAGCCCGTGGCGCCCATCCGCGGGATCGGATAGCCGCCGGTCGCGATCACCAGGGACTCGGCCTCGATGACCGCGGACGGCGTGCGCAGGCGCCACGGCGCCTGATCGGATACAACCTCCACGGGCGTGGACGTCCGCAGGGTCACCCCGGCCGCGGCGCATTCGTCCAGCAGCATGCGCACGATGTCCTTCGACGAATGGTCGCAGAACAGCTGACCGAGCTTCTTCTCGTGATACGGGATCCCGTGCGCCGCCACCAGGGCCACGAAATCCCAGGGCGTGTAACGGGCCAGGGCCGATTTCACGAAATGCGGATTCGCGGACAGGAAGTTGTCCGGCCCGCATTCCATGTTGGTGAAGTTGCAGCGGCCGCCCCCGGACATCAGGATCTTCTTGCCGGCCCGGTCCGCGTGATCCAGAAGGACCACGCGGCGCCCGCGCGCTCCCGCCACCGCCGCGCACATCATGCCCGCGGCCCCGGCCCCGATCACCGCCACATCGAAGATTTCCGTCGATTCGTTCATGGGCGGGGATTCTACCCGAGCAGGCCGCGCGGGCGGATCCATGCCGCCGGACAGGCACCAACTTGCCGGCATGGAACCCGTTCCCTGTACTATACTTGTATCCGGAAAGGCCTCGGGGGGCTTGCAAGCTGGTTTCGTGCGTCTCTCCCGCACCTTTCCGGGCATACCCCCTGCGTGGCCCTGCCGACAGCGAACCTGAACAGGAGCGACCCATGATCAACGGGATCGGACCCAATCCGGCCGCCATGGCCAGCCAGACCGCCGCCATGAACGCCAACCAGAATCCGGCCCAGAATCGTGCCGAGGGGGCTCAGCAGCCCGGATCGGCCCAGGCCCCGCAGGCCAGCTCCGGAGCACAACCGGCCCAGCCGGGTCAGGCCACGTCCGTCGGCGCCAGCCAGGGCGCCACCGCCCCGTCGCCCCAGGCGGCCGACACCCCCTCGGCCGCGCGCGGCATCGAGCAGGCCAGCGGCACCCAGGAAGCAAACGCCACGGGCGGGGCCACGGCCGCCGGTGCCATCAACGGGCCCGAGGGCGGTAACGCCGTCAGCGCCACCGACGAGGCGAGCAGCGTCGACGGGGCCGGCAACAACGGTGACGACCGATCCGTCCAGCTGGCCGCCCGCGAAGAGGAGCAGGTGGCCGAAGACAATCTGGCCGCTACCCTGATGCCCGACGGCACCATGGACAACCGTGGCATCAACACCGCGGGCTCCACCCTCGACATTCAGGTCTGACACCGCGGCTGCCCGCCGACCGGCCCGGCGGGCAGCGCACGGTCTCGACCGACCGGACCTGCCGCGACCCCCACCTGCACCATTCCGGCGGACGGCCACCCTTACACGCGGAAGCGCTGGGTCATCTCCTGCAGTTCGCGCGCCAGGCGCATCAGTTCCGCTGCCGAATCACTGGCCTGGCTCGCCCCCTCGGCGTTCTGCTCGGCCTCTTCGGTCACCGTCGCCACATTGCGGTTGATGGTCTCCGCGACCTGGCTCTGCTCCTCGGCCGCGCTGGCGATCTGGTCAATCATCTCGGTGATCGACTGCACCGCCTCGCGGATATCATCCAGCGCCGAACCGGCCTCGCCGGCCTGATCCACGGTCGCGCGCGCCCGCTCCTCGCCGGCCTGCATCACCTCCACCGCGTTGCGCGTGCCCCCCTGCAGGGTCTCGACCGTGCGCCGGATCTCCTCGGTGGATTCATGCGTACGCGACGCGAGGGCCCGTACTTCGTCGGCCACCACCGCGAAGCCACGTCCCGCCTCTCCGGCACGTGCGGCCTCGATCGCGGCGTTCAGCGCCAGCAGATTGGTCTGTTCGGCAATCTCCTGGATCACCTGCAGGACCTTGCCGATGCTCTCCGAGTCCTGCTCGACCCGCTGGATTGCCTCCGCGGCACGATGCACTTCCGAGGCCAGCTGCTCGATCCCGGTTACGGTCCGCTGCACCACCTCCTGGCCACTGCGCGAAGATTCCAGAGAGCGGTGTGCCGCCTCGGTCGCCGATTGCGAGTTACGGGCCACATCCTGGGCCGTGGCGGTCATCTCGTTCATCGAGGTCGCCACCTGCTCGATCTCCCGACGCTGACGATCCCCGCCTTCGCGCGTGCGATCGGACACGTTCGAGACCTCTTCCGCGGCCGAAGTCAGCTGCCCGCTGGAACCGACCACCGCACCGATCAGGGAGCGGAACTGTTCCATCACGTCGTTGAACGCCCGGGCCGCACGCCCGACCTCGTCATCGCCGTGCACGTCCAGCCGCCGGGTCAGATCGCCCCCGCCCCCGGCGATGTCACGCAGCCCTTCCGTCATCTCGGCGAGGGGGCGCGTAACGAAACGGCGGATGAACAGAAAGATCGCACCCAGCAGCGGCAGGCTGACCAGGATCGCGAAGCCGAACAGCTGGATCCCGAAATTCGTCGCTCCCTCGTGCACCTCGGTCATGTCGAGACGCATGGACGTGGCCCCGAGAACCTCGCCTTCCTCCGCGACCCCGTGACAGGTCATGCAGTTGCGCCCCAGGTAGTCGCGCTCATTGCGGATCGGCATGACCACGCGGAGCTCGTCCGTCTCGCGGTCCACGCTGACGAACGATTCGCCCCCGGCGAGGACCTCGCGCTCGATTTCATCACGGGGGGCGCTTTCTTCCGTCCCCTCACCCCACTGTTCGATCACGCCGTCGCCGCGCACGGCACGGAGATCCCGCACATTGCCCATTTCCTGGATCTGTTCCATGAACTCGTGACGCTGGTCCATGGTGCCGGTGATCATCAGGGTCGTCAGTCCGGCCCAGGTCATCTCGTGCAGGCTGCCGGCAAAATGCCCGGCCTGCTCCTGTGCGGTGTCACGCTGCTCCAGCACCGCCCATCCGATCATGCCGGACCAGACGAAGACCAGGATCAGCCAGATGACGCCGAGCAGCCTCAGCCAGATGGGAAGATCGTACAGGCGACGCAGCATGCGGTTACCCCGAGGTCATGGATTGCGGGCGCCCGGACTCACCGGCGCCTCCATCCGGTTTTTCGGCCGTTCGGCCCCAACCTTGAATGGCCGAAGGGAGCTGCGAAGACCCGGCAGGCACCCCGCAAACGAAAAGGCCCGCCGGCATAAAGCCGGCGGGCCTGCAATCGAAGATGGAGGCTGGGCCCGGAATCGAACCGAGGTACGCGGATTTGCAGTCCGCTGCATCACCACTCTGCCACCCAGCCGGGGCAAGGCTTGTTCGACGGTCATGGATGCCGCCGAAACAGAAAGCCCCGGCGGTGCCGGGGCTTCGGGAAATCGTTTGGAGCGGGAAACGAGATTCGAACTCGCGACCCCAACCTTGGCAAGGTTGTGCTCTACCAGCTGAGCTATTCCCGCCCGTCGACAGATGCGTATTCTACAGACAGCGCCGGCGTCGTCAACACCGGATACAAAAAATTCGTTCAGGCGTCCCGGGCCGCGGCCAGCATGTACTGCACCATGGACACCAGCGTCAGCACCGCCGCCAGGTACAGCAGCCATTCCCCGATCAGGAACAGCGACAACCCCGCCACCGGCTCGGCCCACAGCAGCAGGAAGATGGCCACCATCTGGGCGCTGGTCTTGAACTTGCCGATCCAGGACACGGCCACCTTCGCGCTCGTTCCGACCTCGGCCATCCATTCACGCAGCGCCGAGATCGCGATCTCGCGGCCGATGATCACGATCGCGGCCAGCGCCAGCCCCAGGCCGGGGTTGTGGTCCACCACCAGCACCAGCGCGGCGGCGACGATCAGCTTGTCCGCCACCGGGTCGAGAAAGGCACCGAAGCGGCTGGTCACCGACCAGCGCCGGGCCAGATAACCGTCCAGCCAGTCGGTCACCGCGGCCAGCGCAAAGATGATGGCCGCCACGATCCCCGCCACCGGCATCGGCAACGCATAGAAGGCCCCGATCATCAGCGGGATCATCACGATGCGCGACCAGGTCAGCCAGGTGGGGAGTCGTGGAAACATGTCGGATCAGGCCTCGTGGAACTGGTCGTAGATCGCCTGCGCCAGGCGACGATTGATGCCGGGCACCTTGGCCAGCTCGTCGACCCCCGCGCGGGAGACCCCGCGCAGCCCGCCAAAGTGCTTGAGCAATGCAGTGCGACGCTTGGGCCCCAGCCCGCGGACCGACTCCAGGGTGGACTCCTTGCGCGCCTTCGCCCGCCGCGCCCGATGACCGCTGATCGCGAAACGATGGGCCTCGTCACGGATCTGCTGAATCAGGTGCAGTGCACTCGAATGGGGCGGCAGTATAGAAGGCGCCTCCACCCCGCTCAACACCAGGGTTTCCATGCCGGGCCGGCGCTCTTCGCCCTTGGCCACCCCGACCACCCGGATGTGATCCAGCCCCAGATCGGCCAGCACGTTCAGCGCCTGGGTCACCTGTCCCTTGCCGCCGTCGATGAACAGGATGTCCGGTTCCCGGCCCTCGCCCTTTTTCAGCCGCGCGAAGCGACGGCTCAGCGCCTGGTGCATCGCGGCATAGTCATCGCCCGGCTCGATCCCTTCGATGTTGAAGCGCCGGTAATCGGATTTGATCGGCCCCTCCGGCCCGAACACCACGCAGGACGCCACGGTGCCCTCGCCGCGGGTGTGCGAGATGTCGAAACATTCCATGCGCTGCGGCGGTGCCTCAAGTTCCAGCTCCGCGGTGAGCGCATCCAGGCGTGCGGTCTGCCCGGCCTGACTGGCCAGCCGGGTCTTCAGGGCCTGCTCGGCGTTGCGCTGCGCCATGTCGACCCAGCGGGCGCGTCCGCCTCGTAGCGACCAAGCCAGCCGCACGCGTGCCCCGCGGCGTTCGCCCAGCAGGGTCTCCAGGGCCTCGGCCCCTTCCGGCGCGTGCGACAGCAGCACCTGCGGCGGTGGCTCACGTTCGGCGTAGTACTGGGCGAGGACCGCAGCCATGATCTCGTCGTGGCCCGCCGCCTCGGGGACGTCCGGGAACAGTTCACTGTTGCCCAGATTCTGGCCATTGCGAACGAAGAACACCTCCACCGCAAAACTCCCGCCCGACTGCGCCAGGGCGATCACATCGGCATTGCCCTCGCCGCCGGCTACAAACTGCTGCTGCGAGATCTCGCGCAGCCGGCCGATCTGATCGCGCAGGCGCGCCGCCTTCTCGAACTCGAGTGCGGCCGAGGCGGACTCCATGCGTTCCATCAGATCACCGATCACCGCCTCGCTGTCACCCTCCAGGAAACGCACGCTGGCCTCGACGTCGCGGGCGTACTCCTCCGGTGAAATATAGTCCACGCAGGGGGCGGTACAGCGACCGATCTGGTACTGCAGACACGGCCGACTGCGATGCGCGAACACGCTGTCCTCGCACTGGCGCACCTGAAACAGCTTCTGCAGCAGTGCAAGGCTTTCGCGCACCGCCCCGGCCGACGGATAGGGCCCGAAATAGCGGACCCCCTTTTTCTTCGCCCCGCGATGAAACCCCAGACGCGGATATTCGTGTTCGGAAACAAAGATATAGGGGTAGCTCTTGTCATCGCGCAGCAGCACGTTGTAGCGCGGCCGGTGCTGCTTGATGAGATTGGCCTCCAGCAGCAGCGCCTCGGATTCGGTGTGCGTGACCGCGATGCGGATGTCCGCGATCTGCCGCACCATCGAACGGATGCGCGGACCGCGGTCATCCCCGCCGCGGAAATAGCTGGTGACGCGGCTGCGGAGGTTGCGGGCCTTGCCCACATAGAGCACCTTCCCGTCCACGTCCAGCATCTGGTACACGCCGGGCGAACGGGTCAGGTTCTCGAGGAAGGGTTCGGGGTCGAATCCGGTCTCTGGCGCGCTCATGGCGCTTTCAGGATACCTGTTCACGGATGCGGGCGAACAGCCTCCGGAACATCGCCGGGGTCAGGCGCCCGGTCTGGGTGTTGTAGCGCGAGCAGTGATAGGAGTCCACCAGCACGGTGTCGTCATCCAGCCGGTGCTCCGCGGCGTGGGCAAACGGGTGTCGGGCGAGTGCCAGCCCGCGCGTGCGCAGGGCCGCGTCGTGGGCGACCTTGCCCAGCGCCAGGATCACGCGCGGACGGACCCCGGCGATCTCCGCCGCAAGGTAGCCGTTGCATTCGCGGATCTCGGCGGTGGTCGGCCGGTTCTGCGGCGGCAGACACTTCACCGCATTGGTGATACGGCAGTCGTGCAGCGCCAGACCATCATCCGCCCGTTCGCTCTCGGGCGCGCTGGCGAATCCGTATTCGTGCAGGGTGGCGTACAGCAGGATGCCGGCATAATCGCCGGTGAACGGCCGCCCCGTCGCGTTGGCCCCGTGCATTCCGGGGGCGAGACCAACGATCAGCAGCCGTGCATCGACCGGTCCGAACGACGGCACCGGAGCCGCATGGTAGCGGGGGTGCTCCGCACGTACCTCGTCGAGGAACTGCACCAGGCGGGAACAGCGCCGACAGTCGGGGGCAAACCCTCCGGACGGTTCCGGAGGCGGCGTCCCCTCCGCCGGGTCACTCACCCCGCTCCCACTCGCTGTAGGGGTGGCGCGCCAGTTCGGTATTGTAATAGCGCGGATCGTGCGAGACCTCGTCGCCGAGCCATTCCGGACGCGGAAATTCGGCGTCCGCATCGTCGAGTTCCAGCTCGGCGACGATCAGCCCCGCATTCGCCCCGTGGAATTCGTCCACCTCGAACACCCAGCCGTGGTGATCGACCCAGTGCCGGGTCTTCTCCACCTGCGCTCCGGCAAGGGTATCCAGCATTGCGTGTGCTTCAGCTTCCGGAACCGGGTACTGGTATTCGTCGCGCTCCACGCCCAGGGTCGCGCTCTTGATGTTGAGGTTGGCGGCCCCCGACTCCACCCGCACCCGGATGGAGGCCCGCTCGTTGCCGCACAGGTAGCCCTGGCGCATGTAACAGGACCGGTGCGCCTGCTCGCGCCAGCCGTCCCCTGCCAGCAGGAACTTGCGTTCGATTTCGCGTCCCATGTCGGTGTTTCCCCTACATGCGGATCAGGGCCGAGCCCCAGGTGAAGCCGCCGCCGAAGGCCTCGGTCAGGATCAGGTCCCCGCGCTTGATGCGTCCGTCGCGTACCGCCGTGTCCAGCGCCAGCGGCACCGAGGCCGCGGAGGTGTTGCCGTGGCGATCCACGGTCACCACCACATCATCCATGGACATGTTCAGCTTCTTCGCGGTGGCCTGGATGATGCGGATGTTGGCCTGATGCGGGACCAGCCAGTCCAGTTCCGACTTGTCGATCCCGTTGTGCTCCAGGGTTTCGTCGACGATCTGGTCCAGAGTATTGACCGCCACGCGGAACACCGCCCGACCCTCCATGCGGATGAAGTCCAGATCGGGGTTGTCACCGGGCTGCGAGATGCCCCCCGGGACTTCCAGCAGGGACCGGTGCTGGCCGTCGGCATGCAGGTGGGTGGAGATGATGCCGGGATCAGTGGACCGCGAGAGCACCACCGCGCCGGCCCCGTCGCCCCACAGGATGCAGTTCGAGCGGTCGGTGTAATCGGTGATGCGCGACAGCGTCTCGGCCCCCACCACCAGCACGTGCCGTGGCCCACCATTGCGCATGAAACGGTCGGCGGTCGCCAGGGCGTACACGAAGCCGCTGCACACCGCCTGGATATCGAACGCCGGGCAGCCACCGATGCCCAGCTTGGCCTGCAGGATACAGGCGGTGCTGGGGAAGATCTGGTCGGGCGTCGTGGTCGCCACCAGGATCAGGTCCAGGTCGGAGGCCTTCAGGCCGGCTGCATCCAGAGCACGCTGCGACGCCTGCAGCGCCAGATCCGAGGTCAGCTCCTCTTCCGCGGCGATGTGCCGCTCGCGGATCCCCGTGCGCTCGCGGATCCAGGCGTCGGAGGTCTCGACCATGGATTCCAGTTCCTCGTTGGTGAGGATGCGCTCGGGGAGGTAGCTCCCGGTTCCGGCAATACGGGCGTGGTTCACTCCGGCGTCTCCTGCCGCAGCAGCCGCTCCAGCTGCTTGTCGATGCGGGTCGCGATATTGGCCTCGGCCTCGATCCGCGCGATGCGGATGGCATTGGCGAAGGCCAGCGAATCCGCGCTCCCATGACTCTTGATGACGATGCCCTGCAGCCCCAGCAGCGAGGCGCCGTTATAGCGCCGGTGATCGAACCGCTGGCGCAGTCGGCGCAGCACCGGCAGGGCCATCAACCCGGCCAGACGCGAGTACAGCGAGCTGCGGAACTCGGCCTTCATGTTGCTGGTGATCATTTTCGCCACGCCTTCGCTGGTCTTGAGCGCGACGTTGCCGACGAAGCCGTCGCAGACCACCACGTCGACGTCACCGCAGTAGACATCATTGCCCTCGACAAAACCGACGTAGTTCAGTGAGGATTCCTCGAGCATGCGCCCGGCTTCGCGCACGCGGTCGTTGCCCTTGATCGCCTCCGAGCCGATGTTCAGCAGACCGACCCGCGGGCTGTCCAGACCGTCCACGGCCTTCGCCAGCACCGAGCCCATCACCGCGAACTGATACAGGTGCTCGGCCTCGACATCGACGTTGGCGCCCAGATCCAGCATGTGGGTATGGGCGTTCATCGACGGCAGGGCGGTGGCGATTGCCGGCCGGTCGATCCCGGGCAGGGTCTTGAGCACGTAACGCGCGGTGGCCATCAGTCCACCGGTGTTGCCGGCGCTCACGCAGGCCTGGGCCTCGCCCTTGCGCACCTGGTCGATGGCAACCCGCATGGAGGAGTCCCGCTTGGTACGCAGGGCGACCGCGGGCAGTTCCTCCATGCCCACTACCTGGGACGCATGGACGATCTCCACCCGCTCACGCTCCGCAGCGTTCCAGTCCTCCAGCTCCGGCTCGATCACCGCCTGATCGCCGACCAGCTGCAGCCGGAAGTCACCCTTGCCCTTCAGGGCCTGACGCGCCGCCGGAAGCACCACGGGCACGCCGTAATCGCCGCCCATCACGTCAAGGGCGATGGTGTAGCTGCTGCTCATGCCGAGTACCGTTGTGGCTGCCGGAACCGGGGCTCCCCGGAAACAACGGGGCCACGAGGCCCGTTACCCCATGGCCCCCGCATGTCCTGCAATTCAGTCTTCGTCGTCGTCGACTTCGACCGGCTGCTGCACGACCTGACGGCCGCGGTAGAAACCATCCGGCGTCACGTGATGCCGGCGATGGATCTCGCCCGTGGTCGGATCGGTGGACAGGGTCGCGCCCTTGAGCCCGTCGTGGGAACGGCGCATGTCGCGCTTGGAACGGGTCTTGCGGCGTTGCTGAACGGCCATGATGAATCTCCAGATTGAAGCCAGTTGGTACGGATAGCCCGTAAAACGGGCGGCAGTATAGCGTTTCACCGCGGCGAATGCCCGCCCCGGTACCTGCGGTCGGGTCAGGAGTCGTCCCCGCGGCCGGCGAGGTCGTCCTTCAGCCCGGCCAGCACCGCAAATGGATTCTCGCGTCCCTCGCCCTCGGCGAATTCGTCCGTCCGACCGGTGTTGCAGTCCTCGTGGCGCGGCACCAGCGGCCAGGCCAGCAGGACCTCTTCCTCCACCCAGTCGCGCGGGCGCAGCAGGCCCTCGGCATCCAGCTCGACGAAGTCGTCACCGGCATCGAGGCCCTCGATGGATCCCTCCAGCGGCACCAGCACCGCATCCGGCGTCAGGCGGAAATGCCAGGCCATCGGCTGCAGACAGCGCTGGCACTCGTGCCACAGCTCGCCCTCGATGGTCCCGGAGAGCCGCAGCTCGCCCAGCGCCCCCCGCCGGATCTCGAACCGCGCCGCCACATGCAGCGGATGACCCTCCAGCGACTCGGCACGCAGACGCGGCAGATCGCCGGGCACGAGCGCGTCCATGACGAACTCGCGCTGCTGGACGCGGGGCTGCTGCGGATCAAGTGAGGCGGGGACGCGGCTCATACAAACGGGACCGTGTACAAGGGCGCGGATTATGCGCGCGCGCGAACGGGGCGTCAAACCGAAACAGAAACTTGCGGGCACCCCCCGGGCGTGTCGATACTGCGGTTTCCAGGGTCGCCCGGAGAGCGATGTTGATCCGCAAACTCCTGATCGCCAACCGCGGCGAGATCGCCGTCCGGATCATCCGCGCCTGCCACGAGCTGGGCGTCACGCCGGTGGCCGTGCATACGGACGCCGACCGCCACGCCCTGCATGTCCATCGCGCGACGGAAGCGGTCGACCTCGGCCCCGACACCGAGTCCGGTTACCTCGATATCGCCCGACTGGTGGAAGCCGCCCGGACGCGGGGTTGCGACGCCGTGCATCCGGGCTACGGCTTCCTGTCGGAAAACGCCGATTTTGCCGAGGCCGTCACGCAGGCCGGCCTGATCTGGGTGGGTCCGCCGGCCGAGGTCATCCGCCGCATGGGCGACAAGGTCGCCGCGCGGGCGACCATGCAGGCGGCCGGTGTCCCGGTTACGCCCGGGTCCGAAGGCAACCTCGCCGACGCCGCCGAAGCACGCGCGGTCGCCGACGCAATCGGTTATCCGGTAATGCTCAAGGCGACCAGCGGTGGTGGCGGCCGCGGGATCCGCCTGTGCGAGGACCCCGAGGCGGTGGAACAGCAGTTCGAGCGCGTGCGGTCGGAGGCAACCCGTGCCTTCGGTAACACCGAGATCTTCCTCGAAAAGGCGGTGGTCAATCCGCGCCACATCGAGGTCCAGATCCTCGCCGATACCGAGGGGCGCGCCGTCCACCTCTACGAGCGCGACTGCTCCATCCAGCGGCGTCACCAGAAGCTCCTGGAGATCGCCCCCTCGCCGGCCCTGACGAGCGACCAGCGGGAACACCTCGGCGCCCTGGCGGTGCGCGCCGCCGAGGCGGCGGGCTACCGCAATGCCGGGACGGTCGAGTTCCTCCTGGATCACGACGGATCCTTTCATTTCATGGAGATGAATACACGACTTCAGGTGGAACATCCGGTCACCGAGATGATTACCGGTGTCGATCTGGTGCAGGCACAGCTGCGCGTGGCGGCCGGTGAACCGCCGGGTTTCACCCAGGCCGACATCCGTCCACAGGGGATGGCGATCGAATTCCGCATCAACGCCGAAGACCCGGCGAACGATTTCCTCCCCGACATGGGCCGGATCACCCGTTTCGTTCCGCCCGGGCGTGCGTACCGACAGCGCCCTGTACGATGGCTACGTGATCCCGCCGAATTTCGACTCCATGTGCGCCAAGCTGATCGTTCACGCCAGCGGCTGGGCATCCCTTCTGCCACGCTGCGAACGTGCGCTGAACGATCTGGAACTGCGCGGCGTACGCAGTACCGTGCCCTACCATCTGGCCATCCTGAATGACCCGGACTTTCGCCGGGGGGTGTTCGATACCGGGTTCATCGCCGCCCGACCGCACCTGGCACGGGCTCAACCGCCACCCGACCCGCGTCACCGCGCCGCGGTGGTGGCAGCCGCCATCGCCGCTCACCACGGACTTTAGCAGGCTCACATGTCCGGACCGTTCACTTGTTCCCAGCCAATGGATCGCCCATGGACCGCGTTCGCCTGACCGACGTGACCCTCCGCGACGGGCACCAGTGCCTGATCGCGACCCGCCTGAGGACCGAGGACATGCTGCCGGCCTGTGCGCAGCTGGATGCCATCGGCTTTCATTCCCTCGAGGTCTGGGGCGGTGCCACCTTCGATGCCTGCCTGCGCTACCTGGGCGAGGATCCGTGGGAGCGTCTGCATCGCCTGAAGGCGGCCCTGCCCCGCACCCCGCTACAAATGCTTCTGCGTGGCCAGAACCTGCTGGGCTATCGCCATTACGCCGACGACGTGGTGCGCGCCTTCGTGGAGCGCGCGGTGGCCGGCGGGATCGACATCATCCGCATCTTCGACGCGATGAACGATGCGCGAAACCTGAGGGTGGCGATCGAGGCGACCCGCGAGACCGGGGCGCACGCCCAGGGTACGCTCTGCTACACCACCGGACCGGTGCATGACAGCGCCCAGTTCGTGGCGCTGGCGCGCGAACTCACGGCCATGGGGGCGCAGAGCATCGCGATCAAGGACATGGCCGGCCTGCTGACACCTTCGGCCACGCGCGAACTGGTCACCGAACTGGTCGACGCCCTGGACGTACCCGTGCATCTGCATGCCCACGCGACCTCGGGCCTGTCCGAGCTGTGCCACTGGGAGGCGATCCGTGCCGGCTGCCGGCACATCGAAACCGCACTGACACCGTTTGCGGGCGGCACCAGCCATCCGCCCACGGAAAGCATGGTGGCCGCGCTGGCCGGCACCGAACACGACACCGGCCTGGATCTGGAGGCCCTGCAGACCGTCGCCCGCCATTTCCACGACGTGCGGCCGAAATACCGCCGCTTCGAGAGCCGCTTCACCGGGGTGGACACCCGGGTTCAGGTCAACCAGGTGCCCGGCGGCATGGTCTCCAATCTCGCCAGCCAGCTGCGCGAACAGGGTGCCCTGGACCATTTCGACGCGGTGCTGGAGGAAGTGCCGCGGGTCCGCGAGGACCTAGGATACCCGCCGCTGGTCACCCCGACTTCGCAGATCGTGGGCACCCAGGCCGTGCTGAACGTGCTGAGCGGAGAACGCTACGCCCGCATCACCAACGAGGTGAAACGCTATCTCGGCGGCCACTACGGCCGGGCCCCGGGGCCGGTGAACGAAACCGTCCGTCGTCAGGCCATCGCCGACGGGCCGGTCCTGGAAGAACGCCCCGCCGACCGGCTGGAGCCGGAAATGGAACGGCTGACCGCCGACGCCGGCGACCTCGCCGAATCCCCCGAGGACGTCCTGACCTGCGCGCTGTTCCCCGAGATCGGACGGCGCTTCCTCGAGGACCGACGCGCCGGGACCCTCGCCCCGGAACCCCTGGACCTGCCCGGCGATGACCGTCCCGGCTGCCCCGCCCCGCGGCGTTTCACGGTGCAGCTCGACGGCGAAGCGCACGAGGTGGAAATCCGCGGCAGCGGGCCGCGCGACGATGGGACCCGGAACCTGTTTCTGAGCGTGGACGGCGTTCCCGAAGAGATCGGCCTGGTCACCCACGACAGCATCGAGCTGGCCCCGTGGGGCAGCAGCGCGACGGCGCCGCCGGCGTCGTCGCCGGTCGCAAAAAGCAAGCCGGGCCCGAGCGCCGGTCCGGGCGATGTCACCACCACCATGCCCGGAACCGTGGTGGACATCCTGGTGGCCCCGGGAGATCCGGTGGAGGCCGGGCAGGCGGTGGTGGTGGTCGAGGCGATGAAGATGGAATCCGAACTCGTCGCCCCCGCCGGAGGCACCGTGACCGCAGTACATGTGGAACGCGGCGCCGCGGTGACCGCCGGGTGCGTGCTGGTGACGGTCGAAACCGCCGTCGCCACGGGAGACTGAGCCATGCCATCGCCGGAACGCAGCGTCATCCTCGCCTCGACCTCGCCCTATCGCGCACAGCTGCTGCAGCGTCTGGCGCTGCCGTTCGGCACCGATGCCCCCACCGTTGACGAAGGGCCGTACCCTGGCGAAGCACCGGCGGATCTGGTCCGCCGCCTGGCCGAAGCCAAGGCACGCGCGGTCAGCGGGCGCCACGGCGACGCCCTGATCATCGGTTCCGACCAGAACGCCGCCCATGCCGGGCGCATCCTGGGCAAACCCGGAGACGAAACAAGCGCGCGCGAGCAACTGGCGATGCTGTCGGGGGGCACGGTCACCTTCCACACCGGGCTTTGCCTGCTGGACACCGCAACCGGCGAGGCACAAGTGGAAGAGATCCCCTGCCGGGTGACCTTCCGCGATCTGGACGCCGCCGAGATCGCCGCGTACGTACGCCAGGACCAGCCGCTGGACTGCGCCGGCAGTTTCCGTTCGGAAGGCCTGGGCATCAGCCTGTTCGAGCGCATGGACACCGAGGACCCCACCGCACTGGTCGGCCTGCCCCTGATCCGCCTGGCCGCCCTGCTGCGCGCGGCGGGCGTGAGCGTTCCCCCGCGTACCTGAATCCGGGACATTGGTCCCGCAGCGGTTTGCGAGTATGATTCGCGCGACTGACTGCAGCCATTGCCCGGTGATCCCCTGATGAATTCGTCGCAGGAGCTGCTCGACCATCTGAGCCGCAACAGCGCGCCCTACGAGGATCCGCTCCTGCGAGTGGAATGGGAGACGTTATCCCTGGACGATTTCTGGATCCCGGAACAGGCCATCTCGCTCTACGGGACACCCGAATACGAGCAACTGCCCGAGGCGCTCAAACGGCGCCTGTCGCAATACGAATTCATCTACTTCATCAGCGGGGCCCTGTGGCTGGAGGGGCTGTTCATGGAGCGCATCGCGCGCATCTCGATGCACTCCGCCGACCGCCTCGACCGGCTCAATTACCGTCTGCACGAACTGCGCGAAGAAGCCGGTCACAGCCTGATGTTCATCGAGTTCATGCGGCGCAGCGGTCTGGAACTGCCGATCCGGCGGTTCCCCAAGCCGCGCATGGCCACGCTGGTCGGACGCTTCGCCCCGTTCGAATCGGCGGTGTTCTGGATCGCGGTGATGATCGGCGAGGAGGTCCCCGACCGCATGAACCGGCTGATCCGCCGCCACCGCGAGGACATCAGCCCCGCCGTGCATGACGTGGTCACCACGCACATGATCGACGAGGCCCGGCACATGGCCCACGCCCGGGATACGCTGGAACAGCACATGGAAACCCTGCCGAACTGGCAGAAGATGCTGTACCGCCCCCTGATGCGCCGGGTGTTCCGCCAGTTCGTGCACGCCTTCTATTACCCCACGCCGGACATCTACCACCTTGCGGGACTGCCCGAAGGCCCCGATTACCGCCGGATCGCGCGGAACAACCCGCAGCGGGCCGCGTTCATCGACGACTGCGTGGACCCCGCCCTGCAGATCCTGCGCCAGCAGGGTCTCGTACTCCACTGGCGCTGACCCGAACCGGCCGCTGATCCGGATCACGGATCCGGAGCGGCACGATGCGCTACCCTTCGGCCCATGCGCCCGACCCACCGCCTCCGCCCCGCACTCTCCACGCGCCACCAGATCGAACTGGGCGTGTTCATCGTGGTGCTGGTCGCGCTCGCCCTGCGGGTGTGGCTGCAGCCCGCGCCGGTCACCGAGCAAATCCAGTTCCGCGAGGAACTGCGGGTGGCCTTCGTGGAACACGCCCTGGGCCGCTCCGACCTGGCGGACTACGGCGGGCGCGAACAACTGGAACTGGAGCTCCTCGACCGCCTCGCCGAACGTCTGGGCGTTTCCCTGGAGGTCCGGCGCGTGGAACGCCCCGCGGATGTCCACGCCCTGCTGCGGGCCGGTCGCGTCGATCTTGGAGCCGGTCTTCTGGTACCGCCGGGCGACGATTCCGGACTACGACGGGGCCCCGAGATTCTCGAGGTTCAGCGTATCCTGGCCTACTGGCGGGGTTCCGCGAACGGCGGCCCCCTGCTGTCGCCCATGGACATCCCCGCAGGCAGCCGGATCGGCGTCCCCGCGGGGGCATCGCTGCCGCCCATGCTGCATCGCCCGCACCGGGAGGATGGCCAGGATGACGTCGCCACCACGGACCCGCACGAGATCCTGCCCCTGCCCGGGCCGCAGCTCATGCGCGACGCCCTGGAGCGCGGCGAGATCGATTTTGCCCTGATGACATCGCTGGAATACCGGCGCCTGCAGCGGCTGCATCCCGAACTGCGCGCCGGGTACGAACTGTCCGGAAACACCCCGGTAGTCTGGCTGTTGCCCGACCGTGGCGACACCAGCCTGGAGCGCGAGGCACGGGCACTCCTGGATGAACTGCGGGGGCACGGCGCGCTGGAGCGGCTCATCGATCAGTATCTGGGTCACCTGGAAACCCACGACCTGGTCGATACCCTGACCTTCGAACGACGCGTCCATGACCGTCTGGAACGCTTTCGCGATCTGTTCGAGGCCGCCGGCGAGGAATACGGCCTCGACTGGCGCTTCATTGCCGCCGTGGCCTATCAGGAATCGCACTGGAACCCCGACGCGGTCTCGCCCACGGGGGTGCGGGGCCTGATGATGCTGACCCGGGCCACCGCGCAGGATCTGGGGATCCCCGACCGCACCGATCCACAGGCCTCGGTGGACGGGGGCACGCGCTACCTGCTGCAGATGCGCGAACGCCTCCCCGAAAGCATCCCCGAACCGGACCGCACCTGGATGACCCTGGCCGCCTACAACGTGGGCCTGGGGCATGTGAACGACGCACGTGCGCTGGCCGCCAACAACGGCGACGATCCGGACCGCTGGGTCGACGTGAAGGAATGGCTGCCGCGACTGGCCGAATCCCGCTGGTACGAACAGACCCGGCACGGCTACGCCCGCGGCTGGGAGCCGGTCAGCTACACCCGCAATATCCGCAGTTACTACGACAAGCTGATGCAGCGCTTCCCCGAACCCGGCGATCGCGCGCAGCCCCCCGCCCCCGGTTACCGCAACACCCCCCTGGCACTGTAGCCGGGTTATTCGGCACGCCCGCCCGACGATCCGGCACAGTAGCGTGCCAGCAGGGACACGTCGGCGTCACCGCGCCCGTCCGCGCAGGCGGCGTCCACGGCAGCGCCGATCCGCCGGACCCCGTCCAGTTCCAGACCCGTGCGCCGGGCCAGCTCGGCCACGATCCCGGCGTCCTTCTGGTAGAGTCCCAGCTGGAACCCGGGCTCGAAGTCGCCGTCCAGCAGCCGCTGGCCGTGCACCTCGAGGATCCGCGATCCGGCAAAACCGCCCAGCAGCGCCTCGCGGATGCGTGCGGGATCCACGCCCTGCCCCTCGGCCAGCGCAAAGGCCTCGCCGATCGCCGCCAGGGTTTCGCCGACCACCAGCTGGTTGCAGGCCTTGGCGATCTGCCCGGCACCGCTGTCACCGACATGGGTGAGCGTGGAGCCCACGGCCTCCAGCAGGGGCCGGATCTGCTCGACCGCGTCCGCGGGCCCGCCGATCATCAGGCTCAGGGTACCGGCGCGGGCACCGGGCTCGCCCCCCGAAACCGGGGCGTCGATAAACACCATGTCACGCTCCGCCGCGGCGCGTGCGAGCTCGCGGGAACGTACCGGCTCGATGGTGCTGTGGTCGATGATGATCAGGCCCGGACGACCGTGTTCGAGCACCCCGCCGGGCCCCTCCATCAGGGCCGCGACGTCGGGCGTATCCGAAACGTTGAGCACCAGGACACGGACCTGCGCGAGCAGCCCGGCCAGATCCCCGTGCACCCGGGCACCCTCCGGTTCGAAGGCCCGCGCCTGTTCCGGACGTCGGGCCCAGACATGCACCTCGGCCCCCGCAGCAAGCAGGTTGCGGGTCATGGGCGCGCCCATGATGCCCAGGCCCACGCAGCCGACCGGCTGCAACGCGGCGGGGATCGTCGCTGACGACATGGAAAACTCCTCGGACTGGAAATCCGGCCAACGTAGCAGAAAAGGAGCCCGCATTGATTCGCAACCTCAGTCCGCACGCCACCGGTGCCCTGTTCGCGTTCATCGGAGTCATGGCGATCAGCTTCGACGGCCTGCTGGTACGCCTCGCCGATGCCAGCGCGCCGGACATCCTGTTCTGGCGCGGCCTGTTCATGGCGATCACCCTCACCGTCGTGCTGCGACTGATGAACGGGCGCTGGACCTGGGCCTGCATGCAGCGCGGCGGCATGGACGCATGGTGGACCGCGACCGGATTCGCTGCCACCAACTATCTGTTCGTCCTCGCGGTTTTGCATACTACCGTCGCGAACGCCGTGGTCATCCTCGCCGCCTCGCCGCTGTTCGCGGCCCTGTTTTCGGGCCTGATCCTGCACGAATGGATCCCGCTGCGGACCTGGGTCGCGATCCTGCTCAGCCTGGCCGGCATCGTCGGCGTGTTCGCCGGCTCGCTGGAAACCGGCGGCTGGCTGGGGGACCTGTTCGCGCTGGGCGCGGCCATGGTGGTCGGCCTCAAGCTGACCCTGCTGCGCCGTTCGCCGCAGATCGACCGGCTCGCGGTGATCGCCACCGGCGGCCTGCTGGGCGCGGTGATTGCGCTCTTCTTCGCCGCGCCGCTGGCGGTGTCGGCCACCAGCCTGGCCACACTGCTGCTGATGGGCGCGGTGCAGCTGCCACTGGCGCTGGTGATGATCGCCCTGGCCACCCGCCACCTCCCGGCCGGGGAAGTCGCCCTGTTCCTGGTCCTGGAAGCGGTGTTCGGTACCCTGTGGGTCTGGCTGTTCCTGGCCGAGGCGCCGCCGCTGATGACGCTCGTCGCGGGGACGGCCGTTCTGGTAACCCTGGCTCTGCACGCGCTGGCCAGCTGGCGCGACGACGAGGCACGCTGAAAGCCGGTTATACTCGGCGACAGGGAACAGTACGGGGAGCCCCATGCCGGGAAGGCACGATCCACCCGCGAAGAGTCACGGACATCCGGCACGGAGGTACGCGTTACTGGCCTGGATATTGATGGGCTTCCTGCTGCTGTCGCTCGCCGGCGGCACCGCCCAGGCCCAGACCCCGGGTGGCGAACCCGACGACGCCGACGGGGCCTCCCCTGCCATCACCCTGCATTTCTTCTGGACCCGCGAGTGCCCCCGCTGCCTCGACGCACTGCCCGTGGTCCATCAGCTGGCGCAGGACTACCCCTGGCTGGACGTGCGCAGCTACGACCTGACCGCACACCCGCAACTGGGCTCGCTCTACCGCCAGATGGCCGCCGAACGCGGCGAACAGGCCCGGGCGGTGCCCGGTTTCCTGTTCTGCGGCGCGATGCTCGAGGGGTTCGACACGCGCGGACGCCAGGAGGCCCGGCTGCGCGAACTGCTGGAGACCTGTCACCGGCGGGTTCAGGCCGGCGAACCACCCGAGCTGGAACGCGCGCTGTGGACCGAGGCCGAACCGCTGCGCCTGCCCCTGTTCGGCGAGCTGCACCCCGACCGGCTGTCCCTGCCGGCGCTGACGCTGATCCTCGCGGGCTTCGACGCGTTCAATCCCTGCGCCTTCTTCGTCCTGCTGTTCCTGCTGAGCGTGGTAGTGCACAGCCGCAGTCGGGGCCGCATCCTGCTGATCGGCGGGGTCTTCGTAACCATCTCGGGGGTCATCTACTTCACCTTCATGACCGCCTGGCTGAACGCCTTTCTGGTGCTCGGCGAGATGCCTCTGATCACGCGCATCGCCGGGGCCGTGGCGCTGGCGATGGCGCTGATCAACATCAAGGACTACTTCCTGTTCAAGCGCGGAGTATCGCTGAGCATCCCGGACTCGGCCCGGCCCGGACTGTTCCGCCGCATGCGCGAGCTGACCCAGGCCGACAGTCTGCCCTGGGTGCTGGGCGCCACCGTGGTCCTGGCGGTGGTGGTCAACCTCTACGAGATCCTGTGCACCCTGGGCTTCCCGATGATCTACACCCGGATCCTGACCACCCACGACCCCGGGGCCGTGGGCTATTACGGCTATCTGCTCGCGTACAACCTGATCTACGTGCTGCCGATGCTGGCGATCGTCGCACTGTTCGCCTTCACCCTGGGCAACCGCAAGCTGCAGGAACACGAGGGGCGCCTGCTCAAACTGCTGTCCGGGATGATGATGCTGGCGCTGGGCCTGTTACTGCTGCTGCGCCCGGACCTGCTCTCCAGCCCCGCGTTCGCGATCGGGGCGATCGGCGTGGCCGTCCTGCTGACGCTGATCGTGCGCCGGCTCACCCGAGCGCGCGCCTCGAGCTGAGGTAATTCCTGTCACAAGGAGCCTGCCGGCACGCGAATGCATTCGCGGCCAGGGCCGCTCCTGCGGCACCTCCACCACACCTGCCTGTGGGAGCGTGCTTGCACGCGAACGCGATATGCGCCGGGAATCTCCCGGCAATCACACCCGGGCCGTCGGCTCGAACGGGACGACCAGAGCCTGCTCCTCCTCCTGGATCCGCTCGCGTTCTTCCTCGGCCGCATCCTGCAGCCCGAAGAACCACACCACGAACAGCAGCGTGAACACGATGAAGAACGTCATCCCCGCCCAGGACAGTACATGCATGACCGGACCCGGGCGATCCTTTTCCGGCACCTCCGGACGCTGGATGGCGCGGTAATTGAGCCAGGCGAACACCGGCGAGGTCAGGAACGACACCACCATCGCGAACTGCAGCATCGCCAGCAGATCGGTCAGCAGAAACTGAATAATCACGATGCAGGCCACCACCGTGAACAGCAGCCATGCGACCAGAGTGCGCCGCAGCCCCGTCTCCGGGCGGTCGAACAGCAGCAAGGTGCTCATCGCCAGCGAGCGCGGCCATCCGTCCATGCAGGTCAGGGTAGTACTGAACATCGCGGAAAACGCCGCCAGCACGATCAGCCAGTGCGCCCAGTCGCCGATGGTCGAGGTATACATCTCGATGAAGCGAGCGGAGAACTCGCCGGCCGTCATGTCGGCCAGCTCGATCCCTGCGCCGGCGCGATACATCACCAGCGCACCCAGGGCGAGGAAGAACACCGCCAGGACCACGGTCACGATGTAGCCGATGTGGAAATCGGTGGTCGACTCGCCCACCGTGGCGCGGTGGCCGGTCTCGATCTCGCGCGAAGTCCGCCACAGCGACGGCCACGCCGCGATGTCGATGGGCGCCGGCATCCAGCCCATGAACATGATGATGAAGCCGATGGAGGCAAGGTCCCAGGGATCGCGTCCGACGAACCCCTCGGGGATCTCCGCACTCTGCCAGATCGCCACGATCACCGCGGTCAGGGTGGACACCGCCAGCAGGAACACCACCACCTTGGCGATCTTGTCCAGCAGCTGATAATGCCCGGCGATGATGATGGCGGCACACAGCAACAGGATGCCGATGGCGATCCCGGTTACATGCTCGGCCGCATCCACGAACGGGAACGCCAGAAACAGACTGGCGGAGATGAACGCGACCCCCGCGGTATTGAGGAAGGCGTTGACCAGATTCAGGCCAAAGAAGGCCGCGAGAAGGCCCTTCCCCATGCGCCGGTAGCCATGCAGGATCGTGTCGCCGGTGGCCGCGCGGTACTTCACCGCGTACAGGAAGAACGGGTACTTGAACAGGTTGGCCAGCAGCAACAATCCCAGCAGGGACCAGCCGTAGAGTGCACCGGCCTGGGTCGAAGACACCAGATGGGAACCGCCGATCGCGGCGCCGGCCATCAGGATGCCCGGCCCGATGGCCTTGCCCAGATCCGTCCGGGGTTGCCAGAACAACTGCATCGATCACCTCGCGTTGGCCGGAACAGTCTGCCGCAGAGCTGCTGCCTTTACAGGAGCGCGCTTGCGCGCGAACGCGGCGAAGGGTAGCGCATTGCCCCGGCGACGACCATGGGCACCGGAAATCCCCGTGCTGTCCTGCCCCCTTCGCGGCACCCGGCGGGAACACCTTACACTGTGCGGGATCCCGACTACTCGTTTTGCGAAAAGGACACCCCTTGACCGCCATCCGCATCCAGGACCTGCGCAAGTGGTACGACGGCACGCCGGTGGTGGACGGCGTCAACCTGGACATCCCGGAGGGCGAGTTCTTCGGCCTGCTGGGCCCCAACGGGGCGGGCAAGACCACCACCCTGCGCATGCTGCTGGGCCTCACGCCCATTGATGCCGGTCACATCGAGGTCCTCGGCCGGAGCATGCCCGAGGGCGAGCGGGCGGTCCGCCACCGACTGGGCGTGGTGCCGCAGTTCGACACCCTGGATCCCGATTTCACCGTCAGCGAGAACATGACCACCTATGCCTCGTATTTCGGCCTGTCCGGCCCGGCGCTGCACACGCACATCGACCGGCTGCTGGAACGGGTGAACCTGAGCGACAAGCGCGACGCGCCGATCCAGTCACTGTCCGGGGGCATGAAGCGCCGCCTGACCCTCGCCCGCGCGCTGATCAACGACCCGGCCGCGGTGATCCTCGACGAACCCACGACCGGACTCGATCCCCAGGCCCGTCACCACCTCTGGCGACAGCTGCGCGAGCTGCGTGCCTCGGGCGTCACCCTGGTGCTGACCACGCACTACATGGAGGAGGCCGAGGAGCTGTGCGACCGCATCGCGATCATCGACCATGGCCGCATCATCGCCTGTGACACGCCCGCCGGGCTGATCCAAGAGCACGTCGAGCCGTGGGTGGCCACGGTCGCCGGCCACGGCGCCGCCGCCTCCATCGAAAACGAACTGGGGCCGCGCGACCGCGCCCACCAGGTCGCCGACACCTGGCTGATCTACACCCCCGACCCGGAAGGCCTGCGCGGCCGGCTGGAGGCGCGCGGGGAACGCATGGGCCTGCGCGAGGCCAACCTCGAAGACGTCTTCCTCAAGCTCACCGGCCACGACCTGCGGGACTGAATGCCCATGCGCCAGCGCACCCACCCCCTGCTGCCCCGCCCCGGCCCGCGCCTGTTCACGGTGTGGCGCCGCAATCTGCGGGTGTGGCGCAAACTGATGCTGCCGGCGGTGGTCGGCAATTTCGGCGAACCGATCCTCTACCTGCTCGCGTTCGGGGTCGGCTTTGGCGCCATGGTGGGCGAGGTCGACGGCATGCGCTACATGGTGTTCATCGCCTCCGGCATCGTCGCCTCCAGCGCGATGATGACCGCCAGCTTCGAGGGCATGTACTCGGCCTATACGCGCATGGCAGAACAGAACACCTGGCTCGGCATGCTGGCGACCCCGCTGACCCTGGACGACATCGTCTTCGGCGAGGCGATCTGGGCGGCCACCAAGGGCCTGGTCAGCGCCATCACCGTGCTGATCGTCGCCAGCCTGCTGGGCCTGGTGACCGACGCGCGCGCCCTGCTCGCACTGCCGGTGATCTTCCTCGCCGCCTTTACCTTCGGCGCGCTGGCGCTGGTCGTCACCTCGCTGGCGCGCAGCTACGATTTCTTCCTCTACTATTTCACCCTGGCGGTCACGCCCATGCTGCTGCTCTCCGGAGTATTCTTCCCGCTGGAACAATTGCCCGACTGGGTGCAGACCCTGGCCTGGATGCTGCCACTGGCCCACGTAATCGAGCTGGTCCGACCCTTGATGACCGGCAGCTGGCCAGTGCAGTGGCTGCCCCATCTTGCCGTCATCACCGGCTACGGCGCCGTGGCCATCAGCCTGGCCAGCTACCGCATCCGTCGCCGCCTTCTTCGCTGACCCCGAAAAATCAATTGACAGCGCTAACAAAAGGGATTTAGCTTCAGTTCCGCCCGCAGCCGCCGTAAGCCTGCAAGAGACCCGGCAACACGGCCTTTCCCGAGGGGGGAAACATGAAGAAGAATCTTCCGGTCACCCAACGTGAGGTGGACTACCCCGAGAGCGCCAATATTCTTTCCACTACCAACCTCAAGGGCGCCATCACCTACGTGAACCCGGATTTCCTCCGGATCAGCGGTTTCGAGCACGAAGAGCTGATTGGCAAGAACCACAACGTCATCCGCCACCCGGACATGCCGCCGGCCGCCTTCGCCGATCTCTGGAACACCATCAAGAGCGGGCGCTCGTGGATGGGAATGGTGAAGAACCGCTGCAAGAACGGGGACCACTACTGGGTCAGCGCCTATGTCACTCCGGTCATGCGGGATGGTCAAGTGATTGAATACCAGTCCGTACGCACCAAACCCCGGCGCGAACACGTAGAAGCGGCCGAACGCGTCTATGCCGATCTGATGCAGGAGCGCACGCCACTGGCCCTGCGCCTGCCCCGGATGGGCATCAAGACCCGGGCCCTTGCTTCCATCGCCGGCGGGCTGGCGGCCGGGCTGGGCGTGGCCGCCACCTTTACCGGCCTGACAGCCCCCAGTGCCGCAGTGATCGCCGCTTCGGGACTGGTGGTGGGTGGCGGACTGGCGTGGAACGGTCTTTCTCCGTTATGCAACGCGGTCGCCCGGGCGCGCCGACTCACCGGCAACCCGGTCAGCCAGTACATCTATACCGGCCGCATGGACGAAGCCGGGGAACTGGAATTCGCCATGCGGATGCTGGAAGCCGAAGCCGGCGCGGTGGTCGGCCGCATGGGCGACGCGGCGGAACAGCTCGGCGAGACCGCCGAAGGCCTGACGGCCGCGGTCAATGAAAGCCGCTCCGCCTGCGACCGGCAGCAGCAGGAGACCGAGGAGGTCGCCAGTGCGACCAACCAGATGGTCAACAGTGTGCAGGACGTTGCCCGCAGCGCACAGAGCACCGCGGACGCCGCCGATCAGACCGATTCCGAGGCCCGCGAAGGCCAGGAAATCGTCCAGAAAAGTACCCGCTCGATCGAAACCCTGGGTGAAGAAGTTGCGCGCGGAGCCGCGGTCATGAGCGAACTGGGGGAAGAAAGCGAGAAAATCAGCAGCGTTCTGGACGTCATCCGGGGTATCGCGGAGCAGACCAACCTGCTCGCCCTGAATGCGGCCATCGAGGCCGCCCGCGCCGGCGAACAGGGTCGCGGGTTCGCAGTGGTCGCCGACGAGGTCCGCACCCTCGCCAGCCGGACCCAGAACTCCACCTCCGAAATCCAGGCGATGATCGAAAGGCTTCAGGACCGGGCCCGGGCCGCCTCGGAAGTCATGAACCAGAGCCATGAACAGGCCCGTGCGAGTGTCGACCAGGCCCGCCGGGCCGCCGAATCCCTGACTCATATCACCGAAGGGATCGCGCGCATACGCGACATGAGCAATCAGATCGCCGCCGCCGTGGAAGAACAAGGGACCGCCGGAGGCGAGATTAACCGCGGCGTGGAAACCATTCGCAGTGCGGCCGACACGACGGCCACGCGCGCCGGGGACAGCCATGGTGCCGCCCGTTCCGTCAGCGAACTGGCGGCCGGTCTGCAGAATCTCTCCCGACAATTCTGGGAGCAGCGGCGTCAGGGTTGAAGAGACACGGATTCATGCGCGCACTCACCGGGCCCGGTCTGGTAGGTTATTCCTCCTGCCAACTGGTTCCGGAGGGCTCATGAAGGCCTGGTTGTTTGCAATCTTCATCACTCTGATCCTGCCCGCCACCGCGCTGGCGGAAAACGTCCAGATCCGCGACCTCGAAAAAGGCGAAGGCCCCGAGGTCGTGCGTCATGACACCGTGACCGTACATTACACCGGCTGGGTGTACGAGGATGGCGAGGACCAGGGCGAACCCTTCGACTCCAGTCGCGACCGCGGCCAGCCGTTTACCCTGACCCTGGGCGCCGGCGAGGTCATTCCGGGCTGGGAGAAGGGCCTGGAAGGCATGCGCGAGGGCGGGAAGCGCGAGATCATCATCCCGCCGGAACTGGGCTACGGGTCACGCGGCGCCGGTGACGTGATCCCGCCGAACGCCACTCTGCGCTTCGAAGTGGAGATCCTGGAAGTGGAGCGGGCGCCCTTCGGCGGCCTGAACAATAACGAGCTGGCCGGGATGCTCGAACGCGACGACGTCACGATCATCGACATCCGCCGCCCCGACGAATGGGCCGAGACGGGGGTGGTGAAAGGAAGTCTGCGCATGACCGCCTTCGACGAACGCGGCCAGTTCATTCCGCAATTCGGTCAGGCGTTCACCGATGCGGTAGACCCGGATGACACCGTGGTCCTGATCTGCCGCACCGGCAGCCGCACCGGCGTACTGGCCCGCGCGCTGGCCGACGGTCTCGGGTACGAGGACGTCCATAACGTCACCGACGGCATCAAGCACTGGCTGGAAGAAGACCGCGTGGTGCAGCACGACTGCCCCGACACCGAGGAGACGGCGGTTTGCTGATGCGGCGACATGGCGGCCCCGGTGCCCTGGGTCTGGTCCTGCTGCTGCTCGCCGCCCCGGCACCGGGCGAAGAAGACAATCGCGAGGACCTTCCGGCGGTGCTCCCCGAGCCGGTGACCACCACGCATTCGCTGGAAACGGTGGACGGCGAACGGCTGGAGTACCGCGCGACGGTCGGCTACACCCCGCTGGGCGAGGATCGCGAACACCCCGAGGCGCGGGTCTTCAGCGTAGCCTATACGATGGGCGACGAAGAAGCCGACCGCCCGGTGACCTTCCTGTTCAACGGCGGACCGGGGGCGGCCTCGGCCTATCTCAACGTCGGCGGACTCGGACCGCGGGTGCTGGAGACCGACGAGCGTGGCCTGTCGGCCACCACCCCGCCGCGCCTGGTGGACAACCCGAAGACCTGGCTGGCATTTACCGACCTGGTCTTCGTGGATCCGCCGGGCACCGGCTTCAGCCGGGTCATGGAGGCCGGCGATCCCGAAGATTTCTTCGAGCCGGAGGGCGACCTGGCCGCGCTGGAAGAAACCCTGGAACGCTGGCTGGACGACCACGGACGGCGCGGCGACCCGGTGTACCTCGGCGGGGAAAGCTATGGCGGCTATCGCGCCGGTGCCCTGCCGGCGCGGCTGATGCGCAACTCCGGCATCAGCGTCTCGGGCACGGTGCTGGTCTCCCCCGCGCTGGATTTCGGCATGCTCGAGGGCGGCACCGGCCGCCCGCTCCCGCACGCACTGATGCTGCCGGCGCTGACCGCCTCGGCCCGCGCGCATGACCGCCTGGGCGATGACCCGCCGAGCCTCGAGCAGGCGGAGGCATTCGCGCTGGGGGACTATCTCGAAGGCCTGCTGCATCCGGACCGGATCGACGCGGACTGGATCGATGAAGTGGCCCGATTCACCGGGATCGACCGCGACCACCTGCGCGCGACCGGCGGCCGCGTCACCCTGAACATGGCGCAGCGTGGCCTGCTGCGGGACGAGGGCCGGCTGGTCAGCCTGTACGACGGCGGGATCGATTCGCCCGATCCGATCCCGACCCGCACGCGGCCGCGGGCCGATGCCATCCTCGACGGTCTGGTGGCCCCGCTGTCCACCGCCATGCTGGACCACCTGCGCAACACCCTGGACTGGTCACACGGGCATCAGTATCGCCTGCTCAGCCGCGAAGTCTTCGGTGCCTGGGACTGGGACAGCTCGCAGCGGACCGGCCCGGCCTCGGCGATGGACGACCTGGCCACCGCGCTGGCACTGGATCCCCGCTTTCGCATCTTCAGCGTGCACGGCGAGGCCGACCTGATCACCCCCTATTTCGCCACCGAATGGCTGCTGGGGCAGATCGCGCATGCCGCGGACCCGGGCGACGACGAGCGCATCGTCACCGGCCGCTATCCCGGCGGGCACATGCTGTACATGCGTGCCGACACCAACGCCGAGCTGTTCGACGACGCCCGGCGCTTCTACACCGGGCACGCAGCAGACGAGGACGGGGCCGCAGCGGACCCCGACTGACCGCTTGCCGACCCGGGCGCCCTCCGGTTACTGTAATTATGAACAGTATCCGGAGCTGCCCTCGTGTCGTCCGACCCCTCGCTTACCCCGCGCCAGCAGGCCATCCTCGACTACATCACCGAGGTGGTCACCACCCAGGGCACCGCGCCCACGCGCAACGAGATCGCCACGGCCTTCGGTTTCCGCTCGCCCCATGCGGCGGAATGCCACCTCAAGGCCCTGGCGCGCAAGGGTGCGATCGAACTGGTGGGCGGGGCGGCCCGCGGGATCCGCCTGCCTCCCGACACGCGCCCCTCGCCCGCCACGCCCTCGGGAGCGGACGGCATCCCCCTGGTCGGCCACGTCGCCGCCGGCTCGCCGCTGCTGGCCACCGAACACATCGAGGGGCACTACCATCTCGGTGACGCACTGTTCCGGGCTCGTCCCGACTACCTGCTGCGGGTACACGGCGAAAGCATGCGCGATGCCGGTATCCTCGACGGCGACCTGCTGGCCGTGCGCCGCACCCCGGAGGCCCGGGAGGGGCAGATCGTGGTCGCGCGCATCGAGGACGAGGTCACGGTCAAGCGCTTCCGGCGCGATGGTTCGCGGATCCGTCTGCTGCCCGAAAACCCCGATTTCAGCCCCATCGAGGTCGATCCCGAACGCCGCGAACTCGCGATCGAGGGGATCGGCGTAGGGGTACTGCGAAATCTGGAAGGCGAATGACCCGCGCCCTGGACTCGCTGCTGGAACACCCGGCCCTGTGGCGCGGCCGCCAGGGCGCCCCCGTCAGTGGCGACGCGGTCTGGCCGGCGGGCACGCCCGAACTGGAAAAGGCCCTGGGCGGCGGCTGGCCGCGCGGCCAGCTGGTGGAACTGCTGGGCGCGCCCTTCGGCAGCGGCGAGACCCGCCTGCTGGTCCCGATGCTCGCCGCCTGCGCGCGCGCGCGGCTGTGGATCGCCCTGATCGGCCCGCCGGCCACCCCCTGGCTGCCCGGCTGGCAGCAGCTGGGCATTCCCCCGGAGCGGGTCCTGCTGGTGCAGGCCGAACAGGACCCCGAACGCCTGTGGAGCGCGGAACAGTGCCTGCGTGACCCGGCCTTTGGCGCACTGCTGGTCTGGATCCACGGCCCTGCGGAAACCGCGCGCCTGCGGCGTCTGCGCCTGGCGGCCGGCGAAAGCCGCGCCTGTGCCGTGCTCTACCGTCCGCCGCAGGCGGCCGAACAGCCCTCGCCAGCGCATCAGCGCCTGCAGTGGCAGCCACATGGCCGGGACCTGCGCCTGCACTTTCTCAAGGGCAACGGCGCACAGCACCGACGCGGTCGGCCGCTGGATATCTCCGTTGCACACCCGCCCCCCGCGGAGGACGCCCCGTGATCCCGGACGCGCACCCGTCGCAACCGGCGCCCGCCCGCGACCGCGGCCCTTCGGGCCCCGCCCTGCAGCTGCTTCCGGGGCTCCCGGAGCTGCCCCGCGATTCTGCACCCGCCCCGTCCCCGAACGCCGCGCCGGGGGCCCCGGAGTGCTGGCTGGCCATCCAGCTCCCGCATCTGGCCCTGGACCTCCAGGCCCGCCACCACGCGGATGCCGACCGTCTCGCGCAGCATCCCCTGCTGATCGTGGAACGCGGGGAACGACCCCGGGTGCATGCCGCCAACCGTGCCGCGCGCCGCGCCGGCGCCCGCCCGGGCATGCCCCTGGGCGATGCCCTGGCCCTGCTGGACACCCCGGAACTGATCGAGGACGATCCGGTGGCCCGCGCGCGCGAGATTCACCAGCTCGCCGCCGCCCTGCTGCAGTTCAGCGACCACGTGCATCCCGAACCCGGAGCACAGCGCATCCTGCTCGAGGTCGGGCGCAGCCGGCGCCTGTTCGGCGGGCTGCCGGCCCTGCGCGAACGGGCAGAGGCGGTGCTGCGCGAACTGGGTTTCCAGCCGCGCACCGGCATGGCCCGCAGCCCGGCCGCTGCGCGGCTGCTCGCCGCGCACCGGCACCCGGAGATTCCCGAGGACCGTGATGCCCTGCGTCGCAGCCTGGCTCGCTTCCCGCTGGGCACCCTGCCTCTGCCCGCAACCACCCGCGAGGCCCTGCAGGCCACCGGGCTGCGGGTGTTCGGCGAGCTGCTGCGCCTGCCCCGCGCGGAGCTGGCCCGGCGCCACGGGCCGGACCTGCTGCAGACCATCGACCGTCTGCTGGGCGATGCCTGCGAAACCCTGCCGCGTTTCGTCCCGCCGGCGACCCTGGAACTCACCCTGCGTCTGGATCACGAGATCCGTGCGAGTACGGCCCTGGTCTTCCCCTTGCGGCGCCTGCTGCAGCAGGCCGAGCAGCAACTGCGCGGCCGGGCCCTGAGCCTGCAGGGCATGCAGCTGGATCTGCAGCATCGGGAGGACACCACCCGCCTGAATCTGGAGCGCGGGCAGCCGGGCATCCGTGCGGCGGACTGGCTGAGCCTGTGGCAGACGCGGCTGGAGCGCGAGACCCTGCAGGCCCCGGTTATCGGCCTGCGCCTGCACTCGGCCGAACTGCTCGAGCCGCCCGCCACCGATGACGGGCTACTGACCGGAGACCCCGCCGGGGACCACGACGATGCCGGGCACGGCGCCGGCCACCCCAGGCACCTGCCCGCCGTGCTCGCACGCCTGCGCGCGCGTCTGGGGGCGCAACAGGTCGGACGCCTGGTCAACCGCGGCACCCCGGCCCCGGAAGATGCGCAGGAACCCGTGTTCGCCGCCATGCGGCCGGGGCCGGACACCGCCACACATCCCCCCAGCCCCGCGCAGCAAGCTTGCGGTACGGCCCTGTGGGTACATGCCCCGGAGCCGGTGCCGGCACCCCGAAGCGGCGACACCCAGCCACTGGGGCGGCTGGAAAACGGCTGGTGGGACCGGGAGAACGACCGACGCCGCGACTATGCCCTGACCCGCGATGTCCGCGGCCGCTGGATCTGGCTGTTTCGCTGCCTGCGCAATGGGGGCTGGTTTCGCCAGGGGTACTGGGGATAAGGCCCGCTCCTTGTGTGCGGCACCGAACAGAACCCACACCGACACAAATGCATTCTCGTCCCGGCACGGGGAAGCGAGTCGTGATCATCGGCCCTGCCCCTGCCCAGGAAATATCCCGAACCCACCCCGCACAGGGACACACGACGAGGCATGCATTATGAAAAAAAAACCTTTCACGCTCATGCTCGGCTATGCCGGGACCATCCCGTTCGCCGCCCGCGTCCAGATGGTGCCGGCGGCCGGCCTGGCCCCCTCCTCGAAGGGCCTGGCTGGATATTCATGCCCGCCCCCCCGTCCGCAAACCCCGAATCAGCACGCTGAGGTAAACCCATGGATCTGATGATCAACGAACCCTTCCCCGGGTTTAACCGTCCTCTGGAGGTCCTGCGTACCTGTCACCGCCGCCTGCTGGCCTGTCTGGAGCGGCTGGAACACCTGCATGCTCACGTCCCGGAACACGGAGCGGATGCCACGGCCCAGGCCGCCGCCCAGCGCCTGCTGCATTATTTTTATTCGGCCGCTCCGCACCATCATGCCGACGAGTACGAGGACCTGTTCCCGAGGCTCAAGCGCCTGGGCGACCATCCGGCGTCTCACCCTCAGCTCCCCGCCTGGCTGGACAGCCTGACCGCGGATCACGAGGCCCTCGAAAGGGTCTGGGCCCGGCTGGAGCCGGACCTGCTGGACATCGCCGAAGGCCGCCCCGCTTCCCTCGCGGGAGCCCCGGAATGGGTCGCCCGCTATCGCCGGCACCTGAGCCTCAAGGAACAGGCCGTGCTGCCCCTGGCCGAGCACCTGCTGGACGCCGATCAGTGCCGCGCCATCGGCGAAGCCATGGCTCGCCGGCGTGACATCGAAATTGAATGCCGTGCCTGACCCCTCCGGAACGGGAGCGGGTTAAACCAACCTTTCTTTAACCCTTCCCCGACTCCGGCGGGTTCTGCGGCCCGCCGGAGTCGGCGGCATCTTCGGATTCGTCGCCGGGGACGACGAGCATGTGTCGGGCCTTGTCGAAGAGCTCGCGGGATACGTCGGGTTGTTCCTTCAGGCGCCTGCTCCAGTGCGGGAACAGGTTCTGTTCCTCGCGCCCTTCGTGCTTGGCCAGTCCGCCCGAGATCAGGGCGAAGAAGGGCGCGATGACCCCGGGTTCGTCGACCCCCTCGGAGAATTCGTGTTCCAGCATCGCGGTCTGATCCAGCAGTTCGTCATGTTCGCGCAGCATGATGGACGTCGGGTCGTCTCCGCCCGGATGGCGCGGCAGATCAAGCAGCGGAACGATCAGTTCATTCTCCACGTGAACGTGGCGTCGCAGTCCGGCCACATAGGCGTGGAATGCCGGAGCGGCACCCTCGGCATCGCCGGCATTGACCCGGTGAAGGGCGCTGGCGAACAGGCGGTCGATGCGCAGGTGGTCACGAGTGAGGAGGTCGACCAGGTCGACGGGTTCGGTGTCGTCGCGCCGGCGCACGCGCAGGGTCCACAGCGGTGGCCCGGCTTTTACGGTTTCCCAGTGGATGGCGTGGCGCAGCTGCTGCGCGACGGCGGCCATCAGCAGTTCGGGCTCTTCCTCTACCAGTACGTCGAAGGTCTGGCCGGGGCCGAGTTCGCGCAGGGTGTAGTAGGCGCGGGTATGGGCGTGGTCGCCCAGTCCGCGCAGGTCCAGGGTGAAATCAGTCATGGGGTTCGGGGTCCAGGTCGCGCCGGCGAGCCATGGCTTCGCCGATGGCGCGGCACTGATCGGCGTCCAGCAGGTGTTCGGCCAGGGGCAGCACGGCCTCGTCCTCGAGGGACAGATGGCGGCGGTATTGTTCGATCCATTCCGCGGCCCCCTCCAGCGGGGCATCGCGTCCTTCGGCGATGTCGAGCAGGTCCGGCTCCAGGCGGGACCAGCCATTTTCCAGCGTTTCGTGCTCCGCGGTAAGACGGTCCAGCCAGTCGGGCAGCTGGGGATGGCAGTCGGGCTGATCGCCCAGGCTCCTGAGCCGCGGGAACAGGTCCTCGTCCTCGTCGGCGTGATGATGCGGTGCGGAGGCATGGAAATATTTCAGCAGCCGCTGGGCCGCGGCCTGGGCCTCGGCATCCGCGCCGTGTTCCGGGACGTGCGCATGCAAGCGTTCGAGCGTCTCCAGGCAGCCCCTGAGGCGTCGATGGCAGGCGCGCAGGACCTCGACGGGACGGTCGAAACCGGGTAATGGCTCGTTCATCTGGAGATTCATGCAGGGGCTCCCGGGTACAGAACGTCTTCCCCTGTGTAGCAGTTCGACGGCCGTGTGGCCTTGATACGGATCACATCGTGCTTCCGGGTTTGTCTTTTGCGTCATTCGACCCCAGAATCGGTCGTCAGAGGCACCGCATCCGCGTGTCCCGCCGGGCCGCCAGCGTCCCCGGTATGTGGTGTCCGTCGGCTTCCCGGCGGCCTTTTCCCTGCATGCTTTACCGGTCACCGCAGTGGCGTTGACCGGCCTCGAGAGGTGGAGTTGTGGACAAGCCCGAGATCGTTGTTTCGGCAACCGACATGGAGCGGCTGGACCAGTTGCTGGAATCCGTGTCCGCGGAGGAGTGGCCCGGCAGAACGGAGCTGGAAGCCGAACTGGATCGTGCGCGGGTGGTGGACTCGCACGAGATGCCGGCGTCGGTCGTAACCATGAACTCCAGCGTGCGCTTCCGGGTGGTGGAATCCGGGGAGGAATTCACCATGACCCTGGTCTACCCGCGTGACATGGATGACAGCGGGCAGACGCTGTCGATCATGGCGCCGGTGGGCAGTGCCCTGCTCGGACTCTCGGAAGGCGAGGAGATCGAGTGGCCGCGTCCGGGCGGGGGCGTGATGCACGTGCGCATCGACAAGGTGCTGTTTCAGCCGGAGCGGGCGGGCGAACACCATCGTTAGATTACCACGGACGCACTGCACTCACGACGCTCTCCCGGAAGCGGCGGGCTCCTGACCGGACGCGTCAGGGCCCCCCGTGCCGGGCGTCAGGGTCTCCAGCCGGCCGTCCGGATACAGGCCGACCACCCCGGCCCGCCCGACACCGCGCACCCGCACCCCGTCCGGGGTATATGCCTCGTAGTCCTGGTGATGGTGCCCGTGAACGATCAGTACGGCCCCCAGCAGCTCGGCCAGGCCGTCGATGGTGTCGAAGCCGCTCGCATGCGGCGACGGCGCCTCGTGGGTGATCAGGATATCGGCCCGCAGCCCGCGCAGGCGTTCGATGTCTTCGGGATAGATGGAGGTTCGATGGCGCCGGGGCAGACCCGGCTCGCGATCCCCGGCACCCTGCCAGCGATCGCGTTCGGGGAGCTGCGCCACATGTTCGTTTCGGGTGAAGAAGACCGGCGCCTTGCAGCGCGGGCCCCGCGGGTACCAGACGCGTCCACGGAACACCCCGCCGAGACCCGCTACCGGCCGGCCGGCCACTTCCGCGACACGCGCGTGCAAATTGCCCGCCACATAGGAACTGCCGAACACATGCGCCCAGGCCGCATCGGTATCACTCTCGTGATTGCCGGGGATCCAGTAGATCTCCGGCATCGTGGCGCCCGCCGCCACGGCTTCGCGCAACGGCGCCAGTACGGTATCCAGCGACTGTTCGCGCAGCTCCATGTCCCCCAGCAGAATCACCGCCCGTGGACGATGGCGGGCCACCGCCTCGATCAGGGGATCGAAGAGGCCATGGGGATCGCCATAGAACAGAATATCGGGTGCCACGCCGCTCCCGGGGGTTCGCGAATGCCCTACCCTAACGCATCCCCGCCCCCGGAGGCGCGCCGCCCGCGATCAGCGAAGGTAACGCCCGCGCAGCATGTTGTAGTACAGCGGCTTGATCATGTGCACCTTCAATCGCCACCACATCCAGCTCGGCTGCCCCTGGTCGATGAAGCCGAAGGTCGGGACCTCCTCAAGGGTGTAGTCGAACTCGACCAGGGCGGCCTTGCCCACCTCGGTGATCAGCGGGCAGGAGGTGTAGCCGTCGAAACGCTGTTGCGGTTCGCGATCCTGCAGCACCGACACCAGGTTGTCCGGGGTCACCGACCCGTGGGCCCGGACCGTGGAGGCCGTCTTGCCGATCGCCGTGTCCACCACGTCGCCGGCGCCGAACACGTTCGGGTAGCGGGCATGCTGCAGCGTCTGGTCGTCCACGGCCAGCCAGCCGCCTTCCGCCAGACTGCCGTCTTCCACCGCCAGACCGGCCTCGCGCACCCAGTCGTGGGCGCGCATGGGCGGCACCACGTGCAGGTAGTCGTAGTCCACCGTCTCGCGATTGCCGTCGCCATCCACGAAGGTCGCACGGCGCAGCTCGGGCTCCACGCCCTGCAGCACGGATCCGGATTCGATCCCCACTCCGCGCTCGCCATAGATGTCGCGCACCATCCCGTCGAAACGTTCGACACTGAACAGCGCCCCTTCACGGACGTGATAGTGGAAATCCACCCGGTCCCGGTGACCGGCCGTGCGCAGCAGGTCTTCCGCGATCAGGGTCGCCTTGATCGGTGCACCCGCGCACTTGATCGGCGTATTCGGAATGGTGAAGCGTGCCACACCACCCTGCTCGCCCAGGCGCTGCGTCTGTTCGTACGCATGCCGCGCCTGCTCGGGGCCGGCATAGATACTGGTCAGGCCGTTCTGCCCGATATCCGCGCGCTCCAGGCCTTCGATCGCCTCGTAATCCAGATGGATCCCGGTGGCAACGACCAGGAAATCGTAATCCAGACGATCCCCGCCGGCGGTCTCGACCACCTGACTCTCCGGATCCACCGCGGCCACGTAGTCCTTCTTCCAGTCGACGCCGCGCGGGATGTAATGCTCGTTGCGCGCGGTCACGTCGCTGACCGAATAGGTCCCGGCCGCGACCAGGGTCCAGCCGGGCTGGTAGTGATGGGTCTCGCTCGGTTCCACCACGGTGATGCGCGCCCCGTCCAGCAGGTCGCGCAACCGCGCCGCCACGGTCAGCCCGGCGGCGCCGCCGCCCAGCACAACGATCCGCGCGCGGGTCTGCACACCGGCCTGCGCCGCCGCCGGCGCAGACCCTACGGCTGCCGCCGCAGTCAGCCCGCCGGTCAGTTTAAGAAAGTCCCGCCGCGAAAGTCCGTCCCGCAATACCAGCGGTGCCTTTGACGAACCTGCCTTATTGCGATCTGTCATGTGTATGCCTCCTCGCGACCCCGTCATCCCGCGGGGCGTCTTTTTTCGGAGCGGTCGCCGGTGGCGCCGCGCTTCAGCCGTTCTGACATACAGATTTCGTGCCAGTGCCACAAAACCCGCAAAAACCGCATTCCGCGCCCCTCGCCCCCCCGACTCCGGAGGCTTTGTCTGCCGTGAGTGTCACTTCAATGTTCTAGACTGTCATGTGCGGCATGCACAACACCCCGGGGATTCCCTGTTCCCCGCGGGGTGCAGCCGCAAACCGCGTCGCAGCGCGAACACGCACCCCAAAGCGAGAACTGGCACGCAACTTGATTGTCATCCGGGCGGAACGCACAGCGCGTCCTCTCTCAATCGTTCACGGAGGCAATGCCATGGAGCTTGACCCCTTACTCCTGTCACGACTGCAGTTCGCATTCGTCGTGTCATTTCACGCACTGTTCCCGGTATTCACCATCGGGCTCGCCTCGTTCATCGCCTTCCTGGAATTCCGGGCCTGGCAGACCGGCGACGCCCTGTACACCCGGATCTCGAAGTTCTGGATCAAGATCTTCGCGGTCGTGTTCGGCATGGGGGTGGTCTCCGGGATCGTGATGTCCTTCCAGTTCGGCACAAACTGGAGCGTGTTCTCCTATGCCACGGCCAATTTCCTCGGGCCGGTGCTGTCCTACGAGGTGATCACCGCATTCTTCCTGGAGGCGGCATTCCTCGGCGTACTGCTGTTCGGGCGTGACCGTGTCCCGCAGGGCGTGCATGTGTTCGCCGCGCTGATGGTGGCGCTGGGTACCTTCATCTCCTCGTTCTGGATCCTGGTGGCCAACAGCTGGATGCAGACCCCGGCCGGCCTCGAACTGGTTGACGGCGTGTTCCAGGTCACCTCGTGGGCCGAGGCGATCTTCAACCCCAGCTTCTGGCCGCGTTTCTTCCACATGGGTCTGGCCTCGCTGCTGACCGCCGGCTTCGTGGTGGCGGGCGTCTCCGCCTACTACCTGCTGCGCAACAAGCACGTCGAGATGAACCGCAAGGCGCTGGGGACCACCATGTGGATCCTGCTGTTCGCCGCCCCGGCCCAGCTGGTGGTGGGTGACATCCACGGCCTCAACACCTTCGAGCACCAGCCGACCAAGGTGGCGGCAATGGAAGGGGTCTGGGAGACCGAACGCGGGGCACCGTTCCTGCTGTTCGCCATCCCGGATTCGGCCAACGAGACCAACCACCTCGAGATCGGCCTGCCCAACATGGCTTCGCTGGTGCTGACCCACGAGCTGGACGGCGAGGTGCCCGGGCTGAACGAAGTGCCCGCCGAAGAACGTCCCCCGGTCGGCATCACCTTCTGGTCGTTCCGCATCATGCTGGCCATCGGCTTCGTGATGATCGCGTTCGCCCTGTGGAGTGCCTGGCTGCGCTTCCGTGGTGACCTGTTCGGCTCGGAGCGTTTCCTCAAGGGCCTCACCTGGATGATCCCGACGCCGTTCGTCGCGGTGCTGGCCGGCTGGTTCGTGACCGAAACGGGCCGCGCGCCCTGGCTGGTGTACGAAATCATGGACCACGCGACCGGCCTCACGCCGTCGCTGACCGGCGGCATGGCGCTGTTCAGTCTGCTGGGTTACATCGCGGTGTATGCCGTGGTCTTCACCGCCGGCGTCTATTACATCGTGCGCATCGTGCGCAAGGGTCCGGAGCCGGACCACCCGGTGCAGGAGCCGCAGCACGCCAAGCGCCCGCTGTCGGCGGCCGATACGCCGTTCAACGACAACCCTGCCGCTGACGCAAGGAGCTGAAACCATGGTCGATATCACACTGGTATGGGTCGTGATCATCGCCGTCGGACTGGTCGGCTACGTCCTGATGGACGGGTTTGACCTGGGCGTGGGGATCCTCTTCCCCTTCGCCCCCGGCGAGCAGTCGCGCGACATCATGATGAACACGGTCGCCCCGGTCTGGGACGGCAACGAGACCTGGCTGATCCTCGGGGGGGCCGGCCTGCTGGCGGCCTTCCCGCTGGTCTACTCGGTGTTCCTGCCGGCGCTGTACATCGGGGTGTTCCTGATGCTGGCGGGGCTGATCTTCCGCGGCGTGGCCTTCGAGTTCCGCTTCAAGGCGAGTTCGGCGAAATCCCGGCGCGGCTGGAACGCCTCCTTCGCGATCGGCTCGATGGTCGCGGCCTTCGCCCAGGGGGCGGTCGTCGGGGCCTATATCCAGGGCTTCCAGATGGACGGGCTGAACTACGCCGGCACCGCGCTGGACTGGCTGACCCCGTTCACGGTGCTCACCGGTCTGGGTCTGATGGCGGGCTACGCCCTGCTGGGCGCGACCTGGATGATCCTCAAGACCGAGGGTGAAACCCAGGCCTTTGCCTACCGCGTGACCCCGTGGCTGCTGGGTGCCGTGCTGGTGGTGTTCGGGCTGGTCAGTGCGATCACGCCGTTCATCGATGCCAAGGTCATGGAACGCTGGATGGGCACCTTCGAGATCCTGTGGGTCCTTCCGGCCCTGGCGCTGCTGGCGGCCTGGCAGATCCTGCGCTCGGTGCGCCGGCGCCACGAGGGGCTGCCCTTCGTGTCCACGATCGCCCTGTTCATCTTCACCTTCCTGGGGCTGATCGTGAGCAAGTGGCCGTACGTGGTTCCGCCGGACTACACCTTCTGGGACGCCGCATCCTCCCCGGATGCGCAGCTCTTCATCCTGATCGGGGCGCTGTTCATCATCCCGATCATTCTCGGCTATACCGCGTGGACCTACTGGGTCTTCCGCGGCAAGGTCACGGCGGACGCGGGTTACCACTAGCGCCGCTGCCTGACCGTTCAGGGTTTGCGACCGGGTCTTTCTCTCTCTCTCCGGACCCGGCTCGCAGGCAACCGCCCGCTGCGGGGCGGACACGAGGCGCCACGAACCTTCGGGTTCGTGGCGTTTTTTGTTTGCGGAGCACCGCAACACGATGCGGGAACATGACTCCAACCGGGAACACGGGAGATACTGCCACACGCAGGGACCCATTCCCGGACACCGGAGCCGTCAGCATCGTGAACGAAAAGTTGCCCACAGAATCCGTGCCTCAATGGACACGCGGCCTGGACCGCGACGAGGTGGTCAGCATCCTCGACGTGTTTCAGGAGCCCGCCATCCTGCTGTCGCCGGACTACGACATCCTGGGCGCCAATCATGCCTATCGGCATCTGTACGAGGTAGATGCCGGGGGCAACGGGCAACGCTGCTACGAAGCCTCGCACGACTTCCGCCGGCCCTGTGATGAAGCAGGCGAGACCTGCCCTCTGCGTGACACCCTGGCCACCGGCAAGCCCAACCGCACGCTGCACGTCCACCACACGGCTCGCGGCAAGGAACACGTGGACGTCGAGATGTTCCCGATCCACGGTTCCGACGGCAAGCTGCGCTACCTGATCGAGGTCCTGCACCATCTGCCGGTCTCGTCTCCGCAGGCCGGGGAACAGGGGCTGGTCGGACAGTCCGCCGCCTTCAACGAGATGCTGGGGCTGGTCAGCCGGGTCGCGCCCAGCGAGGCATCGGTGCTGCTGCAGGGCGAGTCGGGCACCGGCAAGGAGCTGGTGGCCCGTGCCGTGCACGACCAGAGCCGCCGCGCGGAAGGCCCGTTCGTGCCGGTGGAATGCTCCGGCCTGACCGAGACCCTGTTCGAAAGCGAGCTCTTCGGCCATGAACGCGGCGCCTTCACCGGGGCCACCCATGCCAAGGCCGGGCTGGTGGAGTCCGCCGCCGGTGGCACACTGTTCCTCGACGAGATCGGCGACGTACCCCACGGGCTGCAGGTCAAGCTGCTGCGCCTGCTGGAGACCCGGACCTTCCGGCGGGTGGGCAGCACCGAACCGCGGCGCGCCGATTTCCGCCTGGTGTGTGCCTCGCACCGTGATCTCCGCCAGCTGGTCCGCGAAGGGGAGTTTCGCGAGGACCTCTATTACCGGCTGAGCACCTTTCCCATTCGCGTACCGCCGCTGCGCGAACGCAAGGCGGACATCCCGATCCTTTCCCAGGCCCTGTTCGAGCGTCTCGAACTGCCGGCCCGCCCGTATCTCAGTCCGGGGGCGCGCGAGGTGCTGGAACGCTATCCCTTCCCCGGCAACATCCGCGAGCTGCGCAATATCCTAGAACGCGCCGCGCTGCTCAGCGACGGCGAGGAGATCCGCGCGGAACACCTGGGCACCGAGGTGACCGAAGGCGTGGACGATCGCGACCTGCCGCCGCCGCGCGCGCTGGCCGACGGCGAGATCCGCCCGCTGGAGGAAGTGGAACGCGAATACCTGCGTTACGCGGCCACCGTACACCGGGGCGACCGGCGCTCGCTGGCGGCGCGTCTGGGGCTCAGCGAGCGCAGCCTGTACCGGCACCTGCAGCGGCTGGATGACGCCCTCTGAGCCGCACCCGCCGGTGCCGCTTCGCGTGGCGCATCAGCCCGTGACAACCCCGTAACAGCGATCCCCCAGCGGACAGCCGTCGCACAGCGGGCGTGGCCGGCAGCGCTGTTTGCCGTGTTCCACGATCAGTGCATGCAGTTCGTTGAACGCCACGGTATCCGCACCCAGCTCGGCCTCCACCGAGGCCCGCAGCGTCTCGTAGCCGTCCCGCGCATGCGGTCGCCCGAGGCGTTCGAACAGGCGCCGGGTGTAGGCATCCACGACGAACACCGGACGGTGGAAGGCGTACAGCACGATGTCATCGGCCGTTTCCGGACCGATGCCCTTCACCTCCAGCAGGGCCTCGCGCAGTGCTCCGGTCTCCAGCGCAGACAGCGCCTCGATCCCGCCCGTCCGCTCGAGGAACGCCAGCAGGTGCCGCAGGCGCCCGGCCTTGACGTTGTAATACCCCGACGGGCGGATCCGCTCGGCCAGTTCCTCCGGCTCCAGGGCCGCCATCCCTGCCGGCGTCAGCGCATCCGCCTCGCGCAGGGCCGCAAGCGCGCGCTCCACGTTGCTCCAGGCCGTGTTCTGCGTCAGCACCGCCCCGACCATGACCTCGAACGCGGTCTCGGCGGGCCACCAGTGCAACGGGCCATAATGCGCATGCAGCCGTTCCAGCACCGTGCGACAGTCCGGCGCCGCGGTGTCAGCCCCGTCGGTCATGATTCAGCGCCCCGGCCGGCCGCGTCCGCCGCGCGCTCCCCTGCCCTGGCGCGCGCCGGGCTTGCCGGATTTGGCGGTCTTCGCCCCGGCACCCGGACGTGACGAACTCCAGCCCTCGCCCTTGTCGCGACCCCCGGCTGCCCCGCCCTTTTTCTTTTTCGGCCGTGTGCCGCGACGTTTCTGCGGCGGCTGCAGGTTCTCCGGCACATTCAGCCCCGCCTCGCGATACAGCGCGGCCACTTCGCCCACCTCGAGGTCACGCGCAGCGCCCGATTTCAGCCCGCGCCCCAGCACCACCGGCCCGTAGCGCACCCGGATCAGGCGGCTGACCGTCACCCCGACCGCATCCCACAGCCGCCGCACCAGCCGATTGCGGCCCTCGGTCACGATCACGTGATACCACTGGTTGGCGCCATCGCCTCCCCCGGCCTCCAGGGCATCAAATCGGGCCGGTCCGTCCTCCAGCTCCACGCCCTCCAGCAGCATGCGCTGCGTCTCCTCCGGCACCTGGCCCAGCACACGCACCGCGTATTCGCGCTCCATGGCGCCGCCCGGATGCATCAGCGCATTGGCCAGTTCGCCGTCGGTGGTGAACAGCAGCAGCCCGGAGGTATTGAGGTCCAGGCGGCCCACCGCCACCCAGCGCTGGCCCTTGAGCTTCGGCAGGCTGGCAAACACCGGACGCCGGCCCTCCGGATCGGAGCGCGAACAGATCTCGCCGACCGGCTTGTGATAGGCGATCCAGCGGTGCGGATATTCCGGTCGCGTGACCACGCGGCCGCGCACCCGGATCACGTCATCCGGCCCCACGCGATCGCCCAGTCCGGCGGTGCTCTGGTTGATCTGCACCTCGCCGCGTTCGATCCAGCCCTCGATCTCGCGCCGCGACCCCAGACCGCGCGCCGCGAGGACCTTCTGTACCCGTTCCTGCATCGGCTCCTGCCACTGTTTATGATGGGCGCCCACGATACACCAACGGGAACCCGCCATGAGCCCCAATGCGCCCGAAACCGGTGACGCCGTCACCACACCGCTGAATATCGCCGTCCTCACGGTCTCCGACAGCCGTTCGGCGGCCGAGGATCGCTCCGGCGATGCCCTGGTCCAACGCCTGGAAGCCGCCGGCCATCAACTGGCCGAGCGCGACCTGCAGCCGGACGACATCTACGCCCTGCGCGCGGTGGTCTCGCGCTGGATCGCCGATCCGCGGATCGACGCCATCCTCACCACCGGTGGAACGGGTATCACCGGCCGCGACGGCACCCCCGAGGCGGTGTCGGTGCTGCTGGACAAGACCATTGAGGGCTTCGGCGAACTGTTCCGCGCGCTGTCGTACGAAGAGATCGGCACCTCCAGCCTGCAGTCGCGGGCCCTGTCAGGCGTGGCCAACGGCACTTACGTGTTCGTGCTGCCGGGCTCCACCGGGGCCTGCCGGACGGCCTGGGACCAGCTGATCCGCGCCCAGCTTGACGCCCGCACCATGCCCTGCAACCTGACCATGCTGATGCCGCGCCTGAAGGAAATCTGAGACGCGCAGGAGGTCAGCCCCCCTGACCGATCCCCTGACCGCTCCGGCACGGCATTCAGCCATCCACGTGGACCTGCAGCCAGTACTCCAGCAGTGCCGCGTGCCACAGCTTGGAGCCCTGGATGCGGGTGAAATACTGGTCCGGGGCGTCCAGCAGTTTGTCGATGTAGGCCGGCTGATACAGCCCGCGCTCGCGCGCCGCACGCGAGTTGAGGATGTCGCGCATGAAGTCGAGGAAATCCCCGCGCACGTATTTCAGCGCCGGCACCGGGAAGTAGCCCTTGGGCCGGTCCAGCACCGCGTCCGGCAGACGGCCGCGGGCGATGCGCCGCAGCACGTCCTTGCCGCCGTCGCCCAGCTTCAGATGCGGCGGCATCGCCGCGGCGGTCTCCACCAGTTCGTGGTCCAGGAACGGCACCCGCGCCTCCAGGCCGAAGGCCATGGTCATGTTGTCCACCCGCTTGACCGGGTCGTCGACGATCAGCGTGGTCACGTCCAGCGCCAGCACCGCATCAATGAACGAGTCCGCGCGGTCGGACTCCAGACGATGGAACTGTTCGCGCAGCCACTCCCCGGTCACGTCATTCGGCGGCGGATGGCGCAGCATCTCGGCCATCTCGGGGTGATCGCGATCGAAATAGTGCCGGCGGAAGCGTTCCACCCAGTCGCCGTGACGATCCTCCGCCATCTGCGGGTACCAGAAATAGCCGCCGAAGACCTCGTCCGCCCCCTGGCCCGACTGCACCACCTTCACGTGCTGCGAGACCTGTTCGGACAGCAGGTAGAATGCGACCGCGTCCTGCCCGAACATCGGTTCGGCCATGGCCTCCACGGCCTCCGGCAGCCGTGCGAGCACCTGGTCGTTGGGGATCAGCGTGGCCTGGTGATCGGTCGCGTAACGCTCCGCCACCGGATCGGAATACTCGAACTCGGAGCCCTTTTCCTCGGGCTGATCCTCGAACCCCACGGTAAAGGTGCGCAGATCCTGCGCACCTTCTTCCATGGCCAGCGCCACCAGCAGGCTGGAATCCAGGCCGCCCGACAGCAGCACCCCCACCGGTACATCCGCCACTTCCAGGCGCCGGCGCACCGCGCGGCGCAGGCCCGCCTCGATGCGTTCCTGCCATTCGGCGTCACTCACCGCCTCCGCAGGACGTCGGGCGTTCAGTTGCCAGTAGCACTGCTGGCGCTCCTGGCCGTGCGCATCGATGGTGATGTAATGACCGGGTTCCAGCTTGCGCACCCCCCGCAACACCGTGCGCGGCGCCGGCACCACGGCATGCAGCGAGAACAGCATGTGCAGGCCCTCGGGATCCAGCTCGGTATCCACACCGCCGCCGGCCAGCAGGGCCGCGGTATTGGAGGCAAAACGGATCCCGTCACCGGTGCGCGCAAGGTACAGGGGCTTGATGCCCATGCGGTCGCGCGCCAGCAGCAGGCGCTGGTGTTCCCCGTCGAACAGTGCGAAGGCGAACATGCCGTGCAGCCGCGCCACCACGCCCTCGCCCCATTCGGCATACCCGCGCAGGATCACCTCCGTATCACCGCTGGAGAAGAAGCGGTGACCGCGCCCCTCGAGCTCGCTGCGCAACGCGCGGAAATTGTAGATCGCCCCGTTGAACACCAGCGACAACCCGGTTTCGGGGTCGAACATCGGCTGGTGCGCCCGCTGCGACAGGTCCAGGATGGACAGCCGCCGGTGTCCCAGCGCCACCCGGCCCGAGGCCCACAGGCCATCGGCATCCGGGCCGCGGCGTTCCAGACAGGGCAGCATGCGCGCGACCGCATCCGCGTTCGCGCGTCGCTCGCCCCAGACGAATTCTCCGGCGATTCCGCACATGGGTTATGGATCCATCCCGGTCGAAGTTGGCAAAGATTGAAAGGCCGTGCGCAGTGCGTCAGCCAGCGCCCGCCCGGCGACGCCGGCCGCGTCACCGTCGGCCAGCGTGAGATAGAACGGCACCCGCATACGCCCGCCGGCCTCCAGCACCAGTTCCGCCAGGCGACCGGAGGCCAGATCATCCGCCACACGGTCCAGCGGCACCCAGGCGAACCCGACTCCGGAACGCAGCACTTCCAGCACCGTGGACACATGCCCCACGGTCCAGCGCTGATCGGCATCCAGCCAGCCGCCTTCACCGTTGCCACGGGCACCCGAATCGCGCAGCACGACCTGGCGATGAGGCCGCAGGTCACGCCGGGTGAGCACCGCACCCGACCTCGCCAGCGGGTGCCCCGGATGAGCGACACACACCATGGTCTGTTCCCCGATTTCCTGCGCCAGGAAATCCGAGGGCACCTGGGGCGCCAGCAGCATGTCCACTCGCCCCTGCTCCAGACGCTGGGGACCGTCCTCCAGCACCACCTCGTGCAGCTGGATGCGGGTCGCCGGCTGTTCGCGCGAAAACGCCTCCAGGGCATGGATGACCCGCGCGGCGGGGATGATCTGCTCCACCGCCAGGTGCAGTTCCGATTCCACGCCGGTGGCCAGCGCGCCGGCCAGGGCCTCGATGTCCGCGGCCTCCTCGAGCAGGTGTTCCGCGCGCCGCAGCAGCGCATGGCCCGCCGGCGTCAGTTCCGCCTTGCGGCCCTGCAGCTGGAAAACCTCGACCCCCAGCTGTTCCTCCAGCTTCTGCACCGCGTGGTTCACGCTGGAGGCGCTCTTGTGCACCCGCTCGGCGGCGCGGGCGAAACCACCCGCATCCACCACCGCCTTGAGCATGCGCCACTGCTCGAGGGTTACCCGGGACATCCGCAGTCCGGGCTGTGCGTGCGCGCATGCCATTCCGCACGCATGCGCTCCACCGCCCGCGTCCCCAGCAGGACCACGTGCACGGTCGACGGATAGATGGTGCCGGCCGCCCGCCATTGCTCGGCAAGCTCGGGCTCCTCGCCCCGACGGATCAGGAAGAAGTCACGCCCCTCTTCCAGCTCACCCTCGCGGGCCCGAAACATGCGGAACGCCGTGCCCTTGGGCTGGCCGTTCCATTCGTCGACCTGACGCAGCGTCAGCACCGGAACATCGCGGTAGACCACCGGCTCGGGCTCCGCCCCCCCGGCATCCTCGCAACCATGAAAACGACCCGGAGCGCGCGGGTCCCAAGCGTCGGAAGCAATCATGGTGGCATTATGGCACGCACAGACGATGCGTCGACCACCCGCCGACCCCGAGGAATCGCATGGAACTGCTGCAGGATTTCGGACTGTTCTTCGCCAAGGTCGTCACCGCCGTCATGGCGGTGCTGATCCTGATGAGCGCCTTTATCGGGCTGATTGCCCGCAGCCGCGAGCGCCGCCCCGACCAGCTCAACGTCAAACGCCTGAACGACCGCTATGCACGCATGGAAAAGACCGTGCGCCGCGCGGTGGAAGGCCCACGCACCCGCCTGCAGCGCCTGCGAGACCGCCTGCGCCGGCGCCGCCACCCCGGACACCCCTTTGATGGCAACGGCCAGGGCAACGGGACCCCCGATGGCGGGACCCCCTATGGATCGACGCAATCCGCCGGGGTAAGCGACGCCGACACCGCCGAATCGCCGGCCGACCCGTCCGGTTCTTCCGCGCCCGGGGGAAACCCGGTCAGCGAATCACCAACCGTGGTCGAACTCGAACAGGAAGAGGCCCCAGCGCCGCGGGTGTTCGTGCTGCGCTTTCAGGGCGACATTCGGGCGTCGGCGGTGGACAACCTTCGCGAAGAAATCACCGCCGTGCTCACCCTGGCCGAGCCCGGCCGCGATCAGGCCGTCGTGTGCCTCGAGAGCCCCGGGGGAATGGTACCCTCCTACGGCCTCGCGGCCTCCCAGCTCGTCCGCCTGCGCGAGGCCGGGCTGGATCTCACCGTGGTGGTCGACCGCGTGGCCGCCAGTGGCGGCTACATGATGGCCGCGGTCGGTCATCGCATCGTCGCCGCCCCGTTCGCCATCCTCGGCTCCATCGGGGTGGTGGCGCAGATCCCCAATCTGCATCGCTGGCTCGACCGCCACGACATCGACTTCGAACTGCTGACCGCCGGGGACTACAAGCGCACCCTGACCGTATTCGGCGAAAACACCGACGCCGCCCGGCGCAAGTTCCAGGATCACCTCGACGAAACCCACGAACTGTTCAAGCAGTTCCTGCAGCGATACCGCCCGCAGCTGGAACTGGACCGGGTCGCCACCGGCGAACACTGGTACGGGGACCAGGCCCGCGCCCTGGGGCTGGCCGACGAGATCGGCACCAGCGACGACCTGTTGATGAAACTGGCGCGCGAGGCCGAGGTCTTCGAGGTCTCCTATACCCGCGCGCAACCGCTTGGTCGACGGGTCGGCATGGCCGCCGAACAACTGCTGGAGCGCGTGCTGCACGCCCGCAGCCCCGAAGATCACGCCCGCGGGCCGGGCGAGCCGCCACGCTGACGGACACGCTGACGGAATGGATCCGGCCCGTCCATGCGTCTTGTTGGTATCGCCAGCCCACATTGCAAGGGAGAACGTGATGTCCGCACATGCAAGCCGTATCGGTCCCCTCGCCAGCCTGGTCGCCGGGGCACTCCTGCTGGGCGCCCCGCTTACCACCCCGGCACAGGACGACATGCCCTGGGGCTCCGCCGAGGTCAACCAGAAGGAGTACGAACCGGCCCGCGTGGTGTATGACGTGGCCGTGGATACCGCGGACGAGATGGATTTCGTCCTCGACCGCGTCAGCATGCTCAACAACGTGTACGAGGCCGATCCGTTCGATTCGCACATCGTGCTGGTGCTGCACGGCCGCGAAGTGCCCTTCTTCACCCACGATCAGTTCGATGAACATCGTGACCTGATGCGCCGCGCCGAGTCCCTGACCCGTGCCGGCAACATCGACATCCGCATGTGCGAGGCCTCCGCCGCCCTGCGCGGCATCGAGCCCGAGGACGTGCACGGGTTCGTGGAGATCGTCCCCATGGCGGACTCCGAAATCATCCATCTGCAGCAGGAAGGCTATTCCTACATGCAGTAAACCGATCCCGGCCGACGCCGAACCCGTTCGGCGCGCACAAAAAAGGCCGCCGGGGACTCCCCCGGCGGCCTTTTTACTGTCCTGTTTGGTCGGGACGGCAGGATTTGAACCTGCGACCCTCTGCACCCCATGCAGATGCGCTACCAGACTGCGCTACGCCCCGAACGCGATATATGGTAATCGAGAGCGGCCGTTCGCGAAAGGGGGCGAACAACCCCGTCTTCCGCGTGTTTCAGTTCCTCAGCACCTTCAGTACCGATTCCAGTTCCTGAATCGTGTCCTGGATGATCTGCCGGGCCTGCTGGTGATCCTCGCGCGCCTCGTCCCCGGAGAGCTTCTGCCGCGCGCCACTGATGGTAAAGCCTTCTTCGTACAGCAGCGCGCGGATCTGACGGATCAGGATGACGTCCTGACGCTGGTAGTACCGGCGGTTGCCGCGCCGCTTGACCGGCTCCAGCATCGGGAATTCCTGCTCCCAGTAACGCAACACGTGCGGCTTGACCAGGCACAGCTCGGCGACTTCCCCGATGGTGAAATACCGCTTGCCCGGGATCGCCGGCAGCTCCTGGTGGTTACTCGCTTCCAGCATAGCTCTCGACCCGTTCGCGCAGTTTCTGGCCCGGGCGGAACGTCACGACGCGGCGCGCGGAGACCGGGATCTCTTCCCCGGTCTTGGGATTGCGCCCCGGGCGCTGGTTCTTGTCGCGCAGCACGAAATTGCCGAACCCCGAGAGTTTCACGCCCTCGCCGTCTTCCAGCGACTGACGCATCTCCTCGAAGAACATTTCGACGAATTCCTTGGCCTCGCGCTTGTTCAGGCCCAGTTCCTCGTTCAGCGTGGCGGCCAGATCCGCCTTGGTCACAGCTGCCATCGATCAGTGCCTCAGGGTCGCATTGAACCGGCTTTCGAGGTGCGCCACCACCGCATCGGTCACGGCGGTCACATCGGAGTCATCAAGCGTGCGATCAAATGCCTGCAAAATCAAGCCCAGAGCCAGACTCTTCTCGCCCGGATTCAAACCCTTGCCCTGGTAGACATCGAACAGCCGGACGTCACGCAGCAGCTCCAGCTCGAGTTCGCCGATCGCCGCCAGCAGATCCCCGGCGGGCACGTTCTCCTGCACGACCAGGGCCAGATCCCGCCGGATCGAGGGATAAGCCGACAGGGGCCGGAACTGCGCCACCGGGTCGGTACTGACGGTCCGTGCATCCAGGTCGAACAGGAACACCGGGGCCCCGAGGTCGAAGCGCTCCGCCAGCGACGGATGCAGCTTGCCCACCCAGCCGATCGGCTGTTCGCCGGCCAGCACACGGGCACTCTGACCATCGTGCAGCGCGGGATGCTTCTCCGCGCGGAAGCGCAACGGCTCCGCCAGGTTGCCGCAAAGGGTCTCCACCTCGCCCTTGGCGTCGAAGAAGTCCAGCTCGCGGGATGCCGTCTCCCAGTGCTCGGGCATGGCCCGTCCGCTCAGCAGCCCGGCCAGCCGGGGTTCCTGGGACAGGCCGGAGGCCCCGGGCACGAAGCGCAGGCCGTGTTCGAACAGCCGCAGGTCGTACTGCTGCCGGGCCGTATTCCAGGCGGCCGTGCTCACCAGCCCCGGCCACAGACCGGGGCGCATCACGCTCATGTCGGAGGCGATGGGGTTGGCCAGCGCCAGCGGCTCCACCTCGGGATAGAAGCGCTGCGAAACCTCGCGGTCGATGAAGCTGAAACTGATCACCTCGTGGAACCCGCGCCGGGTCAGACCTTCCCACAGCGCCTTCAGGCCACCCGGCGGCGTCACCGGCGGCACCGCGCCCGGCAGGGTGCGCGGCAGACGGTCATACCCGTGCACCCGCGCCAGTTCCTCGATCAGGTCTTCCTCGCGCTCCAGGTCGAAGCGCGCACGCGGGGCCAACACCCGCCACGTGCCATCGCCACCGGGCTCCACCACGCAGTCCAGCGCCCGCAGGATACGCTCCACCTCGCCGTCGTCCAGGGCGACCCCGAGCAGCCGCTCAATACGTCCGGCGCGCAGGGTGATCGGCCGTTCATCGTGCGTCGAGGGGATGTCGCCGACCGTCTCCACGGGCCCGCAGGCGCCGCCGCAGATCGCCAGCAACAGCTCGGTGGCCCGTTCCATCGCGCGCGGCACCAGGGTGGGATCCACACCCCGCTCAAAGCGATGCGACGCATCGGTATGCAGCCCGTGTTCGCGAGCCCGGCCCGCCAGCGCACGCGGCGCGAAATGGGCACATTCCAGGACCACCCGGGTGGTGTCGTCATCCACCGCCGAAGCGGCTCCGCCCATGATTCCGGCCAGCGCCAGCGGTTGGGTCTCTCCGGCGATCACCAGATCCCGCGCCGACAGCTCCACCGTCTGCTCGCCGCCCAGCAGGGTCAGGGACTCGCCCTCGCCGCCCCGGCGCACGCGAATCACCTCGTCGGCACGGTCGGCATCGAAGGCATGCAGCGGCTGACCCAGCTCCAGCATCACGTAGTTGGTCACGTCGACAATCGCGGAGAGCGGGCGCACCCCGGCCCGGCGCAGGCGTTCGGACATCCACAGCGGCGTGGGTGCCCGGGCATCCAGACCCTCGAGGATCCGCCCCGAATAGATCGGACAGGCCTGCGCATCGTCGACGGTCACGCGCACACGTCGATCCAGCGTCGCCTCCACCGCGGGCGCCGGGCGGACCTGCAGCGGCCGGTCCAGCAGGGCCGAGCACTCGCGGGCGATCCCGCGCATGCCCAGACAGTCTGCGCGATTGGGCGTCAGGTCGACCTCCAGCACATGATCATCCAGCCCCAGCGCCGTGCGCAGGTCGCTGCCGACTTCCAGGTCCGCGGGCAGATCCAGGAGGCCCTCGGCGTCCTCGGCCAGGCCGATCTCGCGTGCGGAACAGAGCATCCCTTCGGAGGCCACGCCGCGCAACTTCGAGCGCTTGATGCGGAACTCGCCCGGCAGCTCCGCCCCGACCACCGCGACCGGCGCCACCATTCCCGTGTAGACATTGGGTGCGCCACAGACGATGTTCAGCGGTTCCGCCTCGCCCGCCTCCACCTGACAAACCCGCAGGCGGTCGGCATCCGGGTGCGGCTCCACGCTGATCACCCGGCCGACCCGCACGCCGTGAAAGACCGGCGCCGCCGCTTCGATGGCGTCCAGCTCCAGCCCCGCCATGGTCAGGCGGTGCCCGAGCTCCCGCGGGGTCTCGTCGATCTGCAGCCAGTCCTGCAGCCATTCCATACTGATGCGCATTAGCCTGCCTGCCCGAATTGCCGAATGAAGCGGATGTCGTTGTCGAAGAACAGCCGGAGGTCATTGACCCCGTGGCGCAGCATGGCCATGCGTTCCACGCCCAGGCCAAACGCGAACCCGGTGTATTCCTCCGGGTCGATCCCCACGTGACCCAGTACGTTGGGATGCACCATCCCGCAGCCCATCACCTCCAGCCACCCCGTGTGCTTGCACACGCGACAGCCTTCACCGCCGCAGTGCACGCACTGGATGTCCACCTCGGCCGAAGGCTCGGTAAACGGGAAATACGATGGCCTGAAGCGCGTGGCCAGATCGTCGCGCTCGAAAAAGCCCCGCAGGAACGCATCCAGCACCCCGCGCAGATCGGCAAAGGTGATGTCACTGTCCACGCACAGCCCCTCGATCTGATGGAACATCGGGCTGTGCGTCAGATCGGAATCGCAACGGTAGACCCGCCCGGGCGCGATCGCGCGCAGAGGAGGTTTCTGCTGTTCCATCGCCCGGATCTGCACCGGCGAGGTATGCGTCCGCAGCACGCGGTGGGCATCGAAGTAGAACGTGTCGTGCATCGCCCGCGCCGGATGATGCGCCGGGATGTTCAGGGCCTCGAAATTGTGGGTGTCGTCTTCCACCTCCGGGCCCTCCGCCACGCGGAACCCGAGACCGGCGAAGAAATGCTCGATGCGTTCGATGGTCGAGGTAATGGGATGCAGCGCCCCGCCGGCGGGACGGCGCCCCGGCAGGGTCACGTCCACCCGCTCGCGCGCCAGCTGCGCCTCGCGCTCGGCCTCGGCAAGCGCGGTCCTGCGCGCCTCGATGGCCTCCGCCACCCGTTCCTTGGCCGCGTTCACCGCCTGCCCCGCGGCCGGCCGTTCTTCCGCCGGCAGCCGGCCCAGCTCCTTGAGCTGCGCGGTCAGCACACCCTTCTTGCCCAGATAGTGGACCCGGACATCATCCAGCGCCTTCAGGTCCGTGGCGGCCTCGACCCGCGCCAGCGCCTCGTCGGTCAGCTCCTGCAATTGCTCCACGTACTGCCCCCTTTGCAAACAAAAAAGGGAGGGCCTGAACCCTCCCCTTTCGGGATCCCCGCATGATCCGGGGTTGCCGGCCTTTCCCGCCCGCGCTCCGGCGGGCCGTCGAGGCCGGCGATGATCCTGCGGGATCTCAGGCCGCCTGAGCGGCTTTCGCCTGTTCGGCCAGCTTGCCGAAAGCGGTCAGATCGTGCACCGCCAGATCGGCCAGCGACTTGCGATCGATCTCGATGCCGGCCTTCTTCAGCCCGCTCATGAAGCGGCTGTAGGACAGGTCGAACTGCCGCGCGGCGGCGTTGATGCGGACGATCCACAGCGAACGGAAGTCGCGCTTTTTCTGGCGACGGTCACGATAGGCGTACTGGCCAGCCTTGATGACCGCCTGGTTGGCAACGCGATAGACGTTCTTGCGTGCCCCGTAGTACCCCTTCGCCTGCTTGAGGACCTTCTTGTGACGGGCGTGAGCGGTTACACCGCGCTTGACTCGTGGCATATCTCGATTCCTCGGTCAGTTCAACGATGGTTGGGCAGCATCTTGCGCACGGCGGCCGTGTCGGCCTCGTGCACCATCGCCGGGCTGCGCAGGTGACGCTTACGCTTGGTGGACTTCTTGGTCAGGATGTGGCTGCGGTGCGACTGGAACCGCTTGTACTTTCCCGACCCCGTACGGGTGAAGCGCTTGGCCGCACCCCGGTTGGTCTTGATCTTGGGCATTTTCTTCTCCGGCATTTCGGACCGGTTCCCCGCAGGGCCGGTCGTTTGTGAAAAGGGCGATCAGGTATGCGGAAACCCGCCGCCCCTTGTCGATGTCCGCCCTACTGCTTCTTGCGGGCCGACATCACCATGATCATCTGGCGTCCTTCCATTTTGGGGCGCTGTTCCACCACCGCGATGTCGGACACGTCCTGTTCGATCTTGTCCAGCAGCTGATTGCCCAGCTCCTGGTGGCGCATTTCGCGACCACGGAAGCGGATGGTGACCTTGGCCTTGTCACCCGCCTCGAGGAAACGCCGCAGATTCCGCAGCTTGACGTTGTAGTCGCCCTCGTCCGTTCCGGGACGGAACTTCACTTCCTTGATCTGGATCTGCTTCTGCTTTTTCTTGGCTTCCTGAGCCTTTTTCGACTGTTCGAACTTGTACTTGCCGTAGTCCATGATCCGGCAGACCGGCGGCTCGGCATTCGGCGAGATCTCCACCAGGTCCAGGCCGGAATCGCGGGCCATCTCGAGGGCCTCGTCGCTGGTGGTAATCCCCCGGTTCTCGCCTTCGGCGTCGATCAGCCGGATTTTCGGGCTCGTAATCTGATCGTTCAGGCGAACGGTTTTCGCTGCGCTAATGGCCTTTTCTCCAGTTCAGGTTCCGGTGCCCCGGCTGGCAACCTCTTTCCCGAGGCGTTCGCTCAGTTCGTCCAGGGACATGGTGCCGAGGTCTTCCCCGTCGCGGGTACGAACCGCGACCTTGCCCTCTTCCATCTCCCGGTCTCCGAGCACCAGCAGGTACGGCACGCGCTTAAGCGTGTGCTCGCGGATCTTAAAGCCGATCTTTTCGTTTCTCAAGTCGGGCTCGATCCGAAAGCCCTGCTCGCGCAGGCGCCGCGCCACGTCCCGGGCGTAATCATCCTGGCGTTCGGTGATGGTCAGCACCGATGCCTGCACCGGGGCCAGCCAGGTCGGGAAATGCCCGGCGTAGTGCTCGATCAGAACGCCGAAGAAGCGTTCCACGGAGCCCAGCAGGGCGCGATGGATCATGATCGGCCGCCGCCGCTCATTGTCTTCGGCGACGTACTCCATGTCGAAACGCTCGGGCAGATTGAAGTCGAGCTGAATGGTGGAACACTGCCACTGGCGACCGATCGCGTCGTGGATCTTGATGTCGATCTTGGGACCGTAGAACGCACCGCCACCTTCGTCCAGGGTGTATTCCAGCCCCTTCTTCTCGATCGCGCCGCGCAGGGCCCGGGTCGCGTGATCCCAGATCTCGTCCGACCCGACCGCATCATCCGGCCGGGTCGACAGGTTCACGTCGAAATCCTCGAAGCCGAAGGTCCGCAGGGTCTCCAGCGTGAGGTCGATGACGCCCATGACCTCGTCCTCGATCTGATCCTCGCGACAGAAGATATGGGCGTCGTCCTGGGTGAACCCGCGCACGCGCATCAGGCCGTGCAGCGCCCCGGACATCTCGCGCCGGTACACCGTGCCCATCTCGCCCCAGCGGATCGGCAGATCACGATAGGAATGCAGCCGGTCCTTGTACATCAGCACGTGGAACGGGCAGTTCATCGGCTTGAGCTGGAACGCCTGGTGCTCGTCCTGCATCGGCTCGTACATCGAGTCGGCGTAAAACTCGGCGTGCCCGGAGGTATGCCACAGCTCCAGGTTGGCGATATGCGGCGACACGACGAAGTCGTAGCCGGCCTTCTCGTGCATCTCGTACCAGAAGTTCTCGATCTCGCGGCGGATGCGCGCGCCCTTCGGGTGCCAGAACACCAGCCCGCCGCCGGCCTCGTCCTGGATGGAGAACAGGTCCAGCTCCGCGCCGATCTTGCGATGGTCACGGCGTTCGGCTTCCTTCAGGCGATGAAGATGCTCCTCCAGCTGCTGCTTGTTCGGCCACGCGGTGCCATAGATGCGCTGCAGCATCTCGTTGTCGGAATCGCCGCGCCAGTACGCCCCGGCCACGCTGGTCAGCTTGAAGGCCTTCAACTTGCCGGTGGACGGGATGTGCGGGCCCCGGCACAGGTCGATGAAATCGCCCTGACGGTACAGCGAGATGGTCTCGCCCTGCGGGATGGATTCGATGATCTCGGCCTTGTATTCCTCCCCCATGTTGCGGAAGTACTCCACCGCCTCGTCGCGGTCCATGGTCGAGCGCTCCACCGGCAGATCCTGCTTCGCCAGCTCCTTCATGCGCTTCTCGATCTTTTCCAGATCTTCCGGCGTGAAGCCGCGGTCATACGCGAAGTCGTAGTAGAACCCGTTCTCGATGGTCGGGCCGATGGTCACCTGGGCATCGGGAAAGAGTTCCTTGACCGCCTGCGCCATCAGATGCGCGGTGGAGTGGCGGATGATCTCCACGCCTTCCGGATCGCGGTCGGTGACGATCGCGACCTCGGCGTCGTCATCGATCTCGTGGCGCACGTCCACCAGTGCGCCATTCACCTTGCCGGCGACGGCAGCCTTCGCCAGGCCGGTGCCGATGTCCTTCGCCACGTCCATGATGGTGACGGGTTGATCGAACTCGCGGCGGCTGCCGTCGGGGAGGGATACTGCAGGCATTGCGAAACTCCTTCGCCGACCCATACGCGGGGTCGAACGTCGCTGATTCAGAAAATGAAAAGGGTTCGGACAACCGAGTTGCAGAGGTTATCACGAACCCCGCACAAACCGACACGAATCCCTGCCCGCAGCGGGGCGGGGCGCCCCGGCCCGTCGGCCCCTCACCCTTCGGGCACGGCCTGGTCCAGCGGTACCGGCTCATCCGGCCCCGAGTCCCCACCGATGATATCGGTCGACCCCCCGCCCGGATCGGCGTCGTCATCGTCCATAAGCAGCACGTCCACCCGCCGGTTGCGGGCGCGGCTTTCGGCATCCACGTTCGGGCGCAGCGGACGGGTATCCGCATGGCCGGTCGCACGCATGCGGGCCGGCTCCACCCCGGTGCCCTCCATCACGTGCACCACCGAGACCGCCCGCGCGGTGGACAGGTCCCAGTTGGAGCGGAAACGTTCGCTGCGGATCGGCAGATCGTCGGTATGCCCGGCAATCACGATCTGGCCCGGGGTCTCGGCCAGCACCTCGGCCACCCGTTCCAGCACCGGCACGAAGTCCACGTTCAGATCCTTCTCCCCGATCTCGAAGGCGGCCTGCTCCTCGAAACGCAGCAGGATACCGGCGTCTTCTTCCGCCATGTCGATCAGCCCCTGCTCGAGCTCATCCTGCAGGGCCTCGCGCAGGGCCTCGGTGATCTCGTCCTGCTCGCGGTATTCCGGTTCGGGTTCCGGCTCCTCGACGGTGCGCGGCTCCGGCGAGCGGCCTTCGAGGTCGATAACGGTGGGTTCCGGAATGGCGGGCACTTCCTCCTGCACCTCGGTGGAGCCCAGCACCTCGCGCAGCGAATCGGCCATCTGCTCGTACTTCTCCGCGTCGATGGTGGAAAAGGCGTAAAGCATCACGAAGAACACCACCAGCACCGCCATCAGATCGGCGAAGGTGGTCATCCAGCGCGGTGCGCCACCCTCGCCTTTCTTGCTCCTGCGCACGGCCATCTACGAAGACGAACCCTGAGGCTGCCCCTCGGCCTGTCCCTGCTTTTCGAGCTCCTCGGCCGCCTTCTCGCGCTGCTTGCTGGGCAGGTACGGGAGCAGCATCTCCTCGATCATGCGCGAATTGAAGCCCTGGTGGATGCAGTTGACGGCATCCACGATCAGGCTCCGAGTGATGTGCTCGGAGCGCGCCCGCATCTCCAGATTGTCCGCGATGGGCAGGGCCACAAGCTGCGCGAAGATCGCGCCGTAAAGCGTTGTCAGGAGGGCAACGGCCATGCCGGGGCCGACCGCTTCCGGGCTTTCGAGGTTGCCCAGCATCTGCACCAGCCCCACCAGCGTTCCGATCATGCCGAAAGCCGGCGCCTGCTCGCCGATGGACCGGAACACCCTCTGACCGGTCTCGTGACGCTCCAGCGACAGTTCCAGGTCCTCGCGCAGCACGTGCTGGATGCGGTCGGGCTCGAAGCCGTCCACCGACAGCTGCAGGGCCTTGGCGTAGAACTCGTTCGGGGTCTCCTCGTCTTCCAGCGCCAGCAGCCCTTTCTTGCGCGCGACCTGGGCCAGCTCCTTGGTGCGCTCGATCAGGGCACGCGGGTCATCCGCCGGCTCATAGAGAGTCTTCCCCGCCACCCGGAACGAGCTCATCACATGCCGGAACGGGAATTTGATGAAGGTGCCGGCCATAGTGCCGCCCACCACCACCAGCACTGCCGGCGTGTGCCAGAAATCGGCCGCCTGGCCGCTGAGCATGATGGCCCCCAGGATGGTGGCCAGGCCCAGCAGCACGCCGAATAGGGTTGCCTTGTCCAAATCGGACCCCGTATGAGATGAAACCTGGGAAAGTGGGTCTATCCTAATATATGCGGGCCTCCGGCGCGCGTCCCGACCGTGACCCGCGGCCCGGCACCCGTCCGCTGTGTCACAATCCACCGATGGCCGCACATCCCTACGACGCCCTGACCCCCGAATGCATCCTGGATGCAGTGGAATCTACCGGCCTGCGCTGCGACGGACGCCTGCTGGAACTCAACTCGTTCGAAAACCGCGTCTACCAGATCGGCACCGAAGATGCTCGGGGAGGATCACGGCCGATCATCGGCAAGTTCTACCGCCCCGGGCGCTGGTCGGATGCCGCCATCCGCGAAGAGCACGCATTCGCCCTCGAGCTGGCGGCGGCGGAGATCCCGGTGGTCGCCCCCCTGCCCGATGCCGACGGCGAGACCTTCCACGAACACGCCGGCTTCCGCTTCGCGCTGTATCCGCAGCGCGGGGGCCGCAGTCCCGATCTGGAACAGCCCGAGGTGCTGGAACGCATCGGACGCTTCATCGGCCGCATCCACACCGTCGGCGCCGCCGCCCCGTTCCTGCATCGCGAGGTCATGGACCTTACCGGTCTGGCCACCGCGGCCCGCGAAGATGTCCTGTCCGGCGAGCATCTGCCGCCGGAACTGGTATCGGTCTATCGCGACCTCAGTGCCGACCTGATCGAGCGTCTGCGGGACTTCGAGCCGATACTGGGCGAAGTCCCGGCGATCCGGCTGCACGGCGACACCCATCGCGGCAACCTGCTGTGGACCGACGCCGGCCCGCATTTCGTCGACCTCGACGATGCCCGCACCGGGCCCGCGGTGCAGGATCTGTGGATGTTCCTGTCCGGCGATACGCCGACCATGACCGGACAGCTGCTGGACCTGCTGGAGGGATACGAGGACTTTCGTCCCTTCGACCGCCGCGAGCTGGCCCTGATCGCCCCGCTGCGGGCCCTGCGCATCCTGCGCCATGCAGCCTGGCTGGCACGCCGCGCCGACGACCCGGCCTTCGTCCAGGGCTTCCCGGTGTTCTACACGCCCCGTTTCTGGGAGGAGCACATCCTCACGCTGCGCGAGCAGCGCGCCGCCCTCGACGAGCCCCCTCTGAACCTGCCCTGAAGCTCCTCGTACGCCCCGTCAGTAGCGTGCGGGGATGTATTTGCCGGTCAGCAGCGGGCCGCGCGCGTCCTGATCGTTGGCCCACACGCGGGGTTCCAGCTCCGGTTTCTCGGGTGGATGATCACTGTAGGGGATATTCGCGAGGATATCCGCGATGCAGTTGAGCCGCGCGTGGCGCTTGATGTCCGCATCCACCATGCGCCAGGGGGCATGCGCGGTATCGGTATGGCGCAGCATGTCGTCCTTGGCCTTCGAGAACTCGTGCCACAGCTCCCGGGACTTCAGATCCATGGGCGAGAGCTTCCAGCGCTTGACGGGGTCCTCCACCCGCGCCTGAAAGCGGCGTTCCTGCTCCTGCTCGCTGACCGAGAACCAGTACTTGTACAGCTCGATGCCGTCTTCCACCAGCAGCCGCTCGAACGTCGGACAGGCATCGAGAAAGCGCTGCACCTCTTCTTCCGAGGCGAAGCCCATCACCCGTTCGACCCCGGCCCGGTTGTACCAGGAACGGTCGAACAGCACGATCTCGCCCGCCGTGGGCAGATGCGCGGCATAACGCTGGAAATACCACTGCCCGCGTTCGTGGTCCGAGGGTTTCCCCAGCGCGACGGTGCGCACGATGCGCGGGTTGCTCTTCTCCATGATGCGCTTGATCACCCCGCCCTTGCCGGCCGCGTCGCGGCCCTCGAACAGGATCACCACGCGGCGGCCTTCGGCCTTCACGCAGCGCTGCAGCTTGACCAGCTCCACCTGCAGCCGCCGCAGCTCGCGTTCATAGACCTTGCGCCGCAACACGCCTTCCTTGTTGTAGTCCTCGGCATCAAAGCGCCGCAGGCGTTCCCCGTCCGCCATCTGCTATCTCCGGCCATCGCAAACCCTGAGTATGACAGCCCGTGCGGGGCGCGGGCATCCACTCGGGACCGTGACCATGCATTGCAAGCCCGCGCCGAGTCGGGCAGGGTCGAACCACGCAACGGAAGGAACCGAATCATGGCCGACATCGCCTCCTGGGCCGGGGCCCTCGATCCCTGGCAGATCTGGCTGCTCGCCGCCCTGCTGATCCTGATCATCGACCTCGCCATCCTCGGCGGGCTGATGTCGGGCGGTGGCGGCATCACCCTTGTACTGGCCGGCGGCGCCCTCGGTGCCATGGTGGCCGCGGCCTTCGGTGCCGAACTGGCCGGCCAGCTCAGCGCCGGCGTGGTCGGCATGATCCTGGCCGGCGCCCTGGCGTTCTGGGTCGGCCGCCGCTGGGCCGGCCGCCCGCAGCAGGGGCCGCCGGATGATCCCCGGGTGCGCGACGAGATCCTGCACCTCGAACCCTACAATGGAGGGCTCGGCGTGCGCGTGCTGGGCGATGCCTACCCCGCCCGTCCCGAGGATCCGCAGCAGACCCTGCAGGAAGGCGACCCCGTGCGCATCCAGCGTTTCCAGGGCATCACCGCCGTGGTCCGGCCGGCCGGCGACGACCCCGGCACCCACTCCAGCCACACCAACGAAGGGAATCCCGCATGAATACGCTCATCACCCTCATCGCCATCGCCGTCCTCGTGGCGGTCTTCCTCAGCATGGGGATCACCATGATCCCGCAGCGCCGCGCCCAGGTGATCGAACGCCTCGGCAAGTACCACCGCACCCTGGAGCCGGGCCTGAACCTGATCATCCCGTTCATCGACCGTCCCCGGGCGATCACGATCCTCACCTTCAAGAACGACCAGCCGGTGGTGAGGACCGAGGACAAGATCGACATGCGCGAGGTCGTGCTCGACTTCCCCAGCCAGTCGGTCATCACTCAGGACAACGTCGGCGTACAGATCGACGGCGTGCTCTACTACCAGATCATGGACCCGCAGGCCGCGGTCTACGGCACCGAGAACCTGGTGCTGGCGATCCAGACCCTCGCCCAGACCTCGCTGCGCTCCGAGATCGGCACCATGGAGCTGGACAAGATCTTCGAGTCGCGCCAGGAGATCAACGCGCGCCTGCAGACGGTGATGGACGAGGCCGGCAACAAATGGGGCCTGAAGGTGAACCGCGTGGAGATCCGCGATATCGACACCCCGCAGGAGATCCGCGAGGCGATGAACCAGCAGATGGTCGCCGAGCGCAACCGCCGCGCCACGGTGCGCGAGGCCGAGGGCTACAAGGAAGCCGAGATCCAGAAGGCCGAGGGTGACAAGCAGGCGGAGATCGCCAAGGCCGAGGGCCAGAAACAGGCCGCCATCCTGGTGGCCCAGGGCGAGAAGGAGGCCATCCAGAACGTGATGGCCGCCCTCGAGGGCAAGGCCGACGACCCGATGGCCGGCGTGCAGTACCTGATCGCGCAGCGCTACATCGAGATGCTGCCCGAACTGGCCAAACAGGGCGACCGCGTGTTCGTGCCGATGGAAGGCACCGCCCTGCTGGGATCACTGGGCGGCATGCGCGACCTGTTCGGTGCCGGAGCGATGTCCAGTGTCGACAGCCCGGCCGCACCGGTGACCGGCTCCCCGACGCAGGGCAGCTGACGCCGCGCGCCACGGCACGCCCATGGCGGCCGGCCCCGGAAACGGACCGGCCGCCGCAGCCTTCCCTCAGTGCGGTTCGTGGTGGCGAGCCGCCAGGATGGCCGCCGCCACATCGCCGGGTTCGATGCCCGGGGCATCCAGCCCCACCCCGGACATGGCCGTGGCCACCGCATCCTGCAGCACCGGCTCTTCCAGCGGGATCCCCTGCAGGGCCTCCGCGACCCGGTCCATGCCGTCTTCGGGGAACACCGTGAAGTCGCCGGACAGCAGGAGATCGGCGATCTCGTCGTCCTTTTCCATCAGCTGCGCGCGGATCAGCCCGCCGGCCGCCTTGTGCGCGCCCTCGGTCAGGTGGGTGCCCGCGGCGATCTTGACCCCCATCTCGACGAACTTGCGGCCCTTGCGATAGGTCCATTCGGGATCCGCCAGGGCCTGCACCTGTTCGTCAATGGCGGCGGCCTCCTCGGCCGTCGGTTCGCTCAGCTCGACGTCCACGTCCAGCTCCTCGCCGACCCGCTTGAGGAAGGCGTCGCGCACCGTCTCGCGCGGCGGCTTCTCGCCCAGCTCGCGGGTCAGCGTGGTGATGTAGTCCTCCATGCCGGCACGCAGCTTGTCGCGGAACTTCTCCGACGGCACCTTCAGGCACTGCGCCATGGTCGCGGTGTCGAAATCGAACATGAAACTGCCGACCATCACGGTGGCATCGCCGATGCTGGCAGCACCCGTCCCCCCGATCTTGCGCCCGTCCACGTGGATATCGTTCACCGGCCGGAAGGTCGCATTGACGCCCAGATCCTGATACGTGTGGATCACCGGATCGATGAATTTCTGATAGATCTGCGAGACGATGCGCGGCGCCTTCGCGCTCGGATAGATGAAGTGGAAGAACATCTGGTCCCGATCCAGATACACCGCGCCGCCACCCACATGCCGGCGCACGATGGGGAGGTTCTGTTCCTCGCAGTACTCCTCGTCCACCTCCAGGGCGATCTCCTGATGCAGCCCCACGCAGACGTAGGGATCATCGGGGTTCACCAGGGTCAGGACCGGATCGTCGTCCGGCCCCATCGCCTCGGCCACGCCGTGGTACACGGCCTGGGAGCGCAGTGCGGGCTGCTGCCCGAAATCGATCACGCGCAAACGCATCTTCCTTCCTCTGATCGAGCGGGGCCGCGGCCCCGGTATCCATGACGGCTCCGGTCGCGGGCCGGATCAGAACTCAGCGTACCAGACCACCCCGAAGCTGCGGCCGGGGGCGAGGATCTCCTGCGCGCCACGCGCCGGGTCGATCTGGTCTTCCCGCTGCCCGGTCACGTGCTCGCGGTAGGCCTTGTCGGCGATGTTGTTCACCTGGAAGGTCAGCTCGTTGTGGCGCAGCAGACCGGACGGCTGGAAACGATAGCCCACCAGCAGATCCCCGGTCGCGAAGCCGGAGGTCTCGCGTTCGGTATTATCCGTGAAGCGGTCCGCCGTGCGATCCTGGCGCGCCACCGCGCGCAGCCGGCCTTCCCACTGCCAGCCCTGATCCACCGAGCGACGCAGCGCGATGCTGGCCTCCGGCGGCGGCATCTCCGCCAGCGGCTCGTCGAACCGGCTGTCGCGGTTCTCGCCGCGGATCCAGGTGCCGGTGAACTCGCCGGTCACGTGCTCGGTGAACGGGCGCCGGACCTGCAGCTCGACCCCGCGGATGCGCGCCTCGTCCAGGTTGACCGTCTGGCGCTGGCCGGCCTCCGGCACCACACCGCCGATGTAGTCGCGGATCCGGCTCTCGTAGGCAGAGACCATGTAGCTGAAGCCCTGCAGATGGCCGCGCGCCCCGACCTCCAGGGTCCGATTACGCTCGGGATCCAGCTGCGGATCGGCCTGCCAGAAGTTGCCGTCGCTGTAGGGGTAGGTCAGGAACCGTTCGATCAGGCTGGCCGAACGGTAGCCTTCGGACAGACTGACATAGGGATTGACCTCCTCGCGCAGGTCCCAGTTGAAGCCGGCGGACCAGCTCAGGTTGTGATCCACCTGCTGCAGGTCCCCGTCAGCACCGAAAACGGCATCCGCATCCCCTTCCACGCGGTCGTAGCGCACTCCGAGGTTCAGGGTTCCGGCATCGAGGAAGGTCTCGTGCTGCACGAACACGCCCTGCGAATCGATCTGTCCGTCGTCGATCAGATCCATGAACAGCGCGTCATCGTCATTCGGCCGGAAATCCTGGTTCACGTTACCGATATAGGAATCCGGACTGGCCCGCAGACGCCAGTACTCGGCGCCGACCAGCAGGATCTGGTTGTCGGTCGGGAACAGCTCGGTCTGGATGCGCGCCCCGTCGGTGGTGAAATCAGTGTCCGAGACGCGGTAGTCCCGCCCCAGCGCATGGCTCCAGTCGTAGTTGCCGCGCGAGAGCTCCTGACGGTACACCGAGGCCTCGACGCGAGGCGCCCAGGCCCCGCCAAAATCGCCCTGGTAGGTCGCCTCCAGCAGATCCCGGGTCTGCGTCGGCGTGTAATGGGTATTCAGCCCCTGAGGCGGCGCCTGCATCCGCAGAGCCGCTTCATCCGGATCATTGGGATCAAGGTTGGCCGGATCCATGGGGTTGAACGTCCGCGACGCCAGATACCACACGTCCTCGCGCTCGTCGCGCTGGGCACGGAAACCAAGTTCGTGATCCGGCGTCAGGCGGGTGCGATAGCGCAGGTGATAGGCCTCCTGGCGGGTACCGCTGTCGTCCAGGCGGTCACCGTCGCCCATGCGGTAGTCACCGGTATCCAGATAGGCGGTGGAGAAGTCCAGCACGTGGCGTTCGTTGGAGGCCGTCACGCCCAGCGCCGTGCGCAGTCCGCGATCCACCGAGCTGTACCCCAGGCGACTCCAGGCGTTCATCTCCTCTTCTTCGGTGAAATCGCCGCTGCGGGTGATGATGTTGATCACCCCGCCCATCGCGCCGGAACCGTAGAGCACCGAACTCGGGCCGCGCACGATCTCGATGCGTTCGATCAGGTCCATGTTCACGTAGGAGGCGAGCGAGCCGCGCGCCGGCGGCTGCATCGCGTTGACCCGCACGCCGTCCACCAGCACCAGCACCTGGTCACGCTTGAGCCCGCGGATGATCGGGTCCTGCCCCACCGAGCCGTCCACCGCGGTGGCCAGGCCCGCCTCGCCGCGCAGTAGGTCGCCCACGCCCACCCCCGGGCGGTTGCGGATCTCGTCGCGGTCGATGACCGTGACCGATGCCGGCGTATCCTCGATCAGGGTCTCATAGCCGGTGGCCGTGACCGATACCGGTGCCAGCTCCACGGCCTCGTCCTGGGCCAGGGCCGCGCCCGGCAGGGCCAGCAGCGTGGCCAGCGTCGTCTTCCCGATGGTACGTTGCGTCATGGTGATCTCCCCCGTTCCGAAGCCGCGCAATTTAGGCACCTGACGGCCGGGCCGCAAACCGATCCCCACAGCTCACATGGACTTCATCAGGAGACGTTGATGTACTGCAATCGGCTGTACCCGGAAATCGGGCCCGCGAGGGGCGGATGAAGACCCGTCCGGTACTTGGCTGGCGCGAGTGGGTGGGGCTGCCGGAACTGGGGCTCGACTGGATCAAGTGCAAGGTCGACACCGGCGCGCGCAGCTCGGCGCTGCACGCCTTCGCGATTGAAACCTTCGAACGTGACGGATGCGAGTGGGTCCGCTTCGGCATGCATCCGCGCCAGCAGGACAGTACGACCGAAACCTGGTGCGAGGCGCCGGTGCTGGACGTACGCCCGGTCACCGATTCCGGCGGCCACCAGAGCGACCGCTACTTCATCCGTACGCCCGTGCGCATTGGCGATTCGCTGCTGCCGGTGGATTTGTCCCTGACGGCTCGCGATACCATGCTGTTTCGCATGCTGCTCGGGCGCGAGGCGATGCGGGGCCGGTTCCTGGTCGACCCCGGCGCATCCTTCGCCCTGGGGAAACCTCCGGAGCGACCCGACATCCTGCAGCAGGACCACGACGACGAACCCGCAACCAGCCCCCGGGAAACCCCATGAAAATCGGCATTCTGTCGCGCAACGCCAAGCTCTACTCCACCCGCCGCCTGGTCGAGGCCGCCCAGGAACGCGAGCACGAAGTACGGGTGGTGGACCCGTTGCGCTGCTACATGAACATCACGGCGCACAAGCCGCAGATCCATTACAAGGGCGACATCCTCGACGAGTTCAACGCGGTTATTCCGCGCATCGGGGCCTCGATCACGTTCTACGGCACGGCGGTGCTGCGGCAGTTCGAGATGATGAACGTCTATCCGCTGAACGAATCGGTGGGCATCTCGCGCTCGCGCGACAAGCTGCGCAGCCTGCAGCTGCTGTCGCGCCGCGGCATCGGCCTGCCCGTCACCGGGTTCGCCCACTCCCCGGACGACATCGACGACCTGCTGGCCACGGTCGGGGGCGCGCCCTGCGTGATCAAACTGCTGGAGGGCACCCAGGGGCTGGGCGTGGTGCTGGCCGAGACCAAGCAGGCGGCCGAGAGCGTGATTCAGGCCTTCATGGGGCTCAAGCAGCACATCCTGGTGCAGGAATACATCAAGGAGGCGAAAGGCGCGGATATCCGCTGCTTCGTGATCGGCGACAAGGTTGTCGCGTCGATGAAGCGACAGGCGAAGGAAGGCGAGTTCCGCTCCAATCTGCATCGTGGCGGGAGCGCGGCACTTTGCCGCATCACGCCGGAGGAACGCGCCACCGCGGTGCGCGCGGCCAAGGTGATGGGCCTGAACGTCTGCGGCGTGGACCTGCTGCGTTCCAATCACGGCGCAGTGGTCATGGAGGTCAATTCGTCGCCCGGGCTGGAGGGCATCGAGGCCGCCTCGGGCAAGGACGTGGCCGGCATGATCATCGACTTCATCCAGAAGAACGGCAAGCCCAATCGCACCAAGACCAAGGGGCGCGGCTGAATGGCCGGATTGCCCCGGGCGCGACGCAACCGACCGGTCACGCTGGGCGACACCACCGTCCAGCCCGGTGAACGCCGCACGGTCGAACTGCAGGTCGGCAGCCTGTACACCGACGCCCCGGCGCACATGCCGGTGCAGGTAGTGTGCGGGCGCCAGAAGGGGCCGGTGCTGTTTGTCAGCGCCGCTATCCACGGTGACGAGATCAACGGCGTGGAGATCATCCGCCGGCTGCTCAAGGCCCCCGCCCTGCGGCGCATGAAGGGCACCCTGCTGGCCGTGCCGGTGGTCAACATGCACGGCTTCATCAACCAGAGCCGCTACCTGCCCGACCGGCGCGACCTCAACCGGCTGTTCCCGGGCTCGCGCAAGGGCTCACTGGGGGCCCGGGTCGCACGCCTGTTCATGCGCGAGATCGTGCACAACAGCACCCACGGCATCGACCTGCACACCGGGGCGATCCATCGTTCCAACCTGCCACAGATCCGCGCCAACCTGGACCACCGCGAGACCCGCGAGATGGCGCAGGCCTTCGGCGCACCGGTCATCCTCAACTCGGCCCTGCGCGACGGCTCCCTGCGCGAGGCCGCCGCCGAGCGGCAGGTCCCCATCCTGCTGTACGAGGCCGGCGAAGCCCTGCGCTTCGACGAACTCTCCATCCGCGGCGGGGTACACGGAATCATCGAGGTGATGCGCTACCTGGGCATGCTGCCGGCGCCGCCCCGCCAGCGGAGACGCAAGGAACCGGTGATGGCGCGTTCCGCCAGCTGGGTGCGGGCCCCGGAGAGCGGCATCCTGCGGATCTTCGTGCGCGAAGGGGACCGCGTAACCCGCGACCAGACCCTGCTGGCGATCGTCTCCGACCCGTTCGGCGAACGCGAGACCGAAATCCGCGCCCCGGTATCGGGGATCGTGATCGGCCAGCTGCGCCTGCCCCTGGTGAACGAAGGCGACGCGGTCTTCCACATCGCCCAGTTCCACCGCACCGACATCGCGGTGGAACGCCTGGAAACCTTCCAGGAAGACCTCGAAGCCCCTGGCTACCCGTATACCGACGGCGGCACCGACCGCAGTGAAGGGCCGTAACCGCCCCGGGGTTACGGCTCCCCGGGACGGACCTCTCCGCTGCCCGGGTCAGGAAGCCAGGGAACGCTCCAGCTCGGCGAACGTCTGGGCCGGCCCCTCGGGCGAGACCTCCACGCCCAGCTGACGCCCGACCTGGGTCGCCGAGAACAGGCCGCACACCGCCTCGCCGCCGCCATCCAGGGACGTCACAACCAGGGCATGCTGGCGACCGGATTTCTTCAGGGTCTCGACCACGTCGCCGACCCGCGAGTGTTCGACCTTGTCAAGATTGATGGCCTCCAGTTCGCTGACCTTGCTCATCACGTGTTTTACTTGCACCGCGTCACGCGGGATCCCTTCGTCCTGTGCGGCCTTCACCGGCCGCTCGCCCATGATGTCGCGCGCGGTCACCACACCCTTCACCGAATCCCGGCCGTCCACCACCAGCAACAGACGCACTCCTGCATGGATCATCCGCTGGAGGGCCTCGTCGGCTTGCATCTCCGCGGTAGCGGTCACCGCCGGCACCTTGCGCAGGTCGGTCATCGCGCGGTCAGCCGGTGATTCCGGCGTCACCCGTGGCGCCAGCACGCCATCGCAACGCAGCACGGTGGCATCCGCCGACAGCGGACGAGTCTGGATGGGGGCAAAACTCTTGTTCATGAACCGCTCCTTGACGTGGTTGCACGGCCCTCACGTTCGTCACGTGGAGGTCATGTCCTTTGAGTGTAGTCAGGAATGCGCCGTTCCGCGTCGCCCGGGGACGGAAAATCGAGAGCGGTAAAATGTGGCGTCCCCGGCAGGATTCGAACCTTTCTCGTGAATTACCAATTATCAGATCCCGGCTGGTTCTATACCCGTTTACGAAACAAATCGGGGCGTTCCTGTTGCCATGCCTTGAGTGTCTCCACCGGCGTTCGATGCCGCGACGCTTTTTTGCCCGATCTGACGGTTGTACAGGCCTGTTCGTCCCGAAGGGTATGCCAGCCACCCTTTTTTCACGGCTTCGCTCACGGTTTCGGCTCCTCTACGCACCGATCACGGTTCGTCGTGTAGCCCTCGCCATCCCAGAAGAAGATCGCCGCCGGCACCGCGACATCTTCTTTCAGCGGTTCCGGGCGATACTGCATGCACCCGCCCTCGTCCCGGCCAATCGGGACATAGCGAACGCTGGGCTCCGATTCGCCGGCCTTCGATTCTTGGGTTTCGACCCCGGCCTGACCGCCGCCGGCGCATGCGGAAAGCATGGTGGCCCCCGCGAGGGCCACCATGAGGGTCATGGCATATCGAGCCGCCATCAGAACCGCACCGCGTAGGTCACGGCACCGGCCCATTCACCCGAGGCGTTCGGGTCATGGTTCGGCTGGTCCATGTACAGCAGATTGGCGTTGAACCGGCTGTCCCGGTCGGGCATGAAGCTGTAGCCCAGCTCGATGTCCGTCTGGCGACCGTCGGTGCCAATGCTGGCCGTGCGGTCCTCGCGAACCACCTCACCATCCACCGTTCGGCCGACCGGCACACTGGCCTCGATCTCCCCACCGGTCACCCGCATCGGCTGGTTCGCCATGAGCGCGACCTGATGGTCATCGCCGTCCCACGCCACGCCCAGGGTGGCCTGTTCGGTGCGCAGGTTGTCGATGGAGCGGATCATGCCGGCACCGCCGTCCATACGGCCCTGGCCGTACTCGTACTGACCCGTCACGCTCAGTCGATCCGACACGGCATATTCCGCCCCGAAGCTGGTGACATGCAGCTCGTGTTCGTCACCCAGGTTCAGCGCGCCATAGCCGCGGGACCCCAGCATGCCGTTGTCCTCACGCAGCATGCCCTGACCCAGCGACAGCCGCAGATCGTCCGTGGCCTGCATGTGCAGGGCGACGTCCTGGCGGTCCACGCCGTAATCCGACAGACCCACGGTGTCTTCGCTCAGCATGCGCTCGGCCGGATCTTCGTCCGATCGCCCGGACCAGTATTCCGCGCTGATGCTGAACGTATCGGTCAGGCCCACCTCGGCGGCGACGCCGGCCACATCGTCCAGACTGTGGGTGAACTGCGGCGTGGTGCTGGACAGCATGGCGGTATCCGCCCCCTCCAGCACGGTCTCCATCGGGTTCTCCTCCCCACCCTGGAAGCCGAACGCGGACATGCGGGTATCGTCGAATTCCATGTCGAAACGACCGGTGAGCAGTTCTCCGGAATCCGTATAGCGCGCGGCCATGCTGACACCTTCGGCGATCTCGATGGATTCGTCACCCGCCACCGAGGCATTCCCCAGGTGCGTTTCCAGCCGCTGACGGACATGCGTGTCCAGCGCGAATCCGCCCGCATGATGCCCGCTCAGGTCCACGCGGTAGTCACGGCCCAGTTCGTCGAACGCCACCGCGCCGTCGAACAGCTCTTCGTCCGCCTGGAAGCCGTTGCCGAACGCGTGCGACCAGGACGCGTAGCTCTCCTGAACATCGTGGCTTTCGTCATCCTCGACCTGTTCGCCGGCCGGCTGGACGACATCGCCTTTCGGTTCCAGAGCGGCCTCGAAATCCGCATGACCCTGGCCAAGATAGTAATAGCCGCAGTTCAGGTCTTCGTTCGGCCCGCAGTCGTTTTCTTCATAAAGCTCCGACTCCTGGCTGGCCGTCTCGAGCAGACGCCCGGTGGCCTCGGATGCGTCCAGATGCGGCCACTGCGCGATGATTCCGGTCACCATGCCGGCAATCCGCGGGCTCGCGAACGAGGTCCCTCTGAACATCCCTTCGGCGTCGTCGTCGGTATTCGTTGCCGAACGCGCCGTGAAAGGCGCCACCAGGAACCGATCCTGGATTTCTTCATCCTGGCCCGGGTAGTTGCTGCTCGCGTGTTTCTTCCAGTCGTGCGAACCACCCGCAATCAGGATTTGATCCCAGACCTCACCCAAGTATTCAAAATCATCCGGATTGATATACTCACCTTCCCCATCTTCGGTTACATCATCCTTGCTCAGATTGTTTCCATCGTTACCGGCCGCAAACACTGCAGCAGTCCCCACCTCGATGGTTTCGCTTTCGCCATCTTCCTGTGGTTTTTCGTACGTGACCTCCTGAATCTGCTCGACCGTTTCTTCGTAATCCCACGTCGACCATTGGTCCCCCAGGGACGCATTGATGACCCGAGCCCCTTCATCGACGGCATGCGCCACTCCATCACGCACATAACCACTGAAAACCGTCCCATGATCATCCGCTGCAGCAATCAGCTCCATTCGGGCATTCCCGCTGATCCCGAATTCTTGCCCACCGAGCAGGGCTGCAACCGGGGTTCCATGGACATAATCCGGATTCCCGTCATCATCTTCCGTGGCTTCCACGCTATCCCGGTCGCCCGCCACGGCCTTCGTGCCCGACACACGGCCATCGAATTCTTCATGACTCGGACGGAATTCAGCATCGATGACCGCGACCTGGACTTCCACGGTGTCCCCGTCATCATCCAGGATCGCCTGCTGATCGTAGGTTGGCAGTACGCGTGTATCTTCTTCCTCGCCGTTGTCGGAGCCACCTCCACCACCATTGCTACTGCTTCCACCGCTACTGGCGCAGCCGGACAGTGCCACGATTGCTGCCGACACGGCGACGGCCACGAAGGTGGGACGAAAACGGTCCCTGAATTCAGGGTCTATTGAAATCATCATGATTCGGATCTCCCTGGTTGTTGCCGGGGCCAGCCCTGCGTGCGCTGCACAAGGCTGGCCCCAATTTCTTGTTTTCGAATCACGCGGAATGTCGACCGCGTTCGGGTCTCAATCCATCAGCTCCTGACCGACCACCAGATAGGCCTCCCGGGTCATCGTGTCCCGGTCTTTCTCGTCGAACACGGCCCGGCCGGCTTCGCCTTCAACGGGGTCAATCGGCACTCGGTTCCGGTCGGCCATCTCTTCTTCGAGCGGGGTTGTGAACAGGGAGATCGACCATTCCCAGGATTGCGAGGCACGGGCATCCTGAGCCGCCATCACGGCCACGACCATGCCTTCCTTCCCCTCGACCGGGAACGTCCCCTCGTCGGTCATCTCCCCCGCCGGTTGGGCGTGGTCTTCCACGGTCGTCCGGATCAACGCATCGCGATACTCACGACGCGACCGCTGGAGAGCCTGCTGCTCTTCCCGAACCTCGAAGGACTGCACGTTCGGTTCCGCACGTTCCACTCCGTCCAGGCGCCCCTGAACACGCTCTCGCTCGCGTTCGGAACGTGAGTGTTTCCGGTTGAGATCGCGCGCACTTCCATGCTTCGAGTCCGCCTCGTTCTGACGCTCGGAGAGCGTTTGTCGAGCCTGGCGAAGCTCGCCCCGGAGACTGTCCTCGGGTGCGTTGCGTCCAATCGGACCGAGCTCCTCTGTCACCTCGTAGGCCTCCAGCAGCCTCGAAGCCAGGATCGGGTCCAGGACCTCATTGACCCCTTCGCCACCATCGAAGGGCGATGGATCACGGTAGGGCGTCGGGGTCGCGAAAAGGCATACTCCGTGGGAGTCTCGAGCATCCACGGTAAGTGAGCTGTCCGGCCGTGGGCATTCCTCCCCCGGCCCCTTCTCCCACTCACGCCACGAATAACGACGCAGGTGGTCCAGCGTGTTGATGGGCAGATCTTCTGCCTCGATCGCCTCGTTCAGTTCCTGGCGGACCGTCTCGCGGATGTCTTCGAACTCCTGTTCGGCTTCCTCGATCTCGTCCTCGAGCTCGCTCACCGCTTCCACTTCGTCCCGCAGCATTGCTTCGCGCGCTTCGATCGCCTCCTCCGTTTCCGCAAGATCGGCGTCGATCGACGACAGCTCCTGCGAGAGCTCCTCCCGCCGCGCCTCGATTTCCTCTTCCCGTTCGGCCTTGATCGAGCGCCGGACTTCCAGGTACTCGGAGTGCGCCGCGCGCAGGGCCTCGCTTTCCGGGCCTTCGTACAACAATTCCGGTTTCGAACCGTCACCGGGGGTGTCCAGATAATCGGACAGTTCCTCGAGATGAGCGGCCACCGGCTCCAGCTCCGCCTCAACCTCGGTCGAAAGCATGAACGACCAGCCCGTTTCGAGCGTTTCCTCGAATTCTACCCAAATCATCCGGGCCACTGCACGTTCCTCTTCCGACTCCAACGCATCGAAATCGATCTCGGCCTCCGTGGGATACGAGTCGCACCCGGTCGCCAGTACCGCAAGCGCCGCGCTGACGCCCGCCACAAGAAGAGTCCTCTTCATGTCGCCTCCTTATTGTTTTCCTCGCAATTCAGTCTGCAGTGCATACCGATAGCGTTACCGTATCCCGACCTGCTAGACCGCTTCCGGAACGACAACCTTGTCGATCCCGGCCGAATCCTGAATATCTAGCGGGAATTCCCCAATCGGACGATGGCAGCCTCCCAATATCGTTCACGGGGGGTCGCGCTGAATGAGGTGCGCATACAGCGCTTTGCTCCGGGCCGGTCAGATTCGTACCGGGGGAATCTGGCCGGCATCGGGGCTATATGGGCAGGAACCGAACGTGGACGGGCCGGTAGCCGAACATGGACCGACACTCCGTTCTGACGAGTCCCGCAAGGTTGCCGGCCCGGACACCTTTGGCACCGCCCGTTATCGTTGCATTCGAGGTCAACACAGCCAGAAACTGGCCGAAGGAGACACAGGATGCTTAACGGGATGGCCAAACTGTCGCTCGCGCTGTTCATTGGCATTGGGGCCACCGGTTGCGCCAACACCCCCGTAGGTTCCGGTGATTACGAAACCGGACAAACCCGGTCGACCGGGACAGTGCAGACCGGTGAGGTGGTCGATGTTCGGCAAGTACGGATCCGCGAGGACGCACGGTCCGCGTTCGGTCGGCGTGGCGGGGTCGGTGCCAGCGCCGGTGCCGCTGCCGGCGCTCTGCTCGGGGACAATGTGGGCGGCGGGTCCGGCCGGGATCTTGCCCGCGTTGTCGGGGCCGGGGCCGGCGCGATTGCCGGGTCCCGGGTGGACCGAGAACTCGCAACCCAGAGCGGCCTGGAAATCGAGGTTAGAAAAGACGACGGCAGCCACGTTGTAGTGACGCAGGGAGACGATCAGACGTTTCAAGCCGGACAGCAAGTCCGTCTGATCAAACACGGAAGGACTTACCGCGTGGCACCCTGATGGATGGCAGGCAGACCGCGCCGCGATCCATCTACGGCGGGGGCATTCTGAACACAGGTACCCTGCACAAGCTTCTGCCCCCCTGAATTCTTCAGAAAACAGGAGAGTCCCTGATGAGCAACGAGAAACCGACTCCCGACAACCAGGACTCGGAAGAGGAAACGCCGCCGGAGGAACAATCCTTCATTGACACGGTACTCGATCACCTCGATCGAATCGGGGCCGGCCTCCAGAAAGCAGCGGATGCCAGTCAAAACCTGGCCGAGAAGGCGGCGGAAAACAACGAGCCACGCGAGACGCATCGCGGATTCGGGAACAAGAGTCCCCGTTCGTCGTCGTTGCCCTGGTGGATATACGGCCCTGACGCCGATAACGAACATTCGCCACCCAGCCACGAGGACGACTGAACATCCGCCCTTCGGCAGGTGATCGCCGGCCCGCCGTTCGGCCATACCGGACCTCCGGTCCGCCCCAATACGGCGGCCATTGAAAGACCCTGTGCCGGTAACAACCCAGAACACAAACACCAACCACGGAAACCACGAAGCCATGGAAAGCGCCGAAACCCACTCTACGCCCCGCAACGCGCTTCTTTGCGTGGCGGGGCTCGCACCCCAGATCATCACGGAAACACTCTACGGACTTGCCGTGCAGCGTGATCCCGCTTTTGTCCCCGACTCCATCCATGTCGTGACCACCCAGGAGGGAGCCGAACGCGCCCGCCTCACTCTTCTCGACCCCTCGCAAGGGTATTTCTACCGTCTTTGCGCTGATTACGGTCTGGATCCCGAACAGATTGACTTCAGCGCCGAAACCATTCATGTCATACGTGACCAGCACGGCCAACCACTGGATGACATCCGGGATCCCGCCCACAATGAAGCTGCGGCCGACCTGATCGTCGACCTCGTGCGCCGCCTGACCCAGGATCCTCAGCTAACGCTGCACGCGTCCATCGCGGGCGGGCGCAAGACAATGGGCTATTACCTTGGCTATGCGCTATCGCTGTTTGGGCGACCGCAGGATGAACTTTCCCACGTTCTGGTTTCCGAGCCGTTCGAGGGTCACTACCAGTTCTTCTACCCACCGCACACCCCGGTTGTACTGTATACGCGGGAACAAAAGCCGATCCGTACCAGCGACGCGGAAATCACCCTCGCCCAAATCCCGTTTGTTCGTCTGCGCGGCGGACTCTCCGATCTTCTGGTAGAGGAAGGGGTCGGTTTCTCCGAAGCGATCAACCGGGCGCAGGCGAGCCTCAAGCCGCCGCGTCTGGAACTGGACCTGGAGCGTCTGGAAATTCACTGTCGCGACGAGACGCTCACTCTCAGCCCGGTCAATTTCGCGTTTTATCTCTGGCTGGCACGCCGCGCTCGCAATGGTGAGCCGCCTGTAGCCCGCCAGGAAGTCGGCCCCGAGTACGCACAGCAGTTTCTTCAGGCATACTACGACATTTCCAACCCCATGGCGGGCGATCGTGAGCGCGTCGAGAAAGCCGTCAAAGAAGGAATGCCTCCGGACTATTTCGACCAGCGCAAGTCCCACGTCAACAGGGAGCTGAACAAACTGGGCCCCGCCGCCGAGGCCTACCGGATTCAGCAAACGGGCTCCCGGCCTCGCGTCCGATACCAGCTCACGTTGGACCCGGAGAAAATCGAGATCCGGCCTTCCACTCGCGGACCCTAGGTACGATCACTGCCGGCGTTTGCGGGTAGCCCGCGACCGACGCACAACGGGCTCCCCGAGAAACCGTACGCGCGGCGAAACCCTGGAGACGCGGGTTTTGTCCGGGTGCAGTTCGAGTCCCATCCGCCGAAGGCAACGATCCACATGACTGCGCGCCCGTTCAGCGTCGGTCCGGGTCGCAGCGAGTAGAAGAAAATCATCCGCGTAGCGGACGAACGGGATGCCGGCATCCGCCAGACTGCGATCAAGGCGGTCGAGGAAGATATTACAAAGCAGCGGTGACAAAACCGCTCCTTGTGGCACTCCTCTCCGGGATCCGGCCAACGAGGCGGAATGGCTGCCCGCGACAAGCCAGCGATCAATCAGGCGCCGCAAGCCGCGATCGCGTACGAAACGCTTCAGCTCCCGACGTACGCCGCGGTGCGGCACCTGATCGAAGAACGAGCGAATATCTGCGTCCACCACCCAGTCCAACCCCGTGGCAATCCGCTCACGCACGCGATGGAGCGCATGCGGAACACCCCGCCCCGGTCGATAGCCAAAACTGTCGGGATGCAGGAACGGTTCGACCCGCGGTTCGAGCACCTGATGCGCCATACGTTGGGCGAGCTTGTCCCGAAGGTACTGGGCGGAAATCACACGCCGCCCGCCGTCGCCCTTGGCCACAGCAAACTGACGCATTGCTCCTGGCCGATACCGCCCGGTTTGCAGGTCCTGAACCAACCGCAGCAGGTGGCGAGGCAGCGCCTGGTCCAGATGTTCCCGGTTGACCTCTGGCGACCAGGGAGCCCGGTCGCGGCGCACCCTGCGCCAGGCCTTCTGTACGTTCTCCGGATCCACCATGGAGTCCAGCAAGGCGTTCATGCCGAGATCTCCTGCCGGATCGACTCGAGCTCTGCCCGCAGCGACCGGACTTCCGCTTGCAGCCACGCACCCACCCCCTTGCCTGACACCGATTCCACGTCGTCATCGCCGGACACGGCGGGCGGAACCTCGCGGTTCCAGTACGCCCAGGCAGAATAAAAGCGGCCTCGCGGTTCCTTGTGCAGGCGGCAACCATCGAGATCGTTGTTGGAAAAATCGGCGGGCCCCACCACACGATCGAGCAGCCCCAGTACGAACAGATCCACCCAGGGCCGGAGCGGCTCCATCACATCCAGCGCCAGCGCCGGGCGGCCCGGTACCGGCTGATGCAGAAAGCCCAGATGCACATCCAGACCAGCCGCTTCGACCCGTGAGTGCGCCTGAGTCGCCAGCAGCGTATAGCCCAGAGACAGCATCGCGTTGACGGGATCCCGGGGTGGACGGCGGTTTCTCCCAAGGAATCGCCATTCCTCGGGAATTCGTTCAGCCAGCCAGTCATACCAGAACCGCGCCGCTGCTCCCTCCAGCCCTCGAACATGTTCGAGCGTTACCGCCTCGTCGAGGTGGGACTGCAGCTCAAGCAGTCGGTTCTGAAAGGTCGACTCGCCGTGCCCGGCCCAGATCAAGGCATCCATGTATCCCCGGAACTTCCGTTGCACCATTCGACGCGCAAGGAGCAAGCAGCCTTGAGCGTCCTCGGCAGCCCTGAACTGACACCTGCGGATGTTCAACGATCCGCCCAGCCCGCCACCCACCCAGGCCGCGGGGCCATGGCCCCGTCCCGGCAACAACACCGCCGGAACTCCCTGGCCGGCCAACAAGCGCCACACGTCGCTGGCGACGGAATTCCTGCCATGGATCACGACCGCCTCCAGCAGCGCCGGAGGCACTCGCCGAAACGAACCGTCCGGCTCATCCACCCGCACCGACTGGTGTTCAACCGAGAGCGTGGCCCCGCGACGGTCGACGATCAACCAGAGTCCGTCACTCATGCGGACGCCCGCCAGCGCCGTATCCGTTCCGACAACCAGTCCCACCACACGCCGATGGCCTCGACCGACTCATTGCGTTCAACGCTTGCACTGACCATTGCGCCGCCACACCAGAGTCGAGCCGGGTGCGGCACGGGATAGGCCCTCAGATCATCCACCGACGGTTCCATGTGCCCCTCAAGTCGGCCCAGAAGCTCCTGCAGATACTGCCGGCTTCCGCGCACCAGGTAGACCGACTGCTGCAAACCCTGAGCGTCCTTTACGATTTCGCGCTGGACCCGACGCAAGCGCCGCGGGCAACGGATGTCATAGGCGACCAGATACCACTTATCCCCATGCATCATCCGACCCTCAGCATCCGGCGAAACAGGCTCTCGCTGTCGCCACTGCCCCGCGCCTCGATCGGGGCATTCGGCGTCAACCAGGCCAGCAGAAGACGATCCTTGTCCGGGTCAATCAGCTCACCGAGCTGGAGGTAGAGCTCGTCCGCTTCCTGCGGGGCAAGAAGGCATTCGTGGACCGATTTCTGGCCATCGATACGCCACTGGACCAACTGCCGGTGAACGCGCCGACGGCGCAAGGGGCTGCTGATGTCGTAAGCAATGATCGCGGGTCGACGTCGCATGGTGCGGCTCCTTTCGATTCGATGAATTGGCAATTACGATCCTCCACCGTGCGCGCCGCCGTGTCCGGCCCGGCAAGCTTGTCGGGATTGTCGAGCCGTCGGACCTTGCGTGGCACCTCTCCGGCGGGCTAGCCTTTGGCCGTGGTTATCCCGACTCAACAAGCAAACTTTTTCTGCACCAGATTGGTGCAGGACTGGACGTCGCAAGCCGCTGAATCTACGGCTTATCTACGAAGCGGAAGAGTCCGACCGATGCCCCGACTGAAAGGGGATTAAGACCACGGGGAGACGACTCAAAAAATAAAAGTCAGAGGTCCGACCGATGCCCCGACTGAAAGGGGATTAAGACTGTTCATCACTTCTCCCTTCAAAGGTGTTAAACGTCCGACCGATGCCCCGACTGAAAGGGGATTAAGACCCTATGCCGCCGAATGCCCCTACGGCCGTGGCCGTCCGACCGATGCCCCGACTGAAAGGGGATTAAGACGCGGGTTTACTCCCAGACCAGCTCCATAGAGCTGTCCGACCGATGCCCCGACTGAAAGGGGATTAAGACGCCTTCGCCGTCGCTACTGGGTGCATAAGAGCGTCCGACCGATGCCCCGACTGAAAGGGGATTAAGACTCTGCATCATGGCCGGGGCCTGGGGCAGCTCGTCCGACCGATGCCCCGACTGAAAGGGGATTAAGACCTTCCGGGGCCGCACCTCGCGGATGCGGTTTACGTCCGACCGGTTACCCGGAACGCGCGCGACTCGAACCTCCGCGTGTCAGCGGTATTTCCGCCGAGTGCCGCACATACCGCCGCTACGCCCTCCACCGAGATACTTCCCGAGTCCGGCCACAACCTTTTCGCAGCTGCCGCATCCGCATTTTTTTTGTACCCTCCAGCAAAAAATCGTCCCCGCCGCCAGGAGGCAAGGCCTCCGGCCCGTCAAGGAAGGACCTATGCGCTACCACGCCTATCTGTTCGAAGCCCGCTCCATCCAGCCATTCCTCTTCGCCTCCGGCCGCCTGGCCGACATGGTGGCGGGGAGCGACCTGCTGGACGAGCTCTCGCGTGGCATCCTCGACCAGGCCCTGCGCGCCTGCGAGGTGGAACCCGAGTCGCTGCCGGCACCGCGGCGGGCCGGTGGTGCCCTGTACCTGGTGTTCGAGGACGCAGAGACCGCCCGGCGCTTCCGGGCCCTGTGGCGCACGCTGGTGGCCCAGCTCCTGCCCGGCATCGAGCGGGTGGACTGCATCTGCTCGGGTGAGTCGGTGAAGGGGGCCATCAACACGGGGATCGACACGCTTGCCGGCATGCGCAACCTGCGCCCCGCCGCGCTGCCGAACCCGGCGCCCGTCGCCGAGCGCAACGCCCGTACCGGCGAGGTCGCCGTGGCCCGGGACCGCAAGCGTGACCGGGAACCGGTGGATGCCGCCACTCGGGTCAAGCGGCAGTTCGCTCGGTCGGAACACGCGGGTCTGGCGCACAAGTTCGACCCGGATGACCGGGCCGAGTGGCCCCGGAACTTCGAACAGGACGAGCCCGGATCGCGGCGCTTCCCGCTGGGCGAAGACGGCATGGTCGGGCTCATCCACGCGGACGGCAACGGCCTGGGCCAGATCCTGCGGGTACTGGGAGACGCCACCGGACACGCCCCCGAACACTACGTCCGGCTTTACCGCGCCTTCTCGGAAGGGCTGGACGCAGCCACGGGCGACGCCGCCCGCAGCGCCACGCAGGACGTGCTGCAGCCGCAGATCAACGACGGCGTCTACCCCGCACGCCCGCTGGTTCTGGGGGGTGACGACCTGACCCTTCTGGTGCGCGCCGACCTTGCACTGGACTTCACCGAGAACTTCATCGAGGCCTTCGAGCGCGAATCCGAACGCATGCTGCAGACCCTTCGCGGACAACTGAAGGAGGCCGGCACACCGGACGATGTCATCGAGCGCCTGCCAGAACGGCTGACCGCCTGTGCCGGCATCACCTATCTCAAGTCCGGGCAACCGTTCGCCCGCGGCTATCAGCTGGCGGAAAGCCTGTGCGACCGTGCCAAGCAGCAGTCGCGCTCGGCCACCGAGGAGGCGACAGTGCCGTCATCCATCGCCTTCCACCGGATCCAGACCAGCCTGGCGGACGATGCCGCGGCCCTGAGTAGTCAGGAGATGGAACGCTACGAGTCGACGCACAACACGGTCTATCACCTGGGCCTCCCGGCTTACGCGGTAGGCCAGGTGGACGCCGCCGGCCTGCCGAGGCTGCAAACGCTGCGTGATCTTGTCGAGCACCTGCAGGACGGTGCCCTCAACGCCGCGCGCCTGCGCCAGCTCGCCACCCGCATCCACGAAAGCCCCGAGCTTGCGCGCAAGGAATACAACCGCTGGCGCGCCCTGGCCGAAGCCCCGGCGGCCCGGGCACTGCACGAGTTCGACCGCCACCTGGAAGCGCTGGTCGGCCGGGCCGATGAACACGATCTCCCGTTCGGCCCCGAGCGTGACGGCGACCGCGACGGAGGGAGCCGGGAGCGCTACAGCCCGCTGGGCGACCTGCTGGCGCTGCTGGCCCTCCACAGGCAAGACACCCGGAAGGAGACCGCCTGATGTCGACGAAGACCCTGACCGTGCAGCTGCACGGCTACTGGCACTGTGGCAGCGGCCATTCCGCCGGTACGCATCTCGACGCACTCACCGCACGCGACCGTGACGGCCTGCCGGTCATCCCCGGCCGCCATCTCAAGGGCCTGCTGCGCCATGCGATGCGCTGCGCCGGCACCTGGAACTGGTTCGACGGGGTCACCCTGCCCGACGGCCCTGCCGGAAACGTGGAAGAACTCCTGTTCGGCTCCCGCAGCGGCCAGGAGGCGCGCTCCGCCACCCGGCCGGGGATGCTGCAGGTGGATGACGCCACGCTGCCGGAGCCCGAGCGAGCATTCCTCGCCCATCCCGACACCGATGGCCCGCAGCTGCGGCCGTTCCTGTTCCGGGACGTCCATCGCACGGCCATCAACCGACAGGGCAGCGCCAGCGACAAGACCCTGCGGGGCACCGAGGTCGCCCTCCCCATGCAGCTGCAGACGCCACTGGGCCTGGAGGTAACCTCGCTGGAAGAGGAACTGCGTCGGCAACAGCAGCGCGCGCTCGATGAAGCCGATCTGTGGAGCACGCTGGAAGGCGTCCTGCCGCTGATCAGCGCCGTCGGCGCCGAACGCAACCGCGGCCTGGGTGAGGCCGAACTCAGCCTGAGGGATCCGTCATGAGTGCCACGCGCCACGCCTTCCGCGTCACCCTGGAGCAGGACGTGATCGTCAGCCGGTCTGCCGCCACCGCAGGCGAACACGAAACCCTCGATCATCTGCCGGGCAGCCTCTTTCTGGGCCTGGCGGCGGGCCGGCTGTACGCCAGCCTGGCCCCCGATCAGGCCTGGCAGGTGTTTCACGGCGGGGGGGTCCGCTTCTGCGACGCCCTGCCCGAAAGCGAACCCGGCACCCCCGCCTGGCCGGTGCCGCTCGCCCTTCACCACTACAAGAACGAAGACGCCAAGCAGAAGGTTGCGGGAAGCGGTCACGCCCGTCTGGACCGCGACCGGGTGCTCAACCTCATGCATCGCGAACCCGAGGACGGGCGCCAGCCCCGCCAGCTGCGTGGCGGCCATGTCGATGCCTGCGGTCGGTGGATCCGCCCGCGCACCCGACAGTCACTCAAGACCGCCATCGCGCCGGAGACCGGCCGGGTCGAAGAAGGCCAGTTGTTCGGCTACGAAGCCCTGGAGCGCGGGCAGAGCTTTGTCTTCGAGCTGCAGACCGACGACACCCTGGACGAGGCGCTCGTGCAGCGCCTGCACCAATGTCTGAACGGCCCCGCGCGTCTCGGCCGCTCGCGCAGCGCCGAGTTCGGCCGCGTGCAAATCGAGCCGCTGGACCAGGCGCCGCCGCATCCGGCCAGCGTTGGCGGTTCTGACAACACCCTGACCCTGTGGCTGCTGTCCGATCTGGCGCTGCGTGACGAACGCGGGCAGCCCACCCTGCAGCCCCGACCGCAGTACCTCGGCCTGCCCGAAGGCGCCGAGTGGGACCACCAGAAGAGTTTCCTGCGCACGCGCAGCTACAGCCCGTACAACGGCAAGCGCCGGGGGCGGGATGCCGACCGCCAGGTGATCGCCCGCGGCAGTGTGCTGCATTACACCCTGCCCGCCGGCACCCCGCCCGAGGCCCTGCCCGCGCTGGAACACGGCCTCGGGCACTACCGCGAGGCCGGCCTGGGCCAGGCCGTCGCCCGGCCGCAGATGCTCGCCGACAAGTCCCTGCAGGTGGAGGCGCCCGCTGCGCGAACCACGGACACCCGCTCGGTCCCGGCGGCACCCGACACCGCGCTGCTGCGCCGGCTGCGCCGGATGGCCCGCACCGAGTTCCTCGAATTCGACGCCGAGCACCGTGCCCGGCGGGTCTTCGAGGCCCTGATCGCATCCCTTGACGAGGCCCGCAGCTGGCAGGGGATCCCGCCCAATGCGCCCCTGGCGGAGGACGAGGTCCCCGGGCGCAGCCAGTGGGGCCGTTTGCGCGACGCCGCCAACCGCCACCGGGGCGACCCGGACGGCCTGTGGCGCGCCCTGTTCCAGCCGCCCAAGGACTCCGGGGCCACCAAGGATCGCGAGCCCCCCGAAGACGCCATCGTGCGTACGCGTTCGGGATGGCAACTCAAACTGGGTCCCAGGCAAGAAGACGTCCTGGGAGTGCGCCTCAAAGCTCAACTGGAGGCGATTCATCGCAATGCTCCGGAGCAGCTGTCCGAGGTGGTGGTGCGGCTGGCATCGCTGGGCCAGACCCCCGAATGGACCCGTGCCGTGGAAGGGCACGCAACCAAGGAGCCGCAGGCATGATCCCCGAACTCCCGGTACACGACTTTGCCCGCGTCACCCTGGAAGCCGAGACCCCGCACGCGATCGGTTCGGGGGCCGGCGATGCCACACATGACCTGGTCCTGATGCGGGACGCGAATCACCTGCCCACCCTGCCCGCCAGCGGACTGGCCGGCGTGCTGCGCCACGCCTGCGCGGACGAATACGGCGACACCGTCGCCGACCGGCTGTTCGGCCACCTCGAAGGCGAAGGACGCGGCGAAGGGCGCATCTCGCGCGTGCAGGTCTTCTGGGGCTTGGTCCACGACAGCCAGGACCGGCCCGTGGAAGGCCTGCGCGAGGAGGAGGACGTGCGCGGCGACGCACTGCTGTCGCGGCTGAGCCGGAGTCACCCGCTGATCCGCCAGCGCGTCCGGCTCAACCACCGGGGCGCCGCCGATGACCGCGGCAAGTTCGATGTCACGCTCGCTCCGCGCGGCACCCGCTATACCTTCCTGCTCGGCCACTGGAGCGACGGCTCGGACGCCGCCTCCCGGGAATGGGACGGGCTGCTGCGCCTGCTGCAGTCCCCGGCCCTGCGTCTGGGCCGCGGCACCCGCGCGGGTTCGGGCGCGTTCCGGGTGGCCGAACTCCACATGGCGCGCTGGGACCTGCGCACCCCCGAAGGCCGCGAAGGATTCCGCAAGCGCCCGCGCCACCGTGCCAGCCGCGACGGACTGCAGGCCCTCACGCCCGGGGATACCGCGTTTCGCATCCCCGGCGTGGAGCTCGATCTGCAGGCCGAAGCCGGCTGGCGCATCGGGGGCGGCGAGCACCCGCTCGGCGAGTACTCGGGCACGAAAGAACCCGACAACATGCTCCCGCAGAGCGAGCCCGTGATCGAATGGCGCGACGGACGCGGCACCTGGACCCGGCCCCGGCCGGTGGTGCCCGCCTCGGCGATCAAGGGCGCGCTCGCCCATCGGGTGGCCTTCCACCACCGTCGCCTGACCGGGGAGTTCATCAACCCCGACGGGCCACCGCCCGATGCGGAACGCAGCGAGGCAGTGCGCTGCCTGTTCGGCCACGCCAGCGACCGCGATGCCTCCGGGCTCGCCGGTGCCGTCATTATCAACGACACCTATCTGGAACCCGATCCGCAGGTCCACGCACCGCTGCACAATCGCATCGACCGTTTCACCGGCGGTGTCCAGCGCGGCGCCCTGTTCCAGGAGGAACAGCTCTGGCGCAGTCGCCTGCCGCTGCGCCTGCATATCCTGCCGCGCCGGGACATCCCGGTCCCAGTGGAGGTGCGCGAGGCCCTGGATCTGGCCCTGCGCGACCTCGCGCGCGGCTGGTTGCCGCTGGGCGCCGGCGGCAGCCGCGGGCTGGGCGGATTTGCCGCCGAACACGATCCCGAATGGAACGACGACGGGGCCTGGGTCGCCGGCCAGGACGCGCCAACGCTCAACGCCGAAGGAGACACCGCCCGATGAACCGTCTCGAATCGCTGCTCGCCGACCACCGCCGCTTCCTTCGGGCCTGCGAGGAGCAGGGCTGGGAATGGACCCCGCCCGCGCTGACCCCCGTGCGCCTGAAGCACGACTGCGAGGACCTGGACTCGACCACCGTGCACGAGCGCTGTCGTGCGCTGTGCAACGACCGGGGCTGGATGCAGTGGCCCGCCGAGGTCCGCAGCCTGCCCGCCGAGCCCGTGGACGGCATGCCGCCGCTGGAGGGCGAAGGCCTGGCGGCGGACGGGACGCGCTGGCAGCTCGAATACCGGGGCGGCGACGGCTGGCGCCTGCACTGCTTCCGGATCGAAGAGACAGACACGGACCCCGGTTATCTGGCCGAGACGGTCATCCATCTCAACGACCATCGGGCACCCGCGCCCCTGCGTTACCTGCGCCTGTACGGCTTCGCCGGGCACACCGACGGCGATCCGGCCGACGACGCCACCCCCGAGGCCGTACTGGCCGTATTCGACGGATTCAAGGAGGACCGGGCATGACCCTCAACCTGCCCTACAACTTTGTGCCGCTCACCCCGTTCGTGCTGCGCCCGGACTGGCACGCGCACGTGAGCCACGACCACCCGTTCCAGGACGGCTGGAGCGGCGAGATCCGCATCCGCCTGACCGCACACACCCCGCTGAGCGTCGGCGGCGCGCAGACCCCGGGCAGCGACAGGGAACCCGGCAAGGTCCATTTGGCCCGCACGCCGGACGGGCGTCCGGCCGTGCCGGCCAGCAGCCTCAAGGGCATGCTGCGCCACGTGCTCGAGATCGCCGCGTTCGGCCATTTCCGTGAGGTGGAGGACCAGCGCCTGGGGGTGCGCGACCTCACAAAGGCGGACAACTTCTACATGAAGGAGATGGTCAAGGCACCGGTGCAAGCGGGCTGGCTGCGCTACCGCGAGGGCAGCTGGTACATCCGGCCGGTGAACTTCGTCCGCCTGCACCAGGAAGAACTGATCCGGGCGTTCGGCGTTGATGAACAAAAATGGAAGAAAGCGGGGACCGTGCAGAAACGATACGGGCTGATCGGGACCCTCCCCGAGATCCACTTTGATGTCGGGCCCGTGCGCAACAACGATCAGGCCGATGCCATCGACCTCGGGCGCGGACCGCGCCACGGCCACGTGGTGGTCACCGGCCAACCCGGCCCGGACTACACCCGAAAGAACGCCAAGAAACGCGAGTTCATCTTCTACGACGCCGGCAAACCCCGGGACGAGATCCCCGTATCCCCCGAGGTGATGAGCGACTTCCAGTTCATCCACCAGGAATCCCCTGAATGGAATGACTTCTGGAAGCCTCAACTCCACAGCGTTTCCCCCGGCGTACCGGTGTTCTGGCACGCCGAAGGCGATCAGAGCAGCGTACGCTCGCTGGGCCTGGCCATGATGTATCGCCTCGCCTATCGCAACACTCTGCACGACGCCATCCGCCACACCCGTGCCGGCAAGAACGCGGCCTCCGCGCATCTGGACGACGATGCCCCCGACCTGGCCGAACTCCTGTTCGGCCGCATTGATGCCGAAGGCCCGAATGGCAGCCTGCGGGGCCGCGTGATGCCCGGGCTGGCCGAGTGCGAAGAGGACGTCGCCACCCACTGGGAAGGCCCGATGGTCCTCAACGGGCCCAAGCCCACCTTCTACCCGGCCTACCTGCGACAGCAGGAGACAAAGAAGGACTACATCACCCTGATGGATGACCGCGCCGAACTGTCCGGCTGGAAACGCTATCCGGTCCGAAGCTCCCATCACGTTCCCCGCCCGCCGGACAAATCCGGCCCGAAGGTCCAGGTGAAGCTGGAAACCGTGCCCTCCGATACCACCTTCTCCACGCAGATCCGCTTCCACAACCTGCGCGACGTGGAGCTGGGCGCGCTGGTGTGGGCGCTGGACTTCGGCGGGCGCGGCGACCTTCGCCACTCGCTGGGAACCGGCAAGCCGTTCGGGTTCGGCCAGGTCTCGGTCGGCGTGACCGATGCCCGTCTGGAGCCGAACGATCCGGCACGCGAGATCGACGACGACGCGCTTGTGAACCTGGAGGCCTGCCGCCACGCCTTCGTACAGTACATGAACGACGCCTGGGCACAGGCCACCGACGGCGCGGAAGAGCGCTGGGAAGACAGTGAACCCCTGCGCCAGCTACTGGCCATGGCCGACCCGTCCCGGGCGGCGGATGCCCCGCTGGACAAGCTGGGGAATCCAAAGTTCTTCATGGACGCGCGCAAAGACGGCGAATACCTGAAGCCACATCTAAAAGAAAAGGACGGCTGGCACAGCCTTCGCACGCAGCTCGGTGACAGCGCCGCACCCGAAGCCCCCGGCTTCGGCCAGGCCCTGGAAGAGACCCGCCGCCAGCACCAGCAGGCGCAGGAAAAACAGGAGCGCGAACAGAAGCGCCAGGCGATGAGCCCCGAAGAAACGCAGGTCGACGACCTCCGCCAGGCCCTGGAGGCCTGCGAGGCCGAGCCCGGCAAGAGCCGCTGGAACAACCTCAACAAGGCCATCCGCGAACTCCCCGATGAAGCCGCCGGCTGGGACGAACTCATCCCGCAGCTCGCCGACCTGCTGGACCGCGCGGAGAACCTGGCCGACGGTCACGACCAGAAGAAGATCGTCAAGGCCGTGCGCCAGGCCCGCACCCGCCTGAGCATCGCCGGCGACTGACCCCATTCACCGCGACCGGGCCATGCCCGGTCGCAGTCCAGGGCCCGCGCATATCTGCGCCTCACGCCCACCCACCGAACGAGCGAGCGAGCCGAACAGGCTCACGCAACTTTGTTCCGTCTCAGAGGGACGACCGTAACCAGTTCAAGTGCCTTTGGAGCCGGTGACAAGCTTGTGGGTCCGGACGCGCCCGGCAGCCTCTTTTACAGTCGAAGCCCTGAACAACAACAATCGGGCGCGCTGTAGCCATCAGCGCTCCGGGGCTCCGGCCAGGGGCATCAGGTGGTATTGCCCGAGCCCCATGGTCGTGCCCTTGCCCGCGTGCCACCACTGCCCCTGCCATAACCATGGCCAGACGTCATTCAGGGCTTCCCCGGCAATCCGGACAGTCCCGAGCAGTCCGCCCATGGGGACAGCACGACCCTGACGGGCGGAATAGCGTCGAAGATCCCGCCAGGCGAGATCGCTGGACAACAGTCGCAAGTGGCTCGCACGACGACCGATCCGTGCCAGTTCGGATTCCTCGAAGTCAGGGCAGTGACTGGCACCCAGGTGTGTGGCCCGGCGCAGGACGGTGCGCACGAAAGAGACCGGGTCAAACGCATCCGGTGTCACGTAACGCCCGCGAATGCGCATCCGCAGGGGCGTGACCAGCCGGACATCAACCGCTGGCGGTGCCGGCGGAACGACCATCGCCGAGGGGGGCTCAAGCGATTGATCGATGGAATCATTATTCAGGACACGCCAGGGGGGCTCACCATCTTCCCCTCCTGCCCGAACGTCGGCCTGTTCGATGCTCACAAGTTGAAGCGGCACCCGGTTGTGCCCCATTCCCAGCGCACCGGCGCGCTCCAGCGCTCGGACCATCAGCGCACACGCCCGCGCGTCCTGACTCACGAGATTGAGGCCCAGAGTAGTCCGGGTCACATCCTGATCTTCGCCGGACGCATCCGGGCGCAGCACGAAGGGGGGCGTTGTTGCGCCATTGTGCTGCAGCAGGGCACTCGGCGGGTCGGCCGGGACGCGGGTCTCGAACAGCGCCGGATAGGGGCACTGATCGACGACAGGACAGCCATTACACTCCGGCAACCCGGTGGTGCATACCAGTTCGCGAAGCCGGGCACCAAGCGCACCACGCCAGACCGCACCGGGAAATTCCCCTAGGCGGACCGGGATCGACGCAAAAAAGTGAAGGCGCAACAGCGTTAAGGGAAGTGCATTCATCAGCCGGCTCGTCGACAGGCGGTTGGACTGCGTACGGTATCGAATTCCAGGAGATGACATGAAGAAACTCGCCGGAACCCGCAATCGGTCCCTGCTCAATGCACTACAGAACGTCCTCGGCGGCAACACATGGCGGGCCATTCTCCTCGTCGTGGGCATTCTTCTGGCCCTCGACTGGCTGGGCTCCAGTCTGTTCCTCCTGACGGAGAGCACACTGACGGAGTGGGGAGTGCCCTACCCGCCTACCACGACTCCTCTGCTGTTCCTGATCATTGGTCTGCTTATCATCCTCTATGCCATCCATTTTCTGCGCAATCAGGAAGCCCCGGCCGACTTTGCAGCCGAACAGCGCGAGATCACTCTGGATCCTCCTGACACTCGCGTCCTTGTACTGTTCCTGAGCGCCCTTCCGAAGGACCACTCCCTGAACGACGCGGCATCACTGCCATCCAGGCTGGACCCCGCCACAGACCTGAATCAATGGCAGGACACCCTTGCTAACTGGCGGATGCCGCTGGAAGCCATCAAACCGCATCTGAGCGCGGAACCTGAAAAGACGCGGCTAAAGGAGATTGTGGTCATACCGTCCGGGGGTGACGACGGCTCAGTCCGTGACCTCGACCTTTTCCGACAGATCCTTACGCGGCTGCTGGCCCCACACAACATTCGGATCCTCAGTCTGGATGATTTCAAGCATTCGGCACCGGGGACGAACGTTTTCGATCCCCAGGGCTGTGATTTCAACGAGGTCGAATCGGTCTGGAACCATCTTCAGGTGATTTGGGAAACCTATCGCCAGCAGGAAGAAGGGTGGGTACGCCGGCTCAAGGAACGCCAGATTCTGGTGGACATCACCGCCGGCACCAAACTCGCCTCGGTGGCCGGCGCACTCTTCACCCGCGAACAGGACCGGCGTTGCCAGTATGTCCGGATCTCGGACGGCACACCACGCGTATTCACGATCGACGTACTCCGAACCGACAGGTCATGAGCCGCGGACCGGCGAGTACCGGCCCGATCGAGCGGCTTCGATTCCCTTCACCCAATGGTCACACCACGCGATGAGGACAACATGCATTCATTGAGCACTTTTCTCGGACGCGGCCGGTACTCGGAAGCCACGGGCTACCGGACGGCCAGTTACGCCTTTCCCGGGGGTTCGATCCGCGTCAGCCCGTTTTTCGGGCTGGAACTGGCCAAGGAACTGATGCCGGACCGACTCGTCATTCTGGGAACCAGCGGCAGCATGTGGAGCGTGCTGGTGGAACATCTGGCAGACCAAGGGGACAACCGGCGGGAGAACGAGCGTCTGGAACTGCTCGAAGCGGAAAGCCACCACCGCGTCTCCGAGGAACAACTGGCGCCCCTGACTGCACTCGCGCAAGAGGCCACGGGCATGGATGTCGAACTGCGCCTGATTCCGGAAGCCCGTGACGACCGTGAGCAGATGCGCATTCTTCAGGGAATCGCCGAGTCGATACCGCGCGGGCGAGTCGATCTTGACCTGACCCACGGGTTCCGTCACCTGGGGATGCTCGGTTTCCTCTCCGCATACTTTCTGGAGGCCCTGCGCTCCATCCAGGTAAACCACTTGTGGTACGGCGCGCTCGACATGACCCCGAGTGACGGCCCGGATCAAGGCATGACGCCCGTACTTCAGCTCGATGGTCTCGATGGAGTTCACCGCTGGATAGAAGCCCTCACCCGGTTTGATGCCTCGGGGGACTATGGGGTGTTCGGGCCCCTCCTGGCACGGGATGGTCTGCCCTCGGACAAGGCCAGGGCGCTGGCAGAAGCGCATTTCCATCAGACCACGCTCAATATTCCGGCTGCACGCCAGCGACTCCAAACCGTACTCAAGGAGCTCGAAGAAACCGAACTGAGCGGGGCTTCCGCCCTGTTCAGGGAAAAACTCATCGAACGGCTCTCCTGGGCACGGTCCGACAACCTCGGCAACAATCAGCGAGCACTGGCCCTGCGTGCCCTGCGCCGACGGGACTATCCGCGCGCCGCGATATTCGGGTTCGAGGCGTTTCTCACCAGCCTTTGTATCGAACAGGGAGAGACCCCGACCAATTACAAGGCTCGGGAACAAATCCGCGACGCCTTCAGCAAGCGGGTCAACAAGGAAGAACCCGATTGGAAACGCGACGCGTGGCACCTTCTGCGCGAGCTGCGGAACGCCATGGCTCATGGCACCCCGCCCAGAAATTCAAAGGTGCGGCAAATCATGCATGACCGGGAGCGGCTACAACGCGAGCTCGAGGCCGCCATCAACCGGCTCAATAACACCTGAAATGGATCGCGCGGCAAGCTTGCCAATCCGGACTCCGGCGAGCCAATCGCGGAGTATGCACTCACTCTCAGCCAACCGGAGGATGTCATGCCCGAACGGACCTATTTCGTAACCCGCCATCCCGGAGCGGTGGAATGGGCAGAACGCCAGGGACTGGCGGTCGACGAATCCCTCGCGCATCTCGACCCGAGCATTCTGGCCCCAGGCGACCGGGTACTGGGCACCCTGCCCGTCCACCTCGCCGCAACCGTCTGCGAGCAGGGCGCCCGTTACTTCCATCTTTCACTGGACATGCCGCCAGAGGCTCGGGGCAAGGAACTCAATGCCGACGACCTCGAAGCCTGCGGCGCACGCCTTGAGGAATTTCGCGTGGTTCCAGTAAAGCCCCAGTAACAATGAACCCCGATGACCCACCCAAGGCGGCGGCCCCGCAAGGTTGTCGGCCCGGATAACCAGCGCTTTCCATCCTAGCCTGTATCCATATCGCGCTGACGAACAGCACGAGCACGACCCACGATCCTTGCCCGTCGGACAATCAAGCGAACACCCAATCAAGCAAAGGAGAACAATGAAACGCTCGATCCACGTAACCCTGGCTTCTGCTGTTGCGCATTGTGTCCACTAGAGCCCGAGACCCCGTTCCACACTGTTCAGGGGCCGTGAAACATATTCTCTGGAGGTCGGCTTGGAGGGAGCGAAAGTGGCGAAGGATCAATCGGATACCAACGTATGCACCCCCGAAGCGCCTAACCGTGAAACATTCAAAGAGGGGGCCGTGAAACTCACCGGCGATGCCACCTACCCGATCCCGTGGGGGCACCCGGCCGGCTGGCCGGCCGTGGAGTTATGGTCAAGTCTGGTGTATGAGCGATGGCTGGTTCAGGCGGCGCTCCGGTCGGTGATGGATGATGCCTCGTCGTTGGTCGGTTCGGTCTGCTCGATGCCGTCGATGAAC
>NZ_MUZR01000007.1:170025-193845 GCF_001995255.1 Thioalkalivibrio halophilus | reverse complement strand
CCTGGTCAACCGCGGGCCGGACTCGGCCGGCTGCCTGCGGCGGGTCCGCTCGCTGGGCGCGGCCGCGACGACCGTGCTCGGCAACCACGACCTGCATCTGCTGGCCGCCAGCGAGGGCCTGCGCGAACCCGGCCGGCGCGACACCCTGCGCGAGGTGCTGGACGCCCCGGATGCCGCGGAGCTGCTGGAATGGGTGGCCAGCCAGCCGCTGCTGCATGTCGACCCGGAAAGCGACTGGACGCTGGTGCACGCCGGCATCCCGCCGGTATGGGACACCGACACCGCCGCCGCCGAGGCGCGGCAAGTAGAGGCCGAACTGCGCGAACCGCGCCGGCGTCGTGCCCTGCTGGAGGTGATGTACGGCGACACGCCGGCGCTGTGGGATCCGGCCCTGCAGGGTTACGAGCGCCTGCGCTTTGCGATCAACGGCTTCACCCGCATGCGCATGGTGGAGGCCGACTCCCGGGCCGGCCTGGAATTCGCCAGCAACGGCCCGCCCGAGGAGGCACCGGCAAACCTGGTGCCCTGGTTCGACCACCCCGGGCGCCGCACCCGCGGGCAGCCCGTGGTGTTCGGCCACTGGGCCGCGCTGGGCCACCGGCGGGGGTCCGACTGGCTGGCCCTGGACAGCGGCTGCGTGTGGGACAACGCCATGACCCTCGCCCGCCTGGACGGCGCCACGCCGCAGACCGCTGCGGTGGAACACACCCCCTGCCCGGGGGCCTGAGAAGCACCCGGACGGGCCTCGTCAGCCCCGCCCGGGGCGGGAACCGTCGATCGGCTCGGCAGGCACACCCAGCACCTCGACGATCTGCAAACGCGCCGCCTCGGCGAGCTCGCGGCGCGGGCGATCGCGCCCCTCCAGCGGCTCCAGCACATGCACGCTCACCCGCGTGCGCGGACGGCACAACAGCCGCCAAACGTTGGATACCAGCCGCTCTTCTCCAGCATAGGCGACCGGAACGGTACCGTCGCTGCCGGTCTCGTAGTCCAGAGCCACCGGCTGAACCGGATGCACGGTGCCGGTTACCGCCGCGAACAGCCGCGGATGGAAACGCCGCAGGCCGTTTCCGAAGGTCGTGGTACCTTCCGGAAACACCACGAAATGCCGCCCCGCGTCCAGCCCCTCGCGCATCGCCTCCACGTGCGCCGATGCCTCGTGGCCGCCGCGACGGATGAAGCGCGTACCGTGGCGTCGCGCCAGCCAGCCAATGATCGGCCAGCGGGCGATCTCGGCCTTGGACAGGAAACAGGGGTCCACCGCCGCGCCCACCAACGGGATATCCAGCCAGGACACGTGATTGGCGACCACCAGCGACGCCTCGCGGGGCGCTTCTCCCGCGACCTCGCAGTACACGCCGGCCAGCTCCAGCGCCCTGCGGTACCAGGCGCGCCGCACCTGCGAATGCGCCTCGGGTCCGGCGCGCTGCCGCTGGAGTCGCCAGGTAACCCAGACCCCGACCAGCAGATGGCCCAGAATCCGGATCAGCCGGAACACCCCTCTTGCCATACCTCTCATGCCCGTCCCTTGTGTTGCGGGACCACCGCGGGATTGCACGTGCCCCGATCGCGCCGCCCATGGTAAACGAGACCCGCTTCCGCCTGTGGCCGGAAAACGCGCGCAGGCCGGCGGACCGGACCCGTGGAATACCACCGGGGCCCGGTCGCGCGAAAATGCGGGGAGTTCGGTCGGCCTACGGCAGCTGGCCGGTGTAGGCGCCGGATTCGACCGGCAGGTCCTCGCCCTCCCAGGACTTCATGCCGCCGGCGACGTTGACCACGTTGCTGAAGCCCATCTCCTGCAGGCGCAGGACCGACAGGGCAGCGCGCCCGCCGGTGGCGCAGATAATGGCCACGGGCTTCTCGCGCGCGGAGTACAGCGCCTCGATACGATGCGGGGTATTGGGGTCGGCCGCGCCTTCCAGCAGGCCGCGCGGGATCAGCAGCGAATCCGGCACGTGGGCCCGTTCGTACTCATAGGGCTCGCGCACGTCGACCAGGGTCCAGTCCTCGCCCTTCTGGATCGCCTCGTGCAGCTCTTCCGGGGAGATCTCGCGGATGTTCTCGCGTGCCGCGGCGACAAAATCCTTCATCAGCTTTTCGCTCATGGGGCATTCCTTTTGTTCGGTGAAGTTTCGATGGTTGAACGGATAACCCTTGCAGTCTGAGGGCTTCGCCGCTGATTTCAAGCTCAGTGTTTCTCTGGCTCAGTGTTTCTCCGGGGGCGTCATTCACCCGCCGCCAGACGCTGCGCCAGCGTCGCGGGGTCGTCCACCGGCGGTTCGCAGTGCAGCCCCCGGCACAGCCAGGCGCGCGGCCCGCCCGCGCGCGGCGCCTTGCCGGCCAGCGCCTCCGGCAGGTCGGTGGCGTCATCGGGAATCGGGAACACCCGCGCCGCGCCATCGGCGGCAGCGATCGTCCGGCGCGCATCGGCCAGCGCCTCGCCCTGCCCGCGCAGGACCACCAGCGGCGGCGCGTGATAATGCATGTCGAGCGCCACCAGCAGGCTCATGTGGCCCATCGGCGCCTGCTCGATCATCGGCCCGGCGTTGGCCAGGGTACCCTCCGCCGCCTCCAGATAGCGCGGTTCGGCCAGCAGGTGCCCCAGCCGGATCAGGCACTGCGCGGCGATCCCGTTGCCGGCGGCCATGGCATCGTCGGAATACACCTTGGGCCGCTGGATCAGCGTCTCGTGATCGCGCGCGGTGTAGAAGAAGCCGCCGCCGGCGTCATCGTGGAAGTCCTCCATCAGGGCCCCGGCCAGGGTCACGGCCCATTCCAGCAGCTCGCTGTCCCATTCGGTCTCCAATAGCGCCAGGGTGGCCTCCAGCAGCGCGGCATAGTCGTCGAGGCAGGCGCGCGGCATGGCCGAGGTCGCCCCCTCGCGATAGCTGGCGTACAGACGGCCGTCGTGCCAGTGCAGGCGCCGCACCGCCGCCATTGCGTCCTGTGCCAGCGCCAGCCAGTCGGGACGATCCAGCGCGCGGGCGGCGCGCGCCAGGCCGGTAATCATCAGTGCGTTCCAGCCCGCCAGCAGCTTGTCGTCGCGATGCGGGCGCACGCGCTCCTCGCGTGCCCGCAGGAGCCGCTCGCGCGCCCGGTCCAGACGGGCCGCCGCTTCCTCCGGGGCGATCTCCAGGGCATCCGCGACGGTGTCCGGCGGCACCACTTCGTGCAGGTGCCAGCGGCCCTCGAAGTTGGGCGGTCCCTGCAGGCCCCACACGCGCGCCGCGACCGCCCATTCTTCGGCCGTTAGCAGCGACTCCACGGTCTCCGGATCCCAGACGTAGAAGCGCCCTTCCTCGCCTTCGGAATCGGCGTCCAGGCTGGAACAGAACGCCCCGCTGGCATCCCGCATCTCGCGCTCGAGCCAGGCCACCGTCTGCTCCGCGACCCGCCGCGAGCGGGCATCGCCGCGCGCGCCGCGCTCGGCGTACAGACCCAGCAGCGGCCCGTTGTCGTACAGCATCTTCTCGAAATGCGGGATCATCCAGCGGGTGTCCACCGAGTAGCGACAGAACCCGCCGCCGACCTGGTCGAACAGCCCGCCGGCGGCCATCGCGTCCAGGGTGGCATCCAGCATCCGCCGGGACTCGCCGTCGCCGTGGCGGGCCGCATGCCAGGCCAGCCAGTCGAGCGAGGCCGGATGGGGAAACTTGGGCGCATCGCCGAAACCGCCATGCTCCGCATCGAAGCTCTGCGCCAGTTCCGCGCGGGCCTTGTCCACCACGCTCAGCGCCGGGATGCTGCCGCCCTCCGGGTTGTAGATCCGCGTGAGCGCCTGCTGCAGGGAATCGTTCTGGCGCCGGATCTCCTCCGGGTGTTCGGCGAGGAAATCGGCCACGCGGTTGAGCAGGTCGACGAACGACGGCAGGCCGTGCCGCGGGGTGCTCGGGAAATAGGTCCCGGCGAAGAACGGCACCTGATCCGGCGTCAGGAACACGGTCAGCGGCCAGCCGCCCGGGCGCTGCGCCAGCAGCATGTGCGCGTTCTGGTAGATGCGGTCCAGATCGGGCCGCTCTTCGCGGTCCACCTTGATGTTCACATAGCGCCGGTTCATCACCTCCGCGGTCGCCGGATCCTCGAAGGATTCATGCGCCATCACGTGGCACCAGTGGCAGGCGGAGTACCCGATCGACAGCAGGATCGGCTTGTCCTCGGTCCGCGCCCGCTCCAGGGCCTCCTCGCCCCACGGGTACCAGTCCACGGGATTGTCCGCGTGCTGTTGCAGATACGGGCTGCTGGAGCCGGCGAGACGGTTCATGGCGACCTCCCTGGAAACGTGGGTGGCGAAAGCCGGGACGAAGACGGTCCCGATGCGTGCGAATGCCTTGCAGGACCGGTAGGATGTGCGGCTGTTTCGGCCACCGCAAGCGCCCATGCCTGTTCACCCGTTTATCGATCCGGTCGCCTTCTCCCTCGGCCCGGTCAGCATCCACTGGTACGGGCTGATGTACGTCGTCGGCTTCCTGTCCTTCTGGGGGCTGGGCGTCTGGCGGGCGCGTTCGCGCGACTGGGACCCGCTGTCGCCGCAACAGGTCGGCGACCTGCTGTTCTGGGGCGCGATCGGCGTGATCATCGGCGGCCGCCTGGGCTACGCCCTGTTCTACAATTTCGATGGCGTGCTGGCGGACCCGCTAAGCCTGATCCGCCTGTGGGAGGGCGGCATGTCCTTCCACGGTGGTCTGATCGGCGTCCTGGCGGCCGCGTGGCTGTACAGCCGCCGGCTCCAGGTTCCGTTCTTCCGCCTGACCGACTTCGTCGCCCCGCTGATCCCCATTGGTCTGGGCGCCGGGCGCGTGGGCAACTGGATCAACGGCGAGCTGTGGGGCAAGCCCACCGACCTGCCGTGGGCAATGGTCTTCCCGGCGGCCGACTACGTGCCCCGGCATCCCTCGCAGCTGTACCAGGCCTTTCTCGAAGGCGTGGTGCTGTTCGTGGTGCTGTGGCTGGTGTCGCGCCAGCCGCGGCGCACCGGCCTGGTCTCGGGCCTGTTCCTGACGCTGTACGGGGCGTTCCGCTTCGTGGTGGAGTTCGTGCGCGAACCGGACGCGCACATCGGCTATCTCGCCTTCGGCTGGGTGACCATGGGCCAGGTGCTGTCGCTGCCGGTGATCCTGTTCGGCCTCGGCCTGATCGTCTGGTCGCGGCGGAACCCCCTGCCCGAACCCCGCCCGGACACCCCCGGGAAGCCCTGAGGACGCACCATGCGGCAATATCTGGACCTCGTCCGCCACATCCGCGACCACGGCAGCGACCGCCCGGACCGCACCGGCACCGGCACGCGCTCGGTGTTCGGCTACCAGATGCGCTTCGATCTGGCCCAGGGCTTCCCCCTGGTCACCACCAAGAAGACCCATCTGCGCTCGGTCATCCATGAGCTGCTGTGGTTCCTCGCGGGGGACACCAACGTGGGCTATCTGCGCGACAACAAGGTGACCATCTGGGATGAATGGGCCACCGAGAGCGGTGAACTGGGCCCGATCTACGGCGCCCAGTGGCGTTCCTGGCCACTGCCCGACGGAGGCACCCACGATCAGCTGACGGAGCTGCTGGACAACCTCCGCACCCGCCCGCACTCCCGGCGCCACGTGATCTCGGCGTGGAACGTCGCCGAACTGCCGGACGAGACCCGCGCCCCGCAGGAGAACGCGGCCGCCGGCCTTATGGCCCTCGCCCCCTGCCATGCCCTGTTCCAGTTCTACGTGGCCGACGGCCGGCTGTCCTGCCAGCTGTACCAGCGCAGCGCCGACGTGTTCCTGGGCGTGCCCTTCAACATCGCCAGCTATGCCCTGCTGACCCACATGATCGCGCAGGTGGTCGACCTGGAGCCCGGCGAATTCGTCCATACCCTGGGCGATGCGCACCTGTACGCTAACCATGCCAAACAGGTCGAAACCCTGCTGGAGCGCGAACCACTGCCGCTGCCGCAGCTGCACCTGAACCCGGAGGTGCGCGACCTGTTCGCGTTCCGCTTCGAGGACATCGAGGTCCGTGACTACCAGTCCCACCCCGCCATCCGCGCCCCCATCGCCATCTGAGCCATGACTACCCCGGAGATTCGCATCGTCGTGGCGCTGGACCCGGAACACGTGATCGGGCGCGACAACGACCTGCCGTGGCGGCTGCCGGACGACCTGCGGCATTTCAAGCGGGTGACCGCCGGCCATCCGGTGATCATGGGCCGGCGCACGTTCGAATCCATCGGGCGGGCGCTGCCGAAGCGCCGCAACCTGGTGCTGACCCGGCAGACCGACTGGCAGCAACCCGAGGGCGTCGAGGTCTTTTCCGACCTGGACAAAGCGCTGGCGAATATCGATTCGGGTCCGGCGTTCGTCATCGGCGGGGCCGGGCTGTTCGCCGAGGCCCTGCCGCGCACCCGGGTCCTGCACCTGACCCGGGTGCACGAACGCCATCCCGGCGATACGTATTTTCCCGCCATCGATCCCGCGGAATGGACTCTGACCGAGTCCGAATACCACCCGGCCGACGAGCACCACGCCTGCGCGTTCACCTTCGAGCGTCTGGAGCGGCGCTGAGCCGGATGGACTACATCAGCGCGTGCCGAAGCGCGGCAGCAGCCGCGCGGGCAGCAGCTGCACGAGGATGAAGCCCAGCAGGGCCGCGACCACGATGCTCGGCCCGGTGGGGGTATCCCATTGGAACGAGCCCGCGATCCCCGCCCCCACCGCGAGCATGCCCAGCACCCCGGCGAGGATCGCCATCTGTTCCGGGGTGCGGGCGAAACGTCGTGAAGTGGCCGCCGGGATGATCATCAGCGCCGTGATCAGCAGTACGCCCACCACCTGCATCGCCGCGGCGATCACCAGCGCGATCAGCAGCATCATGCCCAGCCGCACCGGCAGGGCCCGCACGCCCTCCACCCGCGCCAGTTCCTCGTGCACGGTCAGCGCCAGCAGAGGCCGCCAAAGCGCGATCAGCAGCACCAGCGCGATCAGCCCGCCGAGGGCGATCGCCAGCAGGTCGTCACGTCCCACCGCGAGGATGTCGCCGAACAGATAGGCCATCAGGTCCACCCGCAGCCCCTCGACGAAGGCCACGGCCACGATCCCCAGCGACAGCGCGCTGTGTGCGAGGATCCCCAGCAGGGTGTCCGAACCCAGCTCCTGATAGCGCTGCAGGATCACCAGGAGCACCGCGATGGCGATGCAGACCAGCGTCACCATCAGGTTGAGGTTGAGCCCCAGCAGGAAACCCAGGGCCACCCCCAGCAGTGCCGAATGCGACACCGTGTCGCCGAAATAGGCCATGCGCCGCCACACCACGAAGGCCCCCAGCGGCCCCGCGACCACCGCCACCATCAGGCCCGCCAGCACGGCGCGCACCAGGAAGTCGTCCAGCCAGCCGGCGATGTCCATCAGTGACGGCACCCCGGGCCGTGCTTCGGGTCGTCACAAGCCCCGGCCGAGTCTTCCGGAGCCCCGTCCAGTGGCCGAACCTCGCCGTGCAGACCGTGCACATGGTTGTGGTTGTGGGTATAGACCGCCAGCCCGCGCAGATCCACGCTGGGAAACAGCCGCCGGTATTCCGGATGCTGCGATACCTCCTCGGGGTTCCCGGTACAGCAGACATGCTGGTTCAGGCAGATCACGGTCTCGGCGCCGGCCATCACGAAATGCAGGTCGTGCGAGACGATCAGCACCCCGCAACCGGACTCGCGCCGGATGTCGTCCAGCATCACGAACACGTCGCCCTGCCCGACCACGTCGACCCCCTGAGCCGGTTCGTCCAGCACCAGCAGATCGGGCTCGCCCAGCAAGGCCCGCGCCAGCAGCACCCGCTGGGTCTCGCCGCCGGACAGGGACTGGATCGGCGAATCGATCAGGTGACCGACCCCCACCCGCTCCAGCTTGGCCAGCAGTTCACGCCGCGGCAGTCGCTGGCGCATGCGCAGAAAGCGATATACCGACAGCGGCAGCACCGGTTCGATCTGCAGCCGCTGCGGCATGTAACCGACCCGCAGATCCGCCACCCGTTCCACGTGACCGCCATCCGGCTGCCACAATCCCATCAGCACGCGGAGAAGGCTGGTTTTGCCCGCGCCGTTGGGACCGATGATCATCGCCGCCTCGCCCGGGTGCACCGCCATCGAGACGCGGTCCAGGATGGTCCGTCCCCCCCGTTCAATGGTCACCTCCCGCGCGGCCACGAGCGGGCCCCCTCCCCGCGACGGCCGTTCCGTCGGGCGAGTTCCCCGGAGCCAGTGCTGGACGTGCGCGAACATGGTGGTATTGTATAACATTCAGAACCCAGACGGAGCCCCAGTCATGATGCGCAAGCGATTCCCCCTTCTCTCCGGCGCCCTTGCCGCGGGCGCCGTATTCGCCACCCCGGTCCAGGCGGACGATCCGCGGATCGTCTCCAGCGTCCTCCCGATTCACGGCCTGGTGGCGGGGCTGGTAGATGACGTGATGCAGGCCGATGTCCTGCTGCCGCCCGACGCCTCCCCGCACGGCTACTCCATGCGGCCCTCCGAGGCCCGTCGTCTGCAGAATGCGGACGTGGTGGTCTGGGTCGGACCGGATCTGGAGACCTTCCTCGAATCGCCTCTGCGCAATCAGGGAGAAGGTACCACGGTCGTGACGCTGATGGAGGACATGGAGCTTGACCTGCTGTCGACGCGCTCGGGCGGGGTCTGGGAACCGCATGACCATGACCACGACCATGATGCGGCGCATGAGGAGGCCCACGAAGAAGGACATGGCGGTGAGCATGACCACGGCCATGACCATGAGCACGGGCATGATCACGACCACGGGCATGACCACGACCAGGGGCATGACCGTGACCACGGGCACGACCACGGCAACGGGCACCGGGACGCCCACATCTGGCTGTCACCCGACAACGCCCGGGCGATCGTGACGCAGCTTGCGGACCGACTCGGCGAGAATTTCCCCGACAAGGCCGGCGCCCTGGAAGACAACCGCGACCGCATGCTGGGACGCATCGACGAGTTCGATGCCGACCTGAAAGAGCGTCTGGAACCGGTGCGCGGCGAGGCCTTCGTGGTGTTCCACGACGCCTACCAGTATTTCGAGGCCCATTACGGCCTGAACGCAGCCGGCTCCATCACCGTCGACCCGTCCCGCAGTCCCGGGGCACGGCGCATCAGCGAACTGCGTGATCGCCTGTCCGCGGACGATGTCACCTGCCTGTTCACCGAACCGCAGTTCCGCCCGGCGCTGGCCGAGACCATCGTGGAAGGCCACGCAACCCGCCTCGGAGAGCTGGACCCGGTCGGCGTCGACATCCAGCCCGGCCCGGACGCCTGGTTCGAACTGATGGACGACCTGGCCGACGGCTTCCTCGACTGCATGAAGCGCGAATAAGCCCCGTCGGCCGGGGCATTCGCAAAGGGCATTCGCCTGCGAGCAGGCTCCTACGGGCCGGTACACGCCATGTAGGAGCCTGCTTGCAGGCGAAAGGGGCAGGTGGGCGGGCCCGGAAGAAGCCCGCCCGGATGGTGCCTCAGCCGTGGGTGCCGGTGCGCGTTTCCGCGCCAGCGGCATCGCCGGCCGATTCCTGATACGCCACATCCAGGGCCTTGGCCGCGGCCACTTCGTTGAAGCGGCGGTTCGGCAGGTTGTGCGGCGACGACTTGATGGTGTCGATGTCGTCCGCCGACTCGGCGAGGATGCAGGCCATGGCCTCGACGAAGGCGTCCAGGGTCTCCTTCGACTCGGTCTCGGTGGGCTCCACCAGCAGGCATTCCGGCACCAGCAGCGGGAAGTAGGTCGTCGGCGCGTGGAAGCCGTGATCCAGCAGCCGCTTGGCCACGTCGCCGGCGGTCAGCCCCGTCTCCTTCGCCTGCTTCTTCAGGGTGACAATGAACTCGTGGGTCGCGCGGCGCTCGGGGTAGGCCAGGTCGAAGCCGGCCGCCTTGAGCTCGCTCGCGAGGTAGTTGGCGTTGAGAGTGGCGAACTCGGCGACCCGGACCATGCCCTCGCGACCCAGCATGCGCATGTAGACATAGGCCCGCAGCAGCACGCCGGGGTTGCCCATGAACGCGGACAGCCGGCCGATGGTTTCCGGACGGTCGGCCTCCTCGGCCAGTTGGTAGCCGCCCTGCCCGTCCTTTTCCACGTGCGGCACCGGCATGTACGGCAGCAGCCGCTCGCCCACACCCACCGCGCCGGAACCCGGCCCGCCCCCGCCGTGCGGCGTGGAGAAGGTCTTGTGCAGGTTCATGTGGATCACGTCGAAGCCCATGTCGCCCGGACGCACCTTGCCGAGGATGGCGTTGAGATTGGCGCCGTCGTAGTACAGCAGGCCGCCGGCCTCGTGCACGATCTTCGCGATCTCCTCGATGCGGCGCTCGAACACGCCCACGGTGGACGGGTTGGTGAGCATGATCCCGGCAGTCTGCGGACCCACGGCCTCGCGCAGCGCCTCGAGGTTCACGTCCCCGGTCTCGTCGGTGGGGATCTCGCGCACCTCGTAGCCGCACATGATCGCGGTGGCCGGGTTGGTGCCGTGCGCGGCGTCGGGGACGATGATCTCGCGGCGCTCGGTGTCGCCGCGGGCATCGTGGTAGGCGCGGATCATGGCCACGCCGGTGAACTCGCCCTGCGCGCCCGCCATCGGCGCCAGCGACACGTCCTGCATGCCGGTGACCTCGCGCAGCATCTCCTGCAGCTCGTACATGGTCTGCAGGAAGCCCTGGCTGTGGCTGGCCGGGGCCAGCGGATGGCGATTCAGGAACCCGGGCAGCATCGCCAGGCTGTTACAGGCGCGCGGGTTGTATTTCATCGTGCACGAGCCCAGCGGATAGAACTCGGTGTCGATGGAGAAATTCTTCTGCGACAGCCGCGTGTAGTGACGCACCACGTCCAGCTCCGAGGCGGCCGGCAGGCCGGGCGCCGACTTCCGCCGCAGGTGCGCGGGGATGGCCGTGGCCGCGTGTTCCTGCGGCGCCTGGGCCACGGCGGAGCGACCGGCGTGGGAATGTTCGAAGATCAGCTTGGTTTCCGTGGTGTTCATGGCGGTTTCTCGCTTCGGTATTCGGGTAGACGGCGGGCCCCGGCGGATCTGCACCGCGCGGGGCCCGCCGGAGGCCTGTCGCGTTACTGGGTGGGGCTCAGCGTCGCCCGGTCGTCCAGCGCGGCGAAGACCGCGTCGTAGTCGGGTTCGTCGCCGATCTCGGGGACCAGCTGGGCATGCATCACCAGGTTGTCGGCATCCAGCACCAGCATCGCGCGGGCGGTGATCCCGGCCAGCGGTCCGTCCTGGATCAGCACGCCGTAGTCCTTGGCGAAATTGCGATCGCGCATCATCGACAGCACCGTGACGCGCTCCAGCCCCTCCACGGAGCAGAAACGGTCCATCGCGAAGGGCAGATCGGCGGAGACGATGAGTGCATGCACGTCGGGGCGCTGTTCGACGAACTGGTTGATCTTCTTGGTCGACTCGGCACACACCGGCGTGTCGAGACTGGGCACGATGTAGATCATCTTGCGCTTGTCGCCGAAATCGGCGAGCGAGACATCGTTGAGGTCCTTGCCCGTCAGGTTGAAGTCCGGAGCCGGCGAACCCACGTGGGGCAGGTCGCCGTTGGTGTGGATCGTGTTGCCCTCTAGCTTGGTCTCGGCCATGTCAGCCTCCTCGGCGGTTGGGGTATGGCACGTCGCGTGGAGTGGCTCCCCGCTCAGGCCGCGCGGGCCTGCTCGCAGGCAGCCACGTACTGCTCCAGATCGTTCTCGTTCTTGGTCTCGGTCACGCAGGCCAGCACGCAGCCGTCCAGCGCCGGATAGTCCCGGCCGAGGTCGTGCCCCGCGAGCAAGCCGGCATCCGCCATCGCCTGCAGCTGCCCGGCGGCATTGCCGCCGAAGTCGAGCGCCACCTCGTGGAAGTACTCACCGGTGAAGCGCGGCTTGATGCCCTTCGCGGCGAGCTTTTCCACCAGTGCATGGGTGTTGGCGTAGCAGGCCTCGGCCACCCGGGTCAGCCCCTCGTCGCCCAGCATGGACATGTGGATGGTCGCCGCGGTGACCACCAGCCCCTGGTTGGTGCAGATGTTCGAGGTGGCCTTGGAGCGGCGGATGTGCTGCTCGCGGGCCTGCAGCGTCAGGACGAAGCCCGGCTTGCCGTCGGCGTCCTCGGCCCGACCGACGATGCGCCCCGGCATCTGCCGGATATGCTTCTTGCGCGTGGTCATGAAGCCGAAGTACGGCCCGCCGGAGGACAACGGCGCGCCCAGCGGCTGGCCCTCGCCCACGGCGATGTCCGCGCCCTGGCTGCCCCACTCGCCCGGCGGCTTCAGCAGCGCCAGCGAGACCGGATTGACCACGCCGATGACCGGGATCTCGCGCTCTTCGGCCCAGCCGGTCAGGCCGTCCACATCCTCGAGGATGCCGAAGAAGTTCGGCTGGCTGATGATCATCGCGGTGATGTCGTCGTCGGCGTGCGCGGCCAGCGCCTCCACCGGGGTCTGCCCGGTGGTCTCGTCGAACGGGACCTCGACCAGCTCGATGCCCTGATTGCCGATCAGGGTGTCGATCACCCGGCGGTACACCGGATTCAGCGCACCCGGGACCAGCACCCGCTTGCTCTTCGACCGGCGGTTCACGCGCACCGCCATCAGCACGGCCTCGGCCAGTGCGGAGGCGCCGTCATACAGCGAGGCGTTGGAGGCCTCCATGCCGGTGAGACGGCTGATCATGGTCTGGTATTCGTAGATCAGCTGCAGCGTGCCCTGTGACGCCTCCGCCTGGTAGGGCGTATAGGCGCTGTAGTACTCGCCGCGGGTGGCGATCTGCCACACGGCCGCCGGGATGTGGTGCTCGTACGCCCCGGCGCCAATGAAATTCAGCGGCATGCCGTCCATTGCCGCCCGTTCCTGCATCAGGCGGGTGATCCCCATCTCGTTGAGACCCTCGGGGATGCCCTCCAGCGGTGGCGCGCGCAGTCCGGCCGGGATCTCGTCGAACAGATCCTCCACGGAGTCGGCGCCGATGCGCTCGAGCATCGAACGGATGTCTTCTTCGGTATGCGGAATAAACGGCATGACTTTCTCGCTTTCGCTGACGCGAAGTTCTTCGGCGGCGCCCCGGTGTCCGCCGGACACCGGGGTTCGGCCGCCACCAGTGGCTTCAGGATTCGGCTTCGACGTGCGCGGCGTAGGCGTCCGCGTCCATCAGGGCGTCCAGGTCCGCGGCATTCGCAGGCTTCATCCGGAACAGCCAGCCATCCTCGAACGGCGACTCGTTGACCTTCTCGGGGCTGTCTTCCAGCTCCGCGTTGGTCTCGGTCACCTCGCCCCCGATCGGGGCATAGATGTCGGAGGCGGCCTTGACCGACTCGACCGTGGCACAGGCCGTTCCGGCTTCCAGGCTGCTGCCGGCCTCGGGGGCCTCGACGAACACCAGATCACCCAGCAGCTCCTGCGCGTGATCGGTGATGCCGATGGTCACCGTGCCATCGTCCTCGGTACGAACCCATTCGTGGCTCCTGGTGTACTTCAGATCCTTCGGTGCTTCGCTCATGGCGTCTTCCTTATAGCGTTGAAACCCGGTACGCAGTGTAGCGCACTAAAATTGTATGGCTCGCATCAGCCGGAGGGCAGTTCGATCAGCGGTTCGCCGTTGCGCACGAAGCCCGGGCGCACGACCCGCACGGGCAGGTGCTTCCCGCGGATCTCCGCCTCCAGGCGTTCGGCATCGGCCGCGGCGGCCGGCACCCGCGCGAAGCCCACGGACATGCCGAGGCTGGGCGCGAAGCTGCCCGAGGTCACCACGCCGTCGCCGGCGTCGGTCACGATCCGGGTGCCGCCGCGCAGCACGCCGCGGCCCTCCAGCACCACGCCCACCAGGCGCTGCTGCACACCCGCGGCCTTCTCGCGCTCGACGGCCGCGCGGCCGATGAAGTCGCGCCCGGCGTCCTTCAGCGCCACGGTCCAGCCGAGGTTGGCGGTCAGCGGGCTGGTCTCGGTGTCCATGTCGGTACCGTAGAGATTCATCCCGGCCTCCAGACGCAGGGTGTCGCGGGCGCCCAGGCCAATGGGGTCGACCCCGGCGTCCAGCAGCGCCTGCCAGAAGCCCTCGGCCTCCGCGGCCGGCAGCATCACCTCGAAGCCGTCCTCGCCGGTGTAGCCGGTCCGCGCAACGAACCACTCGTCGTTCCACAGCGCGGAGAACGGCTTGAGTTCCCCGGCGCTGCGCAGGTCTTCCGGCAGCAGCGGCAGCGTCTTGTCCACGGCCTGCGGACCCTGCACCGCGATCAGGGCGAATTCCGGGCGCGGCTCGACGCTGACATCGAAGTCCTGCGCCACCGTCTGCATGTGGGCGATGTCGCTGTCGGCGGTGCCCGCGTTGACCACCGCGCGGTAGGCATCCCCGCCCAGCCAGTAGATGATCAGGTCGTCGATCACGCCGCCGCGCTCGTTGAGCATGCAGCTGTACAGCGCGCGGCCCTCGGTCTTCAGTTTGGCCACGTCGTTGGCCAGCAGATAGCGCAGGAAGGCCTGCGCCTGCGGCCCGCGGATGTCGACCACGCGCATGTGCGACACGTCGAACATGCCGGCGCCGGCGCGCACCTTCTTGTGCTCTTCCATCTGCGAGCCGTAATGCAGCGGCATCTCCCAGCCGGCGAAATCGACCAGCTTGGCGCCGGCGCGTTCGTGGGCGGCATGGAGCGGGGTTTTCTTCAGCGTCATGCTTTTCGTCCTGCAGTTGTTCCGGCGTCGATGGCGTCGCGGTCATCCGCGCATAAAAAAAGGGCGGCCGGCAGGATCACTGCCGGCCGCCCCTCTGTCCTGAAACCTGAGAGTTTGCGCGCCCCGCGGTCCTTGTGGACCCGGGCGATCGCCCCCTTCGGTGGGCCGTCTGCCGGCCGCTCTCCAGAGTTCGCCGTTTCATCATCCCGGTCCTGAAGCCTGAGCGATTCCGGGCGGATGTTGCGCCTTCGGCGTCTGCGGCGCGCGCCCGAGGCGCGGCGCGGCAGAACTCTTCCAGGATGATGTGCGGAGCTTTCGTACCCCGCTGGCGTGAGATCAATTATAGGCGATCCGGCGCCGGAACCCAATGCCCCGGTTCACGCCGGGTCCATGGGATCGGGTCCATGGATCAGATCAGCGGCGGATGCCGTCCAGCCCGAACGCGCGCAGCGCGAGCTGGCGCTTGACCGGGACCAGCCCGTTCACCAGCCGCACCCCGGCGCCGCGCAGCTCCGGCAGACCGGCACGGCGGGTGCCGAACAGCAGGCGGAAGCCGTCCATCGCGCGCTGCATCATCGCGTTCTCCGGGCGCCGCGCGCGGGTGTAGGCGCGCAGCCCGCGCGGATCACCGGGATCGCGCCGGTTGGGGCCGGCCAGCTGGCGCAGCAGGGCGTCGACGTCCGCCAGCCCCAGATTGAGCCCCTGCCCGGCCAGCGGGTGGATGGTGTGCGCCGCGTCCCCGGCCAGCACCACCCGCCCGGAGAAGTAGTCACGCGCATGCCGCGCCACCAGCGGGAAGGCCGCGCGCGGCGAGGCCCCGGTGACCGGCCCGGGACCGCCATCGATCGCCGCCGACAGCGCGTCGATGAATGCGCCATCGTCCATCGCCATTACGTCGTCGGCCTCGATCTCCGGCAGCGACCAGACGATGGAACAGCGCCCGTCGCCCAGCGGCAGGAAGGCCAGGATGCGCTCGTCGTCGAAACGCTGCCAGGCGGTGTCGCCGTGCCCCTGCGCGGTCTCCACCGTGGCCACCACGCCGCGCGCGTGGTACGGGCGCTCGTCCACTGCGATCCCCGCACGTTCGCGCAGGGCCGAACGTGCCCCGTCGGCCGCCACCACCAGGCGCGCCGAGGCCAGCGGCGCATGCCCCTCGGCATAGACATCCACCCGATCGGGCCGCAGGTCCACGCTGCGCCACGCGGTCTCCGGCCACAGCGCCACGCCACGCTCGCGCAGGGCCTGCCACAGCACCGCCTCCAGCGCTGCGTTCTCCACCGTCCAGCCGAGTTCGGGCACGCCCAGATCATCCGCGTCGAAGCGGATATGCGCGGGGCCGTGCGCGTCCCACACCTGCATGCCGGAGAAGGCATGGGCGCGGTTGGCCGCCAGGGCCTCCTGGACCCCCAGACGATCCAGCAGGCCCATGGCCGCGGCGTTGAGCGTGACCACCCGGGTCACCGGCGCGGTCGCCGGATCGAACGCCGGTGCCGGTCCGCGCTCCAGCACCGCCACCCGCATGCCCGCGCGGGCGCAGCCCAGGGCGGTGGCCAGGCCGGTGGCGCCACCGCCGACCACCAGCACGTCCAGCGGCTCGCCAGCGCGCGTCATGCCCGCGCCTCCGGCAGTCGCGACAGGGTATGCCGCGGCACCGGCCGCAGCCCCATCGCCCCGCGCGCGAAGGCATCGCGCAGCGGCGGCACCCGGTCGACCGTCATCATGCCCAGGCCCAGCGCGTGACCCAGCAGTCCGTCAACATGGCGCATCCCGCGGGCGAGGAAATCGGTCACCCCGACGATGCGGCGGATGTCGCCCTCGCGCCGGCGCGCCCAGGCCTCCAGCACGTGCCGCCCGCCGGGATCGGCCACGAACGCGGGGCGCCCGTCGGGCTGCGCGCCCTCGCGCAGTACGCCCAGCAGATCGGCCACGTCGCGCAGCGCCAGGTTCAGCCCCTGGCCGGCCACCGGATGCACCGAGTGGGCGGCGTTGCCCAGCAGCAGCGCGCGTTCGGCGAACGGTTGCGGCGCATGCATCCGCTGCAGCGGGAAGCGCAGCACGTCCCCCGCCGGGTGCAGCCGCCCCAGCGCCCAGCCGAAACGTTCCTGCAGCGCCGCCATGCGGGCCGGCTCGTCCAGTTCCAGGCGGGCGTCGCAGACCTCCGGCGGGGCCACCCAGACCACGTTCATGCGCCCGTCGGCCTGCGGCAGCAGCGCCAGCGGCCCCTCGTCGGTAAAGCGTTCGAAAGCCTCGCCGTCATGCGCACGCGAGGGCCGCACGTCGAACACCAGGGCATCGGCATCGTAGCGATGGCGCTGCACCGGGATGCCCAGCGCCTCGCGGGTCGGCGAGCCGACGCCGTCGGCGGCGATCAGCAGGCGCGCGCGGCAGGACCACGCCCCGTCGGGACCCTCCAGGTGCAGGCGGCGCGCGCCGTCCTCGGCGGCCTCCACACCCGCCAGCGTGGTGGCGTGATGACTGGCCACCCCCGCCGCATCCCGGGCCCGCGCCAGCAGGGGATCCAGCGCCGCGGCCGGCACCACCTGACCCAGGGCCTCGCGGCCCATCTGCGCGGCGTCCATGCGCACCCGGCCCAGCCCGCCGCGGCGGCTGACCACGATGCGCCGGATGGGCGCGGCCGTGGTCGCCAGCTCCGCCCAGTAGCCGAGATCGTCCAGCAGGGTCACCGAGCCGGCCGCCAGGGCATAGCCACGGGTGTCCTCGCGCGGATGCTCCGGATCCGGCGCCGGGCCGCGTTCGAACAGCCTCACCGTGTAGCCGGCGCGTGCCAGGGTGCAGGCCATCAGCCCGCCCACCGGCCCGCCGCCGACCACGGCGATGTCGGTCTCGGTTTGCGTTTGAGTTTGAGTTTGCGTTCCGCGATTCACGGTGGCCTCCATGCGCCTCCCTCTGCCCCGGTTTCAGCGACGTCCGGCCGCGCCGTCGGCCATGCAGGCCTCGATGGCCTCCACGGTCTTCGGACAGGCCTCGGTCAGCACCTCGTGCCCGTCGCGGGTCACGGCCACGTCGTCCTCGATGCGCACGCCGATCCCGCGCAGGTCCTCCGGGGTCTCGCAGTACGGGCCGAAATACAGGCCGGGCTCGACGGTCATCACCATGCCCGGCTCCAGCTGTCGCCAGACCCCGCCCACGCGATAGTCGCCCACGTCGTGGACATCCAGCCCGAGCCAGTGACCGGTACGGTGCATGAAGAACGGGCGATACGCCTCGTCCTCGATCAGCGCATCCAGCTCGCCCTCGAGCACGCCCAGATCCCGCAGCCCGCGGGTCAGCTCGCGCACCGCGACGTCGTGCGGATCGTTCCAGTGATGCCCGGGCCGCACCGCGTCGATGGCGGCGCGCTGCGCGTCCAGCACGATCTCGTAGACCTCGCGCTGGCGCCCGCCGAAGCGCCCGCCCACCGGGAAGGTGCGGGTGATGTCCGAGGCATAGCCGCGGTGCTCGCAACCGGCGTCGATCAGCAACAGATCGCCGTCGCGCAGCACGTCGCGGTTCTCGATGTAGTGCAGGATGCAGCCGTTCTCGCCGCCGCCGACGATGGACGGATACGCCGCCTCGGTGCCGTGGCGGTGGAACTCGTGGGTGATCTCGGCGGCCACCTGGTATTCGGTCATGCCGGGGCGGCAGGCCTGCATCGCGCGCCGGTGCGCCCCGGTGGAGATCGCCGCGGCGTGGCGCATCATCTTCAGTTCCGGGGCCTTCTTGAACAGGCGCTGCTCGTGCAGGTGGTGTTCCAGCGCGGCGAACTCGTGCGGCACCCGCACCCCGCTGCGCGCCGCGCGCCGGCGCACCTGCTGCAGCCAGCCGAACAGCCGCCGGTCGAAGCCCTCGTCGCGGCCGAACGGCGCGCACAGCTCGCGGCGGTTCTCCAGCAGTCCGGGCAGGATCTCGTCGATGTCGTCCACCGGGAACGCGCAGTCGGCACCGAACCGTTCCATCGCCCCTTCGGGCCCGGCGCGGCGTCCGGTCCAGGTCTCCATCTTCGGGTCCCGATCGCGGCAGAACAGGATATATTCCCCGGCCTCGCGCCCCGGGGCCAGCACCGCGATGGCGTCCGGTTCCTCGAAATCGGTCAGATAGAGGAAATCGGAGTTCTGCCGGAACGGGTACTCGACGTCGCGGTTGCGGGTGGTCTCCACCGCGCCCGGGATCACGATCAGGGCATCGCCCCCGGCCGCGCGCATCAGGCGCTGGCGGCGACGGGCCAGCTCACCGGCGGGGATCTGCGGCGCGCGGCTCATTGCATCGGGATCCGGGTCGGGTTCTCGGGGGCCAGCTCGTCGGCAATCAGCAGCACGCCCACGCGCACGTATTCGGACAGCTCCTCGAAGTCCTTCTCCGAGGCCTCGCTGTCCTCCGGCTCGGGATCCATGCGCGCGATCTCGGCCAGATCCCGCAGGATCTCCGCCGACTCGGCCGACGGCTTGAGCCCGCCCAGCCGCGGCGTCTGCCCCAGCCCGCTGATGAACCCGTCGGCCCATTCCGACAGCGCCTGGGCGCGGGTCTCGATCTCCGCATCCTCCGGCACCAGCGGGGCAAAACCGAGCTCGATGTCGTACAGCTGCGCCAGCAGGTGCCGGCGCAGCTCGTCCACCAGCCGGTCGAATGCCTCGGCGGGGTTCTCGGTCAGCGGCAGCGCCTCGCCCAGCGATTTGATCAGCAGGTCATTGCCGGCCTCGGGGTCCGCCACCAGGCAGCCGGTGATCAGGCCATGGGCCGAGGCCGGGGTCTGCGCGAACCCCATGGTGCGCAGGCCGTGGGCCAGGCGTTCTTCCCAGGGCTGCGCCATCAGAAGGCCTCCAGGCGGGCTTCGTAGGGAAACAGCAGAAAGCGGTAAAGATCATCGCCCATCTGCAGATGGGTGAACTGCGGCTCGCCCAGGCGGATCTCGCTGGAACCGGTCGCGGACAGCGCTGTCAGCCCGAAACGCTTGTCGCGGACCAGGTCCTCCAGCAGCTGTTCCAGTTCGCCGCGCGGGATCGTGCCGGTGTTGTCCACCACCCGGCACGGCTTGCCGTTGTGGGCCGTGCCTTCGATGATCGTGGCGTCGGGTGCGGGTTCGGGAGGCTGTGTCATGGGTCATATTCTGGCCACCCCCTGCGCGGGTCGCAACACAACCCGCCGGTGTTTCGGTTGACGGTTCCGCCGACCCCCTCCTAGACTCCGGGATTCAGGGACTTCGCTCCCGTTTTTCAAGCCCGAGGCCCGCCCCGCCATGTCCGACAGTGCTTCTTCCGGCAGCCACGCGCCCGACGCCCTCGACCGTCTCGAGGCCGCGATCCTGCGCCTGCTGGACGACAACGCCGAACTGCGCGAGGAAAACCGGGCCCTGCATGAGCAGGTCCGCCAGCTGCGCACCGAGCGGGCCACGTACCGCGAACGCAATGAACAGGCCCGTCACCGGGTCGAGACCATGATCGCCCGCCTGCGGTCGATGGAGCAGTCCGAATGAGCCAGTCTTCCGAACCGGTCCGCATCACCATCATGGGCAAGGAGTACCACGTCGCCTGCCCGCCCGAGGAGCGCGCCGACCTGTTCGCCTCCGCGTCCCTGATCGACGAGCGCATGCGCGAACTGCGCGACGGCGGGCGCGTGGTCGGGGCCGAGCGCATCGCGGTGATGGTCGCGCTCAACCTCGCCCACGAAAAGCTCGAGTGCCAGGAAGAGCTGGAACGGATGAAAAAGGGCGGGGCCGACGCCCCCGAACGCCTGCATGCGCTGGCCGAACGCATCGAGCAGAACCTCGGACGCGAGAGCGACACCCGGCCCAATCCGGAGACCGGCAGGCCGCCGCAGTCCTGAGCGGCGACCCGACCGGAGTTTGCCCGCCTGCCCGAAACTTTTGCACGGCGCTTGAGCATTCCCCCCGCATCTGGTCCATAATGATCCCGGACGCGTCGCTGCGGCGTTCGAACGTGGCCGGGTGGTACCCTTGAGCCTTAATGCAACACCCAGGGACCGAGTTCTTCCGTTTCGCTGTGCAGGTCCGCCCCCGAGCGGAAAGCCTAAAGATCCGGAGACTTCTCCCACCTGAACCGCTGGTTCAAGGTCGAAGGCCACGACGGCGCCTGCGGGGCGCGTCCTCTCTTTTTTCCCTGCCGATCCCCATGACCCCCACGGCCATGCCCACCACCGCGCACGCCCCCGATATCGACGCCCTCGCCCGCGAGGACGCCCGCCGGCTCCGGCGCGAGCTGCGCCGTCGCCGTGCGGCCCTGTCCGATGCCCGTCTGGCCGAGCACAACCGCGCGATCAGCGGTCACCTGCTGAAATGGCTGGAACGCTGGCAACCGCGCTGCATCGGCGCCTACCGCGGCCTGCGCGGCGAGGTCGACCTGACCGCGCTGACCTGCGCCCTGGCCCGGCGCGGCACGCGCATCGCCCTGCCGGTGATGGACACCCGCCGCGACGGCCGCATGCATTTCCACGAATGGCATCCCGAAGACCGCCTGTGCCACAACGGCTTCGACATCGCCGAGCCGTGCCCCGGTGCGCCGCAGGTCTGGCGCCGCGAGATGCAGGTGGTGCTGATGCCGCTGGTCGCCTTCGACCGCCACGGCAACCGCATGGGCATGGGCGCCGGCTACTACGACCGCTACTTCGCCCGGCGGCGCTTCGGCATCCACCGCCCGCGCCTGATCGGCGTGGCCCATGGCCTGCAGCAGGTCGAGGCCCTGCCGGTGCAGCCCTGGGACGTGCCGCTGGATGCCGTGGTCACCGAGACCGGCTGGCATGTATTCCCCCGGCACGGACAGGCCACTGCGACCCTGCAGACACCTGACAACGACTGATTCAAGGAACGCGACGACATGGGCTACTGGCTGATGAAATCCGAACCCGACGAGTTCGGCATCGACGATCTCGAACGCGTGGGCGTGGAACCCTGGGACGGGATCCGTAACTACCAGGTGCGCAACATGATGCGTGACCAGATGAAGAAGGGCGATCTCGCCTTCTTCTACCACTCCAACGCCAAGCCGCCGGGCATCGTCGGCATCATGCGCATCGAGAACGAGGCCTACCCGGACTCCTGCGCGTTCGACCCCGAGGACAAGCACTACGACCCGAAGAGCGATCCCGACAACCCGCGCTGGCTGCGGGTGGACGTCGCCTTCGAGGAGAAATTCGACGACATCCTCACCCTCGACTGGCTCAAGCAGCAGCCGGAGCTGGCCGACTGCCCGCTGGTGCGCCGCGGCAACCGCCTGTCGGTGATGCCGCTGACCGAGGATCAGTGGGACTTCATCCTCGCCAACGCGAAACGCGGACAGACCCGGGGCGGGACGAACCGGGGCTCCGCCTGATGGCGACCCTCTACCACTTCGCCCACGACCCGAAGGCCGACCGCATCCGCCTGGCCTGCGGGTACAAGGGAGCGGCGCTCGAGACCCGCGCGGTCGACTGGTTCGACGACGAGACCTTCTTCGAGCTGGGCATCGCGCGGCAGTCCCCGGTGCTCGCCACCGACGACGGCGGCCTGCATACCGACACCACGGCGGCCCTGCGCGCGATCGACGAGCTGTTCCCGAGCGGCGAACCGCTGTCCGCGGGGATCATCGCCGACGACGCCTGGCAGGCCCTGCTCGACTGGCGTGCCCGCGTGGACGTGGTCCTCGAACGCCTGTACGCCCCGCTGGCCCCCGGCTACCACGGCATCGGCGAGGACGCCGACGCCCTCGCCGACTTCAAGGCGAACGTGCAGCACCGCTTCGGCATGAGCGTGGAGGAACTGGCCAACGACCGCTACGACGGCTACCAGCAACTGGCCCGGCTGAGCCGCCTGCCCGAGCTCGCCCGCCACCTGGCCGCCAATGGTTTCTATCTCGGCCACCCCTCCATCGCCGACTGCGTGATCGCCGCCGACCTCTACCCCCTGCAGATGCACGACGGCATCAACCTGCCGGTGGACATGATGTACTACCTGCGCCGCGTCGAGGAGACCTTCAACACCCGGCTCGACGCCCGGTGGCTCGCCCGCTGAACCACCCCGACCCGCGCCGCGTCATTCCCGTGCCAGCTCCCGGGTGCGCAACCTCGCCATCGAGGACTACCACAGCGAGAAGCTGAGCGGATTGCCGGGAAGCATGGACAGGACTAGTATTGATCCTGACTGCCATTCCCATGGAGGATTCCCATGGAAGTCGTGAACGTTAGCGGCCTCAAGAACAATCCCACCGGCGCCCTGCGCAAGTCCCACGAAACGCCGGTACTGGTCATGAACCGGGACCGTCCCGATGCCCTCATCCTGGGATTGAACGATGCGGGGGAACTCGACGCGCCGGGTGTAAAGGTGGCTCTGGCCACCGCCCTGTTCCGTGACGGGCACCTCTCCCTCGCGCGTGCGGCGCGTCTCGCCGAGTTCGCCACGGCCGACTTCGCGCGCCATCTTTCCCGGCTCGGGATTCCCGTCGTGGACCTGAATGGCACGGAAGCGGACCACGACATGGATACCCTCGACGAATGGCTCGCCTCGTCCTGAGTGACGCCAGCCCTTTGATCGGGCTTTCGTTCGTGGATGGGCTGGAATGGTTGCCCCGTCTGTTCGGGACGGTCGGGATTCCGGAGGAAGTCGCCCGCGAGGTGCTGCCCGGACAGGAGAGGCCCGGGGAATCCGCCATCGCCGCCGCGCTGGACGCCGGCTGGCTGTGCCTCCGGGAAGGACCGCGTTCGTCGATACCGTTACCCGAACTGGATGAAGGCGAAGCAGCCTGTATCCGGATGGCCCTCGGCCACGATGAACCCGCCCTGGTGCTCATGGATGAACGGATGGGCCGCGCCCTTGCCCTTGAGGCCGGTATTCGTGTGGCGGGTACCGCCGCCGTGATCGGGATGGCGCGCCGCCAGGGTCTGATCCCGTCCGCGCGCGCGGTTTTCGAACGGCTTCACCAATCGGAGTTCCGCATCGCGGCCGACGTCATACGCACGGTGCTTGACCGCGTCGGCGAAAGCGAAGGCGAACAGGGCAGGGGCGCTGGTCGCTGACTGGTCCACCCCCGCGGACATCGAGGCGCACTGCGTCGCCGGCAGGACCGGGGCGCGCTCCTGGCGGAGCGACTAAGCCTCCCGGCTCGACGCCCAGTGGCTCGCCCGCTGAACCACCCCGCCCTCTTCGCGGCCAGGGCCGCTCC